>NZ_JAKUDL010000003.1:0-511052 GCF_022484835.1 Shewanella zhuhaiensis
ACATTAGCTCAGTTGGTAGAGCGATACCTTGCCAAGGTATAGGTCATCGGTTCGAACCCGATATGTCGCTCCAATCTCTCCCTCCCTCCCTTTTGTTCAAATCAACACCCATAGTTATTGATTTTCACTGACGCTTTATTCGTCGTGCTTTCGTTGGCTTATCCTTGTCCATTGATGTGAAGCTCACCACAGAGTCTACGAAGAGGGTGATCCTCTGCAAAAAACCGTCAAAAGCCCACCCCGACTGAATTTCGCAATTGCTGAATTATGATGCATTTCAAATAATCCAGTTGGAATAGCTTCCATAATGCCTCCAGACAAAGTTGATTTTTGACCGCTCGCCGGTCACATAAGAAGGAGGCAGTCCTATGCGTATCCAACAATTGCGTGAACTTCTGGAGTACTTGGCAACATGCCGCCTGGAGATGGCGCAGCTGTACGGCAGGCTGCATGCTCAGGCTGATTCTTCCAGGGTTAAGCTGATGCTGGAATACTTTCAACAGCAGCAAAAACATGTGGCACAGACGCTGGAAGACTATGTGGATGATGCACCGTCCAGACTATTGGACACATGGTACAAAGATCTGATTTTTGAAGATTTTATCAAGCGCTGTCAGAGCACAATGTTACCGGCCAATATGCAGGAAGATGATGTGCTCAGCCTGCACCTGGACCTGGAAAACCGTTTGATTGGTTTGCTGGAAAAAACTGTGGAAACGTCACAAACCGAAGAGATCCGCAGTGCTCTCGCCGACCTGGTGCGGGTAGAGAAAATCCAGCAGCAACGCCTGGTTCACAGCACCATCCGCATGGATGACATCTGATCTCCTTGCAAGGCTAAACAAAAACCGGCACTCGTTGCCGGTTTTTTTGTGCCTCTTCAAAAGCCACCGATTAGTTTAGTTAATTGCGAATTACATGACCTGCATCAAGGTTCGGTAAGGGTTGCGGCTGCTATTTTTGGCATAAGTGCGCCTTCAGGATTTGTCGTTATCTTTATCCTGCAGGGGAAGCGTGATGGCTTTGTACAGGCCTACGGCGACCAGCAAAACGCACAGCAGCAGCAGAGCCTGGATCAGAATATTTGAAGACAGGGGCAGGCTGATCAAGAGTACCGACAGTACCAAGATCAACAAGGTGAGCAGCATCGTCCTTGTGCCAGTCATACTTGTGCTCCGAAAAATAGCTTAAGGCGCCCGTTGGGGCTCAACTTTAAGTGTATAAAGCTATCCACGCTGTCGCCAGTTGAATTCAAGAATTTGATATTTAATCGTTATCGAACGGAGTCATGGCATGAGCGCCTTACCCATTTCTTTGCCGCAATCGCTGTACAGCGCCGCCCAGGTTAAAGCGGCCGAGCAGGAAGCCGTTAAGCGCGGGCTTTGTTCGCTCTACGAACTGGTGGAGCAAGCTGGCAGCGCCGCCATGGCCACCCTCGAATCTTTGGAAAGTGCGCACTGCCAAACTGTGGTGTTGGTGGGCAAGGGCAACAACGGCGCCGATGCGCTGGTGCTCTCCAGGCTTTTGCTTGCCAAGGGCAACCGACCGCGGGTACTGCTGTTTGGCGAAGGTAAAACGGCTGAACACGCCGAGGCGTTGCAGGCATTTGTCGCCGCCGGAGGCACCACTGAAGCCTTCAGCGAAGCCGCGCTCGAAGGCGCCGAAGTGATTGTCGATGGCTTGCTTGGCACCGGTGTGGCCGGGGAACTCAGTGAGCCATTGAATCAATGCATTGAGGCGATTAACGCCCAAAACGCCTGGGTACTCAGTTTGGATGTACCCTCAGGTGTTAATGCCGATACCGGCAATGTGAATCCGATGGCGATTGAAGCGGATGTCACCCTCTGCTTCGGCGGCCTCAAGCAGGGGCTATTTACCTCCCGCGCCCGCCATTTTGCCGGCAAGGTGTTGTATGCCTCTGTTGGGCTTGGGGAAATCCTTGCTGAAACCGAGCCTGCGTGCCAGCGGGTGGATGCAAGCTTTCTGACCGATTTGCTGGGGCGCCGCGCCCGGGACAGCCACAAAGGCAAATCCGGAAAGGTAACCATCATGGGAGGCAACTACGGCATGGCCGGGGCTGTGCGCCTTGCCGGTGAAGCTTGCCTGCGCTCCGGCGCTGGGCTGGTGACGGTTATCAGTCGCCCCGAACATCAACTCACGGTTAACGCCAATCGGCCCGAGCTGATGTTCTGGGGCTGTGAGCTGGTGGATATGGAAGTGTATCTGCGTCTTGGCTGGGCCGATGTGCTGGTGCTGGGCCCTGGGCTTGGCAAGGATGATTGGGGTTATAACCTCTATAAAGCCGTAGGCCTGTCAGACAAGCCCTGTGTACTGGATGCCGATGCGCTGAATCTGCTTGCCAAGGAGCCTTGCCGCCAGATAAATCGGGTGCTGACGCCCCATCCGGGCGAGGCCTCGCGATTATTGGGGCTGTCCACGGCGGAAGTGGAAGCCGACCGTTTCAATGCCATCCGCCGCTTACAGGAAACCTTTGGTGGCGTGGTGCTGCTGAAGGGGGCTGGCACCCTTATCTTCGATGGCACCAACCTGGTGGTGGCCCCTGTGGGGAATCCTGGCCTCGCCAGTGGTGGGTGTGGCGATGTTTTATCTGGTATAATTGCCGCCCTGATGGCACAGGGGCTAGACACCATGACGGCAACCGTAGCCGGGGTGGTTATCCATGGTGAAGCGGCCGACTTGGCTGCCGAGGCCGGTGAGCGGGGAATGCTGGCCAGCGACCTGATGCCTTTTATTCGCCAATTGGTCAATAGTGATTTAATCTAGGCAACATTGATAAGCCTGTGCCGGCAAGCGGTGCCGGCGCCGTTGCTTTTTATCGAAGAGCCGAGATGACAGACGTTAAGATATTTCTCGAAAATGACGCCCAAACCGTAGAAATCGGTCAAAAGCTAGCCCAGCGTATTCGTCCCCCGTTAACTCTTTATCTCACTGGTGAATTGGGCGCCGGCAAAACCACATTAAGCCGCGGTCTTATCCAGTCTTTGGGACACAAAGGGGCGGTAAAAAGTCCAACTTACACTCTCGTGGAACCTTATGAGCTTCCTGGCGTCGAAGTATATCATTTCGACCTCTATCGCCTTGCCGATCCGGAAGAGCTGGAGTTTATGGGGATCAGAGATTACTTTTCCGACACCAGCCTGTGTATAGTAGAGTGGCCTGACCGGGGTCAGGGGCTATTGCCCGAAGCCGATCTGCATTTGCACCTGGCCTATTCCGGTGCCGGGCGTGAGCTTAATATCCATGCCGGTTCCGAGGCTGGCAGGGCAGTCATTGAACAACTTGCTGAATGAATAGAACAATAAACAGACTCCTTTTTATTTTTTTCCTGTTGTTTTCGGTTGAAGGGCTGGCGGCCAATAAACTCGAAGGCGTCAGGATTTGGGCGGCGCCGGAATCGACCCGGGTAGTGTTTGATCTCACTGCCAAGCCTTCTTACACCCAATCGACACTGGTTGCCCCCGACCGTCTGGTGGTGGATCTGGATGACACCCAGACCAAGCTGGCGTTCGATAAAATCGCCAACAACTCCAAGCTGGTTAAACGGGTTCGCCTCAGTAAACCACCCAAAAAGGGTGTGCTGCGGCTAGTGATTGACTTGAATCGCCCTGTGAACGCCAATCTGTTTTCTCTGCCGCCAACCGACCCCTACGGTAATCGCCTTGTAGTTGATTTGGAAGAGAAAACCAATGATGCCCGTACCATAGTGGCGCCTACTGAATCGGCACGGGATATCATAGTGGCCATCGATGCCGGTCACGGTGGTGACGACCCCGGCTCCATCGGCCCATCGGGTTTGTACGAGAAAAAAGTCGCGCTGGAAATTGCCAAGCGGGTACAAAAGAAAATCGATGCTACCCCGGGCATGAAAGCCGTGATGACCCGCACCGGTGACTACTTCGTCAATCTGAATAAACGCTCGGATCTGGCCCGTAAGCACAGAGCCGATCTGCTGGTATCTATTCACGCCGATGCCTTTACCTCACCAAACCCCAAAGGGGCGTCGGTGTGGGTGCTGTCGATGCGCAGGGCCAACAGTGAAATCGGTCGCTGGCTTGAACAGAAAGAAAAACACTCTGAGCTGCTCGGCGGCGCCGGGGAAATCATCCAGAACGCCGATAACGAGCAGTACCTGGCAATGACGCTGTTGGATATGTCGATGGACCGCTCCATGGCCATCAGCCACAGTATCGCCAGCGATATCCTCAAGGACCTGGGCAAGGTTACTGAACTGCACAAGAGCCGCCCTGAGTCGGCGAGTCTGGCGGTGCTCAAGTCGCCTGACATCCCATCGATTCTGGTAGAAACCGGCTTTATCTCCAATCCAAAAGAAGAGTCGCTGCTGAAGAATTCCGCCCATCAGGACAAGTTGGCCCGTGCCATTCATGCCGGTGTGCTGCGCTATTTTGAGGCCAATGCCCCCAGTGATTCATTGCTGGCAAAACGCAGCGGCAGCAGCAAGCACAAGGTAAACCGCGGCGAGTCGCTGTCGGTGATTGCGGCCCAGTATGGGGTGTCTGTGACTGCACTGCGTCAGGCCAATAACCTTAAGTCCGATACCCTGCGTATTGGCCAGCAGTTGGTTATTCCCAAAGGTTAAACAAGGATTTTTATGGCAATTCAGGTATTGCCACCCCAGTTGGCAAACCAGATTGCAGCCGGCGAGGTGGTGGAGCGACCAGCCTCTGTCATCAAAGAGCTGGTGGAAAACAGTCTGGACGCCGGTGCTACCCGGGTCGATATCGATATTGACAAAGGCGGCAGCAAGCTTATCCGCATTCGCGATAATGGTGGTGGAATCCCCAAGGATGAGCTGGCATTGGCGCTGGCCCGTCATGCCACCTCCAAGGTGCAAACTCTGGAAGACCTGGAAGCCATTCTGAGTTTTGGTTTTCGCGGCGAAGCGCTGGCGAGTATCAGCTCAGTCTCCCGTCTTACCTTAACCTCTCGCACCGCCGAGCAGGCCGAAGCCTGGCAGGCGTATGCCGAGGGCTCGGAAGTCGCCCTTAAGGTCATGCCTGCCGCCCATCCGGTGGGCACCACCATTGAAGTGGCCGACCTCTTCTTTAACACCCCGGCCCGCAGGCGTTTTTTAAAGAGCGACAAAACCGAATTCACCCATATTGATGAGTGGCTTAAGCGGATAGCTCTGGTACGCTCTGACGTGCATTTTTCCCTGACTCACAACGGCAAACCCGTGCGCCAGTTCCGCGCGGCTTCCACCGAAGCTCAGTATCTGCAGCGGCTGGGGCAGGTTGCCGGACGTGCCTTTGCTGATACAGCAATCAAGGTAGATTGTCGTCATGATGGGATGCATCTTGGCGGATATCTGCAGTCTCCCGCGCTGAACGACACAGTCGATTGTCACTATTTCTATGTGAACGGACGCCTGGTGCGTGACCGTCTGGTGAATCATGCGGTGCGTCAGGCGTTTGCCGAATGCGGTGCGCTGGAGCAGGGCGGGTTTGTGTTGCGGCTCGATGTGGATCCCCATCAGGTGGATGTGAATGTGCACCCGGCAAAGCACGAGGTCCGCTTCCATCAGGCCCGCTATGTTCATGATTTTATTTTGCAGGTACTGCAATCGGCTTTGAGTCAGATGCGCGACTTGCCGCTGACAGCGAATGTTTTAAAGGATGACTTTGGCAGCGCGCAGCATAGGGATAACGAACCGGAGCCAGCAAGGGCCGTGGCTGAGTCCCACCCAGGCTATCGCACTGAGAGCGCCGAAGACGTCGAAGCCTTTGCGCTGGGTGGCGGCATGCAGCACTCAGGTGTTGGCAGCCACAACCTGCGCGGCACCGCTCCGGCTTCGGCTGGATTTGGGCAGGCAGCGTCCGAGCGCGGAGGCTTTGGCACCAGTTCAGGCCAGGGCAGCCGTTATGTGCGGGATAACTTTGCTCAGCCGGGCTTTGGTGACAAAAGTAGCCGGGACAGGCAACTTGCGGCGCAGCATTACGGCGAGCTGTTATCTACGCCTACTGGCGCAGCTGCGAGCGCATCGGTTACGGCCAGCGGCATGGCAGCCAATGCTGCTGGACAGCAGCTGAGCGTGCCATCGATGCCGCCACTGCTCGATGGTCAGTATTGGGTCCTGTGTGAAGGCGCCAGTCTCAAACTGCTTTCTCTTACCAGAGTGGCAAAAGAGCTACTGCAGCAAGAGCTTATTTGCAGGTTGCCAACAGGGCTGATTGGTCAGCCGCTGCTGATGCCGGTGTCGGTGCAGGCCGATGCAGACTGGGCCGATATATTGCAAAGTCGCGATGCCTTACTCAGGAAAATGGGGCTTGAACTGGCAATTCGCTATCAGCAGTTGATAATCAAAAAAGTGCCCCCATATCTGAGGGACAGTCAGCTGGCGCGGCTTATTCCTGAGCTGCTTGCCTGGATACAGCACGAAGCTCCGGCCGACGAAGCGCTGGCACATTGGCTGGCTGCGCAGGTCAGCGGTTTTGAGGCGGCGCCCAGGCTGTGGCAGCGCTTGCAGGCACTGGATACTGACGCACAGCAACGCATTTTAGAGAGTGCCGGGGAACTGCCCTGGCAGACATGGCTTGATGAACACAAACACTGATCGAACAGACCTGCCCAAGGTGCTGTTTTTGATGGGGCCAACCGCTTCGGGTAAGACCGCTTTGGCACTGGAGCTGGCCGAGCACCACAACTGCGAAATCATCTCAGTTGATTCGGCGCTGATTTATCGCGGTATGGACATAGGTACCGCCAAACCCACGGCCGCTGAACTGGCCCGTGGACCTCACCGGCTGATTGATATTCTCGATCCGCTGGAGAGCTACTCGGCTGCGGATTTCCGTGCCGATGCCGTAAGGGAAATCGAAGACATTCTTTCCCGAGGCAAGACCCCGCTGTTGGTGGGGGGAACCATGATGTATTTCAAGACCTTGCTAGATGGTCTCTCGCCACTGCCCAGTGCCGATGATGCCGTCAGAGCCGGGATCGCTGCGGATGTGGAAGCCAAAGGCTGGCAGGCGCTTCATGATGAGTTGAAGCAGATTGACCCTGTGGCCGCCGAGCGTATTCATCCCAACGATCCCCAGCGCCTGTCGCGGGCGATTGAGGTCTATCGGATCACCGGTAAGACATTGACTGAGCTCACTCAAACCAAAGCTGAGTCCTTGCCGTACCGGATGGTGCAATTTGCTATTGCACCCAAGGAGCGCAAAACCCTGCACCAGCTTATCGGGCAGCGGTTTGAAGCCATGCTTGAGCAGGGCTTTATCGACGAAGTGGCTGGGCTTAAGGACAGGGGCGACCTGCACCTTGAGTTACCCTCGATGCGCTGCGTGGGCTACCGACAGGTATGGCAGTACCTGGAGGGGCAGTATGACCATGATACTATGGTCGAAAAAGCTGTTGCCGCCACTAGGCAATTGGCCAAGCGTCAATTAACATGGTTGCGGGGATGGCCTGATTTGCAATGGCTGATTAGCGGCGACGAAGGGAATTTGGAGAAACTTGTACAGCAATCCCGGTAGAGAATCTGCATTTGCTGTATACTACTCAATTCAAACAGAAAACGTTTGCGTTGGATTTTTATAATTTAAAAAGGAAATAACAAATGGCTAAGGGGCAATCTTTACAAGACCCATTTTTGAACGCACTGCGCCGTGAGCGTGTTCCTGTTTCAATCTATTTGGTTAACGGCATCAAGCTTCAGGGTCAGGTTGAGTCTTTCGACCAGTTCGTGATCCTGCTGAAGAACACAGTGAGCCAGATGGTTTACAAGCACGCCATCTCTACCGTAGTGCCTTCCCGTCCATTCAACGTGGGTAACCACCAGGGTGGCGGCAGCAACTACAATGCCCAGCAGGACGACAGTGCCAGCGAACAGTAATCGCTGCTGTCTGAATTTGAGAGGTTTGCTTCTTGTTTGATCGTTATGAGGCGGGAGAAACTGCGGTTCTTGTCCATATCGATTTTACCGACGAAGGCAGTCGGGAAGATCTCGCCGAATTGCAGTTATTGGTGGAATCGGCGGGCGCCCGCGCCGTTGGTGTAATCACAGGAAGCCGCCGAGCGCCGGATCGCAAGTTTTTTGTGGGCTCCGGTAAGGCAGAGGAGCTGGCCGCCATGGTGGCCGCGACCGATGCCAATGTGGTGATATTCAACCATGCCCTGAGTCCGGCTCAGGAGCGAAACCTGGAACAGGTGTGCCATTGTCGTGTACTCGACCGGACGACCCTGATCCTGGATATTTTCGCCCAGCGTGCCCGGACACACGAAGGTAAGTTGCAAGTGGAGCTAGCGCAATTGCGCCACATGTCGACTCGCCTGGTGCGGGGCTGGACTCACCTGGAACGTCAGAAGGGCGGTATCGGCCTTCGCGGTCCCGGTGAGACCCAGTTGGAAACCGACCGTCGCCTGCTGCGCGGCCGGATCAAGACGATTAACCGTCGTCTGGAGAAGGTAGACAAACAGCGTGAGCAGAGTCGTCGGGCGCGTCAACGCAGCGACATGCCGGCGGTATCCCTGGTGGGATATACCAACGCAGGAAAGTCGACCCTGTTCAATACGCTGACCAGCTCAGAGGTGTACGCCGCCGATCAGCTGTTCGCGACTCTGGATCCTACCCTTCGCAAGTTGGACTTGCCCGATGGCGCCGCCATTCTTGCCGATACCGTGGGATTTATCCGTCACCTTCCACACGATCTGGTTGCCGCATTTAAGGCGACACTGCAGGAAACCCGTGAAGCCGACCTCTTGCTTCACGTGATTGATTGCGCAGATGAAAAGATGCGTGACAACATTGAGCAGGTGCAGGCGGTTCTGAAGGAAATCGATGCCGATGAGATCCCTCAACTCATCGTGTGCAACAAAATCGACCTGGTCGAAGGCTTGCAACCGGCCATTGATCGGGATGACACCGGAAAGCCATTCCGGGTCTGGTTAACTGCGCAGCAGGATCAGGGATTGGATTTACTGCGGCAGGCAATTCAGGAGTTGGTGGGCAATGTGATTGCCGAGCTGACCCTGAAAATTCCGGCCACGGCCGGGCATTATCTTGGCCAGTTTTACCGACTGGATGCGATACAGCAGAAAGAGTATGACGATCTGGGGAACTGTATCTTGTCTGTTCGTATGTCTGATGCCGATTGGCGCAGGCTTGCTAAACAGAGTCAAGGTGAGTTGGAAACCTTTATTGTCGATACAGCGACTGATAGGGTAGTTTGTTAACTATTAATATCATCCACTTATGGAGTATTAAATGGCTTGGAACGAGCCCGGTAACAAGGGTCAGGACCCTTGGGGAAACAAGGGTGGCAACGATAAGGGGCCACCGGATCTGGACGAAGTCTTTCGTAATATTTCCAAACGCTTTGGTGGCAAGGGTAATGGCGTCGGTTTCGGCGGCCTGGGTATTGTCCTTGCGCTGGGCGCTGCTGTGTGGTTCCTGTCTGGGTTTTATACCATCAAGACAGCAGAGCGTGGCGTTCACTTGCGCTTTGGTGAATACATAGGTGAAGTTGGCCCCGGCCTGCGCTGGAAAGCCACCTTTATCGATGAAGTCTTCCCGGTGGACGTGGAGGCCTTCCGCACCATTCCTGCCGCTGGCAGCATTCTGACTTCCGATGAAAACGTGGTACAGGTTGAGCTGGCAGTGCAGTACAAGGTGACTGACGCTTACCAGTATCTGTTCAGTGCCGTGGATGCCAATTCTTCGTTGCGTGAAGCGACCGACAGCGCCCTGCGCTACGTGGTGGGTCACTCACGCATGGACGACATCCTCACCACTGGCCGTGACAAAATCCGTACCGATACCTGGGCTGAGCTTGAGCGTATTATCGAGCCTTACAAGCTGGGCTTGACCATAGTTGACGTGAACTTCCTGCCGGCCCGTCCGCCGGAAGAAGTGAAAGACGCCTTCGATGACGCCATTGCAGCACAGGAAGACGAACAGCGTTATATCCGTGAAGCCGAAGCCTATCAGCGTGAAGTTGAACCTCGCGCCCGTGGTCAGGAACAGCGTATTGCCGAAGACGCCCGTGCCTACAAGGCGCAGGTGGTTCAGCAGGCTCAGGGTGCCGTGGCGCGCTTTGACAAGATGCTGCCTGAGTACAAGGCTGCCCCGGAAGTAACCCGTCAGCGCCTGTATATCGAGGCAATGGAAGAGGTACTTTCCGGCAACAACAAGGTGCTTATCGATGCCAAAAACAACGGCAATCTGATGTACCTGCCGTTGGATAAGCTGATGAGTCCGGCTGTTGGCGCAAGCAACAACGATGATTCAGGAGTGTCTTCCCAAAACCATGTGGACTCAAGCGCTTCCAGCCGCTCTACTGGCCTGCCGGTAAGTGGCCGTCCGTCCCGTGAAGATCGTGTTCGCCAGGGGAGGGAATAAGAAATGAGTCGTTTATTACTGGTTATCCTGGTCGTGGTTGTTGCGGTGCTGAGTTCATCACTGATGGTGGTGAATGAAGGCGAGCGGGCCATCGTGTCGCGCTTTAACGCCATCGTGAAAGAAAACGTGGACGGTGTGGAGCGCACCAAGGTGTTTGGCCCAGGCCTGCACTTTAAAATGCCTTTCATCGACACTGTGCGTAATCTCGACGCTCGGGTGCAAACCCTGGACGGCGCAGCTGACCGCTTCGTAACTTCAGAAAAGAAAGACCTGATGGTGGATTCTTACGTGAAGTGGCGCATCCATGACTTTGAAAAGTACTACCTGTCTACCAACGGTGGTATCAAGTCCAATGCCGAAGCCCTGCTGCAGCGTAAAATTAACAGTGACCTGCGTACCGAGTTCGGTCAGCGTACCATCAAGGAAATTGTTTCCGGTGTCCGTGAGGGTGAAACCCTGGACAAAGAAAACAGTGGCCGTGATGAATTGCAGCGCAAGGCGCTGGAAAATGTCCGCAAGAGTGCTGAAGACTTGGGTATCGAAGTCGTGGACGTACGGGTGAAGCAGATCAACCTGCCAACCAACGTCAGCTCATCGATTTTCCAGCGTATGCGTGCCGAGCGTCAGGCTGTGGCCAAAGAACACCGCGCCAAGGGTCGCGAGGAAGCCGAAAAAATTCGTGCGACCGCCGATGCCAACGTAGTGGTTCGTCTCTCCAATGCCCAGCGTAATGCCCAGGTGCTGCGCGGTGAAGGGGATGCGGTTGCCGCCAAGATCTACGCCGATGCCTACAAGAAGGATCCTGAGTTCTATGCCTTTATGCGTAGCCTGGATGCTTACCGTGCCAGCTTTGCCGGCAGTGGCAACGTGATGGTGCTGGAGCCTGACAGCGAATTCTTCCGTTATATGAAGGAAGCCAAGCCAAAATAATCGGCTTGTCGCAGATTAAAGCCCAACCAATTCGGTTGGGCTTTTTTTATGGAAAAATACTTTTAAATCGCTAATTTAGATTTGTCGTGATTTCAATCTACATAGGTTTTGCCGGGCAGGAATGGCAAATTGCACCATCGGCGTCGATTGCCCTGTTGAAAAAAACACTATCTCCCCAACTTAGTTGTGTGTTTTGACTATGATCTGCCTCCACTTTTTGGCTATAATGAGCCCCGCCTCAAACTTTGATTTTACCCAGAGCTTCACGGCTTCACGGTAAGATTTTGAAAAACAAAAAATTCCAACCCCCGCTGGGAGATATGTGGATGAGCAATGCGCCAGTCGATACCGGACGTCGCAGATTCCTGACAGCCGCAACCGCTGTAGTTGGCGGTGCTGGTGCCGTCGCTGTAGCGGTTCCTTTTATCAAGTCATGGAATCCGAGCGCCAAGGCGAAAGCTGCAGGTGCGCCGGTAGAAGTTAATATCAGTAAGCTGGAACCAGGCCAGTTGATCCGTGTAGAGTGGCGCGGTAAGCCCGTTTGGGTTGTACGCCGCACCGAGGAAGTGCTTAAGCAGCTTCCTGAGCTCGATGGTCAATTGCGCGACCCTGCGTCTGATGAACTACAGCAACCCGTGTATGCCCAAAACGGCGTACGTTCTATTAAGCCTGAGTACTTTATCGCTGTTGGTATCTGTACTCACCTGGGCTGTTCTCCTACCTATCTGCCAGATTCATTTGGCGAGCAGGTTGAAGGCGTGAGCTCTGGCTTCTTCTGTCCTTGCCACGGCTCCAAGTTTGACATGGCCGGCCGCGTATTCCAGGGCGTTCCTGCGCCACTGAACCTGGTGATCCCTCCTCACAAGTATCTTGATGATGTGAATGTGATCATTGGTGTCGACGGGGAGACTGCATAATGGTTAAGAACATTATCGATTGGATCGACGCACGTATCCCAATGACGGCCACCTATAACCGTCACGTGGGTCAGTATGCGACTCCCAAGAACTTCAACTTCTGGTACTTCTTCGGTTCTCTGGCCCTGTTGGTGCTGGTAAACCAGATCCTCACCGGTATCTGGCTGACCATGAACTACGTACCTACCGCAGAAGGCGCCTTTGCTTCCATCGAATACATCATGCGTGATGTGGAGTATGGTTGGTTGCTGCGTTATATGCACTCCACCGGGGCCTCGGCCTTCTTCGTGGTGATTTATCTGCACATGTTCCGTGGTCTGATCTACGGTTCATATCAGAAGCCACGTGAGCTGCTGTGGCTGTTTGGTATGCTGATCTTCCTCGTGTTGATGGCCGAAGCCTTCATGGGCTACCTGCTGCCATGGGGTCAGATGTCATACTGGGGTGCTCAGGTAATTATCTCTCTGTTCGGTGCCATCCCTGTTATCGGTGATGACCTGACGCTGTGGATCCGTGGTGACTACGTGGTATCGGGCGCAACCCTGAACCGCTTCTTCGCCCTGCACGTGATTGCACTGCCGCTGGTACTGGTTGTTCTGGTGTTCCTGCACCTGATCGCCCTGCACGAAGTGGGTTCAAACAACCCAGACGGTATCGAAATCAAGAAGAACAAAGACGAAAACGGCTGGCCGGTTGACGGTATCCCATTCCACCCTTACTACACTGTGAAAGACATTGTAGGTGTGGCGGGCTTCCTGATCCTGTTCTGCTACGTGCTGTTCTTTATGCCTGAGGGCGGTGGTTACTTCCTCGAGAAGCCAAACTTCGAGGCTGCTAACCCAATGAAGACCCCAGAGCACATTGCACCTGTTTGGTACTTCACTCCTTTCTACGCGATTCTGCGTGCGGTTCCACACAAGCTGGGCGGCGTGATCATGATGGGTCTGTCCATCGCCGTGCTGTTCCTGCTGCCATGGCTGGACCGTTGTAAGGTGAAGTCTGTTCGCTACAGAAGCTTCATTCACAAGCTGAACATTGCCCAGTTCTCAGTGTCCTTCATTGTTCTGGGTTACCTCGGTGCCGTTCCTGCAAGCCCTGCGCTGACTATTGCCGCTCAGGTGTTCACCATCACCTACTTCGGCTTCTTCGTCGCTCTGTGGGTGTACAGCAAGAACGAGAAAACCAAGCCAGTTCCAGCGAGGTTGACTAAATAATGAAAAAGTTACTCATTGCTTTGGTTGCTCTGGTGCCGACTCTTGGCTTCGCCGCTGGCGGCCACAACGTGCACCTGGAAAAGGCCAATATCGATCTGAACGATAAAGAGTCTCTGGTTCGTGGTCTGGATCTGTTCCAACACTACTGCTCCGGCTGTCACAGCACTCAGTACCAGCGTTACGAGCGTGTAGCGACTGATCTGGGTGTGTCTATCGACGAGATGCGCAGCAAGTACGTCCTCACCGGCGCGAAAGTTGGTGAGCTGATGGAAAACGCCATCCCTGAGAAAGATGCGGCCAAGTGGTTTGGTGCTGCACCACCGGATCTGACCCTGGTTGCCCGTGTACGCGGTGAAGACTGGGTTTACTCTTATCTCAAGGGTTTCTACAAAGACCCAAGCCGTCCTTTCGGCGTGAACAACACTGTATTCCCATCCGTGGGTATGCCGCATGTTCTCGAAGGACTGCAGGGCATCGCAACTCCAGTTATTGAAACCGAAGTTGTTGATGGCAAAGAAGTTACTAAGGTGAAAGGTGTGAATCCAGCTGTAGGTGGCTCGATGAATGCTGAAGAGTATGATCAAGCTGCCCGTGACATCACTGGCTTCCTGGTATACTCAGCCGAACCCGTCAAACTCGAGCGCGAAGCGCTGGGTGTTTGGGTGCTTGGCTTCCTGTTTATCTTCTTTATCGTGGCCTTCCTCCTGAAGAAAGAATACTGGAAGGATGTACACTGATAGCCAATAGCGGGTAAAATACTCTATCCGCGTATTGAAACGGGGGGCATTAGCCCCTCGTTTATTTTATTTGTTTCGATTCTGGAGGGTATCAATGGCTCTTGCTGCCAACAAACGCTCTATCATGACTCTGTTTTCCGGCGCCGACGATCTCTACAGCCATCAGGTACGTATTGTACTGGCTGAAAAAGGCGTGACCGTTGATGTTTTACAGGTCGATCCCAATGACATGCCAGAGGATCTGCTGGAACTGAACCCTTACAATTCAGTGCCCACTCTGGTTGACCGTGAACTGGTGCTGTATGAATCACGCATCATCATGGAATATCTGGACGAGCGCTTCCCGCATCCGCCACTGATGCCTGTATACCCAGTTTCCCGTGGCCAGAGCCGTCTGATGATGCACCGCATCGACACCGACTGGTACACCCTGGTTGATCGCATCAAGAAAGGTGACCGTGCCGATGCCGCCCGTAAAGAGCTGCGTGAAGGTCTGATTGCCATTTCTGCCCTGTTTGGCGAAATGCCTTACTTCATGAACGAAGAATTTGGTTTGGCTGACTGCTACCTCGGCCCCTTGCTGTGGCGTCTGCCTGCCCTCGGCATCCACCTGGATACCGGCGTTGCCAAAGACATCAAAGCCTACATGACCCGCATTTTCGAGCGTGAGTCATTCAAGGCCTCTTTGACTGAAGCCGAGCGCGAAATGCGCATGGGTATGTAATGAAGCCGCTGACTCCCAGTCGTCCTTACCTGCTGCGAGCCTATTACGATTGGCTCATGGACAACCAGCTCACCCCCCATGTGGTGGTGGATGCAATGGTGCCCGGTACTGAAGTACCTCAGCAGTATGTGCGGGATGGTCAGATTGTGCTGAACATAGCCACAGGCGCAGTGGGCAACCTTGAACTTGGCAACGATGCCGTGATGTTCAATGCCCGCTTCGGCGGTGTCCCCCATCAGGTGGTGCTGCCCATGGCTTCTATTGTGGCTATCTATGCTCGCGAGAATGGCGCCGGTACCGTATTCGATGCCGAAGATGCTTACCTGCTCGATGACTCTGAAGAAGAGCTGTTCAGTGTGGTGGAATCCGAGCCTTCAGTTGAGGCTCCCAAGGCGGCAGATGAAACTGCAAAGCCTGCCAAGGGAAAGGACGAGGCTGCCAAGCGTCGCGCTCACCTTACTGTGGTTAAGTAAGCCGCGAGCCGAAATCTAAGCAAGTTATAGCCTGTTCACAGCAAAACCAGCCTCCGGGCTGGTTTTTTGTTTGGGCCGGGTAATGCGGTGATTAACACCGGCTAAAAGCCGCCAAGGCTTTCCGTGACCTCAATTCTATTGCGGCCATTGCTTTTGGCTTCATAAAGCGCTGCGTCCGCCAGGGTCAGTACATTCACCAATTTGGCCGGCGGCGTGACCAGGCACACCCCTATGCTGATGGTCAGTTTCAGCCTTTCAGCGCCTATCTCGATACCGGTGGCGGCAATATCACGGCACAGGCGCTCGGCCCGGTTAATGTTATCGCTGGGGGAGGGGCTGAACTGCACTATGGCAAATTCCTCGCCGCCGATACGACCGATAAAGTCGTTGGCACGGATGTGCATTCTCAGCTCGTTTGCCAAAAAGCGCAGAGCCTTGTCACCGGCCAGGTGACCTGCACTGTCGTTAATACGCTTAAAGTGGTCTACATCCACTATCATCAAACAAAAGGGGCTGTGTTCCTGGATAACCTGTTCCAGACGATGCATAAAGGCCCGTCGGTTTGGCAGGCCTGTGAGGGTGTCGGTATCGGCAAGGTGTTGCAGATTGCGCTCGTTTTCCGACGAGTAGAACTCGCTGATAAGGATAAGTAGCAACACAGTGGCGACACAGGAGCCAATCATCAGCACCTGTAAATGGCCCAGTATTGCCTCGGGTACTTCGGCAATCGCCGGATGCGCCTGCCAGCCAAAGCTCTGGAAGTAGGCAAACAGCATCATATTGATCAGAAACAGTACGGCGGTGGTGAGCCACTGGCGCGAGTCGAGAAACGACGCCGGCAGGATAGCGAACAGCAGGAAGTAATAGTGTAAACCTATGGTGACACCCTGAGCCAGCACCAGCGCGGTAAAGGCATCCAGCATCACCAACACGAACAGCCACAGGGTGGCTTCGAACCTGAGGCCACGCAGATTCAGCAACAGCACGCTGGGCAGCAGCATCAAAAATGGTGTTTGTACCAAGCCTGAGTAAATAAGGCCCTGATTTCCATGGATTAAAAAGGCGGTATCGAAGATCAGTATGGTCAGCATGGCGATGTAGACGCCAATGTTGGTCTGGATCAGTTTGCGTTCGTCTGTTTTGCTCTGGCAATACTGAATGCCAAGGGTGGCGGCACGCACTAGCCAGGCTGCCCAATTTCCCATAGGTATGCTGCTGTTCTGTTGTCGTTGTTGTTTGTTAATAATAGACATAATTTACCGCATTGGATGATCCAAACGTGGCACTGTGCTAGCATTCGCCGCCAATCAAACCAAGCGCAAAATCGGACGGGTAATCGCAACCATGTTGCTGATGATCGACAACTACGACTCCTTTACCTTCAACCTGGTGCAGTACTTTCAGCAGCTGGGTCAGGAGGTCGTGGTGCGCCGTCACGATGACATTAATCTGGCCCAAATCGAGGCCTTGGCTCCCGACCATCTGGTGATTTCACCAGGTCCCTGCACCCCGGACGATGCCGGTATTTCCCTGGCGGCCATCGAGCACTTTGCCGGTAAATTGCCAATTCTCGGGGTGTGTCTTGGTCATCAGGCGATGGCGCAGGTGTTTGGCGCTAAAGTGATCCGCGCCGGGCGGGTGATGCACGGTAAAACCAGCGACATCGACCACAATCAGCTGCGGCTGTTCCGTGGGCTTGATAACCCGCTCAGGGTGACCCGCTATCACTCGTTGCTGGTTGAGTCTGTGCCCAGCGAGTTTGTTCTCGATGCCTGGTTCGATGATCCTGTGCACGGCCGTGAGATCATGGCCATCAGCCACCAAACCCTGCCGCTGTACGGCGTTCAGTTTCATCCCGAGTCCATTCTGACCGCCCAGGGCCATGAACTGCTGGACAACTTCCTTAAACAGCCCCGCTGATCCTTCCTTCGTTTGACGTTCTGTTACAAGTTTTAGCGGCCTTGATGGCGGCGGTTTTCGTCGTTCCGTTGGCAAATATGGTATAACAGGCACCACTACGAGACGAGGCACCTCCCATAAAGCCCCGCCCATATAACAACAAAGGAAGCATGATGAACCCAATTACCAGACACTTTGCCGTAAGTGCCCTGGCGCTTGCCATTTTGGTGGGCTGCAGTGCCACCGAGCAGCCATCGGCCGCCCCCGCAGAAGTCAATCAAACCCAGTCAGTCCAGCCAGTGCTTGCCATGCCGGTGACCGCCGGAGAAAAGCTGACCATGAAACAAATCATGGCCAATCCTGATTGGATGGGAGTTTTTGCCCGCAACGCTTACTGGAGCGATGATGGCAGCAGCGTCTATTTCGAACGCATGCCAAGCGCCGCTGCGGTGAAAAACTATTATGTGCAGCCGCTGAATGGCGCGGCCAGAGAGCTTGGTTTGGCTGAGCTGCATCAGGCCTCTCAGCGCAGTGGTGTTGTGGATGCCGAAGGCAAGCGCAAGGTTTACGTGTATCAGGGCAATCTGTTTGTAAAACAGCTGCAAACAGGTGACATCACCCAGCTGACCCGCACCAATACGCCGGTGGATGGCGCGCGTTTCCTAAACAACGGCGACATCGCCTTCTGGCAGGGCAACGCGGTATTCCGCCTTCACAGCAATGGTCTGGTAGAGCAGATTGCCGATGTGCGCATGAGCAAGGCGCCCAAGGGCGTGACCGAACCCGACACCTATCTTGCCAAAGAGCAGGCCCGTCTAATCCAGTACGTTGCCGCCCAGCACGATAAAGCCAAGGCCCGTGAAAGCTACAAGGCTGATCTTGGCAAAGCCGACACCACAATGAGCGCTGAGCCCTGGTATCTGGGTGACGCTGAGCTGGTGACCGAGCTGTCGCTGTCGGCCGATGGCCGCTATCTGCTGCTGGCACTGCAGGACAAGAGCTATCAGGGCCGCAGTGAGCACGACATCATGCCCAATTACCTGGGTAAAGACGGATATGTGGATGCCGTGCCTGCCCGTGCCAGGGTGGCCGAAGATAACCCCCCAGGCCAGCGCCTGGTGCTGATTGATCTTGAAGAGCGTCAAAAACACGATATCAGCATCGAAGGCCTGACCGGCTTTGATGAGGATGTGCTGGCGTCGGTGAAAGCCGAAAACGCCAAGGCCCGCGGTGAAGAATATAGCAGCGAAAAGGCCGCCCGTAAGCTGCAACTGATGCAGGACTGGGGCTGGAGCCAGAGCGCCATTCAGTGGAGCGATGATGGCAAGCTGCTCGTGATGCTGGAAGCCGTGGACAACAAAGACCGCTGGATTGCCTCGGTTAACCTCGACTCAGGCAAGCTCAGCACCGAGCACCGCCTCCATGACGATGCCTGGGTAAACTACGACTACAACCAGTTTGGCTGGCTCAACGATGGCCGCTTCTACTTCCTGTCGGAAGAGTCCGGCTATTCGCAGCTGTATATCAAGGCTCCCGGCCAGGCGCATAAGGCGCTGACCAAGGGCCGCTTTGTGGTCAGTGACGTGACCCTGAGCAAAGACGGTAACTTCATTTACTACAAGGCTAACAAAGACCACCCCGGGATCTACAATGTATACCGTGTGTCTGTGGCCGATGGCAGCGATGAGCAGCTCACCTGGTGGGAAGGTACCCTGGATTACAGCTTAAGCCCCGATGAGAGCAAGCTGCTGCTGACGGCCTCCAGTCGTATTCAGCCGGATGAGCTGTACGTGCAGGAGATTGGCGGCAAGCTTACCCGCCTGACTCACTACACTTCAGATGCTTTCAAAAACTACGCCTGGCAGGCGCCAAACGTGGTGGCCGTGCCCTCAAACCATGGCGCCGGTGTGGTTTATGCGCGGGTGTATCTGCCCGAGGGTTATGATGCGTCCAAGGCCGATAAGTATCCTGCGGTCATCTTCAACCACGGTGCCGGCTACCTGCAAAACGCCCACTTTGGTTTCTCCGGTTACTTCCGCGAATTCATGTTCCACAACCTGTTGGCCCAGCAAGGCTACGTGGTGATGGATATGGATTACCGTGGCTCCAAGGGCTATGGCCGTGACTGGCGCACCGCCATTTACCGTCAGATGGGCCACCCTGAAGTGGAAGATCTAAAAGACGGCGTGGCCTGGATGGTGAACAACGCCAATGTCGATGGCGAGCGTGTGGGCACCTACGGCGGCTCCTACGGTGGCTTCCTCACCTTTATGGCGCTGTTCCGCGAACCTGAGCTGTTCCAGGCAGGTGCTGCACTGCGACCTGTGACCGACTGGGCCCACTACAATGCGCCTTACACCTCCAACATCCTCAATACCCCGGATGTGGACGCCATCGCCTTTGAGCGCAGCTCGCCGATTTACCATGCCGAAGGCTTGAACAAGCCGCTGCTTATTATGAGTGGGGTGCTGGACGACAACGTGTTCTTCCAGGACAGCGTGCGTTTGGTGCAGCGGTTGATCGAGCTTGAAAAGCCCATGTTCGAAACCGCCATCTATCCGGTTGAGCCCCATGGCTTCCGTGAGCCTTCAAGCTGGCTCGACGAATACCGCCGGATTTATAAGCTGTTTGAATCCGAACTCAAGTAACCGGGTAGCCGGTCGTTAACAACAGGGCCAGATGGCCCTGTTTTACTGTCAAAAACTGATAGTTTGTCAGTCAGTTGGACAAATATCAGTCCCGCATTCAGGGCGAATTGTGCTAAAAATGAAGGATACGGTATCCGTGATTAACTCCGTGGGAGCAAGATAAGTTGGTGATCAGCGCAGTGGGCGGTGTGAAGCCCGGCAGTGTGTTGGAAATTGAGCGTCGTTTATACCGACAACTCATTGTTGGTAAACAGAAAGCCTCCAGACTGCTGGATGATTTGGATCAGGATCTCGAGTCCATTGCCTTCAAGCTGGACATCGAGCGTGCCGCCGTATTTGAACGTATCGAGCGCCAGCAAAAAGCCCGCGAAGTCTTTGATGCAGTTTCTGCGCAGCTGACCGATACCATCATGGATGAAATAGCGCTGACTCTGTCGGACATGGACCGGCTCATCCAACGCTCCAACCTGACCGAAACCCAATTGGCCCTGTTTGAACAGCTGTGTAAATCCAGCCCGGACATGGGGCGGGTCCGCCTGCTGATGAACGGTATTGGCTGGCTGTCGCGGGATCTGACCAACGTGGTCAACAGCACGGCGTTTCGTCAGCGGCATCCCCAGCGTGCCGATGTGCGGGTAACCGACATCAAGCTGGTGCTTAACTTTATTGGCGTTGAGAATCTGCGTCAGTTGGCGCCTTACTACAGCATGCGGAACTGGCTGCCGGCGGGGCACTCCTGTTTGCTGTGGACCAACCGCAAGCTGTGGCAATACTCGCTGGTGTGCGCCACCGCGGCCAAGGCGCTGGCCAAATTGCACGAGCGCAACGAAACCCTCGCCTTTATCAGCGCCATGCTTGAACAGTTTGGTATCACCATGGTGCTGGGCACTGCCGCCGCCGTGTATGAGAAGAACTGGGGTAACTGGCTGCGTGAAGCCAGTGCCAGCCGCGATAAAGAGCTCTACGACGCCGTGATGGCCACCGAGTTTCCCGCCGAGCGGGTGCTGGAGCAGGTGCTTGAGCATTCGGCCACCCTGGCCTGGGCTGTCCCGGCGCGGCTTAAGTTCGACAACCATGAGATGGTGCAAAACTTAAAGGCGCTCGATGAGACCCTGACCATCGCCGAGTTGCCGGTAGACGCACAAATCCTGGCCAAGGCCGCCTGTTTTGCCCAGGTGATGACGCTGGAAGAAACCAAGCAGCTGGAGCCCCAGGAGGCGCGGTTGATGTACCGCTACTACGGCTTGTCCGAACAGGAAATCATTCGCCTCAAGGCGCAAAACTACCGCAAGATAGACCTCTTTTAAGGAAGCGCCCAATGGCGAGTTGGCAGGCCAAGGTTCTCAACAGCATTCTGTCCTACATTGCCAGACCCAGCATGAACGCCCGTGGCGTTCGCATGTCGCTGCCGGACATCCGACTGCGGCTGTTGTCGCTGGATTGCCGCTATCTGCCCTGGCCTGAGCCGCTGACTACCAAAGAGCTGCCGCTGACCCACAGCAAGCTTCTGCACTATCGGATGCAGACAGGCGCTGGCGAGTCGAGCCCATTGCCGGGCGTTGCCGAACCCGGGCAGTCTGAACTGGCTATCTTTTATGTGCGCGGCGGCGGCTTTTGTTTGAAAACGCCCCATGCCCATGCACGTTACATCGCCTCCCTTTGCACTGAGCTCAATGCAGATGCGTTTGTGCCGGACTATCGTCTCGCGCCCGAGCATCCGTTTCCGGCCCCGTTTGAGGATGTGCTGGAAGGATTTCGCGCCTTTCTCGATGCCTGGTCAGGCCCCTTTGTAATGATGGGCGACAGCGCCGGTGGCAATCTGGCCATGGCATTACTGCTCAAGGCGCGGGACTCAGGTCTTAGGCTGCCACAAAGCTGCGTGCTGCTGAGTCCGGCGCTGGATTTGGCCATTACAGGCGACAGTGAGCGACTTTTGGCGGCGGATGATCCTTTCTTTACCCCGGAGTCGCTGCTCAGGCTAAGGGGCGCCTATCTGCAGGGCACCAACCCCATGTTACCCGAGGTCAGTCCGCTGCATGGCGAGCTGCACGGACTGCCGCCTGTGTTGCTGCTGGCTGGCACCCGAGAGCTGCTGCTGGAAGATGCCGAACGCATGTCGATGCGGCTGGCAGCGGCCGGCAATGCAGTGGAAAGCCGCTTTATCGCCAACATGCCCCATGTGTTTCCGCTGTTTGAGCTGCTGCCGGAAGCGGTGGAGGGCAGGGGGATCATTGTCGACTTTATTCGTCGTCATCAAGGCTAGCTGAAATGTCTAGTTATGCATATTTGCTGCATAGTCTCAAAAAATGCACGTAGATAAGTTTTTTTCTGACTAAATATGCCAGTATTTCCGCTGCTATTTGCTTTTCTACTGTCTGTCGGCAAATCTTTATGCAGCGACACACGGGCGTTTGTGGGGGCTGATTGTGAAAAACTGGTATTTTGATCACATTTTGGCTAATAATGACATCCAGCCGACACAAGCAGATGCTGCAACCCCAGTGACTAAAAAAGATAAGCAGCGGCAAACCGGTAACCCTCAGGGTTGCTTAACACACAAAGGATGAACAGGAATGACTGACAACATGAATCTGACACGTGCCCAGTTTGATGAAGTAATGGTGCCTAACTATGCGCCTGCCGCGGTAATTCCCGTGCGTGGCGAAGGAAGCCGTGTCTGGGATCAGCAAGGTAACGAGTACATCGACTTTGCCGGCGGTATTGCCGTGAACTGTCTGGGTCACTGTCATCCTGCGCTGGTTTCAGCCCTGAAAGAGCAAGGCGAGAAACTGTGGCACCTGTCCAACACCATGACCAACGAGCCCGCACTGGCGCTGGCCACCAAGCTGGTTGAGTCTACCTTTGCCGAACGTGTGTATTTTGCCAACTCAGGCGCCGAGGCCAACGAAGCGGCCCTGAAACTGGCCCGTCGCTATGCCATCGAAAACTTCGGTGAGCACAAGGTTGAAGTGATTGCCTTCGACAAGGCCTTCCACGGCCGTACCTTCTTTACTGTTTCTGTTGGTGGTCAGGCTGCCTACTCCGATGGTTTTGGTCCTAAGCCTGCGGCCATCACCCACCTGCCTTTCAACGACATCGCCGCGCTGGAAGCTGCTGTGTCTGACAACACCTGTGCCATCATGCTTGAGCCGCTGCAGGGCGAAGGTGGCATCATCAACGGCGACCCTGAATTCCTGCGTGCCGTTCGCCGTCTGGCTGACAAGCACAATGCCCTGGTTATCTTCGATGAAGTGCAGACTGGCATCGGCCGTACCGGTGAGCTTTATGCTTACATGGGCACCGAAATCGTGCCTGATATCCTGACATCAGCCAAGGCACTTGGCGGTGGTTTCCCCATCGCGGCCATGCTGACCACGGCCAAGATTGCCGCTCACCTGAAAGTGGGCACCCACGGTTCTACCTACGGCGGTAACCCACTGGCCTGTGCCATCGGTAACGCTGTGATGGATGTGGTGAACAACGCTGAAGTGCTGGATGGTGTTAAGCATCGCGAGCAACTCTTCCGTGACGGTCTGGCCCGGATCAACGAAAAATATCACGTCTTTTCTGAAGTGCGTGGCAAGGGCCTGCTGCTGGGCGCCGTGCTCAACGAGCAGTATGCCGGTCGTAGCCGCGACTTCCTCAATGCCGCCGTGGCCGAAGGCCTGCTGAGCCTGATGGCTGGTGCCAACGTGGTGCGCTTCACTCCTTCACTGGTGATCCCGGAAGCCGATATTGCCGAAGGTCTGGCCCGTTTTGAACGTGCCGTTGCCAAGGTAACAGCTGCCTGATAAAGCCAGGGGCGGCCAAGGTCGCCCCAACAAGATCAGCGAAGTCCTGCCAATCGCCGTGAGGCGTGTTGTCCGTCAGAACCCCTGGCGCAGACGTTTGCACCCCCGAGATGCTAAATTGCATAAAAAACCGGCGGGCGGGACCGAGAGGAGAAACAACGATGTTAATCATACGTCCAATCCGATCCAGTGACTTCGATGCCCTGTACAGCATTGCCGTTGAGTCAGGCCATGGCTTTACCTCGCTGCCGGTGAACGAAGATCTGCTGAAACGTAAAATAGCCCGCTCAGAAGCATCCTTTCAAAAAGTCGTGGATAAGCCATTTGACGAAGGCTATCTGATGGTGCTGGAAGACACTGAAAACGGTTTGGTGGTGGGCACCTGTGCTCTGGAAGCCGCCGTAGGTATGGAAGATGCGTTTTACCATTACCGCCTGGGTACCGAGGTGTACCATTCTGAGCAAATTCAGGTGCGTAACGAAGTCGAGACCCTGACTCTGTGTCACGACTACACAGGCGCCGCCGAACTTTGCACCCTGTTTTTGAAAGCCGATTATCGCCAGGGCAACAATGGCCGCATGCTTTCCCGCAGTCGCTTCCTGTTTTTGGCTCAGCATGCGTCACGCTTCGGTGAAACCGTGATTGCCGAAATGCGCGGGGTCAGCGATGAAAACGGTAACTCGCCTTTCTATTCCTGGTTGCAAAAGCACTTTTTGGGTATCGACTTTGTTGAGGCTGACTATCTGTCAGGCCTTGGCCAAAAAGCCTTTATGGCGGAAATGATGCCAAGAAACCCGGTGTACGTTTGTCTGCTGCCGGAAGATGCGCAAAAGGTGATTGGTGAAGTTCACACCAACACCCGTCCCGCCATCAGCCTGCTGCGTGCCGAAGGCTTCCGTTGCCGCGGCTATGTGGACATTTTCGACGGTGGCCCAACCGTAGAGTGCAACCTGCAGGACATCCGCGGCGTGCGTGAAAGTCGCCTGCTGACGGTTCGCATCGGTGAGATGCCGACATCGGATGACAGCTATCTTATCTCCAACACCAAGCTGGCCGATTACCGCGCCAGCTGCACCGAGCTGCACATCAGCGCAGACAGTGACGACGTTATTTTAAGCCCCGAGCTTGCCGCAGGCCTTCTGGTCAGCGACGGCGAGCAGGTGCGGGTACTGGCAATATAGGATTTCGATATGACCCAATTTATCAATGGCCAGTGGCTCGCTGGCGAAGGCAAACAGATGCAGTCAAACAACCCCGCCAATGGCGAGGTGATTTGGCAGGGTAAAGCGGCGCTGCCGGCTCAGGTTGATGCGGCCGTGATGGCTGCCCGTAACGCCCAGTTCGACTGGTTTATGCTGGGCTTTGATGGTCGTCAGGCCATTGTTGAAGCCTACCGTGCCGAGCTTGAAGCCAATAAGGCTGAACTGGCCGAAGTGATAGCCCAGGAAACCGGTAAGCCACGCTGGGAAACCGCGACCGAAGTTGCTGCCATGATTGGCAAAGTGGGTCTGTCGATTACCGCTTATCACAAGCGTACCGGCACTGAAGTGAACGATGGCGCCGCAGGCCGCGCGGTGCTGCGTCACAAGCCCCATGGTGTGGTGGCGGTATTCGGCCCTTACAACTTCCCCGGCCATCTGCCGAATGGCCACATAGTGCCTGCGCTGCTGGCGGGTAACGCCGTGGTGTTCAAGCCCTCTGAGCTGACCCCAAAAGTGGCCGAAGAGATGCTGAAACTCTGGGACAAGGCCGGTCTGCCCAAGGGCGTGATTAACCTGGTACAGGGCGAAGTGGAGACAGGTAAGGCACTGGCCTCCCATCCGCAGCTGGACGGTCTGTTCTTTACCGGCAGCTCACGCACAGGTCACCTGCTGCATCAGCAGTATGCCGGTCATCCGGGTAAAATTCTGGCGCTGGAAATGGGCGGCAACAACCCGCTTATCATCAGGGGCGTGAGCGACACCCGCGCCGCGATCCACGACATTATTCAATCGGCCTTTATCTCCTCTGGCCAGCGCTGCACCTGCGCCCGCCGTCTGTATGTGGAAAAAGGCGCCGAAGGCGACAAGCTGCTTGCCGGTCTGGTTGATGCGGTCAAAGCCATCAAGGTTGGCCCATGGAATGCCGAGCCACAACCATTTATGGGCTCGATGATTTCAGAAACCGCTGCCAAGGGTATGCTGGAAGCGCAGCGTAACCTGCTGAATCTTGGCGGTAAGTCATTGGTTGAGCTGACTCACCTCGAAGCGGGCACCGGTTTGGTTTCCCCCGGCATTGTTGATGTAACCGAAGTGATTGAACTGCCGGATGAAGAATACTTTGGCCCGCTGCTGCAGGTGGTGCGCTACAGCGATTTTGACGAAGCCATTCGTCTGGCCAACGACACCCGCTACGGCCTGTCTGCCGGTATTCTGGCCGATGATAAAGCCGACTACGAGTACTTCCTCGACCGCATTCGCGCCGGTATTGTTAATTGGAACAAGCAAATCACAGGTGCGTCCGGCTCAGCCCCCTTCGGCGGTGTAGGTGCCTCGGGCAACCACAGAGCCAGCGCCTTCTACGCTGCTGACTACTGTGCCTATCCGGTGGCGTCCATGGAGTCCGACAGCGTGACCATGCCAGCCAGCCTGAGTCCGGGTCTGTCGATCTAACCTCTGACGGCGCGCTCCATTTGGGCGCGCCGTTTTGTATTGCCCGTATCTGTAGTAACCACTGACGTACTGACAACACTCGGGAAATGACAGGTAAAAACTTCCCAGCTGCTGTTAAGGAGTGATTGATGCACACTGATGTAAACGCCTTGTTCGCCGCTCTCTGGCAGGACTATATCGAGATGACTCCTTCCGCCGCCAAGGTCCACAGCCTGCTTGGCAAGGGCGAAGCCATCATCAACGACCATATTGCGCTGCGCACCTTCAATCTGGATAAGGTGAATCTGGACGTGCTGGCGGCCCACTTTGAGGCCCTGGGTTACAAGGCCTGTGCCGACTACAACTTTGATAAGAAGAAGCTGCGCGCCAAGCATTTCGAGCATCCTGACAGCACTCAGCCCAAGGTGTTTATCTCTGAGCTGCTGGTGGAAGAATTCAGCCCTGAACTGCAAGCCATTGTGAAAGAGATGGTGGCACAGGTGGATGTGGCTGCGACCCTGGCTGATAACTTCCTCTACTCAGGTCGCCACTGGAAAGTGGATTTTGCCACCTACCAAAAACTGCTGGCCGAGAGTGAATACGCCGCCTGGGTTGCTGCCTTTGGCTATCGCGCCAACCACTTTACTGTGTCTATCAACCATTTGCCCGGCTACAGCAGCATCCTTGAGGTGAATGATGCCCTCAAACAGGGTGACTTTGTATTGAATGCGGCGGGTGGCGAAGTGAAAGGCTCACCTGCTGAGCTGCTCGAGCAGTCCTCCACCATGGCTGACCGTATTGCGGTTGCCTTCGATGACCAAACCGTTGAACTGCCAAGCTGCTTCTACGAGTTTGCGCTGCGTTACCCCAAGGCCGATGGTGAGCTTTACACAGGTTTTGTGGCCGCATCGGCGGACAAGATTTTTGAGAGCACTAACGTTAACTGAATCTCTGTGATCTCGCTGCTGCCTGCGGGCAGATGAAAGGTGCAGAAAACAAAAATCCCGGCCATGGCCGGGATTTTTATGTAGCAGATCAGCTGATTAGCTGAGTCTGAAGCCAATACTGACCTTAAGGCCGCCCAGGCGTTTGCTATGGGTGAAATCCAGCTCAAGCTCGTATTGCTCGCAGATCTCTTTGACAATCGATAACCCCAATCCATGGCCCATCACGGCTTCATCGAGGCGTTTGCCGCGCTCGGTAAGCTGAGACAAGGCTTCGGCCGCTACGCCGGGGCCATCGTCTTCTATCTCCAGCCATAAGGTGCTTTCCTGCGGGAAAATCCGCAGGGAAACATCGACGGCAGCCCATTTGCAGGCGTTATCCAACAGGTTACCGAGCAGTTCCATGCCGTCTTCACGGTGAATGGGCAAACGATGGATACCTCGGGCTATATCCACCGCAAATCGAATCTCTTTGCTGCGATGCACCTTTTCCAGGGTGCCGGTAAGGCTGTCGATATCCCTTGGAATTTGCATCTGCGCCGCTGGCAGCATGTCGCCTGTGATGCGCGCTGCGGCAAGCTTGCGCTCAATCATCTTGCGGATCATATCCAACTGCTGCTGCATGGCTTCGGCCATTTCCGGGTCACTCAGCCCCAGGGTTTCCACCTGCTGCTGCATCACCGCCAACGGCGTTTTGAGACCGTGGCTTAAGTTGCCAAGGTTATTGCGGCTGCGGGCAATCTGTTTGCTGGTGTAGTCCAAAAGCTCGTTGTAGGTGGACGCCAGCGGATGCAGCTCGGCGGGAATGGTGTCCAGTGCCAGACGGTCGGTTTCGCCGTCCCTGAGCCGCGACAGGGCTTCTTTGATTTTGCGAAGTGGCTGGAACGATTGGCGCAGCACCAAAAAAATGCCGGTGATCATGGCCAGCAACATACCGAGGTTGACCATCAGCTTGGTGCCATAGATTTCGCTGAATACCCTGCGGCCAATGCTGAGATCCTGCGCCACAGTGAGGGTTGCCTGAATCTCGCCGCTCTGGGATTTAAGCCCCACACTCAAGAGCTGCATATCGTGGTTTTTCGGGCCCTTGGCCTGCCATACCCGGGTTTCGCCGGGGGCGAGATCGGTGATCTCCAGCTGTTGATCCCACAGGGAGCGCGAACGGATGACTTCTTCTGGCAGGTTCAACTGGTAATAGCGGCCGGAATAGGCAGGTTTGTAGAAGCCCGACAGCATGGATTGATCGACGCCGATATCGCCATCCTGGATATGGGTGGCGAGGATGACGTGTTCGAGGTCTTCTTCGAGGCGGTTGATAATGGAGTCGTGAAAGGCCTGTCTGAGCATGGATTCAAACAAAAACAGGCCGACTATGGTGCCCACGATCACAAGCCCGGTCAGCCATAGACTGAGCTTGGCGCGAATTGAGATCATACTTCCAGGCCGTGGAAGATATATCCCTGACCGCGACGGGTTTCAATGGCGGTCTTGCCGAGCTTTTTACGCAGGTGGGTCACGTACACTTCCACCACGTTGCTCTCTTTCTCATCGTCAAACTGATACAGCTTGTCGGTAAGCTGGGCTTTGGACAGCAGCTTTTTGGGTGACAACAGGAAGATTTTCAGCAGGCGAAATTCCATGGCGGTAAGTTCATGAATTTGCTCGCCAACCTGCACGGTTTGCTGGGATTCATCCAGGGTCACACCGCCATAGCTAAGTTGCTTGCCAGGGCTTGCGGGGCGGCCATGGGCACGGTTAATCAGTGCATGGATGCGGGCCAGCAATTCCTGGGCGTGGAAGGGTTTGCCCAGATAGTCATCGGCGCCGGCATTAAAGCCTTCAACCTTTTCGTGCCACTGGCTGCGTGCGGTGAGCATAATCACGGGAGTGGTGATCCCGTCGGTACGCCACTTCTCGAGTAAATTCAGACCATTGCCGTCGGGCAGGCCGATGTCGAGGATCACGCAGTCGTATTGGGTTTCTTTGATAAGGTAGTCAGCGTCAACCGCCTTGTCGGTCACATCGGTAACAAAACCGGCCTGTTTGAGCTGTTTTTGCAGCTCTTTGACCAGCATGGCATTGTCTTCAACGAGTAGCAGTTTCATGGGTTTGGCATTCGTCCGGCAGTACTGAATCGGGACTGAGCTTCCCGCTCGACGCGTCAACGCTCAGATGGGTTATCTGACCACGTTGAAAGCCAAACTGCAAATCATAACGCCAGGAGTCACCATCCTGATACAGGTGGGCGTCGAGCAGTTTTCCCTGGCAAAAGGCCGCGACCCCTTCGAGGGTGGCATCAAGGGAGAGGATCTGTCCTTCACTGACCAGGCGTTTGGCCTCGTAGTGTTCCAGCTCAATGGCCGAAGCTGCCACTTTTCCCTGAAGAAGCAAGGATGTAATGATGATGCCCAAAGGCAGTCTTCGCGACATACATGCTCCTTAAAGAAAAAGTGGCCCCGGATAGATCGAGAGCCACTTTACTTTAGCAGACTTAAGTCAAGCTGAACGCGTTATCAACGGGTGCCGTACACCACGATGGTTTTGCCGTGAGCTTGGATAAGATTTTGTTCTTCAAGCATTTTAAGGATACGACCTACGGTCTCCCGTGAACAACCCACGATCTGACCGATTTCCTGACGGGTGATCTTGATTTGCATGCCATCCGGGTGGGTCATGGCATCTGGCTGACGGGCCAGGTGCAGTAGGGTCTGAGCAATGCGACCTGCTACGTCGAGGAAGGCCAGATCGCCTACCTTCTGGCTGGTGCTTTGCAGACGGACTGACATCTGTGCGGCCAGTTTCATCAGGATTTCTGGATTTACCTGGATCAGTTGCTTGAATTTCTTGTAAGAAATTTCAGCGATTTCACAGGCCTGCTTGGCGCGAACCCAGGCAGTACGTTCGGCTTGTTCTTCAAACAGACCCAGCTCACCAATAAAGTCGCCCTGATTAAGATAAGACAGGATCATCTCCTTGCCTTCTTCATCCTTAATCAGTACTGCAACAGAGCCCTTAACGATGTAGTAGAGGGTATCTGAGTCTTCACCGGCGTGGATCAAGGTACTCTTGGCCGGATACTTGTGAATGTGACAGTGGGATAAAAACCATTCCAGAGTTGGATCGGGTTTAGGTTTGCCAATCAGTGCCATGCCCGTGTTCCTCGCATGAAAAAACTTAAGTAAGGTCGTTCTAAATAAGCATTCTACGCCAATGTGTCTGGTCAAACCATGATACAGATCGAAATTCAGAACAACCGAATGTACGCAATTACGCATCAAAATTAATGATTTATTTTGGTGTTTTGGTGATGCATGTCAACCAATACCGTATGACGGCTACAGTCAAAGCGTCAGTCTGTTGCCTAAATCACACCACTGAATGACGCTGTGCCGATCCAGCGCATCCTTTAATAGAACGCTATGGTGAATATTCGGGTTATTCTTAAATGTGTGCCCCGTAAACGCCATGGTACCTTTTGATACTCGACATGGGCGGCGTTTTCTGGCTAACTCATGAAACTTACGTAAAAGGAGCCAAGGTGTGAAGTACTGGCAAGGTATTACGGCAGCCGTCGTTCTGATGTTGAATGTAGGCACCGCTTCGGCATTTTCGCTGCCCCGTCCGGCGGGTGATGAAGCGGCGGGCAAGTTGCTGCACATTGAGATGCGCGCTGCCAACGAAGATGCCGATGCGCAGTTTTTACTTGGTTTGATGTACGTTTCCGGCCGCTACGTCGCCCAGGATGCAGAACTTGGGATGCAGTGGATTGGCCGCGCCGCCAATCAGGGCCATGGCAAGGCTCAGCAAACCCTCGCCGATCTTCGTTTTGAAGGTCAGCTCGTCAACCGTAATCTCGCCGAAGCCGAACGCTGGTATTTGCAAATGAGCCTGCGCGGTGAGCGCTGGGCCAACTTCCGCCTTGGTTTTATTTATGCCGCCGGTGGCGATGGGGTCGAGCGTAACTGCGGCCGTGCCGTGGAGCAGTTCCAGTTGGCGGGCGATCAGGTTGCCCTTGGCAATGCCGCCTGGATTCTTGCCACCTGTCCCGAAGCCAAATACCGCGATGGCTCCAGGGCCGTGACCCTGGCGCTTAAGCTGCTGTCTGAAAACGCCAACGACCCGACCAATTTGGATAACCTGGCCGCCGCCTATGCCGAGCTGGGTGACTTCAACAATGCCGTTGCTGCCCAGCAGCGCGCTATTGCCGCCCTTGAGCACAGCAAACAAACAGACCTTAAGGCCGAAGAGTTTCATCAGCGCCTGAAGCACTATCAGCAGGGCAAGCCTTATCGCGAAGTGATACCGCTGCAGCCTTGAGCCAGGATCTGGCCTTGTGCCAAATGCAAAAGATGCAAATGCCGCAAATGCCGAAAGCCCGACTCGTTCGGGTTTTTTGTTGCTTGTGTGGAGTTTGGCTGGGTAACGCAGAAGGATAAAGCTTGGCAGGGTGAGGTCGCTGACATACTCAAGGAAGCGAACAGATCAAGATGGGGGAATCCACTCCCGAGAGTATGTCAACTATCGTTATTTCGCCTGAAATCCCGACGTGACAAAGAATACGGCCTCACACTTAAGAGAAGCTGAAAACACGGTTAAATTCGGTTTTTTGCGTTTTATTTTGCGTTTTATTTTGCGCCGTCGTCGCCCGCTTCACTATCCAGAATCGCCTGACGCTTTTGCTGCAGCTCCTGGATCAGCGGGGTAAGGATTAGCTCCATCGCCAGTGACATCTTGCCGCCGGGCACCACCATGGTGTTCATCCGCGACATAAAGCTGCCCTGCAACATCGACAGGTAGTAAGGGAAGTCCACCTTGTTGAAGCCGCGGAAACGGATGACCACAAAGCTCTCATCCAGGCTGGGAATGGCCTTGGCCGAGAAGGGGTTGGAGGTATCTACCGTGGGCACCCGCTGGAAGTTGATATGGGTGCGTGAAAACTGCGGTGTCATATGGTTGATGTAATCGTCCATGGAACGCACTATGGAGTTCATCACCTTTTCGCGGCTGTGGCCCCGGTCTGAGGTATCGCGGATGATCTTCTGGATCCACTCCAGGTTGACGATGGGCACCATGCCAATCAATAAATCCACATGCTGCGCCACGTTGTGCTCGGCGGTTACCACGCCGCCGTGCAGGCCTTCGTAAAACAGCATATCGGTATCGCCGGGCAGTTGGCGCCATTGGGTGAAGGTGCCGGGCATCTGATTGTAGGGCACGGCTTCATCGAAGGTGTGCAGGTAGCTGCGGGTTTCACCTGTGCCGGTGGCGCTGTAATCGGAAAAGCATTGCTCCAGGCGGCCAAAGTCGTTGGCTTCGGGGCCAAAGTAGCTGATGTCACGGTTTTCGGCCTTGGCCTTGCGGATCATCACTTCCATTTCGGCGCGGGTATAGCGGTGGAAGCTGTCTCCCTCCACATAGGCGGCGTTGATCCCAAGCTGCCTGAAGATGTGGTTGAAGGCGGTCGTTGTCGTCGTGGTCCCGGCGCCGGATGAACCGGTGACAGCTATGATGGGATGCTTGGCAGACATGGCGCTTCCTGAAATGTTAATAAAAGATGAACAGCGGGCGAAACCCGTTAGTTATACGGGTTCCGGCCCCCCCGGGTCAATAGCACCGGGGTTCAACCCAGGTCTTGATGGGGCGCCAGCTCGCTGCGGTGGCGGATGCCAACGCTGTCGTTATCTTCTGAATATTCCACTACCAAGTCGCCTTTTTTCAGCAGGGTTTTACAGTGGGCAATGGCCCGCTTGAGCCCGTCGTTGTCCAGGCTGGCAAAGCTGCCATCTTCCACCTGGGTCAGCAGGTATTCGCGGATCAGGTTGTTGAGGGTATCCACTGGCAACTGGCCCAGTGCCTCATAGGAGATCAGCATCCAGGCCTCCGGTTAAAAATTGCAAAATGCGCCGCTCCAGATAGAAGCGGGGGCGCCATGGACTGCCGCCATCGATAAAGCCCACATGACCTCCGTTGCTGTGCAGTTCATATTCCACGGCCGGCGACAGCTCAGCGTCTTTGGGGATCACCGCATCAGTCATAAAAGGATCGTCCGCCGCGTGCATCACCAGGGTTGGGGTTGTGATGTTTTTCAGGAACGGCAGACCGCTGGCGCGGCTGTAGTAGTCGTGAACATCGGCAAAGCCGTGCAGTGGCGCCGTGACCCTATCGTCAAATTCAAAGAAGGTTTGCAGCGATGCCACGTCCTGAGAGAGCACCGGCATCGCGGGCCCAAGCCGTGCATCGTTGACTTTAAAGGCAAGTTTGGCCTGCAGCTGGCGGATAAGGTAACTCTGGTACACCCGGGAGAAGCCCTTTTCCAGCCGCTTGGCACAGGCGGACAATTGCAGCGGCGCCGAGACAACTACCGCCCGCGTTATTTCACTTTGCTCGCCCAGTTCCCCCAGATATTTACCCAGCACATTGCCACCCAGGCTGTAACCCACCGCCAGAATTGGGCTGTCCGGCAAGCGGCTGCGGATAATCGCCAGGGTGTGGGCCAAATCCTGAGTATCACCGCTGTGATAGGAGCGGGGCAGGCGATTGGGCTCGCCCGAGCAGCTGCGATGATGATGCACCACGGCGGAAAGCCCTGCGTCTTTGCAGCCGTGCAATAGCCGGCTGGCGTAGTGGGAGCGGGCACTGCCCTCAAGGCCGTGGATGGCCAGCAGCAGCGGTTTGCCGTTCTCTGCCTTGCCCAGCCAGTCCAAATCGAGAAAGTCGCCGTCGGGCAGTTCCAGCCGCTCACGGCTAAGGGGCGGTGTTGGCTGCTTGGTCAATACCGGCAGAATGGTTTGCACATGGGGGCTTTTCGCCCACCAGGCGGGTCTGAAGTGGCTGGTCATACCTTGGAATTAGTTGCCCGGAAATAAAACGTGTGTTTAAGTTGGGCAATTATAACCATGAGCGGCTCCGGTAAAAAAGCGCTGTGTTGACGGCGGCCGCCGGTCGGTCCAGCCAGGGTGCATTTGGCCTTGCCGGGAGGGGGAACTCCATGAACAGACGCAAATTTTTGCTTGGTGCCTTGGGCGGTAGTGCAGCGCTGGCGCTGGGTGTCAGCCTGTATCAGCCCGAGTTTGCTCAGGATGAGCGCTATGATGAAGAGCACCGACTGTTGTTTTCTGTGTTGCTGCCAGTGCTGCTCGATGGTGCCTTACCCGAGATGGCTGTGCCACGGGAAGCGGCGATGAATCGCACCCTGGACGCCATTGCCAAAACCGTGGCTGTGTTGCCTGCCGATCAGCGTAAAGAGCTGCTGCAACTGCTCGACTCCCTAGAAAATCGCTTTGGCCTGCTGCTGCTCACCGGCAGCATGACGCCATTGCTGCTGCGCTCACCCGCGGAGCTGACGGCCTTTATTGAAGACTGGCGCCAGAGCAGCCTTGCGCTTTTCAATACGGCTTATCTGGGGCTTAGGGAGCTGGTACTTGCCAGCTTCTATAGCTGCCCCGAACATTGGGCCGCGCTCAACTACGCCAAACCCGAGTTACCCGGGATCACCGTCAAGGCTTAAGGAGACAGTTATGGCTATTGTGGATCCCATTCGCGAAGGCTTGGCGGCCGGTTGGAAACATTTGGATGGTGCCAGTTACGAGGCGCCTGCCAAGCTGCAAACCCTCGAGGCGGACGTGATTATTGTCGGCACAGGTGCCGGTGGTGGTACAGCAGCGGAAATTCTCACTCAGGCTGGCTTGTCGGTGATCATGGTTGAGAAGGGGCCACTGCGTTCCTCTTCTGACTTTGATATGGAAGAGCGCACCGCCTACCCCAATCTGTATCAGCAGGCGGCGGCGATGAAAACCGCCGACAAGGGTATTGGTATTTTCCAGGGCCGGGCTGTGGGCGGCTCCACCACGGTCAACTGGACGACGTCCATTCGCACTCCGCCCCCAGCACTGGATTTCTGGGCCGCCGAATATGGCGTGAAGGGTATGTCTGAAGCCGAAATGGCACCCTGGTTTGAGCAAATGGAGCAGCGGCTCAATATCAGTAAGTGGGCCTTCGACCCCAATCGCAACAATGCCATGCTGCGTAAGGGCTGTGAACAGCTCGGCTGGGATTACACGGTGATCAAGCGGAACGTGCTTGGCTGCTGGAACACCGGCTATTGCGGCATGGGCTGTCCGGTTAATGCCAAGCAGTCGATGCTGGTCACCACGATTCCATCGGCACTGAACGGCGGCGCAACCCTGCTGAGCCGGTTCGAGGCGGTGAAGATTGAACATCAGGGCGATAAGGTGTTTGGTATTCGGGTCCGGGCCCGCGACAGCGCGCTCAAACCCCGCAGCGATGAGCTGATGCTTAAGGGCAAGCACTATATTCTTGCCGGCGGTGCTATCCACACCCCGGTGCTGATGATGCGCTCCAAGCTGGCCGACCCTATGCAGCTGCTGGGTAAACGCACCCTGCTGCATCCCACTGTGCTGTCCGGTGCCCTGTTCGATGAGGCAATTAACGGCCACAGCGGTGCGCCCCAATCGATTTATTCCGACCAGTTTGTCTGGCAAAACGGCGCTGCCGGTGAGCTTGGTTACAAGTTGGAAGTGCCGCCAATCCACCCGGTGCTGATTGCCTCCAAAACCCTGGGTTTTGGCAAAAGCCATGCTGAGCTGATGGCCAACTTCAATCAGTTGCAGGTGGTGATAGCGCTCATCCGCGATGGTTATCATCCTGACAGCCCCGGTGGCAATGTGATGCTCACCGAGGATGGTTTCAAGCTCGATTACCCGCTGAGTGCTGGTTTCTGGCAGGCCGCGAGGCGCGCCTTTGCCAGCATGGCCGAGCTGCAATTTGCCGCCGGTGCCCGCAAGGTGCTGCCCATCAGCGAGGGCGTGGGTTACTTAAACTCGTGGCAGGAGGCCAAAACGGCGATTGCCAATATGCCGTTGGCACCGCTGAAAACCGTGGTGGCCTCGGCCCATGTGATGGGCGGTTGCCCCATGGGTGAAGACAAAGCCAAGACCATGGTCAACAGTATGGGCCGCAGCCATTATCTGCAAAACCTGTCGGTCATGGACGGCTCGATTTTCCCAACCAGTCTGGGCGCCAATCCGCAGCTGTCGATTTATGGCATCACGGCCCGCAACGCCACTGCGCTGGCAAAGGAACTGAGGCCCGAGCAGGCCGCGCCGGAGCCTGTGCCCGAAGCCATACCCGGGACCATGCCTGTGACTGCGCCAGAAACGGCCACCATTAGTTAGTGCAGCAGGTCGCTAAGGTGAGTTCTCAGGCGAGTTTTCTGGCGAATACTCTGATGCGTAACCCTATCTTCAAATAGCGACTCGGGTGAGGTTACAGCTATAAAAAAAGGCGCCCAGGGCGCCTTTTTTATTATGCCTGACTCAGTGCCTGAGTTCGGCGGCTACATCGATTTCAAGGCCGAATTCTGACAGCAACAGTCCCAGATTGTCGGCATTGCCTTCGCTGGCTTCGATATGATTGAGTCGATGCAGCAAGAGTTTTTGTACCTTGCGCTCCATCATCAATTCCACATCCAGCATCTGGCGGTATTCATCGTCATTCAGGCTCGGCTTTGCCAGTTGGCGTAAGCGGCGATAAGGGCCAATCAGGCGCTCGTCCCAGGCGCCAACTTCGGCAATCAGCTGCTGCCATTGGCCGAGGGATAAACGGATGTCGCGTTTGTCCAGCTCACTGGCCAGCAATAGCAGGTTGACGTTGATCTGGCAGTCGTCCTGCAGCCGTAAACACAGTGCCTCGTGGGTACTGTAGTGGGCCTCACAGGCATGCCAGAGCTCCTGGGTGAAGATTTCCTCTGTGGTCAATTCGTGACTCCTTTCACCATCGAAAATCAGCCCATGGCCTCCAGTTCGATGGCATCAATTTGTTCCTGCAACTCCAGCCAGGCCATTTCGCTTTGTTCCTGTTGCTGACCAAGGGTAGTTCGTTCGGCCAGGATTTGGGTAAGTTCGGCCTTGTTGGCGGCCTCGTAAAGGCTGGTGTCGGCTAGGCGTTGTTCCAGTTCCGACAGGCGTTGAGCCAGTTTTTGCTGTTGTTGTTCCAGCTTGTCCTGCTGCTTTTTCAGCGGAGAGAGCTTTTGTCTGAGTTCGGCTTCCAGCCGTTTTTGCTGCTTCTTATCGACGGCAGGACGGTCATTGTCGTTGCTGGTGGCACGGGATGCCGCCGCTTTGGCTGCATCCAGCAGCCACTGATGGTAATCGTCCAAATCACCGTCAAAGGTGCTGACTTCACCGCCGTCGACCAGATAATAATCGTTGCAGGTCAACCTTAACAGATGCCTGTCGTGGGACACAATCACCATAGCGCCTTCAAAGGTTTGCAGCGCCAGCGTCAGGGCGTGGCGCATTTCCAGATCCAGGTGGTTGGTCGGCTCGTCAAGCAGCAGCAGATTGGGGCGTTGCCATACCAAGAGCGCCAGCACCAGACGGGCTTTTTCGCCGCCGGAGAAGGGGGCAACCGGCGACAGCGCCATGTCGCCATTAAAGCCAAAGCCGCCGAGGAAGTCCCGCAGCTCCTGCTCGCGATGAGTAGGCGCCAGACGTTGCAGGTGCATCAGCGGCGAGTCATCCAGGTGCAGGTATTCCAGCTGATGCTGGGCAAAGTAGCCGATATTGAGGCCGGGGTTGGGCTCATAACGACCGGTCATCGGCTTAAGTTCACTGGCGAGTAGCTTAATCAGGGTTGATTTACCGGCGCCGTTGCGGCCGAGCAAACCGATGCGCGCGCCCGGCACCAGGTTCAGATGCACCTTACCCAGAATTGGGGTGTCGCCATACCCCACAGACACGTTTTCCATGGCCACCAATGGGTTGGGCAGACTGGCTGGCTCACGAAATGCCATATGGAACTGGCTGTCGGTCTTGGCGGGCAACAGCTCGGCCATCTTCTCCAGCGCCTTTAACCGGCTTTGTGCCTGCTTGGCCTTACTGGCCTTGTAGCGGAAACGGTCGACGAAGGATTGCATATGGGCGCGTTCGCGCTGCTGACGCTCGAAAGCGACTTGCTGCTGCGCCATACGCTCGGCGCGGGTGCGCTCGAAGGTGGAGTAGTTACCCTTGTAATAGTTGAGCTTTTGCTGCTCAACATGGACGATTTCATCCACAATGGCATCGATAAAGTCGCGGTCGTGGCTGATCAGCACCAGGGTGCCCGGGTAGGCTTTAATCCAGTCTTCCAGCCAGAACATGGTGTCCAGATCCAGGTGGTTGGTGGGTTCGTCAAGCAGCAGCAGATCCGAGCGGCACAGCAGCGCCTGGGCCAGGTTCAAACGCATCCGCCAGCCACCCGAGAAGCTCTTCACCGGTGAAGATTGCTTGTCTTCGCTAAAGCCCAACCCCGCCAGCAGTGCGCCGGCACGGGCGCGGATACTGTAGCCGCCAATGGCATCGAGCTTGCCGTGCAGCAGTGCAATGGCATGGCCATCGTTGTCGGCCTCGGCCTGACGCAGCTCGGCTTCCAGCTCGCGAAATTCGGTATCGCCATCCAGCACGTACTCAAGCGCCGAGACATCCAGCGCCGGGGTTTCCTGTGCCACCGACGCAATGCGCCACTCGCGCGGCACCTGCAGCTCACCTTTATCCAGTGTCAGCTTGTCCATAATCAGGGCTAAAAGTGATGACTTGCCGGTGCCGTTGGCGCCGACCAGACCAACTTTGTGGCCGGGGTAAATGGTGAGATTGGCCTCATCCAGCAAGACTTTGCTGCCGCGGATAAGCTGGGCCTGGGACAGGGTGATCATGGATATTCAACACGCAGTGGGAAAGGGCAGAATGATACCCAAGTTCGGGCCTGGCATCCAGCGTGACGCCCGCATTAGGGTTGGCCGTGGAAGCTGTGGCACAATAGCGGCGTTTTTTCAGGTGGGTGTTTCCAATGAGTCAGATTAAAAGACGTTTTGTGGCTGGCGCCAAGTGCCCCAAGTGTGGCGCCACCGACAGCATAGTGCTGTTTAAAGACAATGGTGTTGAAACCGTTGAGTGTGTCGAGTGTGATTACCGCGATCAGCAGGCCGAAGAAAAGGTTGCCCAAAAGGCATCCGGTGCCGTGATTGGGGTGTTTAAGCCTGACTGATGATTGTTCGATTTATTCGAGGTATTAGCGTGTAATATTGCGATATTCTTTCGTCTTGAGTCGGATTAAGCTGTTCTTCATTGAACTGGAGGAAGCGTCATGAAACTCAAGACCCGTTTATTTTCCCGCCCCGCCATGGATGGAGATGGCGTCAATATCCGCCGGGTGGCCGACTTCAATCGGCTGCTGCTGGACCCGTTTTTGATGGTGGATGAAATCCGCTCAGACGATAAAAGTGACTTTATCGGCGGCTTTCCGCCGCACCCCCACCGTGGTATCGAAACCTTTACTTATATTCGCAAAGGTGGCTTCGAGCATCGCGACCATATGGGTAACGTGCGTGCCATTCGGGGTGGTGATGTACAGTGGATGAGCACAGGCTCCGGGGTCATTCACTCGGAAATGCCGCTGGCCGATGCCAACGATGGCCTGCATGGTTTCCAGATTTGGCTCAATATGCCTGCCGCTGACAAGATGCGTCCGGCGCGTTATGTCGACAGCACCGAAAAGCCGCAAATCCGCTATCCAAATGAGCGCGGCGCGTCCTTTTATCCACTGGCTGGCAACTGGCAGTTTGAGGGCCGGGATCTTGATGGTCTAATCGATGGCCTGGCGGCTAATGGCGCCGTGGCTGACCTTAGCCTGGATGCCGACGGCAGCGCCGGTTTTGCCCTCGGCCATCGCGGTTTTGTCGGTGCTTATATTTATCAGGGCGCCTTGATGGGCGAGAGCGGTCAGCGTCATGAAACCGGCGAGTATCTGGTGCTTGCGCCCGGCGATATCGAATTTATCGCCACCGAAGCAGGCGCCGGAGTGCTGCTGTTTGCCGGTGAACCCATAGGCGAGAAAATCGTTCACATGGGCCCCTTTGTGATGAATACTGAAGAAGAAATTCGTCAGACCATTGATGACTACCAGGCGGGCCGCTTTGGCTCCCTCGAGTTGCCAAAATAAGCAAGGTACAAATAAGTGCCCGTGCAGTAACCACGGGACTTAACAGCAGCTTGCGAATCCTTTGGGCCCTGCGGGGCCCAGTTTACAGCGAAAGCCTCAGTGCTTGATGTTCGCGCCGACACCGAATTGACGGAGAAGCCGACATGAGTAATCCCATCATCGCCGACACCAAACCTGCCCGGGTACAGCTGACCGAAGGCAAGGACTATTTCTTTTGCGCCTGTGGCCGATCATCGAGCCAACCCTTCTGCGATGGCTCCCATCAGGGCAGCGAGTTCTCACCCAAACGCTTTGTGGCCGAGACCAGCGGCGAAGCCTATTTATGCCAGTGCAAACACACCCGTAATCCGCCATTTTGTGATGGCAGCCATAAGGCCTTCGACGATGCCATGAAGGGCAAGGAAGGCCCCGGGGTCAGTGGCGAGCTACCGGCCGCCAAAGCCACCGCCGAGGAACCCACGGTGGAACTTATTCATCAGTTGGCGCGGGAAGGCCTTGCCGGTATTGGTCATCATGGCCCCATGGTTGCCATGGGGGTACCAAGAACACAGTTGCCCCAGTGGGATGATCTGCAAATCATGGTGGCGCAGATGGCGAAAAAACCGCTGATGGAAGACGTGCCGGTAGCGACCGAGTTGGTTATTGGGCCCGAGGCCAGAAAGCCTCTGGTGCTGAAGATGCCACTGTTTGTATCGGATATGAGCTTTGGTGCCCTGTCTGAAGAGGCCAAGGTTGCCCTGGCGAAGGGCGCCGAGCTTGCAGGAACCGGTATTTGTTCCGGCGAAGGTGGCATGTTGCCGGAAGAGCAGGCCGCAAACAGCCGTTATTTTTATGAGCTTGCCAGTGCCAAGTTTGGCTTTAAAGAGTCACTGCTGGGGCAGGTGCAGGCGTTTCATTTCAAGGGCGGTCAAGGCGCCAAAACCGGCACAGGGGGCCATCTGCCTGCCAGTAAGAATGTGGGCAAAATAAGCCAGGTCAGGGGCATTCCCGAAGGGCAAAGTGCCGTATCACCGCCAACCTTTACTGACTTGAGCAGCGTCGGCGACTTTCGTCACTTTGCCGACCGAGTGCGGGAACTCAGCGGTGGCATTCCTGTGGGTTTTAAGCTGTCGGCCAATCACATTGAGCGCGATATCCAGTTTGCCCTGGATGCCGGTGCCGATTACATCATTCTCGATGGCCGTGGCGGCGGTACCGGGGCCGCGCCTGCGATTTTCCGCGACCATATCAGCGTACCGACCATTCCGGCGCTGGCCCGCGCCCGCCGTTACCTGGATGCCGCCGGTGCCAGTGGCCGGGTGACCCTGATTATCACCGGTGGCCTGCGGCTGCCGATGGATTTTGTCAAAGCCATGGCCCTTGGTGCCGATGGGGTGGCCATTGCCAACAGTGCCATGCAATCCATCGGCTGCGTGGCGGCCAGGATTTGTAACACCAACAACTGTCCGGCGGGCATAGCCACCCAGCGGGGCGACTTGCGCGCCAGGCTCAATGTGGATAAATCGGCCCGTCAGCTGGCGAACTTCCTCGAGTCTTCAGTGAGCCTGATGCAGGTAATGGCCAGAGCCTGTGGCCACAAGGCGCTGAGTGAATTCAATTTGGACGACCTGGCCACCTGGCAGTGGGAGATGGCAAGGCTCTGCGGCGTGCGCTTTGCCGGTGTCGGGGTGGCAGACTAGCAACAACTGTTTGCAAATTGAAAAGGGGCCGAAAGGCCCCTTTTTATTGGATCAGGCTTAAAGCGGCTTGGCCGCCCGCTCAAGACGGTTATGTACCGCCTGCCACTCAGGCCCTTTCGGTGGCTCGGCAATATAAATGGCACTTAAGGCGTCATGGTCGAGTCGATAGAGGGCATCGTAGAGTCCCTGGGCATACAGGTCGGGATTAGCGCCAAGTTCAATGACTTTGCCTGAGACGGGGGGGGGATTGGTGCAAAAAATCCAGCCGATACCGCTGGCCTGATACAGATGGCTGACATCAGTGTCTGCATCGTAGCGGAAGCAGGGCAAACCGGGAGAATAATGCTTGTGGTGCTGCCCGGGGGCCACCACGCCGCCACTTTGCTGTACCACAGCCTTGCCGAGTACGGCTTCCAGGCTCGCCACAGACACCATTCCGGGGCGCAGCAGTCTGGGTTCGTCACCGGGCAGTAGTGCCACTATGGTGGATTCCAGCCCAACTTCACAGTGACCACCTTCGAGAATAAGCAGCTCATCCCCGGCAAACTGGCGCGCCACATGGTCGCTGCTGGTGGGGCTGATGGACATGTACTTATTGGCTGAAGGGGCCACCAGAGCGCGGCCAAAGCCTTCGAGCAAGGCCAACGCCTGTGGGTGAGCCGGTACTCGTAACGCCACAGTGTCCTGCCCAGCGGTGACGGCGCGGGAAACATTCGCTTTTGCCGGTAATACCAGGGTCAGCGGCCCCGGCCAGAAGGCGGCCATCAGCGCCTCGGCGTCCGGGCCCGCTTCTGCGGCCCAGTCGTGTACCCAGCTGGTTTCGGCAAGATGGACTATCAATGGATTGGTTGCCGGGCGGCCTTTTAAGGCAAATACCCGGGCCACAGCTTCTTCGTTGCTGGCATCTGCCGCCAGGCCATACACAGTCTCTGTGGGCATAGCCACCAGCTCACCCCGATTAAGGGTGGCGACGGCGAGGGAAATTTGGTCTGTGATTTGCGCCATAGGCACCTCTGTAAAACTGGCCGCGTATGGTAAAAATTTGACCAGTCCCAGTCAAGCCAAAACCGGCCTCAATGCGGCAGCTGGCGTGAATAATTCCGCCGCTGGCATTGGTCACTTGAAGCGCGACTCCCCAACAGATCTCAGTCGCCGGAAGGAGCTTGCCTAAATGGCTTTGCCTTTGGGTGGGATTTTTGGCATGGTGCAGCCATATTTGCCGGTTTGGAGTCCAAGGTGAAAAACGCCCCGCTTAAGTTCCTCAGTTGTTTCATGCTCGCAGCCCTTATCAGTGCCTGTGCGAGCCAACCCGATCGGGAGCTTGGCAAACGCTATCTGGATGGCGAACTGGCTGCGCCGCTGAACTGGGTTGGCACAGTGCAATCGGATGCAAACCGCAATTACACCACCTTTGCCGGCCAAAGCCGTCTGGTGCTCGAGCGCTCACCAAGGCTTGCGACCAAGTACGCCCCCGTGTATCAGCAGCTGCAACAGTGGCTTGAAAGTGGCGGCGATCCTTTGTCTCTGGGTAACTTTGGCATTGAAGCGGCGCAGCTTGGTGGCGCGGACCGTCAGGGCCATGTGCTTTTTACCGGTTATTTCTCCCCGGTGCTGGAAGTACGCCACGAGCCGGACGAGCGCTTTCAATATCCGCTTTACGGCGTGCCTGCGTGCGTAAAACAAAAAACGCCCTGCCCAAACCGTGAAGCTATTTTGCAGGGGGCTCTGGCCGGTCAGGGGCTGGAACTTGCTTACAGCGACAGCCTTATCGATACCTTTTTAATGGAGGTTCAGGGCTCAGGCTTTGTGCATTATGGCGACGATAACAGCCTGGAATACCTAGGTTTTGGTGGTAAAAACGGCCATGCGTATCGCAGCATCGGCAAGGTGCTGATTGAAGCGGGCGAAGTGCCTCGGGAGCAGATGTCGCTCAAGGCCATCAAGGATTGGGCCGACACCAACCCCAGAGAGAAGGTCATCCCTGTGCTGGCGCAAAACCCCTCCTATGTGTTTTTCCAGTCCCGCCCCAATCTGGATGTGCTGGGCAGCGCCGGTATTCCACTGCTGCCAATGGCGGCAGTAGCCGCCGATAAGCGTTTGTTGCCCATGGGCACGCCCCTGTTGGCCGAGGTGCCTATTTTAGATGGTGAAGGAAATTGGACCGGCAAGCATGAACTGAGATTGCTGCTGGCCCTGGATACCGGCGGCGCCGTGGATGGCGGTCATCTCGACCTTTACCACGGCATGGGCAGCGATGCCGGGCTCGCCGCGGGCCATTACAAGCACTTTGGCCGGGTATGGCGCCTTGGCCTTGGTGCGGGTTCCAGCCTAAGTATTGGCAGCCGCTGAGTTAATCCGGTCTGGGCGTGGCTGGCGCCCTGATAAACAGCACCAGCATCAGCACCATGCCAAGCAATAACATTAGCGAAGAGATGGCCAGCATCGGGTCGATGGTTTCCACTGCGATATGCTGGCCATAGAGTAAAAACAGCCCCAGTGACATCATCAGCACTCCCACTTGATGCAACCAGAACTGCGCCTGTACCAGGGCGCCAGATGCTCCCGGCAGCCACAACTTGTGGCACAGGCCATAGATAAAGGACACCACGAAGCCTGCCAGCATGATATGGGCGTGACTGACCCTGTGACCATGGTCGCCTGACTTGGCCATGTAGATGCCAAGGCACATGCCGATAATGGCGTAAGCCAGCGCCGTTATGATGAATTTTCTGTCCATTGTCTGTGTCTGTGGAGGGGTTTCTGCAAGTATAGTTGTGCTGGAGGCTGGCTGCCTTGTGGGGGCAAACTGCTGCAACCGGCTCTGGCGAAGACTTAAGCTGTGAAGAATGAAGCCGCCAGAGACGATGAAAGTCCAAACAGCGGATGAAGTCAGTGCTGGTTTGCAAAGCAAGCTAAGGAGAGGTTTGTGAATAAAATCAAAGCGTCGCTGCTTGCGACTGACTTAGCGCCCTGGCGGAAAAAGGGAATATTTGTCGCCACTGTGCTGTTGAGTCTGTTTCCTTTCGTTATCAGCTATCAGGCCGCGCTGCCCGAGTGGCAACAGGGTCTGTGGCAACTGCGCCACTTTTTGGCTATCGCCGCCATACAGGCGCTGGCGCAGGTGTCTATCGGTTGGTATTTACTGAAAAAGCCGCTGCCGAATTATGTGGTCGGCGGCTTTCTTGTTATGCTGCTGTCGTTTCAGCTGACCTATGGCATCACAGTGGTGTTGCTGTCGGTGATGGAGCAGGCGCCGGTTCAGCCCTGACGCCGCCCCGCATTTACAGTAGCGCCATCAGATAAGGCCACAGCAGCGCGGTGGCAATGGCGTACATGGTCACAAAGATAAAGCGGTCCAGATAACGCCAGGCGGCAGGCCTGGCAAACATAGGTGCCATCAGTCTGGCGCCAAAACTCAAGGTAAAGAACCACACAAACGAGGCCAGTACCGCGCCCGCACCAAACCACTGGCGGTCGGGGCCGGAAAACTGGGTGCTGATGGAGCCCAGCAACACCACGGTATCCAGATACAGGTGTGGATTCAAAAAGCTGATGGCGAGGGTGGTCATCAGCGCTGCCTTGAGGCTGCCCGCGCCTGTGGCTTTGGACAAATCCATTTCCTTATCGCTGAAGGAGGCCTTCAGGGCATTGGTGCCGTACCAAATCAAGAAGGCCGCACCGCCCAGGCTGGCAGCGTGTTTCAGCATCGGAAACGCCAGCACCAGTGACCCCAGTCCGGCCACCCCGGCAGCAATCATCAGCGCATCTATGATGGAGCAGGTCAAAGCAATGGGCAGGCTGTGGGCGCGCATTATCCCCTGTTTGAGTACAAAGGCGTTTTGGGCGCCAACGGCGATGATAAGGCTGGCGCCTATGGCCAGCCCCTGAACGAATGCGGTTTCCACTGGGTTTTCCTCGGCTGTGTAGCAATTGAGCGCAGCTTATCCAAGAAAAAATAATTAAGATAACTAATGTTTTTTATGGGATATTAGTAATTATTATGATGTTTTGGGTCTGTTAACAGGCGCTGGCGATTGAGGGGAAAGCATGCTGGATTACACCAATTTAAAGGCGCTGGCGGCAGTGGTAGAAGCAGGTGGTTTTGAGCGTGCCGCCAAGGTGCTGTGTATCACCCAGTCGGCGGTATCACAGCGCATTCGTCAGCTTGAAGAGCGCATAGGTCAGTCGCTGCTCATTCGTTCTGTGCCAGTAACGCCAACTCCTGCGGGTAAACGGCTTTTACGCCATTACCGCCAGGTGGCACTGCTTGAGAGTGAGCTTGGCAGTGAGCTTAACGCCGAAGATCCGGGCAAGCCGACCCAAATTGCCATCGCAGTGAATGCCGATAGCCTCGCCACCTGGTTCTTACCGGCGTTAAGCCCGCTGTTCGCCCGCTACGGCTGGTTGATGAAGCTGATAGTGGATGACGAGTCTTACACCCATAACCTGTTAAAAAATGGCGATGCGGTGGGCTGCGTGACCACCACTGCCGAGCCCATGGCGGGCTGCTCCAGTGAATTTTTGGGGGTGATGCATTATCGCTGCGTGGCCACGCGGGAATTTGTTGAGCGCTTCTTTGCCGACGGCCTGACCTCCGAGGCCCTGAGTCAGGCTCCGGCGGTAATTTTCTCCACCAAGGACAGGCTGCACGAGCGCTTTCTGTCGAGCTATTTCTCCATGCCTGCCAATGGTTTTTATCAGCATACTGTGCCCTCGTCGGAAGGCTTTCTGGATGCCATAGTGCAGCACTTGGGCTACGGGCTGGTGGGGCATCTGCAGGCCGACAAACTCATTGCTGCAGGTACTTTAGTTGACCTTTGCCCCGGGCTTGGCATGGATGTGGCTCTATACTGGCAGCATTGGAATATCAAGGCCAAGCACACCACCATCATCTACCGGGCGTTGGCGGCCGCCGCACGCCAAAGCCTTGGTCAGCAGCAGATTTGATTTTAAACTCAGGTAGCTACATGTTAAGACAAGCCACTGATAAAGATATTGCTGCCATGCACCGCATTCGCCTGGCGGTAAAGGAAAACCGTCTCACCAGCAGCGCCATTACCGAAGCCGATTATTTGCCGCAAATTGCGCAAAGTGGCCGGGGCTGGGTGGTGGAGGAAAATGGTCAGATTCAGGCGTTTGCCATTGCCAATCGGGAGGAGGCCAGTGTGTGGGCGTTATTTGTGGCTCCCCACGCTGAAGGTTGTGGCTATGGCCGGAGTCTGCTGCGGACCATGATGGATTACTTTCGTGAGCACCATCTGTGTGAGGTAAAACTGACCACTGAGCCCGGCACCCGTGCCGAAGCCTTTTATATTAAGGCGGGTTGGCAACCGGATGAATTGCTGGAAAATGGTGACAGGCTGCTTTGGTGGCGCTGTGATAAGTGACCTAAACCAATAACACTGCAAACAGAAAGCCCCGCGATTGCGGGGCTTTTTGTTAACGGCAACCGACTTATTTGGTGCTGAAGGTATTTTCCACCAGTTCGGTCTTGTTGTCGGCCTGGGCTACGTGGCACTGGGTACAGAAGTAGTTCTGACCATTCAGGGTGCCCTTGGCATCCACTGTGTGGGACTTGGCTACCGGGGTAGCCTTCATCCGCGGTGCTTTTTCCCAGCTGTGACAGTTCATACAGCCATTTTTATTTAAGCTGATGGCGTAGTCATCCTTGTGGGGAATAAGCGGTGGCTGCTCTATGTAGTTACGCTCGATGGCAGTGCCACGCTTGGGGTAGGTGGGCAGCGCATCGGCCGGGCGCACATCGGTAAGCTCAGCATTTCCCGCCAGCGACTGGATGTTCACCGGCTCATTATTTACGGGGGCATTCTGGCCGCTGCAACCGGCGATGGCGACAAACAGCGCAGCTAAGGTGAGTACTTTTTTCATTGTTCGTTCTCCGCCTTCTTGGCAATTCGGGGGCTTTTCTGTAAAGGATTATCCTGGAATGTAAATCGGTTCTTGTACTGGAATACGCCTTTGGCACACACATCGATACAGCGGCCGCACTGGGTGCAATCACTGTCTGCGATGATTGGGCTTTGGCCCTTGAGGGCGGGTTTGAGCACCTGACGCTCGGGGCAGACCACGAAGCAATCCATGCAGTTGTTGCAGTCTTTGGCATTCACCGCAGTCATCTTCACCGGACTCAGTTTACCCAGTAAGGCAAACAGGGCGCCGCTGGGGCACAGGTGCGAGCACCACATCCGCTCGACCAGCAAGAGATCCGCAAGGAAGATGGCGACAAGCAGCCCAAGCCCTGCACCTGCGCCAAACAGCACTGCGCGGTAAAGTACGGGCACTGGGTTGAGCCACTCCCAGGCGGCGATGCCCGTCACCACAGGCAACAGCAGCACCAGCGCCAACATAAAGTAGCGCAGCTGGCGCGGCAGCTCCGGAGTTCTTGGCAGGGCAAAGCGTCTGCGAAGGTAAGCCGCCAGATCCGTCACCATGTTCACCGGACACACCCAACTGCAGAACACCCGCCCCCCCATCAACGCATAAAACAGGCCGATAATGGCCGCGCCAATCATCAGGCTGGCCTCGGGCACATGGCCAGAGGTAAGCAGCTGCAGTGTGACCAGTGGATCGGCCATGGGGATGGTATCGAGCAGCAAGCTGGATGAGAGGTTGCCCTTGAGCAGCCACAGCCCAAACAGAGGGCCGATGGCAAACAGTGCCAGCACCGTCAGCTGAGAGGCCCGGCGCAGCAGCAAAAAGCGATGCGCCTTCCACCAACCGAGCTCACGGATGGCATCCTCGGCAAAGCGTGCCTGGTTTACCTTGGCTGTGCTCATAGTTCAAACCCCTTATTCAACATCTCCAGGGTTGTGTTTTCGGTGTCGATATAGGTGTCGTGATCGGCGGTTTTACCCATGGCGATATGGGGTGGCAGTACCTTGATGGCCGCTTCGTCCAGCACGCAGGCATGTTCACACTTGCCGCAGCCGGTACAGGCGTCCGGATGCACAACAGGGATAAACATGGCGTGATGGCCGCTGCGCTCGTTGCGGGAGCGCTCAAGGGTGATGGCGGTGTCTATCAGCGGGCAAACCCGGTAACAGACATCGCATCTGAGCCCCTTGAAGTTCAGGCAGTTTTTCTCATCAATCAGTACCGCTATGCCCATTTTGGCCTGGTCGATGTCGGTGAGCGCCTGCTCAAGGGCGCCGCTGGGGCAGGCCTTGATGCAGGGGATATCATCACACATCTCACAGGGCACCTTACGGGCCTCAAACCAGGGCGTACCTGTGGGCGCCTGTTCAAACCAGCGGGCGAGCTTCAAGGTATCGTAGGGGCAGGCTTCAACACACAAGCCACAGCGCACACAGGCCGACAGGAAATCCTGCTCAGTCAGCGCCCCCGGCGGCCTTATGGCCTGGGGACCCAGTGGCTGTGATTTGGCGACTGTGGCAATGCCGCCCCCGGCCAGAGCAACAGCGCAGGACAGCCGGGCGGTCGTCGCCAAAAACTGGCGCCGGTTTATGCCTTTGGTCTTGTTCTGTTGTCTGGTCATGATAGTGCTCTCCCGTTCACGGCCTTGGCGTATTCCGGCCTTATCAGGCCTTCATCACCTTCACCGGACACTTCTTGAAGTCTGTCTCTTTTGACAGAGGATCGGTCGCGTCCAGCAGCAGCTTGTTCACCAACTGACGGGCGTCGAAGAAGGGCATAAACACCACGCCACGGGGTGGCTTGTTGCGGCCCTTGGTTTCGACACGGGTCTTCACTTCGCCCCTTGGCGAGGCCACAATCACCTCGTCGCCACGGTTCAGGCCACGGGCTTTGGCATCTTCCGGGTGCATAAAAATCTGCGCGTCAGGGTAGGCGCGGTACAGCTCAGGCACCCGGGCTGTCATGGAGGCTGTGTGCCAGTGTTCCAGTACCCGGCCTGTGCTCATCCACAGATCGTATTCCTCGTTCGGCTCTTCGGCGGCAGGCTCGTAGGGCAGGGCGAAAATCACCGCTTTGCCGTCAGGCTTACCATAGAAATTGTAGCCCTCACCGGCCTTCACATAGGGGTCAGCCCCCTCAACGAAGCGGCGCAGGGTTTCCTTGCCATCCACCACGGGCCAGCGCAGGCCGCGGGTTGGGTGGTAGTCGTCGAAGGCGGCCAGATCGTGGGCCTTGCCACGACCGAAGGTGGCGTATTCTTCGAAGATGCCCTTTTGCACATAGAAGCCGAAGTGCTCGGACTCATCGTTCAGCTCGCCTTTGCAGTCGGAGCTTGGGAACTTGTCGATAACGCCGTTGGCAAACAGTACCTGATACAGGCTCTTACCGGCGTATTCTGGCTTCTTGGCCAGCAGCTCGGCGGGCCAGACTTCATCCACGGTAAAGCGCTTGGCAAATTCCAGCAGCTGCCACAGATCAGACTTGGCGCCTTCCGGTGCCTTCACCTGCTGGTGCCACATATGGGTACGGCGCTCAGCGTTACCGTAGGCACCTTCTTTTTCCACCCACATGGCGGTAGGCAAAATCAGGTCGGCGGCCATGGCAGTCACCGTTGGATAAGGGTCTGATACCACGATGAAGTTTTCCGGGTTACGGAAGCCCGGGTAGATTTCATCGTTGATGTTGGGGCCAGCCTGCATATTGTTGGTACACATGGTCCAGTAGCAGTTCAGCTTGCCGTCTTTGAGCATCCGGCTTTGCAGCACGGCGTGGAAGCCGGGCTTGGGCGGAATGGTGCCTTCAGGCAACTGCCAGATTTTCTCGGTGACGGCACGGTGCTTGTCGTTGGCCACCACCATGTCGGCGGGCAGACGGTGGGCAAAGGTACCCACTTCACGGGCGGTACCACAGGCCGATGGCTGGCCGGTGAGTGAGAAGGGGCTGTTGCCCGGGGTGGCGATTTTGCCGGTCAGCAGGTGGATGTTGTAGATCATGTTGTTGGTCCACACACCGCGGGTATGCTGGTTCACACCCATGGTCCACAGGCTCATCACCTTCACGCTTGGGTCGGCATAGGCCTTGGCCAGTTCGACCAGACGCTCGGCGGGTACACCACTCATTTCGCTGGCGTATTCCAGGGTATAGGTGCTGACAAACCTGGCGTATTCGTCGAAGGAGATTGGCGTGGACTTGCCGTTGCCGGGGTTCTTGGCCTTCATCTCGAGCGGGTGGTCAGGGCGCAGACCATAACCTATGTCGGTTACGCCGAGGGCAAACTTGGTGTGCTTGCTGACAAAGTCTTTGTTTACGGCCTTGTTCTGGATGATGTAGTTGGCGATAAAGTTCAGGATCACCATGTCCGTTTGCGGACGGAACACCATGGGGTTATCGGCCAAATCGAAGGAGCGGTTCTCGAAGGTCGAGAGCACATGCACCTTGCCGGTTGGGTTGCTCAGGCGACGGTCAGACAGACGCGCCCATAGTATGGGGTGCATCTCGGCCATGTTGGCGCCCCAGAGCACAAAGTGGTCGGCGGCTTCGAGGTCGTCATAACAGCCCATGGGCTCGTCGATACCGAAGGTACGCATAAAGGCGCCCACGGCCGAGGCCATGCAGTGACGGGCATTGGGGTCGATGTTGTTGGTGAGGAAACCGGCCTTGTGCAGCTTGGCGGCGGCATAGCCTTCCCAAATGGTCCACTGGCCCGAGCCGAACATGCCCACTGAGGTTGGGCCCTTGGCCTTGAGGCTGGCTTTCCACTTGTCGGCCATGGTGTCCAGCGCTACGTCCCAGCTCACCGGGGTGAATTCGCCGTTCTTGTCGTACTTGCCGTCTTTCATCCGCAAAAGCGGCGTGTCCAGACGGTCTTTGCCGTACATGATTTTCGACAGGAAGTAGCCCTTGATGCAGTTCAGGCCCTTGTTGACCGGGCTTTCGGGGTCGCCCTTGGTGGCAACCACTTTGCCGTCCCGGGTGCCAACCAGCACCGAACAGCCCACGCCGCAGAAACGGCAGGGCGCCTTGTCCCATTTGATGTTGTCTTTCTGCTCAGCGGCTTCAACCACTTTCACTGGCAGGGTGACACCCACGGCCGTTGCCGCGGCCACGGCGGCATTGGCTTTTAGAAACTCGCGACGGCTTATGCTCATGGTGTTTCCTCACTCACTTGTTGTTCTTGCTCTGACTGGTGATAGATCAGACTGCTGGATAGCACCCCGTTAAGGGCGTTGATGGCCTCGACATTGTCGAGAATGGCTCGCTGGGTGGACCCTTCCAGGGTCACCACCAACTTGCCTTCGGGACTGGTGGCATGAACCTCGGCGCCGGGCAGGATTTCAATGGTCCTGGCGATGGTATTGGCCTGGCTGGGGGCGGCATGCACCACCAGACTGGTGACGTGATATTCCTGTGTCATGACATTAGCTCACTTGAACCTGGCTCATGGAAACTGACCCCGCAGGGTCAATAGGATAGCTTCGAGTCTAGACCTTGCTATTTTTGTGGGTATACCCACTAGGAGGTATCGGAGGGGTTTGTAGACCCAGATCATGTTTTTGAGCGTGATCTGCTTCTCAGTTTGAAATTTAACCAGACACGCAGGCAAACCGAGCTATTGCAGGGGCTCGCCAATGGGCTTAAACGAGTCTTAAAAATGAAGGGCTTAAATGAAAGTGATTCTTGTTTGGTTATTGCTTTGTAGGTAGTTTGCGGTGGTTTGATAACAAAAAAGGCCCCGAAGGGCCCTTATTGAAACCATGGCAATCAGGCCTGCCATTGGCTTATAGCCACAGCCAATCCCGCAGCGCCAGCAAAGGTGGTTTGCCGTGGTCTTCACCCAGGTCGGCCAGGCCCAGGGCTTCATCATAGTGGATGCCGCTGCCACCGGAGGCTGAGATGGTTTTGCCGCGCACGGCACCATAGAGTGCGCCGCTGCCGGAGAGTTTTACATCGGTCAGTGGGGCGTACATGGCGGCGTAAATCGGCGTTGCGCCACTGATAGTGATGCCATCGGCGCCATCGTAGGCAGAATAGAGCGACATGGCGATTTTGCCGTTGTCACGAATACCCTCTTTTTGCGCCGTGACCTTGGCACCCGCGCCCAGGCTGACTTTGCCGCCCACTATGATGGTCAGGCTTGAGTCCTCGGCAATATTCAGCTTGTTGTCGCCGGCCATACTGAAGTCGCCGTCGACAATCAGTGTTACGTCGCCGCCGCTGATATTGATAATGCCGTTTGAGCTCATATTCAGGCTGTCGAAGCGATACACAGGCGCCTTGTCGCCGAGCACATCGGCTTTTCTCGGGGTCATGGGCGGAATAGGGCCGCCGCCTTTGCCTTTGCCTTTGCCATTGCCTGTGTTTTCGTGGCTTGAACCCAGTGGCGTTAAGTCGAGTACATCGTTGGCCGCAACGGCAAGAGGGCCATCATTGAAGGTGCCTGCCAATTTCGCCATCACCTCCGGCATGTTAATGGGGTCGCAGCTGCTGGTGGCCACCTCGGGCACATTCGGGTTGACCCTGTGGTCCGCACCTTCAAAGACTTTGTCTTCATCGTCGCGGAAGGTGCCCTGACCACCATAGAGCAGTTCACCACTGCTTATCTCGGTACTCCAGTCCATCAAGGCATTGCCATTGGTATGCACCGAGCCCGAGACTATGCCGCCATTGAGGCTGAAGTCGCCGCCATTGCGAATATTGCCATCGACCCTGAGGCCAGAGCCCGAGGAAATGATGACATCGCCGCTGGCATGCACATTGCCACTGACCGGCGAGGAGCCTTTAAGACTGACATCGCCGGTGGCGCGCACATTGCCTTCGATGGGGGAGTGACCATCGAGGATGACATCGGCGTTGGCCGAGATGGTGCCCACGTTGGCGTTGCGCCCCTTATTGTTGTCGCCGTAGGCGCCTTTGCCCGAGTCATAGCTGTCGATGGTGCCACTGCCTTTGAGGCTGATCCCGTCGCAGGCCACCACGGCATCCTCGTAGATTTCATTGCCGGGAATGGCCTGCAGTGCAAAGGCCACGTTCAGCCCGGCGGCGCCCTCGAGGTGATGGCCACGGCTGGCCAGCATCAACAGCCCCGGCGCCGGAATACGATGATTGCGGGTTTCAAAGTGACTGCCACGCACCTTACCGTTGGCACGGCCGGGGAGCGCGTCTTTGAGGTTTTCCAGCGTGCTCTTGGGGTGGGTTTTCAACTTGGCTTTAAGGCGGTTGTAGCTCTCGTACATGCCTTGCTCAGCGGTGTAGCGGGCGTTGAGCTGCTTTTGAAAGTTACCGGCGAGACGCTCCTGAACCAGGTTGTCTTTCAGGTTGGTGACCACTAATAAAGTCGCCATGATGCTGAACACCAGCACTACCAGCAATACAGCGCCTCGCTGGCGGGAGGCTTGGGCGTGAATGCGCATGTTAACTCCTTCCCTGGGTTAAGGTGCACTGACCGCGGCTTGCCAGATTGGCTTACGCATCGCGATGTCGATTTGGGTGGTTTGCAGATGTTCGGGCGCGCCTGTGGGGCTTAAGGCGACAGACATCAGGGCACCGCTGCGGCTGAAGCGCAAATCGATGATTTGGCTCATCAACAGCTGCTCGCCGCTGCCGTCATCGCAGTAGAGGTTGGGCGCTTCGAAGCGGTAGGTTTCGCTGAAATCCGCCGTCATCTGGTTATCGAGGCAACTTTGGGTTTCCTGCCCTGGGCCCACTTTTATCTCAAGGCCAAGCTGGGTCTGGGTGATGGCGGTAATGGCATCGGCGTGGCGAATGCTGCGGCCCAGATGCAATGTCACCAGACGCAAACTTTCGCTCGCGCTCTCAAGCCGCTTGCTCTCGGCGACCGTGGCCTTGAGTGGGGTGTAAAGGTTGATGACTGCCAGGCTTATCAGCAGTCCCAGCACCATGGCCACCATGAGTTCGGTCAGGGTCATGCCCCGCATGGAATGAAGGCGCATCATTGGCAGAACTCCGGAAAAGTCAGATTGAGGCTGACACTGTTGCCGTCTTCGATGCGGCTGTCCTGCCAGTTGACCTCAACCGCCATTTGGTTGGCAAAGGCATCGGGCAAAACCAGATTGAAACGGCTACCGGGCTGGAGCGAAGCGCGGTAGGCGGCATTGGTAAATGCGGCCGGATTTTGCTGAAATTCACAGGCCTTAAGCCACAGCCGTTCGGAAACGTTCTGGGCATGAATACTCGCCTGGGTGTAATAAAAGCCGTTATTGGCATGCTTCAGCGATTGCAGCTGCGCCTTGCCAAGCCCCAGCAGCGCGACCACTGAAATCACCAGCGACACCATAACTTCGGTCAGGGTAAAGCCTTGTTGAGTTTTCATGGGCAGTTCCCTCCGCCCAGCAGGCTTTGACCACTGCGTAAAATGCACAGACGCAGATCCCGGTCACTGTTGGCCAGCAGAATATTGGCGGCGGTGGTGGTGCCAAGCGGTGAGATAACCATATCGGCAAGGCCCTCGATGGTGACGCCTGTGTCGGGGGCGGCAATCAGCCTGAGTTCGGTTAAATCTGCCGCCAACACCTTAATGCTTAAGTCGTTTTGTACTGACATAGCCACGGTTTCACCGCGCTTGATGGCTTCGGAGCGGGCAAACTTGAATCCGGATTGCAGCCGGTTGGCACTGGCGGTAAGACGCTCGCTTTGCACCAGCTTGTTATAAGAGGGCAGGGCGATGGCGGCCAGAATGCCAATCATGGCGATAACCACCATGAGTTCCACCAGGCTTAAGCCTGCTACTTTGTTATTTTTCATTTAGTTACTCCCAACAGCCGGTTTTGGAAGCGCCTTCGGTGCCTTTTTGATCCAGTGTCAGGGCACCACAGCCGTCATTTTGGTGGCTGCTTGGGGCGGCTTTCAGCACAAAACTCTGTCCGTCTACCTGGGTGTAGGAGTAGGTGTAAAACTTGTCGCTGGGCAGGGACGCCAGGGTGTCCGGGTAAACGCCTTCGCGGGAGAAGTTGCGCTCCAGTGTATGGGACAGGCTGACCAGCTGCTGCTGGGCATCGAAACGGCGGCCCTTTTTCAAATGTTCCTGATACGAAGGCAGGGCAATGGCGGCAATAATGCCGACGATGGCTACTACTATCATCAGTTCTATGAGGGTAAAGCCTTGTTGTGCTGCGGGGATGTCAGGGTGCTTCCTTGCATACTCAGGGGTAATTGACATGTAGATTGTATCCCGTTGTTTGTTTGTGATTTTCTTATTTAGACAACGCTGTCATTTTTTTTGGCAAACATATTGGCTTCCTCTAATAAAGGCAAGTATTCCGTATACTATTTCGCCTTTATATATATCCGCCGGTTATATACAACCTGAGTATGATGCCGAAAAGTCTGGGTCAAAATGTGCCGGATTGTAGGCAGTGGTCATGGAATCGGCTCTGGGTGTCTAGCAGGTCACGCAGGCTTTATGTCGGAATTGAGAGCTCGATCACCCGGGGTTAGGGCGCTGCGGGGCGGGGGAGACTGAGGTTGATTTTCACCAAATGGGGGCTTTTGCCTTAGTAAAATTCAGTGATACAGATCGCGTGAATTGCTATATCTATATGTAAAATATAGATATTTACATTAATTAAATTTAACTGAATTTGTGTAATTTTATGACATTAAGGCATAGGTCACAGCCATAATTGGCTAAAAACAGCGCTGTTTTGTGGTCTTTTGTAGTTAACTTTCACTTTTGGGCCAATTGTGATGTGGTTGACGGAAATTTTTTGCCTGAATGCGTACGATCGCTCGTAGTGTATTTTCCGAGAGAGCGACCGCAATCATGGCAGATTATTCCGAAGCGATAATCACAGTGAAAAAGGGCCTGGATGTGCCCATTGCCGGTGCGCCAAGGCAAGAGATTGACCTCGCCGCCAAACCTTCCCAGTTGGCCTTGCTTGGCAAGGAGTATGTAGGGCTTAAGCCTTCCATGCTGGTGGAAGAGGGCGAGCGGGTCATCAAGGGTCAGGCGCTGTTTGAAGACAAGAGCAACCCGGGTGTGCGTTTTACCGCGCCCTGCGCCGGGGTTGTTTCTGCAATCCATCGGGGCGAGAAGCGTATGTTGCTGTCGGTGGTCATCGATTGTGATGGCTCCGACGAGGCAATCGACTTTGGTGCCGAGGCAAACCTTGCCGCCCTGTCCCGTGAGCAGGTGCAGGACAAGCTGCTGCAAAGTGGCCTGTGGACTGCACTTCGCACCCGTCCATTTTCCCGCGCGCCCAAGCCGGGCTCAGTGCCAGCTGGCTTGTTTGTTACCGCCGTGGACACCAATCCGCTGGCGGCCGATCCGCGGGTAATTATCAATACCGACGTCGATGCCTTTGCCGCCGGTATGCAGGTACTTACTCAGCTCACCGACGGGCCGGTGTTCTTGTGTCAGGACGGTCGCCACGATACCCTGCCGGGCGCCGAGCTGCCACGGGTGCAGACCCACAGATTCCAGGGCGTGCACCCTGCCGGGTTGGTGGGCACTCACATTCATATGCTGATGCCAGTCAGTATGGAGCGTCAGGTATGGCATATCGGCTATCAGGACGTGATGGCGGTTGGCCGTCTCTTTACCACCGGACAGCTGGATAACCGCCGCATTGTGGCGCTCGCCGGCCCCAACGTGCTTAAGCCAAGGCTGATTGCCACTGTGCTGGGTGCCAAGGTCAGCGATATCGTCAAAGGCGAGCTGAAAGACGAAGTCCATTCCCGGGTGGTCTCCGGCTCTGTGCTTTCCGGCCACACCGCCGAAGGCGCGTTCGACTTCCTAGGCCGCTTCCACCCGCAAATTTCGGTTGTCACTGAAGATGACAGTGAGCACTTCCTGCCCTGGGTACGCCTGGGCCGGGACAAGTTCTCCATTACCCGAACCGTGCTGTCGCGCTTTTTGCCCAAGAAACTCTACGACATGACCACCCACACCGGCGGTGCCAAGCGCGCCATGATGGCCTTTGGCCAGCTGGATAGGGTGATGCCGCTGGATATTCTGCCCACCTTGCTGGTGCGGGATCTAGTGGTGCGTGACACCGACGAGGCGCAGCTTTTGGGCGCACTGGAGTTGGATGAAGAAGATCTGGCCCTGTGCACCTTCGTCTGCCCCAGTAAGTACGATTTTGGCCAGGAGCTTCGCGCCTGCCTGACGATTATCGAGAGGGAAGGCTAATGAGCAAGCCCATGAAGAAACCCAGTGCCCAGGACGCTTACTACGCTCCCGGACACACGATTAAAGACTATTTCCGTTCGCTGTTTATCGGCCATGGCGCCAGCACCCAGGATACGGTGCACGTGCGTGATGCCATTGAAGTGAAGCGCACCATGACCCTGGTGGGTCTGTGTCTACTGCCTGCTATTTTGTTTGGCATCTACAACACTGGCTTGCAGGCGCAAATTGCGATTCTGGCGGGCAGCGCGCCGCTGGATACCTGGCATCAGAGCTTTTACAACGCCATTTTCGGCGGTTTGACTGAAAGCACTGGCATCTTTGGTCTGATGGCGTACGGCTTTATTTATTACCTGCCGATTTATCTGGCGGCGCTTACCACCACCATCTTCTGGGAAATGGTGTTTGCCCGGGCCAGGCGTCAGGAAATGCAGGAAGGCTTCTTTGTTACCGCGCTGCTGTTCAGCCTGTGTTTGCCCGCCAATATCAGCCTGTGGCTGGTGGTGATGGGCATCAGCTTTGGTGTGGTTGTTGCCAAAGAGCTGTTCGGTGGCATGGGTTACAACTTCCTGAATCCGGCGCTGGCGGGTCTGGCCTTTATCTATTTTGCCTACCCAAGCGAAGTGACTACCTCGGCGCAGCTGGTAGCGGTAGACGGTTACAGCTCGGCCACTACCCTGGCGCAGGTTGCTGCCAACAAGATGAAGTTTGCCGAATACCCCTGGTACCACGCCTTTAACGACGCCGCCTGGTGGGATGCCTTCTTAGGCTTCGAAGTGGGCGCCATTGGTGAAACCTCGGCACTGGCGATTTTTGCCGGTGGTCTCTTGCTTATCCTTACCCGTCTCGCCGACTGGCGCATTGTGGTGGGCGTGCTTATTGGCGCCATCGCCACATCCTTGCTGTTCAATGTGTTTGGCGACGGTAAAAGTGCCATGGCGGCCATGCCCTGGACCTGGCATCTGGTCACCGGCGGCTTTGCGCTGGGGATGATGTTTATGGCAACCGACCCTGTGACCACCGCCTACACCCGTCCCGGCAAGCTGATGTTCGGCATCCTGGTGGGCGCCATGACCATTCTTATCCGCGTGGCCAACGTTAAGCAGCCCGAGGGCATCATGCTGGCGATTCTGTTCGCCAACCTGTGGGCGCCTGTGTTGGATTCGCTGGTGGCAAGATTCAATATCAAACGGAGGCTGAAGCGCAATGGCCTTTAACAAAGACAGTGTTCTCGGCACCATGACCTTCACGGTCGTCCTGTGCCTGGTTTGCTCCTTTATGATCACCGGCACCGCCGATGTGCTCAAGGAGCGCAAATTGGTGAAAAAGCGCAACGAGCTGATGCAAAACGTGCTGGTGGCGGCTGACATCAAGGATGTCAGTGATGTCAAAGCCACCTTCGAAGCGCGGGTGCGCCCGGTGATGGTGAACCTTGCCAGCGGCGAGATGCATGAGCGTGACAACATCCTTGACTATGACGAGCGTATGGCGGCTATCAACCCGGATACCTCCAGCAAGATTGCCAAAGACACCGCCCGTATCAAGACCCGCGCCAATGAAATCCGCATCTTCAAAGTGCTGGACGACAAGGGCGAGCTGCAGGCGCTGGTGCTGCCGGTGTATGGCAAGGGTTTGTGGTCGATTATCTACGGCTTTGTGGGTATTGAGGCCGACCTCAATACCATCACAGGCGCTGTGTTCTACGAGCACGGTGAAACCCCGGGTATCGGCGACTTTATTAACCACGACGACTGGCTCGCCAAATGGCAGGGCAAGCAAATCTTCAACGCCAAGGGCGATGTGGCCTTCAAGATTGTGAAGGGCGAAGCCAAGGCCGGAGACAAGAGTGCCGTCGATGGTGTAAGTGGTGCCACCCGCACAGGTGCGGGCGTGGCCAAGGCGGTGCAGTTCTGGTTTGGTCCTGAAGGCTTTGATGCCTTTATCGACAAGCTGAAAGCGGCGGGGGTGTGAGATGAGCGCTGTATTATCCAATCGTGAACTCCTGATGCGCCCGGTGTTTGCCAATAATCCGGTGGCTATGCAGGTGCTGGGGGTCTGTTCGGCCCTGGCGGTGAGTAACTCCATGCAAACCGCGCTGGTGATGACACTGGCGGTGACCTTTGTGTTGGTGTGCTCCAACTTCTTTATCTCGCTTATTCGCGCCTTTATCCCCAACAGCGTGCGCATCATCGCCCAGATGACCATTATCGCCTCGCTGGTGATTGTGGTGGATATGGTGCTTCAGGACGTGGCGCCGGACTTATCCAAGCAGCTGTCGGTGTTTGTGAGTCTGATTATCACCAACTGTATCGTGATGGGCCGCGCCGAAGCCTTTGCCATGAAAGAGCCGCCACACCTGTCGGTGATGGATGCCATCGGCAATGCCGCCGGTTACGGTTTTATCCTGCTGAGCGTCGCCTTTGTGCGTGAGCTTTTGGGTTCTGGCACCCTGTTTGGTCACAGCATTTTGAAGACCATAGAGCAGGGCGGCTGGTATCTGCCCAACGAGATGTTCAAGCTGCCCCCCAGCGCCTTCTTCCTGATTGGCGTCATCATCTGGGTGGTTAACATAGCTCAGCGCAAGCGCGCCAAGGCCTGAGGATAACGTCATGGAACACTACATTAATCTGTTTATCCAGGCGTCATTTATCGACAACATGGCGCTGTCTTTCTTCCTCGGCATGTGTACCTTCCTCGCGGTGTCGAAGAAGGTATCTACGTCGCTTGGTCTCGGTATTGCCGTGATTGTGGTGATGGTACTGGCGGTGCCGCTCAATCAGCTGATTTACGTGGCCGTGCTTAAGCCGGGCGCCCTGGCGTGGGCCGGCTTCCCTGAGCTGGATTTGTCCTACCTGCAGCTCATCACCTTTATCGGGGTGATTGCGGCGCTGGTGCAAATTCTTGAGATGGTGCTCGACCGCTTTATGCCGGTGCTGTACCAGACGCTGGGGATCTTCCTGCCACTGTTGACGGTAAACTGCGCCATCTTCGCCGGGGTGATTTTTATGGCCAACCGCGACTACACCCTGACCGAGTCAGCGGTGTTTGCCGCCGGTGCCGGTACCGGCTGGGCGGTGGCCATTGTGCTGCTGGCCGGTATTCGTGAGCGGCTCAAGTTCAATGCCATCCCCGAAGGGTTGCAGGGCATTGGTATCACCTTTATCACCACAGGGCTGATGGCGCTGGGCTTTATGTCCTTTGCCGGTATCAGCCTGTAACGGAGGAACATCCATGGAAATGACGATTGGAATGGGCATGTTCACCGTGGTGGTGTGCATCCTGGTGGCGGTCATCCTGATTGCCCGCAGCAAGTTGGTGGCAAGCGGCGACGTGCAGCTGCGTATCAACGACGATAGCGATAAAAGCGTGGCCGTGCCCGCCGGTGGCAAGCTTTTGGGCGCCCTGGCCGGTAAAAACATCTTCGTGCCTTCTGCCTGTGGCGGCGGCGGTACCTGCGGTCAGTGCCGGGTGAAGGTCAAATCCGGTGGCGGTGATATCCTGCCTACCGAGCTTGACCATATCACCAAGAAAGAGGCTAAAGAGGGTTGCCGTCTGGCGTGCCAGGTGGCGGTGAAGTCCGATATGGATCTTGAGCTCGATGAAGAAATCTTCGGGGTGAAGAAGTGGGAGTGTGAGGTGATTTCCAACCGCTCAACTGCTACTTACATCAAGGAGCTGCTGCTGAAGGTGCCAGAAGGCGAAGAAGTGGACTTCAAGGCCGGTGGTTATATTCAGATTGAAGCCCCCGCCCACCAAGTGCATTACAAAGACTTTGATATTCCGGAAATCTTCCGCGATGACTGGGAAAAGTACGGCCTGTTTAATCTGGTGTCCAAGGTAGATAGCGAAGTGATGCGCGCCTACTCCATGGCCAACTATCCGGAAGAAAAGGGCCGCATCATGCTTAACGTGCGTATTGCCACGCCGCCAAGCCCTGAGTTGCCACCGGGACAGATGTCATCCTTCATCTTTAACTTGAAGCCCGGCGACAAGGTGACTATTTCCGGCCCCTTCGGTGAGTTCTTCGTCAAAGAGACAGACGCCGAAATGGTGTTTATCGGCGGCGGTGCCGGTATGGCGCCGATGCGAAGCCATATCTTCGACCAGCTCAAGCGGGTGAAAACATCGCGCAAGATGAGCTTCTGGTACGGCGCCCGCTCCCTGCGTGAAGTGTTCTATCAGGAGGACTTCGATGGTCTTGCCGCCCAAAACCCTAACTTCGAATGGCATATTGCGCTCTCTGAGCCACTGCCGGAAGATAACTGGACTGGCTACACCGGCTTTATCCATAACGTGCTGTATGAGAACTACTTAAAGCAGCACAAGGCGCCGGAAGACTGTGAGTTTTACATGTGCGGCCCGCCAATCATGAACAGCTCTGTTATTGCCATGTTGGAGAGCCTGGGCGTTGAGCGCGATAACATACTGCTCGATGACTTTGGCGGCTGACGCTGGATGTTGCTCTGATTGCTGAGTAGATGGGCAACTGATCTGAACCGCTGATATCCCTGACAATCCCCACCTCCCGGAGGGGATTTTTTTACCGTTTTTTCAAATGATTGGCCGTGATATGTTAGTGGGAATTTGGCAGAGTCAGGGATAACAATGGAGCTTTGTAAGGCTGCGGCAGAAGATGCACAGGCGATTTGGGATTTGCGCAACAAGGCCATTCTTGCAGGCTGCAAAGGCTATTACGACGAGCTGAGTCTCGCGCGCTGGACCGAAGGCGAACTGACCGAGAGTTTTACCGCCGTGGTGGCCCAGGGCTTTTATATTATGAAAGACGGCGCGCGCGTGGTGGGCAGTGTGATGTTGGACTTGACCCATCCCGAGCTCAAGAGTGCTGAAGGTCAGGTTGAAGCCTTGTTTGTTGCCCCTGACGTAATGGGTCGCGGAGTTGGTAAGCGCTTGATGGCCTTTGTTGAAGAGCTGGCGCTGGCGCAGGGCATCAGCAGACTCAGACTGGAATCCACCCTCAATGCCGCGCCCTTTTACCGCGCCTGCGGGTTTGGCGAAGAGAAACGCTCCCTCTATCAAAGCCCACGGGGTTTTACCCTGGACTGTTGCCTGATGTACAAAAACCTTTAGTAAAAAACGCCTGTAAAAACTCTGAGCAGGCTGTTTGACAGCCGCTTGACAAGGCTAATCGGCAAGCGGCCAGCTTTGTAAAATCCGGTATTGCACCCCAATGGCCGTGCTTTGAGAGTGATACAGGTGCAGGGCATCCGGCATGAGCGTAAGCGGCGTAGGCGTCCACTCAGGCTTTTGAAATACCCTGGCTTTGCGTTTTAAGGTGATGTGCGGGTTAAAGGCATGCTCGCTCTGATGCAGGCCAAGTTTGGCAGCAATCGCCTGACTTGCCTCAAACATACCGATAAGGGCGCTGTCTTCAGCTTTGCCCCACAAACAAACCACCCCAGCACCACGCCAGTGCACCAGGGTATCGAGCCGTTGGCGAAATCGGGGTTTGGCAAGCCCGGTTATTTCATCCCGCAGCGCTGCTTCCTGTGTGCCATCGGCTTGTCCCAAAAACGCCAGCGTCATATGCAGATTGGCTGGCGTGACATCCACTCCTGTGCCAGCCCCCTCCCCAAGTCCATGTTGCAGCCGTTGCAGTGAAGCAGTTTGTGCGCTGTTCAGGGAGAATCCCAGAAATAATCGTTTGTTGTCAGGCATAAAATCCGACCTTTACTCTCAGGTAAGCAAACCTTGCCTATACTCTAGAGTGAATGCAAGTTACTGCGATTTCCAAGGAAAGCAGGTTATGTCGTTGCCTGAGTCGAACTCATTGCATACCGCTCTGGCCGGGATATTCGCCCATGTACCTTTGGCGACCCTCGAGCAGAATGTTGACCGCGCCCTGCAAACCATCACGGCGCGGCTGGATTGCGATGGTGTTTTTGTGCTCTCCCATACGGCCAATCAACCGGGCGTTACACCGCGTAATATCTACTTAAGGCCCGCGGTCGCCCGTGGCGGCCAGGTACGTTACTGGCCGCTGGCGCGCATGCCCTGGTTTCGGCGCCAGATGCGCCAGCCACGGCTTATCAATCTTGCCGATATAGGTGCCTTGCCCGCTGAGGCCAGCCAAGAGAAACACTTCCTGCGGGAATGGAAGGTGAAAAGCCTGCTGGTGCTGCCGCCGGTGAGTTTCGGTGAAACCCACATCGCTCTGGGCGCTGTGCAGTGCGAGCGTGCCCGCGAATGGTCGGCCGGCTTTATCGACAGCCTGACCAATGCCGCCATGCTGATAGGGGCGGTGACCGAACTGACCCGCATCGCCCAGGCGCTGATGATAAGCGAGCGCAAGTATCAGGAGTTGTTCAATCAGCTGCCGCTGGCCTGTGGCCTGGTGGACAGACGCAATAAAGTCAAACTGCTTAATAACATTGCCCGTCAGAATCTGCCCTTGTCCGATGGCCAGGACTTGATGGCGCTGGTGCGGCCGGAAGAAGGCTCCATGCTGCTCGATACCCTGCAGGTGGTGCGCGATGGTGTGCTTAAACAAGCCTGGTGCGAAATTGCCGTGAAGGGCGCCATGATGTCGCAGCAGTGGCTTAAGCTCAGCTTCAGCCCCATGGCCGATGAGCCAGGGAACCTGCTGATGTTGGTGGATGATGTGAGTGAGCGCCACCGTCTGGCCGATGAGCTGTCGTTCCATGCCAATTTCGATGCCCTCACTGGGCTGCCCAACCGTTCCCACTTTGAAGCCCTGCTGGCCAAGCTTTTGAGCGAGGAGCATGAAAACCCGATTTGCGTGGCCTTTTTGGATCTGGACCAATTTCAGGTGGTGAATAATGTCAGCGGCCATCAGGCTGGCGACAAGCTGTTGTGCCAGGTGGCGCTGCGGCTCAAACAGTTGGTGCGTAAAGGCGATACTGTGGCTCGTCTTGGTGGTGATGAGTTTGCCATTTTGATGCACTACTGCAACGAAGATACCGCCAAGATTATTGCCCAGCGCATTTGTACCCAATTGTTTGAACACGAGTTTTGCTGGGAGCACCGGCGCCACAGCGTGTCTGTTTCCATGGGGGTGGCGCCGCTGGATACCGATGTCAGCGATATCTACTCCATTATGAGCCGCGCCGATGCGGCCTGTCGTGTGGCCAAGGATCAGGGGCGTAACGGCTGGCATATCTACTGTGCCACCGACCCGAAAATGAGCCGCTTCTACACCGAAATGACCGCCTCGGTCGACATTATCGAAGCCCTGCAGCAAAACGAGTTTCAGCTGTATTATCAGTTGATTGAGCCGCTGACCCGCGCCGAGGATGGCCTGCATATGGAAATCCTGCTCAGGCTCGAGCGCCCCAATGGCGAGATGCTATCCCCCGGGATCTTTTTGCCCGCCGCCGAGCGATACAATCTGGCTTCCCGGGTCGATCGCTGGGTGCTGGATAATTTACTGCGCTGGGGCAGCCAGCATGTGGATGTGTGGCATGAGCTGGATATGGTGTCGGTGAACCTGTCTGCTACCTCCCTTGGCGACCCCGAATTTATGGCCTGGCTCGAGATGCGGCTGATGACCGAGCCGGATCTGGTGGACAAGCTCTGTGTGGAAATCACCGAAACCGCTGCGGTCAGCCAACTGGATCAGGCGCAGGCGTTGATCGAGTTGCTGCGCCCTCTTGGCTGCAAGCTGGCGCTGGATGACTTTGGTTCGGGTTTCTCAAGCTTTGCCTACCTTAAACTGCTGGATGTGGACTTTGTGAAAATCGACGGCCAGTTCGTGGTTAACCTTTGCGAAAACAAGTCTGATCAAGCCATTGTCAACGCCATCTGTCAGCTGGGCCGAGATATGGAGTTTGAAGTGATTGCCGAATTTGTTGAGTCGGTCGACATCGGCAAACGCCTGCGGGCATTGGGGGTGGATTACGGTCAGGGCTATGCTATCGGCAAGCCCCAGGCTCTGGAGGGGCTGCTCAGCGGAAAGCGCGTGCCCTGGCTTAAGGACTGACATCCCCGGCCGCAGACTTGTTCGCACCTTCCCTAAGTCAGTACAATGGTGGCCATTGTTTGTTGCCCGCCGGATTAGCCTTGAATTCCTTGCCCGTCTGCGAACTGTTCGACGACCTTAAATCAGCTCTGCAAGCCCACAATCAGCTTATTCTTGAGGCGCCCACCGGTGCCGGTAAGTCTACGGCGCTGCCATTGGCGCTGCTCGATTGGTCCGAAATATCGGGGCGGATCACTATGCTGGAGCCCCGTAGGGTGGCGGCGCGCAGCGTGGCGCGCTTCATCGCCAAACAGCGCGGCTGTGCCCTTGGCACTGAGATTGGTTACCGGGTTCGTGGCGACAGCAAGGTGTCCAAAGACACCCGCCTCGAAGTGGTTACCGAAGGCATTTTAACCCGCATGATCCAGGACGATCCCGAACTCGAGGGGGTTGGCCTGATTATTTTCGATGAAATCCACGAACGCCATCTGAGCACAGATCTGGGGCTGGCGCTGGCACTGGAAGTGCAGGCCGGTCTCAGGGACGACCTGACCATTCTCGCCATGTCGGCCACCCTGAGTGGCATGCCGCTGCAAGCGCTGATGCCCGAAGCGGCACTGCTTAAAAGCCAGGGCCGCAGCTACCCGGTTACCCTGGAGTACGCCAATGTGCCTGCTGGCAGCGATTGGCAGGCGCACATGGGTAAAACCCTGCTTGAACTTGCCACCGGTAAACGGCCGTTGCCTGATGGCATTGCTCCGGGCACTGTGCTGGCGTTTTTGCCGGGCAAGGCCGAGATTGAGCGGCTTAAGGTGTTTTTGTCAGAGCGTCTCAATGAGTCGGAATTTGCCATCTGTCCCCTCTATGGCGAGCTTGATGCCAACGCTCAGGATGCGGCGCTCAGCGCCGATGCTGCCGGGCGCCGCAAGCTGGTGCTGGCCACCAACGTGGCCGAATCGAGTCTGACCATAGATGGGGTGACTCAGGTGGTGGACTGCGGCTTTGTGCGCCAGGCGAGTTTCAATCCCCGCAGCGGCGTGACCCGCCTTGGGCTTAAACGTATCAGTCAGGCGTCGGCTATCCAGCGTGCTGGCCGCGCCGGACGTCTGGCGCCGGGGCTGTGTATCCGGCTCTGGAGCCAGGATGAGTTTGAGCGCCAGATGAAGGCCGATGAGCCGGAAATTCTGCGCAGCGAGCTGGTCAGTCTGGCGCTGGAAGCGGCGGCCTGGGGCGCGCGCGATTTTGCTGCGCTCAAGCTGTTGTCGATTCCGCCCAGGGTGAATGAAACCATCGCCTGGAATCTGCTTAAAGATCTGGAGCTGGTGGATGATGACCATAAGCTCAGCGCCCTTGGCCGTGAGGCCCATCGCCTTGGCTGTCATCCGCGCCTCGCACATATGTTGCTGAAGGCCAAAGCCCTGGGGGCGGCCGAAGCTGACCCCGGGCTTGCGCCTTTGGCGTGTTTGCTGGCGGCAATTTTGGAAGGTCGAGGATTGCCGCGCCGCGGCTGTGACATCAGCCACTACCTTGGGTGGGCAACGTCGGGTCAGACTGGTCAGCAGGCCAAACAATGGGCTGCAAAACTCGGTATCAAGGCTGACTTTGCGGCGCTGGCAAAATCGGCTCACCCCCACGATTGTGGCCTGCTGTTGGCGCTGGCGTATCCTGACCGTATCGCCATGGCCCGCGGCAAGGATGGTTTTGTGCTGGCCAACGGCACGGGCATCACAGTGGATGAGGCCGATGCCATGTCCCTCGAACCCATGCTGGTGGCCGCTGACTTTGGCGAGCTTGAAGGCCGCAGCGCTGGCCGTTTGTGGCTTGGCGCGCCGCTGGATGAGCGTCTGTTCGATGGACCCCTGGCTTTTTTGGTTGCTGAACGTGAGGTCAGTGGCTTCGATGAAGGCCGAGGCCGCTTCGTGGCGGAACGGCAGCGGGTCGTAGGGCATCTGGTGCTGGGACGCGAGAGTATGACCAAGGTGCCTGCATCGCTTAAAGCCAGTGCCTGGATAGCCCGAATTCGTCAAAAAGGCCTTGGTTGTCTTGGCTTTGATGATGATGCTATGCAGCTCAGGCGGCGGGTGTGTTTGGCCGCGACTCTGCTTGGCGGTGACTGGCCTGCCATGGATGATGAAGCACTGCTTGAGTGCCTTGAAGACTGGCTGGGGCCGTTTTTGGGCGATATCAACACCCTGGATCAGTTCAATAAACTCGATGCCGGACGCATTTTGCGTGACAGCCTCGACTGGCAGCTGCGCACAAGCCTCGACGCGGCGCTGCCGACCCATTACCCTATGGCAACTGGCACCCGTGCGCCCATTCGATATGAAGACGATGGCCGCTCCATGCTCAGGGTGCGATTGCAGGAAGCCTATGGCATGGCCAGCACGCCGCTTTTGGCCGATGGACGGCTGAAACTCACCATGGAGTTCTTATCGCCTGCCCAGCGCCCCCTCGCCCTGACGGCGGATTTGGCCAGTTTCTGGCAGGGGCCTTATCAGGACGTGAAAAAGGAAATGCGCGGCCGTTATCCCAAGCATTTGTGGCCGGACGATCCGGCGAACACCTTACCGACCAAATTTACCAAGAAAAAGACCTTGGGCCAGTCCTGAGGCAGAGAATTTATGACTTCAGAAAAACGGACTTCAGCAAAACGGACCACCGAAAAGAGCGGCGCTCCCCGACGTAAGGCCCCGGCCAAAGGCAAGCCAAAAGCAGCCAAGCCCGGTGTGCTTTGGCGTATCTGGTCGTTTTTGTGGAAACTCACCCTGGTGGTGTTGGTGCTGTGCGCCGCGTACGGCATCTATCTGGATCAGCAAATAGCCCGTAAATTCGAGGGCCAGAAGTGGCATCTGCCTGCGCAGATCTTCAGCCGTTCCATGGCGCTCTATCCCGGCGCCGCCGTGAGCCATCACCAGATGATGGCCGAACTTAAGCTGCTGGGGTATCGCAAGGTGGCAAACCCTCGTCAGGTGGGGGAGTTTTCGGCGTCCAAGACCCGCATTGACCTGTGGCGGCGCCCCTTCCTGCACCCCCTTGGCAGCCAGGAAGCGGCGCGAGTGATGATTAGTTTCGATACCCAGGGGGTGGAGAACGTTGCCCGTCACACCGACAAGCGCGAGCTGGCGGTGTTTCACCTTGAACCTGTGCTGCTGGACAGAATCATTGCCAGCGACGGTGAAGACAGGCTGTTTGTGGCCCGTAAAGAAGTGCCTGACACCATGGTGGATGCACTGATTCTGGTGGAAGATCGCAGCTTCTACGAGCACCACGGGGTCAACCCGTTCGCGATTTTGCGGGCAGCCTTTGTCAATATCAGCGCAGGCCGCACAGTGCAGGGTGGCTCGACCCTGACCCAGCAGCTGGCGAAGAACTTCTTCCTTTCCAGTGAGCGCTCGCTTATCCGCAAAATCCGCGAAGCCCTGATGGCCATCATCATTGATTTTCGCTACAGCAAGGATGAGATCCTCGAGGCCTACCTCAACGAAGTCTACATGGGGCAGGACAAGTCCCGTGGCGTACACGGTATGGGGCTGGCATCGCAGTTTTACTTCGGTCGTCCACTGAACGAACTGACCCTGGCGCAGCAGGCGTTTTTGATTGCGGTGATTAAAGGGCCGTCTTACTACAACCCCTGGCGCTATGCCGACCGGGCGCAGGAGCGCCGGGATCTGGTGCTGCGGCTGTTGATGGAAGCGGGCAAAATCAGCGTGAACGAGTTCCAGATTGCCGCCGAATCGCCGCTGGGTTTAAGGCCGGAAGGTCGTCCTGTGCATCAAAAGATGCCGGCTTTCTACGCTCAGGTGAAGAAAGAGCTGGCACTGCGCTGGGGTGACAGTCTGCTCAATGAGTCGGGCATCAAGGTGTACACCACCCTCGACCCCATAGCGCAGGAAGCGGCCGAAAAAGCGGTGAAAGACGTGATGGCCCGCATCGGCAAAGACACCAAGGAGCTACAGGCGGCCATGGTGGTAACCGATAAGTTTGGCGGCGGTATTGCTGCCATGGTGGGCGATCGCAATCCAAGCTTTGAAGGTTACAACCGGGTCAGCGAAATGCGCCGCCCGATTGGCTCACTGGTGAAGCCATTTGTTTACCTCACTGCCCTTGAGGACGACAACTACAACCTGATGACGCCGCTGAAGGACGAGCCGCTGACCGTGACCAACAAACACGGCCAGGCCTGGTCGCCGCAAAACTACAGCAAGACCTTCAGTGGTCAGGTGCCGCTGATGCAGGCGCTGTATAAGTCCCTCAACGTGCCGACGGTAAATCTGGGGCTGGCGGTTGGCGTGGATTCGGTCATCAACACCCTCGATGATGCCGGCTGGCGCGGCGAGGCGATTAATCCGTATCCGTCGATGCTGCTTGGCGCCGTGGATGGCTCGCCGCTGATGGTGGCGCAGATTTATCAGACCCTGGCCGACAATGGTCGCTTCCGTCAGTTGTCCACCGTGACCGACGTGCTGGACATGAATAATGAGGCCATTCTGGCGAGTCGCCTGCCATCCGAGCAGTCGCTGGAGCCTGCTGCCGCTTACCTTGCCCAGTACGTTATGACCCGGGTGGTAGCGGAAGGGACTGGTGTTCGCCTTGGCCGCGCCTTCCCCAACGTGACCCTGGCCGGTAAGACAGGTACCAGTAACGACAGCCGTGACTCCTGGTTTGCCGGGTTTGACGAGCGGAACGTGGCCGCCGTTTGGGTGGGCCGTGATGACAACGGCAAGACCAAGCTGGTGGGCGCCAGCGGTGCCATGGCCATCTATCAGGCATTTTTGGAGCAGCGCCCACCTGTGGGGCTGCGGATGACGCCGCCTGGCGATGTGGTGCAGGGCTACTTTGATACCAACGGCAATGCGCTGGAAAAAGGCTGCCCCGGCGCCGTGGCGCTGCCAGCCAAGGTGGGTAGTTGGAACCCGGCCCGCAACTGCGGCAAGCCTTTGTCCTGGTGGCAGAAAATCGTTGGCGGTTAATGCCATTGCAAGGTGAAGCCTGCGACTGATTCATCGGGTCGAGTCGGCCTTTTTTGCAGTTTAACAGCAGCCTAGTTAGCTTCGGGCAGGGCGTCGAGGCTGGCTTTGTCGGGCAGCGCTGACCAGGACATCAGCCGGGATTCGCTGCTCGTCATATTGGTTTGCAGCCAGGTCATCATGGCATCGTTTGCGCCGTCGCCATAGGTGCGGTGGGAATAGACAATAATCACGCCGCGTCCCTCACGAAACACGAAACGGGCAAAGGCGACCTCGATAAACTCAGGGCTGCCCATGACCGCAATGGCAAGATGCTCAGCGCTTTGACTGTCGCTGCGGGGCACGGACGCGGTGCGAATCACCTGCCCATGCTTTTGATAAACATTCAGCACCCCGTTGGCGAGGCTTGCCAGGGCTTCCTCATCGGTGACTTCATCACGCACATTCAGGGTTATCATCTCCTGCCAGGCCGCGAGATCCTCTGCCCTTCGGGGGTAAATTCATGTTGACCGGCGTTTGACCAGCGATGGATAAAGTCCTGACCGTGAAAGTCGATGACCAGAGGTTCGGCAGCCTGGCCTGCGGCAGATAACACGGCAAGCAGCGTGCAATGGACGAAAAAGCGGGCGGTTTTGGTGAACATAGCGGCCTTCCCTGATTGAGCCTGATCCCTGAGTCATTTTGCCTGAAACTTAATCAGCTTACTCCCTGAGCCCGATATGTAAAACCTTAAGCTGCTCGTTTTCACCGGGCGGTTCAAAGAACTGACTGACATGATAAAACACGGCCTCGGTGTCAAAGCTGGCGCGGTGGGGCTGTTCCTGCCTGCGCTTGGCGATATTGGCCAGACAGCTTTGGTCGCTGTGGTCGAGGTAAATCAGCTGATGCTCGGCGCCGATTTCATTGCACAGAGCGACAAACCAGCCGCGTTGCCTGACCGTATTACCGGGGAAGTCCATCACCACAGGCGTGCCGCTTTGCAGCAGTTGCTGCACGTGGGATTTGATAAAGGGTTTTATCTGGCTTGAAAACCGCAGGTAGTCGTCAAAGGTGTGGATTTGGTCTGGGTAGTGCGCTGCAAGCCAATCGTCTTCGCTGATACACACAGCCCGGTGACGGGCCGCCACCTCCCTGGCCATGGTTGATTTACCCGCTCCCATTTTGCCGCAGAAAAAGAACAGCTTGCCCAAATCCATTGTGGTTTCCTTATGCCGAAATACGTTTGGAAGGTGTGCTTACGCCCGAACTCGTTGGCAACGGATGGCTTTGTCAGGCGAATTTAATGCGATTGCCGCCGGCCGCTTTAGCGCTGTACATGGCCTCATCGGCGCGGCGCAGTATGTCTTCGTATTCGCTGAAACCCTGATCCAGACACACGCCAATGCTGGCACTGATCTTGAGCTTATCAGAAATGCCCGGGAACTTAAGTCCGGCAATATTGGCCCTGAGACGCTCGGCGATGGCGTTGATTTCCGCCTCGCTGGCGCTTGGCAGGTAGACCACAAATTCCTCGCCGCCCCAGCGGCCACAATGATCCCGGCTGCGGATGGAATAGCGCACTGTGCGTGCGATTTCCATCAGTACCTTATCGCCTGCTTCGTGACCCAGGGTGTCGTTGATGGATTTGAACTTATCAATGTCTATCATGATCAGCGCCTGGCAGCGATTTTGACTCCTCTCATCCCAGTGGTTTTGCAGGCGCTTGCTAAAGGCGCGGCGATTATCTATGCCGGTGAGGGGGTCGGTTGCTGCCAGTTGCTGTGCCAGCACCCGCGCCTTTTCTGCGCGGCGGAACTTGGCAGCCAGTGCCAATGCCAGCAGCACTGCATCGATAAACATACCGATTTCAGCGGCGCGGTAGGTCCATTGATTGAAAGGAATATCGCCTTCCACTGCCAGTGCCGTGGTGCCCATGCCTATCATGGTAGACAGCGACGCCAGCAGGAACAGCTTGGCGGTGGGCATGCCGGAGCGCCAGGCCATTAGGCCCAGCACTGGCATCAGCAGGGTAAAAACATAGACCAGATCGAACGCCAGGATCAGTGCCAGTTCCCGATCGTCAATGGCATAAGATACCGCTTGCAGCACTACCATCAGCAGCGCCAGTCCCAGCACTATCTTGCTTAATGAGGGCCTGAGCTTGTCTATCCCCAAAAAGCGCAGTGCAAACATCAGCCCGCAAACACAGAAGAGGGTCATCAGCAGTGGATTGGACCATTGGCGCCAATGGGCAAGTTGTGGCCAAATCCATGCGCTGCCGTGGCCGGTGTAGCTCAGGTTGAGCATTAAGAAGGTGAATAAAAACAGCGAGTAATATAAATAGCTGCGGCTACCTATGCCCAAATATAACAGGAAGTTATACCCCAGCAGGGCAAAGATGCCGCCGTATAGAAAGCCGTAGCTATAGGCCTCGATACGTTCGCGCTTTTGGGTGTTGCTGGGAGAAGAGAGATAAACCGGGAGCAGTCTGGGATCCGGGCCGCCAACCCTGACAAGCAGCAGGTGGGTGCCGGGCGTCAGGGTGAGTGGTACGCTGAAAAAGCGATCGCCCTTACCGGACTCCAGGGTATCGCCGCCGCGCCAGTAGAAGCGGTTGCCGTCGGGGCGGATCTGGGTCAGGCGAATATCGTCCTGCCAGCCATTGGCGAGCTGGAACCCCCTTACTGTGTCGGCAGCGCTGTCATTGTTGACCTCAAGCGCCAGCCACAAAGGTCTGGCACCTATGCCGAGGCTGGGTATGCCTTTGCCATGGGGGCTGAACTTTCCGTCGGCAAACGCCTGCTGCGCCATCGTGGGCGTGAGAGGGCTCTGATGTTCGCTTAGCTGCATCCATTCCCGGGTCAGGGGGCCGTTGGGCAGATCGGCCAACTTGATAGGCTGGGCACTGGTGAGCAGAGAACAGAGCATCAGGATCAAAAATAAGAACCCTTGGCGCGCTATCATCTTCCATTTCAGGGCTGGTCGCTATTATGTTAAGCATAGTAATGATTTAAAAAGCATTTGTATATTTTTACCTTGGTTTGTACGGTAAAGGTTTTACTGAAGCCGCTGCTGCTTCCTGCTAAGGTGCCAAAACAGCACCCAAAGCAGGACAGGTGTGCCATATAACAACAATCACAGGACAGGACTCCAATGACAGAAGTACATCACCCGCTGAGCGATTTTATTGAATATCCCCAGGACGAGATGCGCCGCCGCGCCGAGGACAACCTCGCCAGCCTGCGTCGCCGTCATTCCATTCGGATGTTTTCAGACCGTCCCGTGCCCCAGGACATAATCGAAAGTTGCATTATGGCGGCCGCTTCCGCTCCCAGTGGTGCCAATCATCAGCCCTGGCATTTTGTGGCTATCTCAAGCCCTGAGGTCAAGGCGGCTATTCGCCGCGAGGCCGAGGCGTTGGAGCAGAGTTTCTACGCCGGTCGTGCCGGTCAGGAATGGCTGGAGGCCTTAAAACCGCTGGGCACAGATGCCAACAAGGCCTATTTGGAAACCGCGCCCTGGCTGATTGCGGTATTCAGCCAAAAGCGCGGCGGCGTGGAAGAGAGTGATAACAAAACTAACTACTACGTACATGAGTCTGTGGGCATTGCGACCGGCTTCTTAATTCAGGCGCTGCACACTGCGGGCCTTGGCACCCTGACCCATACCCCCAAGCCAATGAGCTTTTTGAGCAAAATCTGTGGCCGCGATAATGATGTTGACCGCCCCTATATGCTGATTGTGGCGGGCTATCCGGCTGACGGTGCCACCATTCCCGACCACGCGCTGAAAAAGAAATCTCTGGATCAGGTGGCGTCTTTTATCTGAGCTGCGCCTGATCTGAGCCGTGCCTGATGTAAATACTGATGAAAAAGCCCGGCGATACCGGGCTTTTTTACACTCTTTAGCGACTCAGAACTGAATGATCTGGTATTCACCACTCATGTCTTGCTCCTTAGGTTTCGCTCCATTGCCGCAGCAGGTTGTGATACACCCCTGTGAGCCGCACCAGCTCAGGCTCGTCGCCATCTTTGTGGGTCAGTGCCTGAATCGCCAAATCCAAATCGTACAAAAGCCTGCGCTGCTCATCGCTGCGGATAAGGCTTTGCAGCCAGAAGAAGGCCGCCAGTCTGGCGCCTTTGGTCACAGGTGTCACCCTGTGCAGGCTGGTGGAGGGGTAGACCACCATATCGCCGGCGGCAAACTTAACCTTTTGCTCGCCATAGGTGTCCTGAATAACCAGCTCGCCGCCTTCGTAGCTGTCCGGCTCGCTTAAAAACAGCGTCATGGACACATCGGTACGGATTTTTACCCCGCCTACCCGCCGAATGGCATTGTCCACATGGTCGCCGAAACTGCCGCCGCCCTGGTAGCAGTTAAACATGGGCGGGAAAATCTTATTCGGCAGGGTGGCGGCCATAAACTGCTGATTGTCGCCAAGGCGAGCCAGAATAAAATTCCCCAGCTGCTGTGCCAGCTCGCCATCCATGGGCAGTTGCAGATTGTGTTTGCACTGCACCGCCTGATGGCCCGCTGTGAGTTTGCCATCTTCCCAGTTGGCGGCTTCGAGCATGGCGCGACATTCCTGTACCTGCGCGGGGGAGAGAACGGCGGGGATTTTAACCAGCATCATGACTCCTGAATTTGGCTGAGCGTAAGGCGCAAAGGGGCACCTGAGTGCCCCCGTAAGAGTGAAAGGCCGAGTTAGAAGCTGTAGCGAACGCCCAGCTTGATATTGCGGCCGGCGCCTGGGCGGAAGTGGCCGCGGGCGCTGTAGTCGCTCACATACTCTTCGTCGGTGAGATTATCGGCGTTCAGCTGTACCCGCAGTTGCTCGCTGATGTCGTAGCTTGCCATCAGGCTGACCAGGTACAAATCGCCGCTCTCATAGAAGGCGCGGTTTTGACGCCAGAACACGTTGCCTGAGCTGTACTGCACGCCGCCGCCCAGGGTGAGGGCATCCAGTCCGTATGTCAGCCACACACTGGCGCTGTGCTCAGGGGCCGCGGTCAGGCCATTGCCCTGGGTGTCCGGGTTAAAGTCCTTGGTGACCTCAGTTTCCTGCCAGGTGTAACCGGCAATCAGGTTGAGATCGTCGCTGATGGCTCCGGTCAGACCCAGCTCCAGGCCTTTGGCTTGCTGCTCCCCGGCGAGGAATACATCGGCGTTGTCGTCGGTGTCGGTTACTGTCTTCTGGGTCAGGAAGGCAGCGGCGGTCAGCTGCAGCTGGCTTTGCAGCAGATCCCACTTGGCGCCCAGTTCATAGTTGGTGGACTCCTGTGGGTCGAGGGCATTGTATTGGCTCAGCTGATCTTCGGTGCGGCCGCTGAAGGCCATATTGCCACCGGCGGGATCCTGGGCGTTGGCCACGGCCACATAGTAGTTGCTGTAGCCATTGGGCTGATAAGACAGGCCCAGATTCCAACTGAAGAAATCGCCGTCGCTGCGCACATCTTCCACAAACTTTCCGCCGCGCAGGTAAGTTGAGCCCTTGGCGCTGTAGTCTTCCCAGCGAATGCCCGCATCCACTTGCCAGTGCTCGCCCAGGCTCAGGGTATCCAGGGCATAGATGGCCGCGCCCGTGCCTGTGACTTCGGCGGGCTTGCCCACACGCACCAGCTCACCGCTGAAGGACTGATTAGGGGCTGGCTTATCCAGGCTCACGTAGGGCGTGGCCAGTACCCGGTTGTCCTGCAACTGGTACTTTTCCTGGGTCTCGCGATACAGCTCAACCCCGGTTACCAGCTGGTGTCCAATGCTGCCGGTGCTGAAATTGCTCTGCAGATCCCACTGGGTCACCGCCAGACGGTTTTCCTGATCGATATTCTGCACATAGGTCAGATCTACCAGATCTTCATAGCTGCGAAGTCGGGTTACTGGGTCACGGGTACTCTTGAAGATAGGACGGGCGAGGGTGGACTGCTTGCTGTTATTGCCAAAACGGGTTTGACCAATAAGACGCACGCTGTCGCTGAACTCATGGTCGAACACCACAGTTGCCATCAACATATCCAGCTTTTCGAAGTCACGGCTGGCCACGCCGTAGTAGTTGCTCCAGTACTGGCTGTCGATGGGGCCTGCGGGGCGACCAATCTGCGTGGCGGCATCTTCATTTACCCAGGGCAGACCCAGCATTGGTCGGTTGTCCTGCTCCATATAAAACAGATCCAGCCCCAGGCGGGTGCGCTCGGCCAGGTTGAAGCTGACCGATGGTGCCACCCCCAGCGAGCGGTAGTTTTCGATGTTATTGCCCAAGGTATCGCCGCCCTCGGTAAACAGCAGGTTGATACGACCGGCGCCGACATCTGCGAACTGAGTGTTGGCATCCAGAGTCAGGCGCAGGCGCTCGGCCTCGTCATAACTGGCGTCCAGCACGGTAAATTCGGCTTCCTGAGCGCGCTTGCTCACCAGGTTGATGGTGCCACCGGCTGAGCCTTTGCCGCTGATGGTGCTGCCCGCACCCTTGGTCACTTCCAGTTGTTCGTAGTTAAACATGTCACGGGAATAACCGGCGATATCGCGGATGCCATCGACATAAATATCGTTGTTGGCGCTGAAGCCACGGATGGTGATCTTGTCGTTGGTGGTGATATTACCGCCACCGCCTTCACCTGCGCCGAAGGTCGACACGCCACTGACGTTGCGAAGGGCATCATTCAGGCTGGTTACGCCTTGATCTTTAAGTACATCACCAGTGATCACATTGATGGTGCGCGGGGTTTCCAAAAGCGGCGTGCTGTACTTGGGTGATGAAGCTTTTTCGGCCTTGTAGCTTTGCTGCTGGGCTTCTTTTACCTCGGTGAGCTTAAGTTCGCGGGGGGCATCGGCGGCCACAGCGCCAAAGCTGGCCGCAGCCATACCAATAGCGACGGCTCGGGCAAGGCGGCTTCGGGAAAAGGGGGCGTGAATGTGCTTGGGATCCATTGTGCATATCTCCGTGAGTCCCGGTTAGGGGATCTTGTTCTATTAGTTGAAGCTTAAACGAGGTTGCGGATCGTAATGAAAATAATTATCATCTGCAACATGTAATTGATGCAGATCACAGCTAATCAGGTAACTAATTGAACATTAAGAAATTGGCGGCTTTACCACTGGCCTTGGGGCTGTGGCTAAGCCCAAGCGTTCAGGCCAATTCTGTGGTGACACAGGTCGATAACGAGATGACCCAGTGGTTGGACTTAGAGCGTCAGCGCTCGGCATTGGCACTGGATTGGCAGCAAAGCAAACCCTTGCTTGAGCAGCGACTTGGGCTGATGAAAGCCGAGAAACAGCAGCTCGAAGCCCTGCTGGCAAATCAGCAGGCAGCCAGCAGCGAAGCCGAGGCCGAGCGGCTCAAGCTCACCCGGGAGCAATCGGGCTTCGAGGCTGCTCAGCAGCAGCTTGAGCAGTGGCTTGAGATTGAGCTGGTGCGCGCCCGAGCCCTTCTACCGCAGTTGCCGCCGCCACTGGCGCGCCAGTGGCAGGGCTTGCTGGAGCAAGCCGCCCAGAGCAAGCAGGCCAATATTCGCCTCGAAAAGCTGCTCGATGCCTACGGCAAACTCAAGGAATTCAATCGGCGTATTGCCACTTTTGAAGATGAAGTGATTGGCCCGGATGGCGCGCCGCTGCTGGTGCGCCAGTTGTATATTGGGGCAGGTCAGGGCTGGTATCTGACTCTGGATGGCGCCCGGGTTATGCAGGGGCGGGCGCATGAAGGCGAGTGGCGCTGGAGTGAGGCGGCGGATGTTACGGCTAAACAGCTTGAGCGTATCTTTGCCATGGCGGCCTTCGAGCGTGAAGCAGAGCTTGAGCGCCTGCCACTTCAGCCGCTGCCAGAGTTGCCAGCGTCTGCTGCGACTTCTTCTGCTGCGGCAGCTGTTTCGGCAGCAGCCCCAAGCGGGGGGCTGGGCAATGAATAAGGTCTGCTTCAAGTTTATGCCTGTTAATTCAAGACTATTAAAGCCAGGGCTCCTGTCGGCGTTGGCACTATTGGCGCTGAGCGCTTTTTCTGCGCCACAGGCTCAGGCCGTCGATATCAGGGCCAGTAAGGCCAAACTTGAGCAGCTAGAGCGTGAGCAGCTTAGAGAGCGTCAGGCGTTGCAGTCGAGCCTCAATGGGCTCGAGCGGGAACTGATAAGCCTTCGCCGCGAGGCCAGTGATGTGCGCCGCGCCGCCGATGAAAGCAGTTTAAGTTTGGATGCGCTGAAAAAGCGCACCCGCGAGTGGCGCTCCCAGGCAGACTACCAGCGCGCCGCCATCGGCCGCTTTATGGCTGGCTCATCTGCCGGAGCTCCCAGCCCAGACAGCATCAGCCAAGATAAGCTCAGCCCGGCAAATCTTAAGGCGCTGTCGAAAGAGCTTGCCGCCATCTTGCCCGAAAGTGCCGCCTGGCAAACCAAAGCCCTCGCCATGGATGACGGTCGTATCAAGACCCTGCCGGTACTCACATTGGGCCCGCTGAGTTGGTACCTCGATGGCGAGTCGGCGGGTTTTGTCAGCCAATCAGATAGCGGCCTTCGGGCCGGGATTAGCCTCGCCGCCGATGGCCTTGCCACGCTGAAACGGGGCGAGCCCGGCAGCATCGAGTTTGACCCAACCCTGGAGCGGGCCATGGCGCGGGCCAAAGAGCGGGAATCTGTGCCCGAACACGTGGAAAAGGGCGGCCTCTGGGCCGTGCCCATTCTGGCCTTCGGCGCCTTTGCCCTGGTGATTTCGCTGTTTAAGGGCGCGCAGCTGATGCGCCTGCCCCAGGTGCAGCCGCTGCTGGCTGAGCGTATGAGCAGCGATGACCGCCTGCAGCCGGTGGATGGTATTGAAGGCATGCAGGCCGAGCTGATGGACGTGACACTCAAAAGCCCCCATGGCCGAAGCCGCGACGACAAGCTATTTGCCCTGTTGCTGGCCCAAAAACAGAAGCTCGAATACTTTGTCGGCGCTGTGGCCATCACGGCCGCGGTGTCGCCGCTGCTGGGGCTTTTGGGTACCGTCAGCGGCATGATTGAAACCTTCAAGCTGATGACCCTGTTTGGCGCAGGCGATCCCCAGGCGGTGTCCGGCGGCATCTCAGAGGCGCTGGTGACCACTGAGCTTGGTCTGATAGTGGCGATTCCGGCGCTGCTGGCCCATGCGCTGCTGTCCCGCCGGGTGAAAACCTACTACGGCCAGCTGGAAAGCTGCGCCATTCACTTAAGCCAACTCGATCCCAAGCCCCGGGAGGGCGCCGCATCATGAATACCGAAAACCTGATTGTCTGGTGTTTGCTGGCCCTTGGCCTGTGGACCTATCAACGTTTGCTTGTACAGATAATGCGCCTTAAAAGCGGTGAAAGCGGCTGCGATGGCAACTGGTGTGAAACGCTGGAGCGGCTGGTGGCAGCTCTGCCGCTGCTGGGGCTCTTGGGCACCATAGTGGGGCTTTTGGATACCTTTGCCGCCATGGCAAGGGGCGAGGGGCTCGCCGGTGGCATGGCCTCGGGTATCGCCGATGCCCTGTGGACCACTCAGCTGGGGCTGGTGCTGGCGGTACCGGGTTGGCTGATGCTGGCCTACCTCAAACGCTTGTGTCTGAACCGGGAGCTTTACCATGCGCGCCAATCTTCAGCAGCGGCTTGAGCAGCAACATCAGCAGCATATCGACCTGTCGCCCCTGCTGGATGTGGTATTTATCCTGCTGATTTTCTTCATTGTTACCACGGTATTTGTGAAGGAAACCGGGGTCGAGGTCGACAAGCCCCAGGCGCTGTCGGCAGCCAAGCTGGAACGTAACCTTATCCTGCTGGCCATTACCTCAGGCGGCGAAGTGGTGTACGACGGCAACAATATCGGCACCGGCGGCGTGCGTGGCACTGTGGCCCAGTTGATGGCGAGTCAGCCAAGGGCCGTGGTTATTCAGGCAGATAAGCAGGTGCCCACCGAGCTATTGGTAAAAGTGCTCGATGAAGCCAAGCTGGCCGGTGCCCAGCAGGTCAGCATTGCCACCCAGCCCTGAGGAGCGCTTATGAAAAAAGCAAAACAGCACCTGCTTGGCACCCTCGGCGCCATGGCGCTGATGGGGCTGGGGCTGTCGGTGCTTGTTTTAGGCCAAAGGCTGCTGCCGGAGATGAATCACACCCTGATGGTGCGGGAAGTCACTACCGTGGCCTTGCCGCCCCCGCCGCCCCCTCAAAGCGTGCCGCCGACGCCGGTGGCCACGCCGCTGGCGGTGTCGGTGCAGGGGCAGGGCGCGGCGCTGGAGCTCAGTTTGGAGCTGCCCGAACCTCAGCCCATGTCGCTCACCGCCCCCGAGGTGCACATTGCCCTCAGCCAGGACTGGCAGGCGGATCTGTCGGTTGACTGGGAGGCCTTTGGGCTTGAAGAACTCGATGGCCTGCCGCAGCTGCTGACCCAGGTCAAAACTGCCTTCCCGGCAGCGCTGGCGCGCAAAGGGGTGAATAAGGCCGTGGTGCGGCTGGATGTGTTTATCGACGAGTCGGGTAAGCCCACCCTGGTGGCTGTGGCCGACAACCCCCACCCGGAATTGCAGGATGCCATCAACAAACTGGTTAAGGGCTCACGTTTCAGTGCGCCAACACGGGGCGGCGCCGCGGTAAAGGCGCGATTTATCTGGCCGGTGGAATTTAAAAAGTCATGAAAATCAAAAAAATACTTTCTTTTGCGCTGTATGTGTCTCTTGCGACTACTGCTCTGTGGTCATGGGCGCAGGCAGCACAAGCGCCGCTTGAGCGCGTTACTGTCAGCATCAGCCCTCCGGCTGTGGTGTTCAATCTGCAATCCGCGCTCGCCACAGAGCCAAGACTCGCCCCCAGCGAGCAAGGGCTGGCTGAGCGGTTAAAGCCGCTGCTGGCGGCGGCGCGCTGGAATGACGCCGCTGCGCTGCTCTCAGGCGATCGTGCAGGCCGCAGCGCCGCTCTGCTTTTGGTTGAAGGTCAGGTACTGTTGGCCCAAGGTCGCTATGGCGATGCACTTAAGGTGCTTGAGCTGGCGCTTAACGCCCAAAGCGATATGCCAAAGGCCCATCGCAGCGCGGCGCTGGCGGCATTGAAGGCCGGGCAAGCGGATGCCGCCCGTAAACATCTGGTGAAGGCCATTTCCCTGGGGGCGCAGGATGCTCAGCTCTTTGGTCAGCTTGCTTATTTGAATCTGTCTGCCGGGGCGCCCTTTGGTGCCATCAGCGGTTATCAGCAGGCGCTGCTGCTGGAGCCCGATGGACGCCAGTGGCAGGAAGGCTTGCTGCATGCGCTGATGAGCGCCCGCCAGAATGAGGCGGCGCTGGCGCTGGCAGAAGAGCTGCTCATCAAGCGCCCGAAAGATACTGAGCTTTGGCTGTTAAGGGCGCAGCTGGCACTGCAAACCGGCGATGAGCCCCAGGCGCTGGCGAGCCTGGAGCAGGCCATCGCCTTAGGTGAGAAACGTGCCGATAACCTGATGCTCGCCGCCAGGGTACATCTGCGTCAGGGCAGCAGTGAGCGCGGCGGTGAGCTGATTGGCCGGGCCCTCGGTGCCGGGGCGCGTTTTAATGATGCATCTTCAGCCATCGACTGGTTAATCGCCCGCGGGGAATACAGGGCCGCCGAGCTGGCGTTAAAGAAGGCGCCAGCCTCTTTGTCCGGCGCTGAGCAGGCAAAGCTGTTTGCCGCCCGTGGCGCCATTGCCAAAGCCAAGGGGAACGATACTGCTGCCAAAGAGCTTTTGGAAAAGGCGCTCAAGTCTGCACCGGACAACGGCGAGCTGCTGCTCGGGCTGGCCGAGCTTTACGCTGCCAAGGGCGAGGCCGCCCGTGCCGAGCTGTATTTTGTGCGCGCCGCCGCCCTTAATGGTGTTCGCGAGCGCGCCCTGATTGGTCATGCTCAGCTTGCCATTGCCGGCGCCGATTGGCGCAAGGCGGCAGAGTTGCTTGGAGAGGCGCTGAAACAGAACCCGGCGCGGCGGGATCTGGTGGACAATCTGGCCCAGCTCGAGCGGCTGATGGCGAGGGGCTGACGATGGTTCAAGCAAGCACTGTCGATAACTTGAAAGCCAGCACAGCAAAGATAGCCACCCACACGCCGGAGCCCATTTTCAGCCTCGCCGACTATGAAAAGGCCTCCCGTCATATGATGGATGAGGGCATTTGGCACTATATCCATGGCGGCGCCGGGGATGGCATCACCCTGGCGCGCAATCAAAGCGCCTTCGATGACATCAGGTTAATGCCCAGGGTGTTGGCAGCCGGGCTGCCTGATATGCGCTGCTCACTGCTGGGCGGCAGACTGGCGGCGCCCATATTGCTGGCGCCAGTGGCGCTGCAGCGGCTGGTGCACAGGGACGGCGAGCTGGCTTCTGTGGCCGCAGCCATGGCCCAGGACTGCGGCTTTGTGCTGTCGACCCTGACCAGCAGCCCCATGGCCACGGTGGCACAAAGCGCAGTCTCTGCAAGAAAGGGCGCAGCCTCTGCTATCAGCAAAGGCGCGAGCCCGCCGCTGTGGTTTCAGTTGTATATACAGCCAGACTGGCAGGACACCTTAAGCCTTATTCGCCGCGCTGAGGAGGCAGGTTTTGCTGCCCTGGTCATTACTGTGGATGCGCCTATCACCGGGCTCAGGCTCGCCGAACTCAGGGCCGGATTCTCTGTGCCTGAGCATATTCAGCCGGTGGACCTTGCCGGTATGAAGCCAGCGCCTACTTCGCTCGAGGCCCTGCTGGCAGCAGCACCAAACTGGCACTGCATTGAGGCTGTGTGCGCCGCTACCCGCTTGCCGGTGCTGCTCAAGGGTGTGCTGAGCCCTGAAGATGCGTTAAAGGCCAAGGCACTCGGTATTGCCGGGGTGGTCGTGTCCAACCATGGCGGCCGGGTGCTCGATGGCGTGCCCGGGACTATCGAGTGCCTCGCTGCGGTGCGCGCTGCTGTGGGGCCCGAGATGACAGTGCTGCTCGATGGCGGCATCCGCCGTGGCAGCGATATCGCCAAGGCGCTGTGCCTCGGCGCCGATGCGGTGCTGATTGGCAGGCCGCTGATGCAGGCACTCGCCTGTGAAGGGGCCCTCGGGGTGGCGCGAATGCTGAAGATCCTCAAAGACGAGCTTGCCATGGTGATGGCGCTATTGGGGGCCAAACGCCTTAACGATCTGAACCCTCATTGCTTATGGAAGCAAAGCTGCTGCTAAAGAAAGCGGCGGATATTGCCCCCGAAGGCCGCTGACGCTAGGCTTAGCCTTATCAACAACCTGGCCTGGATAACCGCTTGTCCAAAGCGATAAAAGTCAACTCAGCCCCCAAGCACTCAGAGCCTAAGCACGCCAGCAAGTCTGTCAAGCTGGCCGGGGACAATCATCAAGCCTCGGCAACTAAGCTCACCAGGGTGGATATTGCCACCCTGAACCTGTTCAATTTTCTCGCGCCCCCCGCTGCCGCCTACGAGTTCGATCGCATTTACAGCAATGAGCAGTGGCAGAAGAAATGCAACTGGCTGCGCCACTGCGTGACCAGCCTGGAGGCCGATATCATCGGCTTTCAGGAGGTGTTCAGTGTCGATGAGCTTAAGGTCGTGATGCAGGAGCTTGGCTACCCCTACTTTGCCGTGGTGGATACGCCAAGCTGTGAAGATTATGTCTGCCGCGCTCCTGTGGTCGCCATCGCCAGCCGCTTACCGCTGGCTGAAGTGGTGGCGGTTGAGCCGGATCCCAAAGCGGTTGCCGCCATGGGCCTTGGCGATGATTTTCGCTTTGGCCGCAGGGTGCTCAGAGCCACCGTCAGCCTCAATGACTGGGGCATGCTGGATATTTATGTGCTGCATTTTAAATCCCCAAGGCCACTGTTTGAGCCCGAGGCACTTGGTGAAATGAGCGCCGCGCCGAGGCTCTTGGCTCACCGGGCGCTCGGCAGCTTTGCCAGCCGTGCCCGCCGTGGCTTCGAGGCCATGCTCTTGTATCAGGCGCTGTTGCAAAGGCGGGATGACACAGCCAACCCCATGCTTGTTATGGGCGATTTTAACGGCGGTTTGGATGCGGCCGAATTTGGCGGCTTTTGGCTGGAGGCCGATGCGATTCACGGTAACGATCGCAAAGGGGCAGGGCTCGGCGCCCTGACCGACGACGCCTTTAACCGCGCCATTGCTCACTTTGCCCTGAAGGATGCTTCGGTGCTGTTTCTGGAAAGCCAGCTGTTTGACCGCCAGGGCGGCAGGCACGAGTCTGAGCCGCTGGAAGATCTCAGCTGGGCGCGGCGCCCGACTCACTATCTGGGCTCCCGTGGCAGCCTGCTTGACCATATCCTGCTGAGTCAGGACTTCGATGGCGCGCTGGCCCCCGCCCGAGGCCGGGTGTGCCACTTTTCCGTGTTTGATGAACACCTTCGAACCCCTGTGTATGAGCGCGATAGCGAAAGCTCAGACCATGCCGCACTTGTTGTTGGGCTTGAGTTGCTATAAAAACCGCTTTTGCAGGAATGCCTGCCAAGTGGCCTTAACAGGGTGGCGCAGGCAGGGTAAAATAGCCGCCATTCACGGCAGCGGCAGCCGCTTGACAGCAGTTGTGACACCCGCCGCTTCCCATCTGTAACACGCCGCCTTGGCGTTATCGAGACTTCTTCATGAGCATTCGCATCAAACTCAAGCCGGGACGGGAAAAGTCCCTCGACCGTCGTCACCCCTGGGTGTTTTCCAGCGGCGTTCACAACATCAAGGGCAAGCCCCAGCGCGGCGAAACCGTGGATGTTGTGGCCCACGATGGCCGCTGGCTTGGCCGCGGTGCCTGGTCAGATGCCTCGCAAATTCAGGTGCGGGTCTGGACCTTCGATAAAGAAGAAGCCATCGATCGCGACTTTTTTGCCCGCCGTATTGCCCGCGCCCAGGCTGGCCGTGATGCGCTTATCCGCGAAAAGGGCCTTACCGGCTACCGCTTGGTTGGTGCCGAGTCCGACGGTTTGCCCGGTATCACCATCGACCGCTACGCCAATGTGCTTGTGTGTCAGTTGCTGTCGGCCGGTGCCGATTTCTGGCGCGAGACCCTGGTGTCTGTGCTGGCCGAGCAGTTCCCCGAGTGCGCCATTTACGAGCGTTCCGATGTGGATTCACGCAAGAAAGAAGGCTTGGCGCTGGTAACAGGTTTGCTCCATGGCGAGCTGCCAGCCATGCCGCTGATTATTGAAGAAAATGGCATCAAGATTGCCGTCGATGTGGAAAAGGGTCATAAGACCGGCTTCTACCTCGATCAGCGTGACAACCGTGCCATGGCAGCCCGCTTCGTGGCAGGTAAGTCGGTGCTCAACTGCTTCTGCTACACAGGCACCTTTGGTCTTTACGCCGCCAAGGCCGGTGCCGCCAGCATCGAAAACGTGGACGTATCCACGTTGGCGCTGGACACAGCCCGTCACAACATGGCCATCAATGGCCTTAACGATGACCATGTGACCTACAGCGAGGCCGATGTATTCAAGTTGTTGCGCCAATACCGCGACGAAGGCAAAACCTTCGATGTGATAGTGCTCGACCCGCCCAAGTTTGCCGACAACAAGGCCCAGCTCAATGGCGCCTGCCGTGGCTACAAGGACATCAATATGATTGCCATGCAGCTCTTGAAGCCCGGTGGCACCCTGCTGACCTTCTCCTGCTCCGGCCTGATGCCCGCCGACCTGTTCCAGAAAATCGTCGCCGATGCCGCCTTGGACGCTGGCCGCGATGCCCAGTTTATTGAGCGCCTGAGCCAGGCCTCGGATCACCCGATTGGCGCGGCCTTCCCGGAAGGCTTTTATCTCAAGGGGCTGGTTGCCCGGGTGTGGTAATGGCGGGGTAATGGCGGGGTGATAGGTAAGAGGCTGGTCAGCCATCAGCACTTGAAAGCTGCCACTGCCAGTTAAGATGCTTATCGCCTGACAAAGCCCGCACTCCAGAGCGGGCTTTTTTGTGGCTACATATGGATGATGAACGGTAAAACCATGGATGACACATCAAAAAATATGGTGTAGTTATAGACCCTTAGTGGATTTTAAACCGATGGCTTACCAGTGGAAACGGCATTAGAAAAAACGGCATTGCCACCGGTGTCTTTATCTATTTTGGACTTAATTTTTAGGAGAAAACTAAATGGATTTAGGGAGTCCTTTAACGGGAATGATTACTGCACTACTGACACTCTCAATCCCACTGATGATGGTCATTCTGGCCATTGTTCTGGTGGCGTCCAGCAAGCGTATCGCCAAGGCGCAGGAACAGATGGCACAAACCCAGGCCGAAATCGCCAAACAGCTGGCCAGCCTGGCCATAGAGCTGAGAAACAGCGGCAAAGGCAACTAGGTTAAAGCCCTTAATGCCTAAGAGTTTTAGCCAGTAAGGCCTGTTCGTGATGGACAGGCCTTTTGTTTTGCCAGTGCTATGGCGAACTTGGCAGGCACAATGCACACCTAAAAGCGGAAGAGCAGGTACAAATATTCGCCTATGCTGATTATGATGACTTTTGCCTGCAGTCATCTGATTTAATAGGTTTTGCCGCTTTTTTTGAGGTGAAATTTCCCAGAGTTAATTCGCAGAATGAGAAAATAAAATGAGAAATAACTATCTATTCTGCTGACAAGGTGTATAGTGACCGCAGCTCATCGAGCACAGTTACTATTGATATATTTAGTTCAAGATTTTCTCAGTTTCAAACGAATCAGTTTGTCATATTTATCCTGCGATTCCTTTTTCTTCATTTCCAATTTAGTAGCTTCAATTTTTTATTTATGCGAGATATTTATGTCTATTAAAGCTACTGGTTCAGTAAAATGGTTTAACGATACAAAGGGTTTTGGCTTTATCACCCCAGATAACGGCGGCGCCGATGTGTTTGTTCACTTCAGAGCCATTGCCGCTGATGGCTTCAAGACCCTGGCCGAAGGCCAACAGGTTCAGTTTAACGTAGAGCAGGGCAACAAAGGCCCACAAGCTGCAAACGTTACCCTGCTGTAACTGCTTGTTTTTAAGGTGTCTGCTGCGTAGCAGGCACTGCACCACCCGGATACCTGCATAGCTGCACTCACAAGGGAGCCGTTCAGGTATCATCATTCTGTTTTATCAAAACCGATAGTCTCTAACAGATAGTCTCGGACAGATAGTCTCTAACAGATAGTCTCTAACAGATAGTCTCTGACAGAAAGTATCAACAGAGCGCGCAATTCATCACAGCTCACACCTCAATAATCCATCAGGATTAACGAGTCTACTGGTACCGGCACATATAGGTAACTCTCACTATGTCATCCTGAGAGCGCTTGAGATCCAATCAGAAAGAAAATCGAAGATATTCTGATAGCCAGAGAACAACAAAAAAAGCTGGAGCTTTAACCGGAGAACGCTATGCGAAAGCCATCAAACCGCAAGGTTGGTAAAAAAGTACGTCAGGATAATTTCGATTCCAAGTTTGAGCATATGGTTGGTGAGTATCAAAGCGCCAAAGCAGTTCTGGATACCCTGGCAGAAGACAGCGCTGAATATGCCGCGCAGAAAAAACAATGTGATCAGCTGTTCGCCAGCGCCGAACGGTTTTTCAATAGCCGCCAACGGTAAGCCGCCAAGCGTTGCGGCTATCACAACTTTTTGATGGTGTGCACTCTTCATGCTGACCAATGACTGAGACACTCCGGCTGCGTATAGCAACTGAACGTTAGGTAGAGCCAAGCCCTGCTTGGCGAAGGTCGTGGGTCTCCAACCCACACCCGGGGAAAGGGGGCAGTATCGACTTCCCCCCTTGTCCAATCCCCCAGCGACCCGCGACGAAGCGGACAGCCCCTTGGGCGTTTTTGAGCCCATTGGCTTCACGAGAGACTCGCATCCTGCTCGACCCTCGCGCTTCGACGTCCTGTCTCAGCTACGCCATGTGCTCAAACGCCCTGCGGCCGCTTCGAGCGGGATTTGGTGTATTCCTCGGCAAAAGTGTTTTGGCTGTCCTGTCTTTCGCTGAAGATTGGTATAGATTGTATCAAGGTGGTTATTTGCATACAGATGGTGAGCCGATTGTGCTAAATGGCGTCGATGATTTGTCGAAAATAGATGGTCTCACGGGAGCTATCTATTTTTCCAACCCTAGACACATCGACCTTTGGACTGGAAATGGGTTGGTTGGAAATCGGTGGATGCAGCATACCTATCTAGAAACGGGCACAGCAACATTCTTTCCAATAAAGTAGGTGGGGTTATGGGACATTTTTCTGTTTTTACATTAATGTTACTTGGTGGAACCTATTTTGAAGAAATAAAGTCCAATGGTGACAAATACTACTCTTACAGAAATGATTCAGGCTGTAATAGTCATGTCGTCGTAAGTAATAGGAATGATGCTAGTTACATTAATTTGCTATCTGAATGTAATCTTAGCTTTGAAGAAGAGATTGAACGGTGGGCGTCAATTTCGAATTATTTCGGTTTGAAGACTTACTTTCGGAGTTCGCTAATTGACTTGGGTTACATTGATATAGTTGATGGGCTGAGACCAATGTGCATAGATAATAGTCGTCTGGTTGGATTTTCGCAGTGTCATTCTGGTAAGGTCACTTATTTCACTAAGTGGATGATGCCGCTAAAAAAGAGGGTTCTGGATGAATGGCTGCCTAATAAGGATAAATACGGAGAATACCAAAAGCCTTTTCAGGGTGAGTCTCTAGACTTTTTACTTCAAGAACATGATTATGAAGCGTTGAGCAAATGGTTGGCAGGTATGTCTATTGAGGGTTGTGAACATATTAGATTACTCTATTCTAATCCTGTGGGAAAATTGGTTTCCAATGATGATTATCCACCCTTAACTAAAGAAGAGGTAATTGGTCTAAGCGGTAAAAGTATTGTTTGGGGTGGTGTATATTCAATTATGTGCGAGGCAACATATAGGGCAGTCCCATAATCAGGACCTTAAGCATTTAGATGCCGAAGTATTCCATCCAAGCTATTGTCTTTCTTAGACTTTGATTGTGGGCTGCGTTGGCACGTGTGGGCAATGAATTTTATTGCCCAAGTCACATCAGCTTGTAATTGTGCCGTCGATTGAAGTGCCAGTGATTTCATGATTGGCTCAAAGCTGGGGTTTTGGCCATTTTAAATAACGATAGCCGTAGCATCGCTTGCGTCGTGGCGGCTCGGCACAGGTACCGCTTTACCAGCAGGCTCAGTAAGCTCGACCAAATCAGGCCTTCCACCAGATGAGGCTGGCATGTCGCAAACCGTCTGAGATTGTTGTGACTTTTCCATTCTTTAAACAAGAGCTCTATTTGCCAACGCAGTCGGTACAGTTTACTGATGTCTTCGCCCGTAAACTGCTGGCGAGGGAAAAAGAGATAGGACAGGCATAGCTTTTCCTCAGTAATGGCAGAGTACGCCTGCTCCCCGTCGGTGCCGCCGAAGAATGTTGGTGGAAATTGCGTGGCTTCGACATGGATGTCGAAGCAGGCTCAGTCGAATCATGGACGAGCGTCTGGGCCGATAGCTATTTTCATCATAAATTCGAGGGGCTGTCGGCACCGTCCGGGGCGTCCTTTGGGTTGCAAGGGGCTTTGGACGAGCAAAGCCCCTTGCCCCGGTGAAGCCTGGAAGGCTTCGATGTTCGGTCGCTTGCAAAGTGACACTGAGTTAACAGCCAGAGCAGGCTGGGGCATCAGCCTCCCTACTTCTGGGTGGAACGATAGTGGTCAAAGTTCTCAATATAATCATCAAGATTGGCATCGAGCATTTCTTTGTAGCGCTCCATGTAGTAATCCTGCATTTCCTGCTTCTTGGCCTGCATCTGCTCTTTGGTTTCAAAACTGGTGGAGCCAAACCAGGCGTTATAGCGGGCGACGGCCCACATAAAGGAGGCGCTGATTTCGCCGGTTTTAACTGCCGGGTCCTGGTTTTGCTGGTTGGCAAGCTTAATCATGGCGGTAGCGCGATCGTAAAAGGCATTTTGACTATCGGTTGCGGTTGCAGACTCTTTTTCTGACATGGGCAATTCCTGTTGTTGGGGGCGGTCGCCAAAGGTGGCACTCGCGCCATAATGCGTTGCCCTTACCCTAAGGCATTTGTCCTTTAAGGGACAGCCTACTGAATCACAGAATTGGTTGATATCAGACGAAATTGCTGCGCCGCCTCCCATTACTCGAACTGCTTGTTTGCGGCAGGCGCTCTCGTATTGGGAGTGGCAGCCGTTGTGACATGAAATCAGCTCAAACAATCCCTTTTGAATCACAAATAAATACTGTATGTATATACATGTATTTGGGTTGGTATATCATGTTGCCCCATCAATGGCTGAGGGGGGTAGAGATGAGTATTGGTTTAGAGGCTGGCATCAAAGAGTTGGTTGCGGAATTTCAGGCAAATGGCTGCCCATGTGCTTCCATGCAAACAATTGCTGAGCGAAGAGCTGGCTACCTGTCCAGCACAGTGTTGGCGGGGGAAAGCCCGGTTATGGCCAGCGAGTTTGTCGACGAGATTAATGGCGTTGTGGTGAAGGTGTATAAACCCTCTGCCGAGCCTGGTTTGGCCGTGACAGTGTACTTCCATGGCGGCTGCTTTATCAGCGGAGGCTTTGCTACCCACGATGTTCAATTACGGCAAATTGCTCAGCAATCCAATACTATAGTGATATGTATTCAATACCGTTTGGCCCCGGAATTTGAGTACCCGGCCGCCCATGATGATGTGTTTCAGGCGGTACTTGGCATTAAAGCCCATGCCCATAAGTACGGTGGCAATTCCCAGAAAATGGTGTTTGTGGGTGACAGCGCCGGGGCGCAACTGGCGCTTGCCACTGCCCTTAGGCTAAAGCAACAGGCGTGGATGCCCTCAATGCTGGTGCTTATCTACCCTATGCTCGATCCCTTCGGCAGCTCGGCCAGTTATAGGGAAAATGGCACCGACTATATCATCACCGCCAACATGCTGTTGTCTGGATTCCGGTTGTATGCAGGCAGTGAGCAGCAGTTGGCGTCGGCTGCGGAGCTTAACTTGCTGGGCGCCGATTTCTCCGGGCTGCCTGCCACTTCTATTATTACGGCCGAATTTGACCCGTTACGGGATGAAGGTGAGCAGCTCTACCGGAGCCTGATTTCCCACGGCGTGGATGCCAGCTGTGAGCATTATCCCGGCGTTATTCATGGCTTCTTTCAGTTGTCGGCTATCAGCGAGTCTGCCAGACGCTGTATCACAAGCATTTCGGCACAAATTCGCAGGCTAAGCTGAAGTGTGCCCGGATTTAGCTTAAATGCAGCCGCTCGCTGATGTGGCTAAAATCAGGCCGCTGGCTGACTGATGGCATGAGGCACTGCTCGCGCAGGGTAATCAGTACATCGTTGCTTTTTGGCTCTTGGCTATCGCTATTGGCCGCAGGGCTGTCGCTTTTGGCTGTGGGGCTATTGCTGTCAGCCTCGGGGCTGTCGCTGTCTGCCTCGGGCGTTATGCGGCTTAGCATCTCATCCAGCCAGTAGCCAAAGGCGCGCACTTCAAGCTTTTTAAAGCCATCGGCCTGATGGGTGGGTAAGGATTCGAGCGCGGTGGCCGCGCCAAAGTCACCGAGGTACAGCTTTGATGCCTCATTCACCAGCATATTGTGGGAATAGAGGTCGCCGTGGCAGATATGCTCGCCGTGCAGGTGCGCCATGGCTGAGCTTACCTGGCGGGCGAGGCTGATGATTTGCGCGCGGCTTAATGTCAGCTCTGGCTTATAGGTATCGCGGGTAATAGTGGCAAAAGACGGCGGCATCCCCAGCGACTGGAATGTGGTGGGGATAAGCTGCATCACCATGGCGGGCAGCTCAAGGCCACTGATATTGGCCACAATCGGAATAAGGTTTGGGTGCAGCCCGGCGTTGAGGGCGTTATTGAGCTCATCCTTGGGGCAGCCATCGCTGGTAAGCCAGCCTTTGAACTTTTTAAGCGCCACAGGTTCGGTGCTGTCTTTATGATGGGCAAGGTAAATGGTGCCCGAGGCCCCTGTGCCAAGCTCGGCATCCAGCTGGTAGTTGGCTATGTCTTCTGTGGGTATGCTGCTGTGATTGCTCACCGGCGTGGCCGGGTTGGCGCCAAGCGCGAGCCAGGCAAGTTTCGGCAGTTCAAACAGCCAGTCGGGGAAGGCTTCAAACCCATTCAATGACAGTCGCGCCAGCCCAAGCTCACGGCAATTCGCCATGGAGTCCGGCAGCACCTTAAGCTGATTGCCGGATAGCGCCAGCTTCTTAAGCTTGCGGTAGCGGCCAAAATCTTCGGGCAACTTGCTGAGTTTGTTGTCGGTTAAAATCAGCCACTCAAGCCCCTCTGGCAGAGCGTTTTCGGCAAATTCCGTCAGCTTATTACCCTTGAAGCTCACCATGGTGAGGCTTTGGCAGCTTGCCAGTACTTCGGGGATATATTCGAACTGGTTATTGGTTAAAAACAGCCTTTTTAGGGCAATAAAACGGCCAAAGTCAGCGGGTAGGTTTGAGAGCTTATTGTCCGATAAGTCCAGATGCTCCAGCGTGTCGGCATGCTGATACAGCTCGGCCGGAAACTCGTTAAGCCCCTCGGCGAGCTTGATGCGGGTGACAGGTGCTGATGGCAATGGGCTGTTTGGTAAAGAGCTGGCTGGTGCGCTGGTTGGCATAAGAGCTACCACAAAAATCGACTCAAAAAGTTGCCGGGCATTGTAGTCAGTTAGGCCGGTGCCAACAAGCAAGAGGACGAGGTGGCAATTCTATCGCCACGTCAGGTGGCCGGTTCGTCGCTAATAGCCGGTCAGCTCCATATAACCTTCACCGAGGTGGCTGTCACTCTTGCTATCACTATCCGTGTCGCTCTTGCTGTCACCGCGACTGATGCGCACCGGGCCTTCCCAATATTGCATGCTGAGCGCCATGCGGGCATCGGGATTGAGGGCCTCTACTTTGAGGTTAAGCTCGTTGCTTGTCTCGGTGCTGTCTGCGCTTTTGCCTTTCAAATTCAGCTGCCAGGTAACCGGATAGCCCTGATGGTAGTCAGTCGGCGTCATCGCAATCACTTCAAGCTGCTCACTGCGGCCATCGGGCCACATGCGGTTGGCATGGGTGAAGGCATGACTGGTGTTATCGGCATTTTGCTCACGCAGCTGAAACAGCATCAGCGCCGAGCCATCGTCGAGCCGCAGGGCGAACCAGTCCCAGCCCTGCTGGGCCAGCCCCAAAAAGGCACTGCTCCATTCGCGGTCGAGCCAGCCCTGGCCGCTGACCTTTTGCCAGCTGCCATCCAGCAGCACTTCGCCCTCAATCTCGATAAAGGGCGCCGAGTAGTAATAGGAGGCGAGCCCCGCATCGGCACTCTTGGCGCTGTAGCCGTTCTCACCCTGTAATTGCAGCGGCGATGTGCTTGAGAGTCTCAGCCGATAACCGAGGGGCTTATCTCCATTTGACCCAGTGACCGTGAGAGTTGCGGGAAACAGGGTGTCAGTTTCAGACTGCCAGTGCCAGTCGGCGAGCTTAACCGCGAACGGGTTGCCACCGGCGCTTGCGAGTTCTTGGTGGCCACGGGACCAGCGTTCAGTGGCAATATGGCTTTGCTCGCGGGTCACTGCCGCATGGGCAAACCACAGCTGTGGGCTTTGCCAGTCGCCATCCGCTGTCGATTCAGCGGCGGCTTGCGGCTTGAGCGCCACTCTGAACTGGGTCCATTGTAGCCCCAAGGGCTCGCCGCTGGCGGTTGTGAGGTTGGCGGTGAGATACCACCACTCCTGACGAAAATTATTGTGGGGGCCATGGTCGGCGGGGAAGCTCAGTGCTTTGCCCGGGCTTACGCTATCGAAGCCGCTGATATCACCGCCCATCAGCTCGCCCATTGTGGGGGCTGCTGTGTCTGAGGCCTGATGCGGTTGATTGTCGCCGGTTTTGCCACAGCCAGAGGCAAGCAATAGCGCCAACACAAGCAGGGGCAAGACGCTGATTTTACTGGCTAAGCTCATATCAATTCGCCTCCTGCTGCAAGCTGCGGATTAACGGCCGGCGGCTCTGGCGCCACAAGGGCCAGGCCAGTGCCAGTGTGGCCGACAGCAGCGCCGCGCCTATGGCACTGAGCACTGGCAGCCATTGCCAGTCCATGGTGAGACTCCAGCCGAAGGACAGCAAAATCACCTTGTTGATAAGCAGCCAGGCGAGTACCCAGGCCACGGGGATCGCAAGCAGCGCGGTGGCGAGCACCATCAGCAGCATTTGCGCCGCGCTCATTAACAGCAGCTCTCGGCGGCTAACCCCGAGGGCATGCAGCCTTGCCAGTGGATTTTCGCGGCTGGCCGAGAGCATCGACAGCGCCGAGAACAGGCCGATGGAGGCCACCAAAAGTGTGAGGGTACCCAGGCTGGCGGTGATTTCGAAGGTGCGGCCAAACATGGTGATGGCGATTTTTTTGATGTTCTGCTGACTGAAAATCAGCGAGCGTGACAGTTCAAGCTCGCTGGCAAGGTCATTGGCAAGCTGCTCGGCGTCGCAATCGTCACAGCTTAAGGCCAGGCTGATGGGGATGGGGGAAAGCGCCAATTGATGCCACAGGCTTTCTTCAATCAGCGCCTCATGCTGCTGGTTACCGTGATCGAAAAAGATCCCGGCAACCGCGAGGCTGATGTGCTTTCCGCCCACCTTAACCTTTAGGTTGTCGCCGAGCTTAAAACCGAGGCGCAGCGCCATCGGCTCGTTGATCAGTATTTGTTTGCCCCCTTGCTGCATGGCTTGCCACAGGGCGGCGTCGAAGGTCTTTAAGGTGCTGGTTTCCCGCACCGATATGCTGTCCCGCGCCAACAGCCGAAAACGGCGGTCATCGCTGCCATCTGCGCGTGTGAGTAGCGCCGGGCTTGAATATTGGCGGTAGCTCGCGCTTACCCGGCTGTCGCCTTCAAGTTTTGCCATCACCTCCTGCATGCGGCTATCCCCCGGCCGGATATAAATATCGGCGTGCAGCCGCTGATTGAGCCAGGCCTTCAGGGTGCCTTCAAAACTGCCCACCAGGGTGGTCATGGCGATATTGGCCGACAGCGCCAGCAGCATGGCCATCATGGCCAGTGACATCGGCGGTGCAAGCACCTTAAGCTCGGCCACCAAATACAGAGAAAGTCCGGGCCTGAACAGCCCAAACCGGGGGAGCATTTCGGGTAACCGGGCCAGCAAACTCGGTAACAGCAGCGGCGCCGCCAGGGTCACCAGTGCGATAAGCCCCAGGCTGTAGATAGGCAACAGCCGTGGCAATTGCTGCTCACGCAGATACTGGCTCACGCTGGATTCAAGCAGGGTAACCATCAGAGCCAGCAGCAACAGGGTTGCAGCAACAGCCAGTTGCAGGCGCTGCATACGGGTATCGAAGCCCTGATTTGCGGCCTGATGGCGACCGCTGGCAAGCGGCGTGGCCACCAACCTTGCCATCAGCGGGATACAGGCAAACAGGCTGGCCGCGGCCGTCAGCCCAAAGGCCTCGATAAACCAGCCGGGCTGCCAGTGGCCGGGCAGCAGGCGCGCGCCATAGATTTGCTCCAGTGTCATGGCCACCAGAGGCATCAGCCCCTGCCCGAGCCAGAGCCCGAGCACAAAGCCGGTAACAGCGCCAAGGCTGACCATCAGCATCAGCTCCAGTACCAGCGCATGGAGCAATTGTCTTTGTCCCACGCCAAGCTGGCGCAACTGCAGCAGCAGTCGGGTGCGCTTCATCAGGCTGTAGCGTACGCCGTTGTAAGCGATAAACAGCCCCACCACAAAGGCCAGCAGCCCCATGGCTTTGAGGCTTAGATGAAAACTGCCGGTAAGCTCGGTGAGCGCCGCGCCATTGTCCTGGACGATGATTTCCAGGCTTGATTCAGCGATGCCAGCCTGTTGCAGATGCAGCTTTAGGGCATCGAGGCCCATGCTATCCAGCACTTCGATGCTGCTTAAGCTATGGGGGGCGTTCAGTGCGGCTTTGGCAAAGGACAGATCGGCGACTATGGCGCTGCCAAGCCCTAAGCCGTCGTCGAGGCCAATCAGGGTGACGGCCTTGCCGCCAAGGCTTATTGGGCCGCGGGCGTTAATTTTTTCAAGCTGGCTTTGGCTTACAAGTAATAGAGGCTCGCCGCTGAGCAGGTTGCCCAGGTCGAGGTTGGCCGACAGTGGGCTGGCTGGCCTGGCATCTGGCACTGATGACGCTGTATTGGTGTGGGAGGCTGCAATTGAGGTGGCGGCAATTGACGTGGCAGCAATGATGTCTATGCCGTCGAGGTAAAAGCGGCGGCCACCATCTTCGGTCATTACACCGTTTAATCTGGGCATCAACTTAAGCCCCTGACGGCTTAAGCGGAAATACACTTCATCGCTTAAAAAAGCCTTGCCGCCGCTTGGCAACAGGGTAAAGGCGCTATGGCCCGAGAGTGGCGCCGTGGCCTCGCGGTAGCTTGCCCTGGCATTTTCATTAATGCTTTTCACCGCCGTGAGCAGCACCACCGACAGGATAATGCCGAGCAAAATCGCCCCTGCCTGCAGCGGCGCGCGGCGGTAATGACCCACAAAGACCTTAAGGCTCAGCCACAGGCCATGGTTGGTGGTTAGTCGATGTTGCCCATCCATATTCAGCTGAGACTCTGGCTTGATTTAACTGTCTGACCCAGCGCGGCAGGCGTAGCAAGCGGGCTTGCTGTGTTGCTCTTGGCAGTCTCGGTGCGGCTCTCGGCAATCTGGCCGGCGCAGAGGTGCCAGCGCCTTTGCATAAAGGCCGCGCAGCGCTCGCTGTGGGTCACCATCAGGATGGCGGTGTTACTCTGGCGTGCGAGGCTGGTGAGCAGTGCCATCACTTCATCGCCCGAGTGTTCATCGAGGTTGCCTGTGGGCTCATCGGCAAGCAGCAGTGGCGGGCGCTGAGCGAGCGCACGGGCAATGGCCACCCTTTGCTGCTGACCGCCTGAGAGGCTGTCCACCGGGCGGGCTAACAGCTCGGTCAGCCCCAAGCGCTGTGTGAGGTTGTTGCACCAGTCATCCCAGGGTTTGCGATTGAGGGCGAGGGGGAAGTGGATATTGGCCCGAACATTCAAAGGTTCAAGCAGGTTGAATTGCTGAAACACCATCCCTAGCTCGCGGCGGCGAAAGCTGTCCCAGTCGTTGGCGCTGAATGCGTTGGCAGCCTTGCCAAGGAGCTTTATCTGGCCTTCGTCGGGACTGTCGAAACCGGCAATCAGGTTCAGCAGGGTGCTCTTGCCGCTGCCGCTTGGGCCTGTGAGGGCCACGGTTTCGCCGGGGTGGATTTCCAGCGTGAGATTATCCAGCACCCGATGGCGCTCGGCGCCATCCTGAAAACTTTTGCTTATCGCCTGCATGGCTACTATCGGCGTCATTACTTCTCCCTGTTCGGCCGCTTCCGCTTGGCTTTCGCCAGCCAGTGCTTGCCGAAGGATAACCCGTGACAGTATGAAAAACTACGCTAAAACAAGCGGAAAAGATCAGTGATTGCTGCGGATATTGGGGCTTTAATGCGGCATCAGCAGTCGTCATCGACCAGGTTATAGCTGACCTGACCACCGGCGGCCGCCGGATAATAGACTTCGACAAAGCACTGATTGGCCAAGGAGGCCGGGGTGTCGGCAAAGTAAATCAGGAAGTAAGGCAGACCGGCGGCCGAGCCGCCGTAGTGTTTTCTCAGGGTGATGTCGCCATCGAGTCCGGCGTATTCCCGCGCCGCGATAACAAATTTGATAAGGCCAAAGTAGCCGGCCAGGTCGTTCACGCCATCGCCGTCGGTATCTATGTTGACCACCGCCGAATCTACGGCTTGCTGCCCCTGCAGCAGCGCCTTGGTAAACACCAGTTTTCGGGCCGTGTCGAACGAGGCTTGGGCACCTTGCAGTGCCGCCACTCTGGCATCTTTTTGCAGGTTTAGAAACTTGGGCGCCGCAGTGACGGCCAGGATACCAAGGATGATGATCACCACCACCAGTTCAATCAGGGTGAAGCCTGCGCGCTTGTGTCTGGGTTGCATGATTGCCTTGGCCAAGGTGGCGCCTCTTTTTGCTATCGCTCCTTTAGTGATACGACAAAAGTGTGAAACTTGCACAGCTTTTAATCCGTACGAAGTAAAGCTATTTGTGCCTTTCAGTGGGCCGTTTGATGGGAATTCAGGGGACTTTTACGGCCAGCCGCCGTGGATTTTGCTGCTGGAGATGCGCTTCGTTGCCCCGAACATGAAATTTTAATGATGATTTATAACTTGGTGTTTATAGTGCGCGGTTTTGCCCTTTGGGGTGTGATTTTCGGCGTATTTGGCTGTCTTTTTACTGACATATTTCTGTCATAAAGCTTTGCTTAAATGCGCCGCAACTTCCCATAAGGAAGGTGCGACGATTTGTTCGCACCTTCCCTAATCCAAGAGAAAGCCATGAGCCAAACCGCTGAGCGTGTTTCAACCCAAACCAAGGTGATGAAATGGATTGCCATCACTGCCCTGATTTACCTTGTATTGGTGGCTGTAGGTGCAGTCGGCGATGGCTTCAAGCTGGTGTCTGGCGGCAGTGAAGGGGCAAAAGCCATCTTCGCTTTTGCCGATAACCCGCTGGTGGCGCTACTGTTGGGGGTGTTTGCCACCGCTCTGGTGCAAAGCTCCTCCACTGTGACCTCTGTGATTGTGGGGCTGGTGGCCGGTGGTTTGCCGTTGTCGGTGGCCATTCCCATGGTGATGGGTGCCAACATAGGCACCACCATCACCAATACCCTGGTGTCGGTGGGCCATATTCGCTCGAAAGAAGAATTCCAGCGTGCTTTCGCCGCCTCCACAGTGCACGACTTCTTTAACCTGATGGCGGTGCTGATTTTCCTGCCATTGGAAGTCGCCTTCGGGGTGCTGGAAAAGGCCGCCCGTTATCTGGCGGATCTCTTTACCATGGACGCCAATCTCTCGATGAAGGATTACAACTTCATGAAGAGCCTGACCGCGCCCGCGCTGGATGTGATTAAGCAAATCACCTCGGTTCTGGATGGCAAATGGGCCGGTATCGCCATGATAGTGCTGGGTATTGGGCTGATTTTGTTCGCGGTGACCTTCCTTGGCAAACTGCTCAAGCAGGTGATGGTGGGCAAGGCCAAAGCCATGCTTCACGGTGCCATCGGCAAGGGCCCGGTGGCGGGCATTTTGTCGGGCACCGCGGTAACAGTGATGGTGCAGTCATCGTCCACCACCACCAGTCTGATGGTGCCTTTGGCCGGCAGCGGCGTGTTCAGCACCAGGCAGATTTATCCCTTTACCCTGGGCGCCAATATTGGCACCACCATTACGGCGCTGCTGGCGGCTACCGCCATTTCAGGCAGTGCGGCAGAGGCGGCGCTGACGGTTGCCCTGGTGCATGTGCTGTTTAACGTGTTTGCGGTGCTGCTGATTTACGGCCTGCCGCTGCTGCGTGATATTCCGGTGCACTGCGCCGAGGCGCTGGCCCGTGCCAGTGCCCGCAACAAGGGCGCGGCCATGGCCTATGTGGTGGGCAGCTTCTTTGTGCTGCCGGGGGCCCTGCTGCTGGCTATTCGCTGATGGCGCAAGCCACGATGACAAGACAATAAAAAAGGGCGCTCAGCGCCCTTTTTTATTGGTCAGAGAGAGAGTTAACGGTTGGCGGCGTAGGCGCTCAGCTCGTCAATGCTCACGCTGGTGACAAAGCTGTTGTCGACAAAAAAGTCGACCTTGTCGCCACTGCGCTTACCGGTCATGGTCTGCTCGCTGCCGTCGCTGAAGCGCACCAACATGGCCAGAGTGTTGTCGTCGATGGCGGTAAACTGCGCATCTTGAATTTTCAGGTTATTGGCACCCAGCGCGCCCTTAAGCGGTGCATCGGTCAGCTCTTTATCCAGCTTGTCGTTGACCTTGAGAATGGTCTTGGCGGGCATATCCACCAAGGCCGGAGACTTGCCTGTGATGGGGTTTTTGCCAGTCCAGAATTCGATACTGTTGAAAATAAACAGGTCTGCAGTGGCGGTCAGGCCGTAAACCGGTGCCAGCAGCAGGTACAGACCGGCACGGCCATAGCGGTTATCCACCGCCGACAGGTTACCCTGGGTCAGCATGCTGGAGAGGCCCATTTGGCCCATACAGGCAGTGAGTTGGGTGCTGGCGACCAATGCCAGTGTCAGGGTGACTTTATTCAGTTTCATTTGGCTCAATCCGAGAGAAATCAATCGTTGTGTTTGGGGCGCAGATTCTAGTGGCGGGCCAATTTTCCACCGCGTGGCAGTTCACAGTTCGGGGTAAGGATTTTGTTGTGGCGGTAACCGATTTGGGCTGATTGTGAGCGGCTGGATTAAAAGGTTTGAATTGCGGGTGTTGGTGGTTGCGGCGGCCAAATTTAATAACAAAGGTTGCATGCAGCCGGGAGTGCTTGATTGGGATCACGCTTCATGGATTAGGCTGATGCCCAGCTGTGCCCGGTGGCTTGCCAGCACCTGGCGCATCTGGCAAGCTTGCTTCCCCCGCAGTCAGTCTGCGGGTTCCGTTCGGATGAAGGTAGCAGGAGAGTTGGGGCGTGCCCCACACCGACGAGGCCAACTTCGATGTATGTCGAAGGACTCTTTCAGGTGCCAGGAATTGACCTGGTGTGGACTGCTACTGGACGAGCCTCTGGAGAGATCCGGGCTGTTTCGTCGCACCTTAATTTGTGCAAATCGAGACAAGCGCCGGGCGCCGAAGGCGAAAGCCCCTGTGGGGTGAAACGCTCAGGCAAAAGGACAGAGGAGAGGATGCTTGCCATACCTTGGCCTCTGCCCGGCGTTTTTGCGCCTGCTCCGGGGCCATATCTGGGATCATTTCTTTTCCTCCTCCTGTATTAATTTGGTTGTTTAATATAAGAGGAATCTATGCAATTCAATGACTTGATGTCGAGCCTTAACAGTATTGTCTGGGGGCCTTTAACCCTGATGCTGCTGGTGGGCACGGGTATCTATTTCACCGTTAAGCTCAAACTCATTCAGGTATTTCGCCTGCCGCTGGCGCTCAGACTGTTGATGCGGCCATCACAGGGCAAGGGCGAGCTGTCATCCTTCGCCGCCTTGTGCACGGCGCTGTCGGCCACCATAGGCACCGGCAATATCGTTGGGGTCGCGACCGCCATCAAGCTGGGGGGCCCCGGCGCCCTGTTCTGGATGTGGATCGCGGCCTTTTTTGGCATGGCCACCAAGTATGCCGAGTGCATGCTGGCGGTGAAATTTCGCACCCAGGACAGCCGTGGCCAGATGGCGGGCGGCCCCATGTACTACATGGAAAAGGGTCTGGGGCTTGGCTGGCTTGGCTGCCTGTTTGCGGTTTTTGGAGTGGGGGTGGCCTTTTTCGGTATTGGCACCTTTGCCCAGGTCAACGCCATCACAGATGCGGTGAATATTGCCTGGGATGTGCCTGTGGTTGTGAGCGGCGCCGTGCTTACCGCTTTGGTGGCGGCGGTAACCCTGGGGGGCGTAAAACGCATCGCGGCGGTGGCGACCTCATTGGTGCCCGCCATGGCCCTTGGCTATGTGGCGGCCTGCCTGCTGATTCTGGTTGGGCGTATCGACCAGGTGCCGGCGGCGCTGCTGTTGGTGCTCGAAAGTGCCTTCAATCCGGTGGCGGCCGGGGGCGGTTTCCTCGGGGCCACTGTGGCGCTTGCCATTCAGACCGGCATTGCTCGCGGGGTGTTCTCCAACGAGTCGGGCCTTGGCAGCGCGCCTATCGCAGCGGCCGCGGCCAAAACCCGCGAGCCTGTGGAGCAGGGGCTGGTGAATATGACCGGCACCTTTTTCGATACCCTGATTATCTGCACCATGACAGGCCTTGTGCTGATCCTCACCGGCGTGTGGCAGGGGGAGGCCAGCGGCGCTGCCATGACCAGCGCGGCCTTCGCCAGTGGCGCAGGCGCTCTGGTGGGCCAGTATTTGCTGACGATAGCGCTGAGCTGCTTTGCCTTTACCACCATTATTGGCTGGCACTATTACGGCGAGCGCTGCTGGTGTTATCTCGCTGAAAAATGGGGCGCAGGCGATGGTTTGGCGAGCCTGTGGCTGTACCGATTCTGCTTTATCGTGCTGGTGGGCTCAGGGGTATTTTTAAAGCTGGAGCTGATTTGGCTTATCGCCGATACAGTTAACGGCCTGATGATACTGCCAAACCTGATTGCACTGATTGGCCTGAGGCTGTTGGTGGTGGGCGATACCCGGGCGTATTTTCGCCGCAAGGCCGATGCGGCCGGGCAGTCACAGTTGGATTCACTGGCTGAACACTGAGTCGAATATCAGAAAAAAGGTTTGGCAATCCAAACAAGACTGACAACTTTCTTTGGATTGTGATCCTGGCGGCTTGTTAATCCGTATTACTGATGGTTAAATTGTTTGCTTTGATTTTTTTACCAAAGTTCAACCAGTTGAGTATCAGTAAGCGCTAAAGTCGCTGTTGTCCTTCCCACGGTAGGGAAGAGTGTGCCTGACCGCTTCACCGGCCAACGCCGGTGACAAGAGTGGAGGTCACAATGCAGGACGCCAAACTCAGGACGTTCCGCAGCCGTATCTTGCTGCAAATTGCGCTGCCTCTGATTGTGCTTATGACAGGGGTATCGCTGGTCACTGCCTGGCTCGATTATCAGGCAACCAAACAGACCTTTTTTGTCGATTTGGCTGAAAAGGCGGACTTCGCCGCCAAGCGATTAGAGTTTGAACTCACCCTTGCCCAGCGCGACACCCAGGCGCTGGCTTTCTCGCTCACCAACCTTGCCAACCCCGAAGAACTCGCATCTGCGCCTGCGCTCTATCGCCAGTTGGCCGAGCGACTGCGGCTGAATAGCAGTTTTTATGGCTCGGCCATTGCTTTTCGGCCTGAATTTTTGCCCGGCCAGCGGCTGTTTGCCCCCTATGTCTATCGTCAGGATCTGGAGCTGGTTAATAAGGACATCGGCCTTGCATCCTACGATTACACCAATGGCGATTGGGACTGGTGGAGTGAGGCCATCGCATCGCCAAACGGTTACTGGACTTCCCCTTATTTCGATGATGGCGCCGGTGATGCGCTGATGATCACCTTCTCGCAGCCCTTCGGGAGTGGGGAGGATGGCAAGCCGTTGGGAGTTGTGACCACGGATCTGGCGCTCTCCAGCATGCCGATCCGCTTAGGTGTAGACCCCAAGCAACTGCTGGTGGTCGATAATCGCGGCAAGCTGATTTATCACCCCGACAATAACCTTTCCCGCAGTGCATCCCTGGCCGATTGGCTCGCCAAAGGCGTGGAAGGGGAGGCTGCGCTTAAGCATATTCTGGCGGCCGACAAGCAGGATGTGGCCCTTAAGGATTTGAACCGTAAAGGCTATCTTGCAAGTATTGCCGCCATTCCCATGCTGGGTTGGCGGGTGTTGGTTATTACCCCCGAACAGCAACTGATTCAGGCTTTGAGCCGCGACTTTGGCACCTTGAGTTTGAGTCTGGCACTGCTGGCCCTGTTGCTGCTGGTGACCAGTTATTTCAGTGCCAAACGGCTGACTGCACCACTGGAGCAGTTGGAAACCGGTATCGTCGGTTTCAGCAAAGGCCTTATCAAGCGGCTCGAAAAGCCCGAAGGCGCGGTGCGGGAAATTGCCACCTTAAGCGATAAATTCAATGAGATGGCGGTTGCGCTGGAAGAGCGCGAACAGGCGCTGCTGGATTCCCGGGGTAACCGTTTTGCCCGCCTTATTGAAGGCATGAGCGAGAAGTCCTTCTACTGCTCCATGGGGCCTGATGGCGCCATTGAACAGGTCAGCCAAGGGGTTGAGAAGGTGCTTGGATTGTCGCCGCAGCTGCTGAAGCGCAAGTATCAGCGGCTGTTTTCCAGCAATCCCGTGAATGAGCAGAATTGGCAGTACATGGAGCAGGCCCTCGGCGGTGAAAATGTACCGCCGCATCAGGTGGAAATGGAAGCTGCCGATGGCCGCCTGCGGCGACTCGATGTGTTTATGCAGCCGCTTGTGGATGAAGAAGGTCAGCTTATTTCGGTGGAGATGCTGTTTAACGATGTGACCGAGCAGTTTTCTGCCGCGGCCTGGTCCAGCGCCGTGCTTGAGGCCGCCCCCGAGGCCATGTTGATTGTGGATGAAGCCGGGAATCTGGTGTTCAGCAACAGTCGCTGTCAGGCGCTGTTTGGCTACCGTGCCGATGAAATGCTTGGGCTGAATGTCGAAAACCTGATGCCCGAGGCCAAACGAGCTGCCCACGCCGAAGACAGGCGCCAGTTTGTGAGGCAGGGCAAAGACAGGCCCATGGCCGATGGCCAGACCTTGAGTGCACTGCGGCGCGATGGCAGCGAGTTCCCGGTGCAGATTGGCCTGAGTTTGTTGCCTGCAGATCATCGCGGTCAGCGGCAGGTGGCCGCTTCGGTGCGGGATCTGACCTTACAGCAGCAAGTGGAGCAGCAAATCCGCGAAAGCGAAAGCCGTTTCCGCGGGCTGGTGTCCAATATCCCCGGCGCCGTGTACCGCACCCGCATCGCCGATGAGTGGGTGATGGAATATGTCAGTGACAACATCACCGAGATCACCGGTTATCCGGCCTGGCACTTTATCGAGAACAAAAAGCGCAGCTTCGGTTCGCTGATTGTCGATGAAGACCTGGCGCACTGCGATGAGGTGATCGGCGGCGCCCTGGCCGAGCAGCACAATTTTGAGGTGGAGTACCGTATCCGTCATCGCGACGGCTCTGTTCGCTGGATCCATGAAAAAGGCAAGGCAAGCTACGATGACGATGGCAATCCTGTTTGGTTCGATGGCGCCATCAACGATGTCACCGGGCAAAAGCTGGCGCAGGAGCGGATTGAGCAGTCCCGTGAGCGGCTGGAAACCATTACCGAGTCGGTGCCAAGTACCGTGTACCAGCTGACCTGGCGCAGCGAAAAAGACCGCAGCTTTACCTTTCTGTCCAGCGCCGCTATCGCCACGCTCGGGTTCCATCGTAATGAAGTTATGGATAATTTTGAGCTGGTGGCCACGCGTATTGTCGAAGACGACCGACCTGAGTTTATCCGACTTCTGGCAGGTAAGGGCGGCATGCAGTGGACCAAGGCGTTCCGCTACCAATTCCCCTCCGGCGAGGTGCGCTGGCTCGAGGCCGGAGCCCGTGGCAGCAAGCAGGCCGATGGCTTGGTGTGGAACGGCTATCTGATGGATATCAGTGCCCGCAAGCGGATGGAGACTGAGCTTGCCAAGAGTGAGGCACACTTCAGGGCGCTGTTTGATAACGCCGGCATTGGTATCGTCAACCTGGACGATCGCGGCATGATTAAGGACTGCAATGCCCAGTTCAGCAACGATCTGGGTATGAGCGCTGAGCAGCTCAAGCGCCGGGCGCTGGCCGATTTGATGATGCCCGAGGACCGGGAGCTTGCCACCAATCTGTATCAGGCGTTGGCCGAAAGTGATGTGGGCAGTATCAGCGGCGAGTGGCGGATGCAAAGCGACAGCGGTGAGCTGATGTGGATGGCGGTGATTGCCTCCGAGCTTGATGAAGAGGATGACGAGCGCTCTGTGGTAATGAGCATTGCCAATATCACCCGTCTTAAGCTGCTCTCAGATGAACTGCTGGCCGCCAAGGAAGATGCCGATGCCGCCAATCAGGCCAAGAGCGACTTCCTGGCCAATATGTCCCACGAAATCCGCACCCCCATGAATGCCATTATCGGTATGTCGCAGCTGTGTTTGCAGACCCAGCTTGACCGCAAGCAGCGCAACTATGTGGAGAAAATCGAACGGGCGTCCCAGTCACTGCTGGGGATCATCAATGACATTCTCGACTTCTCCAAAATTGAAGCCGGTAAGCTGGATATTGAGATCCTGCCGTTCCAGCTCGACACCATTCTGGAAGATCTTGGCGACATGTTCTCGGTCAAAGCCGAAGATAAGCAGTTGGAGCTGCTGTTTTCTGTTGCCCCCAATGTGCCCCGCCATCTTGAAGGGGACGCACTGCGCCTCGGTCAGGTGCTGATAAATCTGATGAACAACGCCATCAAGTTCACCGAACGGGGCGAGGTGATGCTGTCTATCAGCGAACTGGCCCGCGATGGCGATGAAGTACAGCTCAAATTTGCGGTGCGCGACAGCGGCATAGGTCTGACTGCTGAGCAGCAGGCCAAACTCTTTAAGTCCTTCAGCCAGGCAGATACCTCAACCACCCGCAAATATGGTGGCACCGGCCTTGGGCTGGCGATTTGCAAGCAATTGGTTGAGCTGATGGGCGGCGAAATTGGTGTCGAAAGTCAGTTTGGCAACGGCAGTACCTTCTTCTTCACCATCACCGCGAAGGTGGCGCAAAACGCCAGGCTCAATGTGGAGCAGGAACTGGAAGGCATGCCGGTGCTGGTGGTGGACGATAACGGCACCGCCCGCGACATTCTGCGCACCACGCTGCAAAGCATGGGCTTTGCGGTAGAGACCGCCCGCAGCGGCATGGAAGCGTTGGAGAAATGCCAGCAACGGGAGTTCAAAGTCGCGCTGGTCGACTGGAAAATGCCGGAGATGGATGGTTTGGAAACCGCCGCCGGTATGCGCCAGCTGGCCAAACCGCCGTTGGTGCTGATGGTGTCGGCCCACGCCAATGCCGGGTTTATCGATGAAGTGGAAGCACAGGGCATAAGCGGCTATATCACCAAGCCCATCAGCGCTTCGCGGCTGCTCGACGGCATCATGCTGGCGCTGGGTCGTCAGGGCGCCAAGCCTGTGCGTCGTCGTGCCGATGAGCCGCTCAGCGCCACCCAGCTTGCCGGGCTTAAGGGCAAACGGGTGCTGCTGGTGGAAGACAACGAGATGAATCAGGAAGTGGCCACCGAGTTTCTCGAGCAAGTGGGCGTTGAGTTGTCGATTGCCGATAACGGCCAGATAGCATTGGAAAAACTCGGTCAGCAACGCTTCGATATCGTGCTGATGGATTGCCAGATGCCAGTGATGGATGGCTATCAGGCCACCCGTGAACTGCGAAAAATGCCCGGACTTGCCGATTTGCCGGTGGTCGCCATGACAGCCAATGCCATGGCCGGTGATAAGGAAATGTGTCTGATGGCGGGCATGAACGACCATATAGCCAAACCTATCGAGGTGGGGCTCTTGTATCAGGCGCTGTTGCGATTCCTGTGCCCCGATGCCGACCCCGGCGATGTGGCACAAGCCGCATTGGCGCCAAACACGGAGCCGCAGCTGGTGAGCTGGCCCGAGCATGAGGATTTGGATATCGACCGCGGGCTGCAGCTGGTGCAGCACTCAGAGCGCCTGTATCGGCGCATTCTGGAGCGCTTTATTTCCAGCCAGGCCAAGGCGCCTGCGCGGATCCGCAAGGCGCTGGCAGCGGGAGAGCAGGAAGAGGCCGTGCGTCTGGCCCATACCCTCAAAGGGGTTGCCGGTAACCTCAGCGCCGAGCCTTTGGTGTCGGCGGCCAAGTCGCTGGAAAGCCTGCTGATGAATAAAGAGCCCTGCGAAGCAGCATTGGCTGAGCTTGAGGCCGTCCTTGCCCCGATAGTGGTTGCGATTGAGCGCTGGGCCGAGGCATCGGTAACTGGCAATGCCGACGCCGCCGGTGAGGCCGGGCCAATGCTTGGCGATGAGGAGCTGATAGAGACTCTGCATCAGGTGCTTGGCATGCTGGACGATTCAGACTCAGGCGCGGTTGCGGCGCTGGACGCCCTCGGCGGGCAGGTCAGCCAAACCCTGTGGAGCCGTTTGCGGCCGGTGCGGGAAATGGTGGCGGGTTACCAGTTCGACGATGGCGCCGATCTGGTGCGTGAGCTGCTTCAGGAACTGGAACAGGAACACAGCAGTACCGAACTCAGTGTCTGAGGCGGGGCAATTAAGGGAGATAACCGAGGTGACAATCGATAAAGCCACAGTGTTGGTAGTGGATGATACCCCTGAGAATATCGACATTCTGGTGGGGATCCTGGGGCAGGACTACAAGGTGAAAGTGGCGATTGATGGCCCCAAGGCGCTGGCCGTGGCACAGAGTTCGCCGCCGGATTTGATTTTGCTCGATGTGATGATGCCCGGCATGAGTGGCTACGAGGTTTGTCGCCGCTTGAAGCAGGAACCCATGACGTCCCATATTCCGGTGATTTTCGTGACCGCCATGGCCGAGGTAGCCGATGAAACCCAGGGTTTTGAGCTGGGGGCGGTGGACTATATCACCAAGCCGGTGAGTGCGCCGATTGTGAAGGCGCGAGTGAAAAATCATCTGGCGCTGTACGATCAGAAACGCTTGCTGGAAGAGCAGGTCCGTGAGCGCACCAAAGAACTTGAGCGCACCCGTTTCGAGATTATCCGTCGCCTGGGCCGCGCCGCCGAATACAAGGACAATGAAACCGGGCTGCACGTGGTACGTATGAGCCATTATGCCAGGTTGCTGTCGCGGCAGGCGGGGCTGCCCGATCCCTTCTGTGAAATGCTCTACAACGCTGCTCCCATGCACGATATCGGCAAAATCGGCACCCCGGATGCAGTGCTGAAAAAGCCCGCCAAGCTGGATGCGGATGAATGGAAAATCATGCAGCAGCACGCCGAAATCGGCGCCGAGATCATCGGTGAGCACCCGGATCCCTTGCTGCAGATGTCTCGCCGTATTGCGATGACACACCATGAAAAATGGGATGGTTCCGGTTATCCGCGTGGCCTTAAGGGCGAGGAGATCCCCATTGAGGGGCGTATCGTTGCCATCGCCGATGTGTTTGATGCGCTGACATCGATTCGCCCTTACAAAAAGGCCTGGACCATTGAGGACACCATGGCGCTGCTGGAGTCCGAAGCGGGTAAGCACTTTGACCCGGCGCTGGTCGAGCACTTCAAGACAATACTGCCCGAGGTGATTGCCATTCGCGACCAGCATATTGAAACCTGAGCCTCGCCACTCAGATGCACTGGCTCAGTTGCACTGGCTCAGATATAAAAAAAGCGCCTATGGCGCTTTTTTTATTGGGCGGTGCCTTACTTGTGGGAAATAATCTTCAAGTGACTATTTGTCCTCAAGACTATTCGCTTCAAGGCTATTCGTCCTCAAGACTATTCTTCTTCAAGAGAATAGGGCAGTGGCAGCAAGCGGAAACCGGCCTCGTGATCATCCGCCAGACGCAGCACGGCATCGGCCGGCGTATCGTTGGCGAGCACAGCCGTCATCAGTACCTTGCCGCCACGGCTGACCACTTCGATGATATTACCGGCTTTGCGATAGCCACCTTCAACGGCAATTTCCAGGGTGCTTTCGAGGCGCACCGGCGTCTGGCTTTCACCAAAGAGGATGTAAAGGGCACGCTTGTTGCCGCCGCGATACTTGGTGCGGGCCACGGTTTCCTGACCCATGTAGCAGCCCTTGGAGAAGCTGATGCCGCCCACCGCCTGCAGGTTACACATTTGCGGAATGTATTCGCTGGCGTGATTGGCGGCGATATTGGGGTAACCGGCACGAATTTCCAGCGCCTGCCATACACCAGCGCCGTAGAGTGGCTGACCGCTGGCATCGATAAGAGCGCTTGCCTGGGTTTTGTCGAGCAGCAGTATAAAGCGCTCGCCATCACGGATGACAGTGCCTTTTTCGGTGTAGCTGACCGCATCGCTCAGGTCACCAAAGTAGCTGCCAACAAAGGCAGTGGCTTCGCTGCCGGAAACGCCAATCAAGCTGATTTCCTGGCTTAAATCAGTCAGTTCAGCTTTGCTGAATACCGCATACTTTTTCAGTTGCGGCAGTGATACCTCGATGGCGCTGCGGGGGGCAAGCAGCATCAGGGCGTCATCCAGTTTAAAGGCGCGAAAGCTTGCCAGCATACGACCCTTGGGATCGCAGTGGGCACCCCAGCACCAGTGGCCCTTTTCCAGCGACGTTACATCGGCGGTGACCTGACCATGAATAAAACTGATGCCCTGCTCGCCGGTGACTGACACCAGCCCCAGATGATTAAGCAGACTCAGGGTAAGCGCCGGGCTTTCGCTGTCCAGTGCCCAGGTGGCCTGTGAGACGGTAAATGTCATTGCCTGTTCCTTGAAATGAACCGAGTTGTTCTGGATTGTAGCGGATAGCGCTGGCCGGGTGAATGGCTCAGGCGCGCAAAAAACAAAAGGTGCCACAGGGCACCTTTTGTGTGGCTGACAGAAAAATCAGTACAGCAGACGGGTACGGATTGTGCCTTCGATGGCGCGCATTTGCTCCAGCGCCTCTTCGGCCTGGTGGGTATCCACTTCCATTACCACGTAACCGATATCGGCCGTGGTTTGCAGGTACTGGGCCGAGATGTTGATGCCTTTCTCGGAAAACGCCTGGTTAATCTTGATAAGAATACCGGGGCGGTTTTGGTGGATGTGCAGCAGGCGCGAGGTGCCCTTGTGCAGCGGCAGCGATACTTCAGGGAAGTTCACCGCCGACACTGTGGAGCCGTTATCGGAGTATTTGGCCAGTTTGCCGGCCACTTCGATACCTATGTTTTCCTGGGCTTCTTCGGTAGAGCCACCCACGTGTGGGGTAAGGATCACGTTATCCAGACCACGCAGCGGACTTTGGAAGATATCGTCATTCGACTTGGGTTCGACCGGGAACACGTCGATGGCGGCGCCAGCGATGTGCTCTTCTTTCAGTGCAGCGCTGAGGGCGTCAATATCCACCACGGTACCGCGGGAGGCATTGATAAGGAAGCTGCCCTTCTTCATGGTGGCCAGCTCAGTGCGGCCAATCATGTCTTTGGTTTGTGGGGTTTCTGGCACGTGCAGGCTCACCACATCGCTGGTGGCCAGCAGGGTTTCCAGTGAATGGATCTGCTGAGCGTTACCGAGGGGCAGCTTGTCTTCGATATCGAAGAAGTTTACCCGCATGCCGAGGGTTTCGGCCAGAATGCCAAGCTGGGTGCCGATATGGCCATAGCCAATCACGCCCAGGGTCTTGCCGCGCACTTCCACGCTGCCATTGGCGCTCTTGAGCCAGCCGCCGCGGTGACACAGGGCGTTACGCTGGGGAATGCCGCGCATCAGCATGATGATTTCGCCCAGCACCAGTTCGGCAACCGAACGGGTATTGGAAAAAGGGGCGTTGAATACAGGGACACCGGCCAATTCGGCGGACTTGAGGTCAACCTGGTTGGTTCCGATACAGAAGCAGCCAACACCAACCAGCTTCTCGGCTTTCTTCAGCACCTCAGCGGTGAGCTGGGTGCGGGAGCGAATACCGACGAAGTGGGCATCTTTGATGGATGCGGCCAGCGCATCATCGGCAAGAGAGGCCTTGTGATATTCAATATTGGTGTAGCCCGCCCGTTCAAGTACATCTACCGCAGATTGGTGGACGCCTTCGAGCAGCAGGAACTTGATCTTATCCTTATCCAGCGAATGTTTCGCCATGGTGTAGATACCCTCTTTCAAATGCCAAATAGTTGTAATTGTCTGCTGACTGTCAATGCTCGCCCAAAGTAGCATTTTTTTTACACAGTGTGGAGGGCTGGATGGCTAAAGTGTTTATTCAAAAACCAGAACAATATCACATAAGGCAAAGCGGAAGGTTATTAAGAAGGGCTAGCCCGGTCGTACTACCCCGCTGGGGATACATTATGCAGGCGACATCTGGGTGCAAAATTGCTCAGTTTACATTTGTTAATAAAAATAAGTCTTAAGCTCACATTGGTCGCAAAAGCCCGTCAGGAGTGCAACTTACCCCCTCCAACACCTTTACCGCATATCATTCAAACAGGTTGTTATTTTGATTCATACGTACGACTTATGGTTTTATACTTGCGAGCCCTCAAAATGGTTTTTCCGGTTCAAGAGTCTGGTTGTTTTTTAGCCATACAGGGAAGTCTGATTACCGAGGTCACGTAAAGGGAGATAGCACTTTGAATACGGTGAATGAATTAGTTTTTGTGCATCAATTGGTTGCACCATGTCATCTGGCCATTCTGGCCGAATCCATCGGGCTTAAGACCCGTATCGTAAAACACCCCGGCGAGTTGGATGTCGAAAAGGGCAGCCAGGCTTTCTATTTGATTGCCCAAAAAGGGGCGGCGCTCGATAACAAGGGCATTCCGCTGCTGGCCAGTCGCTTGGTGCCCCATGTACCTGTGGCTTTGTATCAGGTGGAGCGTGACTCGCTGGATCAGGAAGCGGCGCTGCTGCTGGGGATCCGTGGGGTACTCTTTGCCGATCAGCGCATGGATCTCATGCTGACCGGCCTGCGTAAGATGGTGGCTGACGAGCTGTGGTTCGACCGTCCCCTCATCAGCAAGATGTTCCGCCGTTTGGTGAATAAGCTGGATAACAATGCCGAAGTGTCTGCCGACGCCATGGCCATGTTGCAGTCACTCACCAGCCGTGAACGCACCATTATTCAGCTGGTGGGCAGTGGCGCACGCAATAAGGAAATTGCCGACCGCCTGTGCATCAGCGAACACACAGTAAAAGCGCATATTTCCTCGATTTTCAGAAAGACCCAATCCCGCAACCGGGTTGAGCTGCTGCGCTGGGCCCAGACCCACCAGAGCCACTTTGCCCTGGTCAGTTGATTTATCCTGCTGCTGATTGCGTTCAGCAGACAAGTTCAGAAAAGGAGCCTCGGGGCTCCTTTTTTGTGTTTTGGGCTAGCGTCTGTTTATGTGAAAGCCTGAAACCCTCATCTTATGGCTGCGGCTTATTGGCGTCGCGGGCCGTTTCAGCGATTGGATTGGCATCCCGTTTCGACAGTGTTCTCTTTTCAACAGTGCTCTCTCTTCAACAGTGCTCTCTCTTCAACAGTGCTCTCTCTTCAAGAGCTATCTGGCTTCAACTGTTATCTGGCTTTAGCCGCGATGCGGCTTCGCTCATTTGTTTACTTAAAGCGTGGCTTAGCGCTTGCAGATACCAATAAATGAGCAATGCCGCCAAACAAAAAAGGAGCCATATGGCTCCTTTTTCAGTTCCCGTCGCGGGTGCGGGGAATTGGCCCTCCGGGGAGGGCGCGGCTGTTATCAGTGCTGGATAACGGTAGCAACGTTTTCGTTGCCAACCTGAGTTACGTTGATCACGTTGTTGGCACCAGTCTGAGAACCCATTACCAGGTTGTCGTTACCAGTTTGGGCGATCATCAGGCTGTTGCCGTCACCAGTGATGGCGAAAGCACCGTTGCCATCAGCGGCACCAACCCAGTTACCGTTGCCGGTTTGAGCGATGTCGGCTGTGTTCTCATCACCGAAAATCAGCAGATCCAGTACGTTCAGGTCGCCAGTCTGGGCAGCTACCACGTCAGTGTTGCTGTTGCCTTCAACGGTAACTATGGCTTCGTTGCTCATGCCTTCCTGAGTCACGTCAACTTCGTTGTCGTCACCGGCAGTGACCACGTAAGCAAAGTTGGTGTCGCCTTCCTGCATAACTTCGATGCTGTTGTCTTCACCAAAGGCACCGGCTTGCAGTTCGTTGCTGTTACCTTCTGAGCTCAGATCCAGGGTGTTGTCGTTGCCCATGGCTACGAATTCGGCGTAGTTGCTGTCGCCTTCCTGCTCCAGATCCACATCGTTGTCGTCACCGGCAACAATGAACTGAGCTGTGTTGAGGTTGCCATCCTGTTCGATGTCGATTTGGTTGTCGTTACCTTCGATAACGGCAACCAGAGAATCACCAATGGCGTTTTCGGTGCCGGTTTGAGTGATTTCAACGTCGTTGTTGTCACCTGTGGTGAATTCCAGCACGGCAGAGTTGCGGTCGCCTTCCTGCACCATGGACAGATCATTGTCGCTGCCTTGCAGGGCATAAACGAAGGCTACGTTGTTGTTGCCTTGCTGATCCATTTCCACTTCGTTGTTGTCACCGGCTACGCCACGCACACCACCAACGTTGTTGTCACCCAGCTGAGACACGGTCACGTCGTTGTTGTTACCCACGTTGGCACTGAAGTCCAGAGCAATAAGGCCGCCCTGGTTGCCGTTACCAACCTGAGTGATTTCACCGTCGTTGTCGTTGCCCTGTACGCGGAATACGGCGTAGTTGCTGTCGCCTTCCTGATCAACCCAGGCGCTGTTGTTGTCGCCGGTCAGTTCCACGTTGCTTTCGTTGAGGGCACCTGCTTGCATCACATCAACACCGTTACCGTTACCCACGGTGTCGGCAGTGCTCTGGTTGAAGAAGCCTGATTGGGTCACGTTGTCCACGTTGTTGTCACCGGTCTGGCTGGTGCTGGCAATGTGCCAATCTTCAGACTGGTCAACAGTGACTGAGTTTTCGTTGCCGGTAGAAGTCACATAGGCTTCGTTCCACACGCCGTCCTGGGTGATGGTGCCTTTGTTGTCATTACCAATCTGGGCAAACTCACCCGCGTTCAATACGCCGGTTTGCTCAACTGTCACTTCGTTACGCTCACCGGACTGGTTTACGCCGATCTCACTCACATCGCTTGCCATGGCCTGAGCAGACAGACCGATACCGGCAGAGATGGCCAGAGCCAGGAGTGATTTCTTTGCTTGTGATTTCATTTGACGCTCCCTGTTAATATTGAGTCACGGCTATGGATGCCCCATCGCCGATTTGTTGTATTGAAAAATTCGCACTGCCCAACTGCGTGAGTTGTACCAGGTTGTTATCGCCAATCTGGGTTACCTCAGCGCTGTTGTGATTACCCGCTTGCAGCAGGTCCACCTCGTTGTTGAACCCCAGCTGGGTCACAGTCGCTTCATTCCCCACGCCTATTTGTGTCAGCATCAGTTGGTTGTGCTCACCCGACTGGGCGGCAATAACTTGATTCTGTACACCTATCTGAAACAGCTCGATAAGGTTGTCTCTGCCGTTGGATTCCAACAGGGTTTGCAGAGTCACAGGGAGCGATTGCGATTCGCCGGCCTCGATGTCCGGGCCATTGGCCGATACACCGAGACTGCAAAGCAGAAGGGAGGTGCTGATGAACAACGTCTTCGTGTAAGACACTCGACACTCCTTTGCGATGCGTGAAACTCCAGTGCACATTGCACCTAATTCAGGCACCAACTTACGGAGTTGAGACTCAGGTCACAATTGGAAGAAAGCCTATTTAATTGATGAGATAAAATCGCGAGTATGACGGGTATGAGTCTTTGTAAAAAGCTAACAATAACAGCCGGATGGTGCCGGTTTTGTCGAAGGGTTACTGGGTGGGCTAGCTGTTTAGCATTAGTAGCTTAGTATGAACTGAGGCCCTCGGGCTTTCCAAGGAGTGGCCAAGTGGGCACAGTATGTGGGCGACTTTTACTCTTCGAGACCATGATACCGGGCACCCACGGTGTCATCTCCTGCGAAGGTGTCGCCGCTTGGTGTTTAACTGAGCCGACGCATGCAGTAAGTTTCAGGCGGCCTTTATGGCCGCTTTTTTTATCCGCGGTCACTTTTGATAACGCCTTGCTGTAAAAGCAATTTTATCGTCTACCGTGCGGAAAATTGTCGCGCAAAATATCGGCATTTGAATCAGGTTTCGCCAGCGTGGCTTTATCCATTTTGGCAGGAATTATTCACCAAATTAGCGTATGCAACACCCTAAAATTTTTCATTTAGTATTTGTATCTTAAGATTTTTTCAATCTTCTTCGGCCGCCGGTTATTGTGCATATTCGCTATTTATTCAGTCTTGAGTGTGACACAGCCCAATAGACCCTTCCCCGAACTGTGATCCAAGCTCTTCTTTTAGAGTTTTAACTCTGTAACAATCCCGCCCGCGTTAACGAAAGATAACGCCATTATTAAAATAACGGGGTTGAAAATATGGATAATGTTAAAAAGCTGACTGCCATTGCTGTGGCAGTTGCGGCGGCTATGCCATTGGCAGCGTCAGCCGATGTGATGATCACCGAGTATGTTGAAGGCAGTGCCAACAACAAGGCGATTGAACTCTATAACAGCGGCGATGCGGCCGTTGATCTGACCGGTTACACCCTGGTGCGCTATAAAGATGGCGCCACCACTCCCACCAACATGGTGGCTCTGGATGGTCAAACCCTGGGTGCCAAGGGCATCAAGGTGATCACCCACCCAAGCGCAGCCATTACCCTGCCGGCCGGTACCGACGCCATGACGGGCGATCTGTACTTTAATGGCACTGACGCCGTGGCCCTGATGAAAGACGGCGCCATCGTGGATGTAGTAGGTGCTATCCCCACCCCCAAAGATTGGGGCCTGAACGTCACTATCGCCCGCAAGAGCAGCGCGCTGAAATCCGCGACTGTATTCAACGAAGCCGATTGGGACACCTCTGACATAGATACCTTCTCTGGCCTTGGCAGCCTGGACAGCGCACTGGCACCTGAAGTGCCTGCGTTCAGCTGCGCCGGTGCAACCCTGGTGCCTATTTATGACATTCAGGGCAGCGGCGACAAGAGCCCGCTGGTACCCGATGGCAAGTTTGAATCCGAAGCAGAAGTGACCCTGCGCGGCGTGGTGTCAGCCCGGGGTGAGAGCCTGGCCAAAGGCTTCTATCTGCAGGATGTTAAAGGCGACAACTCGCCGCTGACCTCCGACGGTATCTTTGTGTTCCTCGGCGAAGCCGCCCCTGAAGCCATTCAGCCCGGCGTCGAAGTCTGCGTTCAGGGTAAGGTAAAAGAGTATTACGGCCTGACCCAAATCGATATTAAGGCCGACAAGAAGTTTGAAGTGGGGGCCAAGGGCGAGGTGCCCGGCGCTGTGCCCTTTGCGGTGACCGAAGGCGAGACCCTGGAGCAGGCGCTGGAGCGCTTCGAAGGCATGAAGATAGTGCTGGATGCCGGCAGCGAGATGAAAGTCAGCCGTACCTTCAGCTACGACTATGCCGGTCGTCGCAACAACCTGATGCTGTCCCACAAGGCGCCGCTGATGAAGCCCACTCAGGTGCATCCGGCCCTCAGCGAAGAAGCCATTGCCCTTGAGAAGCAAAACCGTGGCAACGAGCTGTTTGTTGAGTCTGACTTCAAGGCCGCCGATGGCGTAGTGCCCTTCCTGCCTGACTTTAACGCAGAAACCGGTTATATCCGCGTGGGCGATGAGCTCAAGGGCCTCGAAGGCATGGTGAGCTACAGCTACAACGAATACCGCCTGGTAACCACCAACACCATTACTCCGGCCGACATCGTCCGTGGTATGGATCGCACCGAGGCCCCGGTTGTGGCCGAGAAAGGCGATATCCGTGTAGCCAGCTTTAACGTGCTGAACTTCTTCAACGATGTGGTGGGCGGCGATGCCAACCCAACCGGCTCCAACCGCGGCGCCCTCACTGAAGAAGAAATGCTTCTGCAGCGCACCAAAATTGTGAATGCCATCACCGCCATGAATGCCGACATTGTTGGCCTGATGGAAATTGCCAACAACGGCTTTGGTGAGAAGAGTGCGATTCAGGATCTGCTGAATGCCCTGAACGCCGAGCAAACGGCCGACAACGCCTACAGCTTTGTGGAAATTGCCGACGCCGACAAGACCGACGGCAAATACTTCGGTAACGATGCCATTACGGTGGGTATGTTGTACCGCGCGGCCAAGGTGACCCCGGAAAGTGCTGCCTTCGTAATTGAAACCCCTGAGCAGCATGCGCCGGAAGGCGTGGCCAGCCGCGACAACAAGGGTACAGTTGAAACCAGCCCGGCGCAGGACAAGTACCAGCGTCACAGTCTGGGTCAAACCTTCAAGGTGAAAGAAGACAAGCTGACCGTGGTGGTTAACCACCTCAAGTCCAAGGGCTCTGGCTGTCTTGAAGATTGGGTAAACTTTGATGAAAAACGCGATCCGGCCGATCTGCAGGGCAAGTGTAATGCCTTCCGCGTATCTGCGGCCAAGGTGATTGGCGAAGCGGTAAAAGACATCGAAGGCGATCTGCTGGTGATTGGCGACTTGAACGCTTACGGCATGGAAGATCCGGTGCGGGTGCTGACCGATTACGATGCCGCCAAGTCCGAACGTGCGGTGAAAACCGCCAGCTACACTACGCTGGCAGGCAAAACCTTCGAGCAGGAAGGCTCAGTGATTGAGAAGGGCTACGGCCTGATTAACCTGAATACTCAGGTACATGGCGCCGATACCTACTCTTACAGCTACAACGGTGAGCTGGGTAACCTCGACCATGCCCTGGGCAACGACAGCCTGGCCAAGCGGGTGGTGGATATCGAGGACTGGCACATCAACGCGGTGGAATCCAACCTGTTTGAATACGGCAAGAAGTTCACCGGTAGCCTGGAGAAATCCGAAAACGCCTTCTCAGCGTCCGATCACGACCCTGTGATTGTGGCCCTGAGCTATCCCGATAAGAAGGATGATGGTGGCGCGATTGGTGGTCTGATGCTGGCACTGTTGACCCTGGTGGGTCTGGGCCGCCGTCGGGTGCGCTAAGAGCTGAAACCCGGGGGCCCTCAGGCTAGCCGGGTACATAAAAAGGGGATGCTTGCATCCCCTTTTTCTTTCCAGTTTCAAGCGCTTTTCATACCACGGGAGGACGTGGCCGCCGGTTTACCTGTGGCACAGTGGCAAGTACACTGGCGCAATAATCCATATGTTGGGGAACAACGAATGAGTATTTGGTTCAGGCCCGTCACCCTGGAAGATTGCGCCAAAATGGACGAAGGCATGCATGGCCGTGGCACCCTGATGAAGACCCTAGGGATCCAAATCAGCGAAATCGGCGACGATTATATGAAGGCGACCATGCCAGCTACTCCGGCGGTGCACAATCCGCTCGGCATAGTTCATGGCGGTGCCAATGTGGTACTGGCCGAGACAGTGGCCAGTTATGCCGCCAATTTCGTGGTGGATTTTGAAAAGTTTTACTGCGTGGGGCAGGAGATTAACGCCAACCACCTGCGCGCCGCCCGTAACGGTGTGCTTACCGCCACTGCCAGGCCGGTGCATCTGGGTAAACGCAGCTCTGTGTGGGAGGTGCTGGTGCATAACGGCGCCGGTGAACTCACCTGTATTTCACGTATGACGGCGGCGGTTGTTGAGCGCTGAACTAGACTGTCAGTATCACAAATCGTCGTCACCGCAGCCTTGAGGGATTAACGATGGACACAGCAACAATCTGGGAATGGGTGGGCTATCTGGCCTCTGTGGTGGTGGCCATTTCCCTGATGATGGCCAACATTAAAAAACTGCGCTGGTGGAACCTGATTGGCGCCGCGCTGTTTGTGGCCTATGGCCTCGCCATCGACGCCTTGCCTGTGGCGCTGGTGAATTTCTTTATCGTATTGATTGATGCTTACTATTTGGTGAAGCTTTATCGCGAGCCAGACAGTAACTAAGCTCTCCCCAGCAAACACGCGGCCCAGGCCGCGTTTTTGTTTTGCCGATTAAAAATTATTCATTTCATCGAAATGATAGATTGCAATCATCTGATTTAATCGTTTTATCTAAGTTTTCGATTGGCGTAGTCTTTCCTCATCGACAAGGTCGCAGCACACAGGAGGCAAGATGGCCACCCTTTATGACCTGATAGAAGCCTGGTACGCCGGGCAGTCAACGAAATCAACGGATAAATAAGAGGAAATGCAGATGAGTCACTATATCACCAGCCAGAACGGCGCTCCTATCGCCGATGACCAGAATTCCCTGACTGCCGGCAGCCGCGGCCCTGTATTGCTGCAAGACTGGCAACTGATTGAAAAGCTTGCGCACTTTAACCGCGAGCGCATCCCTGAGCGGGTTGTGCACGCCAAGGGCACAGGCGCCTACGGCACCTTCACCCTGACCCGCGACCTGTCTGAGTACACCATTGCCGACCACTTCATCGGCGAAGGCAAAGTGAGCGAAACCTTCGTGCGTTTCTCCACCGTGGGCGGTGAAATGGGTTCTGCCGATGCCGAGCGCGACCCGCGTGGTTTTGCAGTGCGCTTCTACACCAGGCAGGGTAACCACGATGTGGTGGGTAATAACACCCCAACATTCTTCCTGCGTGATGGCATCAAGTTCCCGGACTTTATCCACACCCAGAAGCGTAACCCTCAGACTAACCTCAAAGATCCTCAGGCCATGTGGGACTTCTGGTCGCTGAATCCTGAGGCGTTGCATCAGGTGACCATACTGATGTCTGACCGTGGTATTCCGGCCAACTATCGTCAGATGCACGGCTATGGCTCCCACACCTTCAGCCTGTGGAATGCCAAGGGCGAGCGTTTCTGGGTCAAGTTCCACTTCAAGTCCCAGCAGGGTGTGGTGAACCTGACCAATGAACAGGCCGATAAGCTCAAGGGTATAGATCCGGATTCCTCTCAGCGGGATCTGATGGTGGCTATCATGGATGGCAACTTCCCGCGCTGGACCGTGAATGTGCAGATCATGCCGGAAGCTGATGCCAACACCTATCATATCGACCCGTTCGATTTGACCAAGGTATGGCCACACAAGGACTACCCACTGATTGAAATTGGGGTACTGGAGCTTAACCGCATGCCACAGAACTACTTTGCCGAAGTAGAGCAGGCGGCGCTGGCCCCCAGCAACCTGGTGCCGGGTGTGGGCGCCTCGCCGGACAAGATGCTGCAGGCCCGTTTGTTTGCCTATGCCGACGCCCAGCGCTATCGCATCGGTGCCAACTACAACCAGCTGCCGGTAAACTGCCCACATGCCACTGTGGCCAATCATCACCAGCGTGGTGGCGCCATGGCCGGTACCCAGTGCCCGTTCCATCAGGGCAATGGTCACCAGAGCACAGGTCAGCAGACCCAGACCGGTGGTGATGCCAGCGCCAACTATGGCCCAAGCACGGCAACCGGTGCCCTGGCGGATGCCAGCCACTTTGTTGAGCCGCCGCTGCGTCTCGAAGGTGAAGCCGCCCGCTACAGCCGTTACGGCAAGGACGACTACACCCAGGCCGGTAACCTGTACCGCCTGTTCAGTGAAGGGGAGAAGAATCGCCTCGCCGAGACCATCGCCTCGACCCTGCGCCAGGTAACAACAGAAGTGCAGCAGCGGATGTTGGCGCACTTCGACCAGGCGGATGCCGACTACGGCCAGCGTATTCGCGCCGCGCTCTAAGCCGCACAATCAGGCTTGAGAACAAAAAGGGAAGCCATGGCTTCCCTTTTTCGTATTCAGTCCCGACTCAGTGCCACATCAACGTGGCTACGCCCATCACGGCAAAGAGCACAGCCGTGCCGCGGTGGATCCAGGTCATCGGCAGCTTGTCGGCGCTGAAATGGCCGGCAATCACTACAGGCACGTTGGCGAGCAGCATGCCCACTGTGGTGCCCATCACCACCATCCACAAGTCATCGTAACGTGCCGACAGCACGACTGTGGCTACCTGAGTCTTGTCACCGATTTCGGCAATAAAAAACAGCACCAGGGTCGCCAGGAAGGGGCCGAAGCGATAGAGCGCACTTTCTTCGGCTTCCACTTTATCGGGCACCAGCACCCACAGGGCGATGGCAAAGAAACTGCCCGCCACCAGATAGCGTGCCAGCTCAGGACTGATTAGCCCCGATGCCCATTGGCCAAGCCAGGCGGCTGCAAAATGGTTTGCGAGGGTCGCAATAAAAATGCCAAGGATAATGGCGGTCTTGTTTTTGAAGCGGGCAGCCAGCAGCAGGGCAAGCAGTTGGGTTTTATCACCGATTTCGGCGATGGCCACGGTTAACGTGGAGGCGGTAAAGGCTTCTAACATGATGCGTTCCAGGGGTGGCAAACCAACAAGCACGACCAGCCCGCCACCCCGAAATAGTATAGTTGTGGCTCGTCGTACTCAGGTCTTGCCGGATAAATCACTGATTTATCGTAAACACCATGGCATGAGGCCAAGTATGTTGATGTTTACTCCCAAGCCGTTAGTTGCCTGGGCTGGCTACTCCCCCGAAAGCGAGGTGGCCATTATACATTCGATGCGGCGGCTGACAAGTCGCGGCTGCTATCTGCCGCTGCACTGTTACATTCTTTATCCCATGTGATGGCGCTGTAACGCCCTTGTAGAGCTCGCTCCCAGCCTCAGGTGCCGCGCTTGCCGTGCCTTGGCGCCTCTGTTAATGTCGGCTGCAGTCGTTTTTTATTGAGAAAGCCCGACAAAGCTGATGGGGATAGGTGTCTTCACTGCGAAGGCCTTCGGCAGTACTGAAAACAGGCTCAGACCTTAAGGAAGTTGCGGACAAGTCCTCGCGCTTCCCAATAACAACAATTGCTATTCAAGACTTGAACAGGACAGTTCCGTGAATTTGAAAATACTAGGCTCTATCGCCATTGTGGCGGGTACCGCCATTGGTGCCGGCATGCTGGCGTTGCCTCTGGCCACCGCCGCCCTCGGGGTGATCCCGGCACTTGTGCTGCTGATTGGCGTGTGGGCCATCTCCGCATATACCTCTCTGCTGATGCTCGAAATTAACCTGCGCAGTGGCGTGGGCGACAACGTACATGCCATCACAGGCAAGACCCTGGGCAAGAAGGGCCAGATTATTCAGGGTGCGTCGTTTTTGAGCCTGCTGTTTGCCCTGACCGCCGCTTACCTCACCGGCGGTTCATCGTTGTTGGTGCTGCGATTTGAAACCATGTTTGATATCGCCCTGGATAACCAGCTGGCGGTGTTGGTGTTTACCCTGGCACTGGGCAGCATTGCCGCCCTGGGTGTGGGCTGGGTAGATAAGCTCTCAAGGCTGCTGTTTACCCTGATGGTGGCACTTTTGGTGCTGGTGGTCGGATTCCTGCTGCCGGAAGTAGACAGCGCGACTATTGCCGCCGATGCGGTTCAAAAAGCCTCGGGTAACGCCTGGATGGCGGCCATCCCTGTGGTCTTTACCTCCTTTGGTTTCCATGTGTGTATCGCAACTCTGGTGCGTTACCTTGATGGCGATGCGGTGAACCTGCGCAAGGTTCTGCTGATTGGCTCCACTATCCCGCTGGTGTGTTACATCCTGTGGCTGCTGGTGACCTTGGGCACCGTGGGCGGCGATACCATTGAAGGCTTTGGCGGCGCCCTGCCAAAACTGATTGGCGCTTTGCAGGACATTGCAGCCCAGCCGCTGGTGGGCAAGTGTGTGTCTGTGTTTGCCGACCTTGCGCTTATCACCTCCTTCCTTGGCGTAACCATGAGCCTGTTCGACTTTTTGGCCGAGCTGACCCGTGCCAAAACCGGCATGGCTGGTCGCCTGCAAACCTGGCTGATTACCTTTGTGCCGCCGGTGCTGTGCGCCCTGTATGTGCCCGAAGGCTTTGTGGCGGTTCTGGGCTTTGCCGCCATTCCGCTGGTGTTTATGATTATCTTCCTGCCGATTGCCATGGCAATGAAACAGCGCAGTGAAGGCGCCGAAGGCTATCAGGTGCGCGGTGGCAATCTGGCGCTGGGGCTGGTGGGTGTGGCAGGCCTTGCCATTATCGCTGCCCAGCTTTACGTTGCCCTGTAAACCGGAGCCGTAACAGCGGATTTGTAAACGGATTTTTCCAAGCTGTAACAGGCTTGGGCCATATGATAAAGTCGGGTCTTCGTGCCCGGCTTTTTTTATGGGCGCAGCAATGCGATCGATAACAACTCACAACGGAATAAAACAATGAAAAAATGGTTACTGACCGCTGCCATCGCGGCCGCCTTTGGCGCCCAGGCAGATGAAGGTATGTGGCAACCTCATCAGTTGCCTGCGCTGGCAAAAACGCTGAAAGCCAAGGGCCTGGAAATCAACCCCGAGTCCATCTCCAAACTGACCGAATTTCCCATGAATGCCGTAATTAGCCTGGGTGGCTGTACTGCGTCATTTGTGTCGCCAAAGGGCCTGGTAGTGACTAACCACCACTGTGCCTATGGCTCAATCCAGTACAACTCCACCGCCGAGAAAAACCTGCTGGCGGATGGCTTTTTGGCCAAGAGCTTCGATGAAGAACTGCCTGCAGCCCCCGGCTCACGTGTGTACGTGACCGAGTCAGTAACCGACGTGACCGCCGACATCAAGGCCGGCCTTGAGTCTCTCAAGGGCGATGCCTTCTACAAGGGCGTAGAAGCCAAAGAAAAGGCCATGGTGGCCGAGTGTGAAAAAGAAGACGGCTATCGCTGCAGCGTTTACAGCTTCCATGGCGGCCTCGAGTATTACCTCATCAAGCAGATGGAAATCCGCGACGTGCGTCTGGTGCACAACCCAGCGGCCAGCGTGGGCAAATACGGCGGTGATATCGATAACTGGATGTGGCCACGTCACACCGGCGATTACTCTTTCTACCGCGCCTATGTGGGCAAAGACGGCAAGCCAGCTGACTTTTCCAAAGACAACGTACCTTACGAGCCAAAGAGCTTCCTGAAAGTCTCTGCCAAGGGCGTGAAGGATGGCGATTTTGTGATGGTAACCGGCTACCCTGGCCGCACCAACCGCTACCGCACCGCCTCTGAAGTCGAAAACCAGTTTACCTGGAACTACCCCGCCAGCCGCGAGCTGCGTGAGCGCATTATTGACCTCATCAAAGAAACCGCGCCCGAAGGCAGCGATGCCCGTATCAAGTACGAAAGCACGCTCGCAAGCCTCGCCAACTATGCCAAGAACTTCGCCTCTATGATTGAGTTCTACGGCAAGTCCACCATGCTGGAAGACCGCAAAGCCCGCGAAGCTGAGCTGGCAGCCTGGATCAAGGCCGATGCCAAGCGTCAGGCCAAGTATGGTCAGACTTTGGCAGACCTCGAGCGTCTGGTGAGCGAAAGCAACAAAGATCAGGAACTGGATCTGATCCTGGGTTACATGGGTTACTCCACCCCAATGAGCACTGCCAAGCGTCTGTATCGTCTGGCCCATGAAAAGCAACTGCCTGACATGGAGCGTGAGCCTGGCTTCCAGGATCGCGACATGACCCGCTTCAAGGCCGGTCTTGAGCGTATCGATCGCCGCTACGACGCCGAAGTGGACAAGGCTGTTCTGTTTGAAATGCTGACCCGTTATGCTGCGCTGCCAGCCGACAAGCGCCGCGCCGACATCGATGCCTACTTTGGTATTGGCAAGAAGTTTGACGAGAAGAAGCTCAAGAAGCAGCTCGACAAGATGTACGCCAAGACCGAAATCGGCAATAAAGACGTGCGCATGGCGTGGATGGACAAGTCTGTGGCCGACTTTAAAGCCAGCAAAGACCCATTCATCCAACTGGCCGTTGCCACCTTCGACGCCTCTATGGCCCGTGAAAAGGCCGACAAAGAGCTGGCCGGTGAGCTGATGAAGGTGCGTCCTGCCTACATGGAAGCCATCATCGCCTACAACAACGAGCAGGGTAAGCCGGTTTATGCCGACGCCAACTCCAGCCTGCGTGTGACCTACGGTAACGTGAAAGGCTATTCACCAAAGGATGGTCTGTACGCTGTGCCTTTCACCCGTTTGGAAGGTATCACCCAGAAAGACACAGGTGTTGATCCGTTTGATGCCCCCAAGGCGCAGCTGGAGCTGATCAAGGCCAAGCAGTACGGTGATTTCTACGTTAAAGACATCGACTCTGTACCTGTGAACTTCCTGTCTACCGTGGATACCACTGGTGGTAACTCTGGTTCGCCAACCCTGAACGGCCGCGCCGAACTGGTGGGTCTGCTGTTTGATGGAGTGTACGAGAGCATCATCGGCGACTGGAACTACGACGACAACATCAACCGCTCCATCCACGTCGACAGCCGTTACATGCTGTGGGTGATGAAGTACCTCGACAAGGCAGACAACCTGCTGGCCGAGATGGATATTGTTGAATAACAGTCTGCTTACTGACTGAATCAAAACGGGGCCGATTGGCCCCGTTTTTTTACCTTAACGTCATTTTGTAGTGTTTAAGAATTTCCGGGTAAATTTCGGGCAATTTCCCGATTTTGCCCGTGAATTTGGTCGTATTCGTTGCTGGCGTTTCCCATAGTGGTTTGGCAATCAATCAAACTTGCTTTGGAGAAACAACAATGAAAAACGGACATATCAAGATAGGCGCGCTGTTGGTCGCAATGTCATTAAGCAGTCTGGCTCAGGCGGTGCCCTGGTGTTATCGCGGCACCATAGTGCAGATAGCGGATGTCAGTTGGAGTGAATCACAAATTCTGGCCAACTACAGTGGCACAGTGCCCGCTGGGGTGGCGGATCCCGAATACTATATTGCCGCCACAGCAACCTATAACTACTCGCAAAACTTTGTCGGCGGTGGTGGTGGATTCGGCGGTTATAGCGTGCCGGGCTCGGGGCAGGTAAGGGTGACCCACTATGCGCCTTACACTTTCACCAACATGGTGGGGCCGGGTTATTACTTCACCAGTCAGGGCATCAAATTCCGAATGGACAAGTGCTATACCATCCCACCGATGACCGAACATGTTGAACTTGAAATCGCTGAGCCAGGTGGTGATGTGCCGGTAAAACCCTTGCCGGGCCTCGATGCCATATCCGAGTATTGGAACCGTAAAACTGACGCTGAACGTAAATAGTCAGAACTGTCGCTGAGGCTGTTAATGTCAATGTGATAGCACTTATCCCGGGTGGCGGGCGATGATACAGTAAAACCTAATGTATCTTAGCCCGGACACCCTTTTTCATGTTTCGCCGACTGCTTATCTCCCTGATATTTTTATATATGACCCCTTCGATGGCGGCAGAGCCTTTGTGTTTTACCGAGTCGGCAGATGTACCCGAGCGGATCCTGGATTGTGAGACCTTGATCGCCAAGACTCAGGGAATGGGCGTCACCGAGTTTGAAGCTGGCACCCATCTGATAGCGCTCTATATCAAACAGAGCGATTTGGACGCGGCCAGCCGCTGGGATGCCCAGTTGGCAATATCCCTGAAACAGCGCGAGTTCCCTCCGGAGCAGACATTCAACTACCTGCGCCGCAGTGGCATTCTCGCTTATCGTCAGGGCAAGTACCCGGCTGCTCTGGGGCAATTCACCCGCGCCTACGAGTCGGCACAGAGCCCGCAGCAGTTGGCCATATCGCTGAGCGATCTGGGAACGGCACATATGGCAATGGGCCAGTTTGCAGATGCTATCTCGGCGTTTGAGCAAAGTCTGGCGGGCAAAAAGCGCCTGCTTCAGGATGAGGCTCAGCAAACAGGCCAAAATGTGAGTATTGCCGTAACGCTCAATAACCTTGGCAACGTCTACCTGAAGATGGCCGACTGGCCCCGGGCCGAAATCTATTTTTTGCAGGCGGCTGAGCTATACCAACAGGCGGGCCAGCTTGATCGCCTGGCCCATAATCAGGAGAACATTGCCAGGGTGCTGGCCCATCAAAATAGGCATCATCAGGCCGCCGAGGTGCTGCAACGCAGCTTGAGCTACTTCGAGTCCGTGGCGGACAAAACCGCCATGCTCAGAGTGCTGTTGCTGCTGGCCGATGGGCAATTTTCCCTGGGGCAAACCCCGCAGGCGGCGCAGATTATCGAGAAGGCCAATCAACTGGAAACTGAATTAGGGCAAACGGCCCAAAGCATACTGCTGAATCTGGCCATGGGCAGGCTGCTCAGTTTGCAGGGACAGTTTCAGCAGTCTGACGCCATGCTCTCCAGCGGGCTTAACCGGGCACTGGAGTCTGCCGATCCCCTGGTGACATCGCGCTTTTATGATGCTCTGGTAGACAATGCTGAGCGCTATCAACGCTGGCAATTGGCAAATCAGTATCTGAAAGCCAAGTTCGCCTATGACAGTGAACAGCATCAGAAGCAATATGACCAAACTCTGGCGGAGATCCGCACCAAATTCGAGTATGAGCAGCAACAACAGGCGCTGGACATGCTGCAAAAGGACAACCAAATTTCGGCGTTGCAGATAAGCAGGCGCAATTTCCAGCTAGGTTTGTTGCTTGGCGGGCTGGTATTGCTGGTGCTGGTGGCCGCAGTAGTTATCAGGCGTTTGCATAGGGCAAGGCTGGCGGAGCGTCAGGTGATGCAGACTCAGGTCGATGTTCACCGTGCTCGGGTGGCAGAGCTGGGAGTCTCGCTGGAGTCGCTGCGTAGTGCCTTCGGCAAACTGAATCAGGCCATGCTGGTGGCCGACAATAAAGACAGGCTCATTTTTGCCAACCAAGCGAGCCTGAACTTGCTTGGGTATCAGGGCAGTGAAACCGACAATATGCAGCTCGATGCGCTAATTCCGAGACGGAACGATAACTTTTGGGCAAGTCTCAGTGATGGCGCCGAGTTTGAAAATCTGCTGATCCGCGATGTGCAGGTAAATACGGCCTCGGGTCAGATGTTGTGTCAGTTGGAGGTTTCCAGCATCGCCAGCGGCGAGCCCATTACCGTTATCCATCTGATGCGAGCAGGAGAGCAACCCGCTTGCCACCAAGCGGCGCTACTCAGTGAAACGGAATTTCATCAGTTGTTGGTGGACTTGATGATCTTTTCCGTCGATGCCTGGGAGCAATCGAGCAGACAAAGCCGAATAGAGCTGGCCGAACAGAGCGGGATCTGGCGGGTGTCCATCGACGAAGGGAGACTCAGAACCCGCTCTTTGGATCGTTATTTGTCTATCCGCACCATGCCACGTAATCCCAGATGGCGGGAGGTGCTGCGAACGGGTCACTATGTACTGGCGGAGTGTGCTCTGGGGGACGAGCGTGCAGCAGAGCTCAGTGCCAAATTGGAGAAGGTAAATCAACATCTGTATGCCCGGGCACTGCTGTAACGCAGTCAGGCAATCGTTGCCAGCTTTCGTTGCTAAAATCGCTCCGACCCGATAACAGCAAGGCCGGAGCCGAGGGGAACTATTTGGCCAGTTCCAGCTGACGGCTGTCCACAATCTCTGGCATTTCACACAGGCCACAGGCAAAGACCACCCCCTGCTCGAGCCGGTAGAGTTTATGGTGATTGGGGTCCTTGTTACTGAAACTGGCGGGCTCGTAGAAAATCGGCCTTACTGTACCGTCATCGCCATTGCCAGTGCGGTAAACAAATTGATGGCACAGGTTGGAAGCGGCGCCGCGGGCTTTGGCGTACATGTCGTCGAACTGGCCACAGCTCTTGGTGACCACATCCCCCGAGCCGGGGCATTCACCCGTTTCCTCAACATGGTCGGCGTAGCGACTTATCTGGTTGCCATGCAGGGTAAATTTCCCGAGTAATACCACCCGTCCCCCTTCGCACCAAGTGGATTCAATTGGTTCTTCATGGGCGTAAAGGTTTGCACTAAGCGCGAGCATTGCACCGGCCACCATCCAATGTGTTTTCATGTCCTTTCTCCAGGGTAACTTGTTCCAGAGCCAAGCTATGCCACGGCAGGTATTTTGTGAACATGAATTAGGGGTAAAAATGGGGAGAAATTTAATTAAACAATAATTTTCAATCACATGGATTGAGGTTTGAAGCGTGGTTAACCCGTATGTTCTAAGGCTGCCTGATGGCCAATGACTGCTTGAGCGCACTGAGTTCAGCCTGGGTCAGGGGCCGTATTTCCCCTTCGGCGAGACTGCCAAGGGTCAGGGTTTGAATCGACTGACGCAATAAATCCACCACAAGATAACCCCGTGCCCGCCACAGGTGGCGTATTTGCCGCTTCTTGCCCTCAGTCAGCCACATTCGCAGCTGTGTTTTGTCATCGGCTTGATGGGGTGGATGCTCAATCCGGCAGGGGCGGGTGAGGCCATCACCGTAATCCAGACCGGCGGCAATGGCGGCTAAGTCTGCTGCCAGCGGTGGTTTATCGAGCGTCACCAGATAGCCCTTTTCATGATGATAATCAGGATGCATCAGCTGCTGGGTCAGCTCGCCATCGTTGGTGAGCAGCAAGAGGCCGCGGGAGTCTTTGTCCAACCGGCCAGCGGGGTAGAGGTGAAGCTGTGGCGCAAATCGGCTTTGCAAATAATGCAGCAGGCTGCTGGGATCGTTGGGCAGCAGGCGGCAGTCCATGCCAATGGGTTTGTTGAAAAGATAGTATTGGCGCGGCGCGCTGTGGCTAATGGGGGCTCCATCCACACACACCTGAGCGTCAGGTAATACCCTGGTGGTGTGGCTTGCCGTTTCACCATCAAGGCTCACCTGGCCTGCTTCAATCAGCCGTGATGCTGCCCGGCGGGAACACACGCCTGCGTCAGCGAGAAACTTGCATAAACGTATGCCTTTGCTCGCATTTTCGGTCGGCGCCTGCGCTTTGGGTGTGGCCATTGGCGTGAGAGTCATTTGAGCCTGCTCAGAATTCGGGGCGGGTACGCACCTTGCGGCGAATATTCCCCGCGAGTACCAGACACCACAGCATACCAAGTACCAGCTGCAGCCACAAAAGCACATCGAGCAGGCAAGGCTGTGCAGGTGTGGGCGGGCAGATCATCAGCGCAAATTTGGGCCAGTCCACCAAGCCTAAAATCGGTATGGCACAGCCGAGGCCCAACAGGCTCAGCAGCATCAGAAGCGGGCTGGCGTAATGGATATTGCCTTTGAATCGTGCCGCCAGCACCAGTGCGTGGGTCACCGCCATGCCGAGGGTAAAACAAACCGCAAGGGCGCTGTGCAGGGCGCCATAATGCTCAGGGAAAATACCCATCAGTGAGACGGTCACCCCAAGCCAGCCGCCGCTCAGGGGTAAATACAGGTCGGGAAATTGCGGCTTGGCAAAGCCCAGCGCTAACATGGCCAGCATCAGCCACAGCCCGGCCCAAATCAGTGCGGCGTTATAGACCCAGGCCAGCGGCGAAATCAGGTAATTGCCAAGCCCCGAGGGGCGAAAATCCCAGCCCATGGTGCCCGATTGCAGGTGATACAGCATGCTGGCAAGAATACCCAGCGCACCGACAATCACGGATAAGAGGATCAACAAAAACACCAGGCACGGCAGGTCGCGCTGGCCAGGAAGTGGAGACAGGGTAGGCACTTACAGGCTCCTCTGATTGAGGTTGGCGCTACTTTGCCTTATTGGTATCTGTCAGACAAGGGAGGCATGGCAAACTTGTTACCGCCTCCACAATCACAATGCCGGGCGACGCTCTTCAATGGCCTGATGGATGAGCGAGCGCGCCATCAAGGCCAGCCCAATCCCTGCCAGCATAGTGGCTGAGGTGTGGATCCACATGGTGAATGCCACCGGGCAGAACTCTTCCAGCGGGCCGCAGGGCAGGTAATCCAGGGTCTCAGGATTAATCTGTGCCAGCAGACCGATACTGGAGGCCAGCCCCACAATGGCAGTTACGAACAAGGGAATGCTGCACAGTTCCTTGTTATTGCGGCGGGTAAGGATAAGCAGCACAAACATCGCCAGACTGGAGGTGACAAAAAACAGCGCCGCCATCCGGTGCGACACAGGGTCGTTGAAGGGGTAAATGCCCAGCAGCATGATCCCAAGCCCGGTGCAGCCGCCAATGATGGAGATATAGCGGCTGAAGCGGTTGTACTTCATGCTGAACAGGCCCAGCATGGCAATCACAAAGCTGGCCCCGGCAAACAACAGGCAGATGTTATACACATAAGCCAGCGGCGAGCTTAAGTAGTCGCCGAGCTTATCGATGCGTAAGTTTATGATATCCCAGCCGAGTGTGCCGATCACCGACCAGATAGACAGCATTGCCCCGAAGGCACAAATCATGACCCCACCTATGGACATGTGGAATACCAAACGGTGGGGATCGAACTGACCGAAATCGTTTTTGTCTTTATTGGCCATCTTGCTTCCGATGGAAGGCATGGCCTTCCGTTAACAATCAGTGGCGTTTTCTGAATACCACAATCAGCACTGCCACCAACGCGAGGATCATACAGTACCACGCATAGGATACTGCCTCCAAAGGGGTAATGGCAAAGGTTGCGCCAATCAAAAGCGCCTGGGCGCCGTACGGTATAAGTCCTTGAACAATACAGGAAAAGATATCCAGTACGCTGGCGCTGCGTTTGGCGCTGACGCCGTGCTTCTGTGCCAGGTCGCGGGCAATGTCGCCGCTGACCACGATGGATACTGTGTTGTTGGCCACACAGGCGTTGGTCAGCGACACTATGCCAGCCATGCCAAGCTCGGCGGCGCGGCAGGATGCTTCGCCCTTGGCCTTGGAGAAGCGGGCAATCAGGCGCTCAATCAGGTTGCTGACAAAGGTCAGGCCACCTTGCTGCTGCATCAGTGCCGCGAGGCCGCCCACCAACATCGACAGAATAAAGATTTCCTGCATGTTGGTGAAACCGGCATAAATGTCCTTGCTGAAGCTCACTAGAGTGTAATCGGTAGTGCTGAGGCCCACACCGCCTGCCAGCAAAATGCCCAGCATCAGCACTACGAACACGTTCACACCGGCCACGGCCAAAAACAGAATACACAGGTACGGCAGTACCTTAACCAGGTCCACAGACTGGGGCGCCACATTGGCCTCACCGTGGCCTGCCAGTGTGAAGGCTACCAGGGTGATAAGCGATGCCGGGATGGCGAAAATCAGGTTCTCGCGGAACTTGTCTTTCATGTCGCAGCCCTGGGTGCGGGTTGCGGCAATGGTGGTATCGGAAATGATAGACAGGTTATCGCCAAACAGGGCGCCGGAGATGATGGCACCGGCCATCAGTGGCAGAGAAATATCGGCCTGCTCAGATACCCCAAGGGCAATAGGCGCGACCGCAGCGATAGTCCCCATGGAGGTACCCATGGCGGTGGCGATAAAGGCGGCAATCACGAAAAAGCCCGGCAGCAGCAAATCAGAGGGGATGAGCGACAGTCCCAACGCCACAGTGGCATCCACGCCGCCAGTGGCCTTGGCGACCGAAGCGAAGGCGCCTGCCAGCAAATAAATCAAACACATGGCGATGATGTTGCTGTGGCCAATGCCACCGATAAAGGTATCTATGGCCTGATTGAGCTTTTGCTTCGAGAGCAGCAGCGCCAGTACGATGGCGGGCAGAATGGCCACCACGCTGGGCAACTGATAGAAGGCGAAGTCCACCCCTTGCTGGGTGAAGTAAACACCGGCGCCAATAAACAGGGCAAGGAACACAAACAGTGGCAGCAGTGCCACAAACGAAGCCGGACGCTGGCTGGAGGCGTTGGACTGGTTCAAGGTTTTCTCTCTTCATCGGGGGCGAAAGGGCGACATTCTTCCTGCATCATCGCGATTTCGCTGAAAATTTGTGTCGTTACGGCTTCATCTCCCGACAACTTAGGCGAAAGAATATGGGATAGCCAGCCATCTGTCAATTTAGACGTCTAGATGGTTTTACTTCCATTTCAAAATTGTAATGCCAAGGTTAACCAGGTCGGTGCAACAGCAAGGATGGCGAGATGGTGTTGGTCAATACCGCAGCGGCGCAGTGGCTTTGATAACTGCTGCCAGCGCCGGCCTGATGTTGGCCCAATGTCCTGTGTGGCGACGCAAAAACAACAAGCCCCGCATTGCGGGGCTTGAATATGCTATCGCTGAGCTGACCGAACTTAGCTGAGCTTCGCAGAGGAGAGCCAGAGCTGAGCTTAGCCAGTTCTGCCGCGTGAGCCTGGCAGTGTCAGCCTGGCAATGCGCGGCGCATTAAACCAAACGGCGACGACCCATGGCTATCAGGGCCAGCAGACCGATGGCGGCCCAGCCCAGGCTACCGCCCTTGTCTTCTTCAACAGTTTTGTCTTTCTCGGTCGCAAGATAGTTAATCAGTTCTGACAGTTCTTCCAGTGTGCGGATTTCCTGCAGGTTAATCTTGTACTTATCGTTGACCACAAAGCTTGGCACGCTTTGGATCATCAGCTCTTGCTGCTCCTTGCGCCACAGCTCCAGCTTGGCGTCGGTATCCTTGCTGTAGGCCAGTTTGTCGTATTCGGCTGCATCAATGCCATGCTTGGCAAATACGGCTTTGATATCGGCGCTGGTTTGAATTTCAGGCTCGTGCTTGTGGCCGGGGGCGCTGTGGTCGTGATGACCCTGACCACCATCGGCGCCCTGAATGGCGGCAAACATGGCGTGAACCAGCTCCGGCTTGTTACCTTTTTGCTGGATAACGGCCAGCGAGCGCATCACTTCGGTGCCAATGTCGCTGTTCATAAAGTCAACGTGCTTGGTGTCGAAGCTGATGCCCTGTTTCAACCCCTGCTTGATGGCGGGCAGGTACATCACTTCCATGTTGAAGCAGTTGTGGCAGTAAAACGAGAAGAATTCGGTCAGTTTTGGGGTTTTGCTGGGGGCGTTGTCGGTGACCTGCACATAGTGCTTGCCTTCAACAAAGTCGGCGGCCAGACCGCAAAAGGGCAGGGCGGTAAGGGTGGCGGCCAGGGTAAGACGTTTCAGCATAATCACTCCGGGTTTCAGGCTTTCGGTTTCGGCGAAATACACGCAGACACAAGACTCAGGCTGCATGTTCGATGGAAACAGTGTGAAAGGAAAGGCTTAATTATCTCTGAATCGGCGCGAAAACACCCGCCGCAGACTGTGATCCGCCCGGGAGTTTGAGGAATTTACCAAGTCTTGATGAGTTCAGTCGCTGTCGCGGCCACGGAGAGTTTGCCAGGCTTCGCATACTTCGCGAAAGCGCGCAGCGTCGCCGCCCTGGCGATCCGGATGCCATTTCAGCGCCAACTTCCGCCATTGACGGCGAATTTCACGGTCACTTGCGCTTACATCCAACTCCAGCACCCTCAGCGCCTGGGTAAGATGCATCACCCGGCCATTGATGCCAATGTAGCTCTTATAGCTGGTCCAGAAGGATTCCAGCATGTCGCGCACCACATTGCTGCTGGTATCGTAGTTGGCCCAGTCCAGATAATAGCTCTTGAGGCCTGCCTCCTGATGCTGGATAAGGTCGATATCGCCGGGCAGGATTCTGAGGATGCGGATATCCATGGCCTGGGTTTGCACCCATTGGCCGGGCAGCAGCATGTCCTGCAATTCAAACAGGGCATTCATCAGCAAAAAATTACGTTTGAACAGGTCTTTCTCGGGAATGGGATCCAGGTCGTGCATCAGCCCCTGGGATTGCAGTTCGGTGGCCAGGTGATGAACCTTCCAGCCCTGAACCGATTTTTGCAGCAAACTCAGGAGGGGCCAGATGAGGGGGTTGTCGCCTTTGATGGCTGATACGTCGGTTGCTTTATTATCGAGTTGAGGAACCAGAGGTGGCAGCAGCATGGGTGCGATTCATCCTGAAATATGACTCGAACCACTATGCCACAGGGGCGGGTGATGACAAATGCGATTTAATTATGAACAGTCGTAATGCCCCGACATGACGGGAATATGCCGGGGCATTGGGGATGATAATGGTCAGACGCGTTACAGCAGAGTGAAAATTTCATCCTGGGGCAGACGTGACTTGGGCAAGGATGCATTGAAATCATCTGCCGAGCGATAGCCCAGGGCCACCACCGCAGAGGCGCACAGCCCTTGCTCACGCAGTCCCAGCTCACGGTTCAGCGCTGTGGCATCAAAGCCTTCAATCGGGCAGGCATCAATTTCCAGTGCCGCGGCGCCAAGCAGCAGGGTGCCGAGTGCCAGGTACACCTGCTTTTCCATCCAATGCTGAGCATCCTTGAGTTCAAAGCGGTGCATATTCACAAAGAAGGAGCGGCCATTATGCTGATTTTGCATGGATTGCTCATCGGCGAAGCGGCCGTCGGCCTGCTCCTGCTTAAGCACCTTTTGCAGATGCTCTTCATCCATCTGCACCTTGGTGCAAAGCACGACCACGTGGGAGGCGTTGAGAATTTTGGCGGTGTTAAAGCCGTATTGCTCGGTTGCCTTGGCGACGGTGGCCTTGCCTTCTTCGCTGGAAGCCAACACAAAATGCCATGGCTGCGAGTTGGTGGAGGACGGTGAAAACTGCAGCAAAGTTTTCAGTGACTCAAGATGCTCCTTGCTGATTTTACGAGTAGGATCAAACGCTTTACAGGTATGGCGCTGTTTAACCAACAGACTCAGTTCTTGCATTTTCGGCTCCGGGAAAGGGCAGTGGATGCAGGCATTCTACCGCGGCAATGGCATGAAACAACGGCTTGGCATCAACATTTGATTCAAAAACTTTTTGAAAATGTGTGTCAGTATCTACGTTGTTTTCGGGCAGATTGTTTGGGCATTTTTGATGCATTTGCATGTTTATTACGGCTTGATTTGCAATTGCGTGCTTAGCTTGGCTAAAATATCGACATTGGCCGTTTAAGGCCGCAATCAGCGCCATCAGCCGTCAGGAGCCATCAGCCGTCAGGAGCCCCGTCCATGTCCGCGATAGCCAAACCCACAGCATCCACAGTGCTGTTCAAAGCCTTTATTAATGCCTGCCATGCGCTCGAGCTGAGCAATAGCGAGGCCAGCCATATTATTGGGGTGAACCCCAGCACCCTGAGCCGCAATGCCTCTCAGGGGTTTAAGCCTGAGTCCAAACAGGGCGAGCTGCAATTACAACTGGTGCGGCTTTATCGCTCGCTGTATGCCATCGCCGGTGGCCAGCAGGACTTTATGCGCCACTGGATAAACAGCCCCAACCATGCCCTGGGGGGCACGCCGCGGGAACTGGTGAAATCCGTGGTGGGCCTGGTGAGTGTGAATCAGTATCTGGATGCCATGCGTGGCAAGGTGTAAATGAAGCCGAGCATTCCTTCGTCGTGCCTCAATCGCCCCTATTCGGGCAGTTGCTATCGCTTGGTGGAGTCTCAGGAAGAGGCGGCCACCTTGAGCCTGGTGGATAATTTTGATGAGCAGATGCTGCTCGAAAGCCTGCTCGATGACGCCAAGCCGCCGTACCGCGACGGCACCGAACATCTGCATTATCTGCTCAAGTCCCCGTTTCGTTATCCGCCGCTGCGTCACGGCTCCCGTTTCGGTACCCGGCTGATGCCCAGCTTCTTTTATGCCAGCGAAACCGTTGCGACTTGCCTTGCCGAGGTGGCCTATTACCGCTTTGTGTTTTTGCAGGATATGGCCGAGTCATTTGAAGGCGTGCTGCGCTCGGAGCACATGGTGTTTCGGGTTGAGCTTGCCACTGAACGCTGCGCCGATCTTACCCTTATCGATGACCCGGATACCCAGGCCAGCCTTACCCATCAAAGCGACTATCAATACACCCAGCAGCTTGGCGGGATGCTGGTGGATGAGCGCTGTCAGTTGATCCGCAGCTACTCGGCCAGAGACTTTGGTGGGATAAACCTTGCGGTAGTCGATCCTTTGGTATTTTGTTCTGGCCCTTTGGATCAGAGTTTGTGGATCTGTCAGCTCGAACCTGACAGACTTGCGTTTACCGAACGGGGGCGGGGACACCTGCCCCGCTATTTTGAGTTACAACAGTTTATGCAGGATGGGCGCTTGCCCCGACCTGCCTGACTGAGTGGGGGAAGGATGAAACAGTTATTACCCGCGATCTTGGCATTGGTGGGTGTCTCTCAGGTGTCTGCCTCAGAGCTGGATTGGAAACTGGCCTTTGGTGTGCATGACTTTCAGGTAGAAAGCTCAGATACCCTTGGTGCCCATGCGGCTGTGAGTCTGGATTATGTGACCGACGGCGGTATCTTGCTGCATGCCAATCTGGATACTTATGTCGATCGCGACAAAGACAAATTGGATCCGGACCATATCCCCATCTGGTTTCAGTCTGCCTACTATGCCCGTGGCAACTGGCTAACCCTGTCTGAAGGCCTGAAGCTGGACTGGCAGCTCGACCTTCGCGGCAAGCGTAATACCGTCAGCTCAGTGGAAAAGCAAATCAAGTTCTATCCGTCGCTGCTGCTCGACTACGCCCGTCCGGCCTTTGGTGCCACAGCAACCGTGGGGGTGGGTTACTACTTCCTCGAGATTGACGATGACGTGCCCAAGGAGCGCGGCTATGTGCGCGGCGAGTTTGGCAACGATGCCACCGCCTGGATGGGAGATGTGGGCGCCTACGTGATGCTGGCGCCGGGTTGGAAACTCAGTGGCGGCGTGGAGCACTGGGCCGATGGCAGCGAGACCCTCGAAACCAAATACCGCGCGGCGCTGGAAGTGAACACCCCCGGCCTTTATAAAGACTCGGTGCTGACCCTCTCAATGGAGCAGAGCCGCTATAACCTCGACCACTATGACAAGTGGCCGAAAGACCACGAAGACTACCTGCCAATTCTGCCCTGGGATACTGACACCCTTTACCGCCTGTATCTCACAGTGCCCTGGTAAGCAGAAGACATAGTCAGCCCCACAAGGGAATATCAGGTTTCTGCGAGACTTCCAATAAAAACACCGGCGCTGTGGCCGGTGTTTTTATTGGGTTAGGGAAGGTGCGAATAAGTCCCGTGCTTGCTCTGCGTGTGCTTAAAGTGGATAGATGCAAGGCACAGTTCTTGCGAATGGCCCTAGTCCTTCGCACCTTCCTTAGATTACAGGCCGCCCAAACGCTCCTTCACCAGGGCTATCATGGCCTCGGCGGCAAACGACAGCGGCTGGCCACGACGCCAGAACAGCGACAACTCCCAGTGCAGATCCGTCTCTTTCAGCGGCACGCTTACAACCCCTGCCACCGCATGCCGCTCGGCGATATAGCTTGGCAGCACCATGGCGCCCGTGCCTGCAGCTACCAGGGCGATACCGAAGTCCGGGTGGCTCACCCGGGTCACATCCGTGGGAGTAAAGCCTGACTGTTCACAGGCATCCACAACCAATTGATGCAGCGCGTATTCGGGTTCAAACAGGATATGGGCAGTGTCTGCCAATTCATGCAGCGCCAGTTCTCGTCTGTGGGCCAGAAAGTGTTGCCGTGGCAGCACCACCACCATGGGGTCGCGGCGGATCCGCAGCCCCTCAAACTCACTGCCAAGGGCGGTAATGCCGGTGGCAAGTTCAATCTCCCCCTTGCGCAGCGCAGTGGTTTGCTCAATACCACCGCGTACCAGCAGCTGCATATCAATCTTGGGATACAGGCTGCGAAAGCGGGCAATGACAGGGGCAAACAGCTCGGCACTGCCCAGCGGCGCCAGGCCAAACTTGAGCCTGCCACTTTTAAGACTGCGCATGGCATCCAGTTCACCGAGCATGTCATCCCGGGCCGCCAGCAGCGCCAAACCATGGCGATACACCACTTCTCCGGCAGGAGAGAGCCGCAGCGATACGCCGCGTTTACCACGCTCAATTAGTTGTAAATCGAGGGAGTCTTCAAGTTGGCGTACCGCCTTTGACAGCGCGGGCTGGGTCAGGTGCACCTTCTCCGATGCCTTGGCAAAGCCGCCGGCATCCACCACTTCGATAAAGTACTTAATGGCCCTGAGATCCAATTTGATATCCTTTTGGAATGCAATCTATGCTTAATATTCATTTTTTTTATTCAAATAACAACCCTAGACTAAGCACATTGTTGACCACCCGAGCGAGCCAAGATGACCCTTCAGGAAGGTAAAGCCAAGCTGAAACGCAGCGCCAGGCAGGCAGGTTTAACCCTGGCGCAGGCGGCGGCTATCTGTTTGCTGGCCTGGCTTGCCCATGGGTTAGTGCTGTTTTTCGATTTGCCATTGCCCGGCGGTGTGGTGGGGCTTGGGGTGCTGTTGCTGCTGTTATCACTCAAGTGGGTGCCTGAGCAATCATTGCAGGCCGGTGCGGCCTGGCTACTGGGGGATTTGCTGCTGTTTTTCATTCCGCCGGTGATTTCGGTTATCCAATACGAAGCCGTGCTGGAGCAATACGGCGCCCGCATGCTGGGCTTTTTGGTGGCAGGCAGCGTCACTGTTTTACTGGGCACTGCCTGGGTGGTGGACCGCGCCTTTAAGTTTGAGCGCAAAATGCGTCTGGCACGGGATAGGCGTGTTGCCCATCAGGCATTGGTTGCTGCGCAGGCCGCAGTGTTGAAATGAGCCCTGAAATGAGTCCTGAAATGAGCCATAGCCAACTGGCACTGTTGAGCCTTGTTATCACTCTGGTGGGTTATTACGGCGCCAAGCGACTTTATGGCCGCTTGGGCTACTGGTGGGCCGCGCCCATTTTACTGGCTCCTATGCTGATTATTGCCGCTGTGCTGCTGCTGGATATTCCGCTGCCAAGCTACTTTGAATACACCCATTTTCTGGTGTTGCTGCTGGGGCCTGCCACCATTGCATTTGCACTGCCCATTTACCGCGAGCGCGCCCTTATCGGCCGTTATCCCATCACCCTGACCCTGGGGGTGATGGCTGGGCTGTTGCTGGGGCTGTTGTCATCCTGGGGGCTGGTGAAGTTGTTTGAGCTGCCGCCCGAACTTGGCCACAGCGTGCTGGTGCGCTCGGTTTCCACCCCCTTTGCCATGGAGGCCACCACCGCGTTTGGCGGCGTGCCTGAGCTTACTGCCATGGTGGTGCTGATGACCGGGGTAATAGGTATGTTGCTGTGCGGGCCGCTGTTTCGCCTGGGCAGGGTGCGCTCGGCGCTGGCGCGGGGCGCAGCTCTCGGTGCTTCGGCCCACGGTGCCGGTGCCGCCAAGGCCCGTGAGTACGGTGAGGAAGAGGCCGTGGTTGCCAGCCTGACCATGATTTTTACCGGTATTGCCATGGTGCTCACCGCACCACTGTTTGCCATCTTGCTGGTGTAGTGCGGTGGTGGCGAATGAGTCGCTGCACTTCAGACACTCAGCTGTGATTGCGTGTCAGTCACAGCGCTTGAATTAACCCCTTCGTTGACCTTTGTTGCTTGTTGTTTGCCGGCCCCCGTGGCCGGTTTTTTTTTATGGTTGCAGCAGCTGCTTACACAGCTTCACAAAGTCTGATGAGGTTACTATGCCAATCACCTTGCGATCGCTGCCAAGCACCGGCAGGCAGCCCAGTTTGTTTTCAATAAAGAAGTCCACCACCACGCTAAGCGGCTCATCGTCGCTGATGGTATCGCTGCCTGCGTCCATCAATTCGGCTACAGAAGTCATGCGTTCTTTTCGGTCCAGCCCGCCCTGACCGTATTTGTTGAGCACATTCACCAGAGTCGACACCATCTTCTTGTGGGTGAGCACCCCCTTGTACTGGCCATCGGTTTCGCCAATTACCGGCAGGTGGCGCACCCCGCGGTTTTGCATCAACAGGTGGGCGTCCTTGAGGGTGGCGGCATCGCTGATACATACCGGTGCCGCTGTCATGATGTCTTTGACTAGCATAATCTTCTCCCTGATGACGATAGTGGGGTTAACCCCCGGCTGGCGTGGCATTTACAGAAGTATAGCATCCTGTATAACTGGTTGTTTTTCAAGATTGTTGCAGCAAAGGGCTTACCAAGTGTGTCATGCTTGTGTAATAGTAATGTTGCAAACTAAGACTCATTAGACCTCATACCACTTTAACTGCATACAACCAAAGGAATAATAATAATGAAACGGTCTTATTCACGTCGTGACTTTCTGGCCATGTCAGCCAAAGGAGTGGGCGCAGCCGTGTTGTCTTATGGTCTCATGGGCTGCTCCAGCAGCGATGATGACACTCCCGCTATTGCGGTCAACTTTGTTCACGGTATTGCCAGTGGCGATCCTGCCCATGATGCGGTGATCATCTGGACCCGTGTGACCCCCGACATCGATGCTGATGTCACTGTCTCCTGGCAGGTGGCCAAAGACGCCGACTTTAAAGAACTGGTCACCGACGGCAGCACAGTCACCAATAAAGACAGAGACTACACAGTTAAGGTGGATGCCATGGGCCTGGCCGCCGGCAGCACCTACTATTACCGCTTTATGAGCGGCGATAAAACCTCGGCCACCGGCAAAACCCAAACCTTGCCGGAAGGCGCCGTGTCACAGGTGAAGCTGGCAGTAATGAGCTGCGCCAACTTCCCGGCCGGTTACTTCAACGTATACGAGCTGGCCGCCGCCCAGGGCGATTTGGATGCCGTAATCCACCTTGGCGACTATATCTACGAATACCCCCGTGGCGGCTATGCCAGTGAAAATGCCGCCGCCCTTGGCCGCGAGGTGCTGCCAGAGCATGAGCTGCTGAGCCTGACTGACTACCGCACCCGTTATGCCCAGTACAAGGGCGATGCCAGCCTGCAAAAACTGCACGCCGCCGTGCCCTTTATTACCGTGTGGGACGACCACGAAGTCTGCAACGACGCCTGGCGTGATGGCGCTGAAAACCACAACGAAGGCGAGGGCGACTTTGGTGCCCGTAAAGAGGCCGCCCTGCAGGCCTATTTTGAGTGGCTGCCCATCCGCCCATGGCGCGAAGGTAACCACGAAGAGATCTACCGCAGCTTCGCCTTTGGCGATCTGGTGGACCTGCACATGCTGGACACCCGTCTGCTTGGCCGTGATGAACAGCTGCAATTCGAAACCTACCTCGACCCGGCCACCGGCGCCTTTGATGGCACCAGCTTTATGGCCGATGTCACCAGCACCAGCCGCACCATGCTGGGTGCGCTGCAACTGCTGTGGCTGCAAAGCAAGCTACTCACCAACTCTGCCCGCTGGCAGGTGCTGGGTCAGCAGGTGTTGATGGGCAAGATGTTGCTGCCGGCGGCCATCGCCACCCAGCAGCTGTCGATTCCCCAGTTCGCTGAGCTGGCTGCGCTGGCGCAGCTGGCGGCCCGCGCTCAGGCTGGCGATCCTACCCTGACTGAGGAAGAGCTGATGTACCTGGCGGCCAATCAGCAGAAGCTGACCCCGGAGGTGATAGCCCTGCTGCAACTGCCGTCTATTCCATACAACCTGGATGCCTGGGATGGCTATGCCTACGAGCGCGAGGTGATCCTCGGCACCGCCAAGTCGAAAAATGCCAACTTGGTGGTGATTGCCGGTGATACCCACAACGCCTGGGCCAACGAACTGCGCGATGTGAATGGCGACGTGGTTGGGGTGGAGTTTGCAACCAGCTCAGTGTCTTCTCCGGGGCTTGAGTACTACCTGCAACTGCCGCCAGAGCAAATTCCGGCTACCGAAGCGGCTGTGGTCGGTCTGGTGGACGACCTTAAGTACGCCAACCTCAAAGACAGAGGCTTTATGGTGCTCACCTTTACCGAAGCCGAAGTGCGCAGCGACTGGCACTTTGTGTCGACCATTCTCGATAAAGACTTCAGCGAAGCCACCGAGCGCCGCTACAGCGCCCGCACGGTGGTGGGCAGCCACGTGATTGAGCCGCTTGCCTGAGCTGCGGCTTAAACCTAAAAAATCCACCTGCGGGTGGATTTTTTCGTTGCGGCTGGAGGAAATTCTCCGCCTTGTTATGCTTGCAGCAGTCAAGGGGCAAAAATTTGTGTAAAATGCGCGCCCAAATCATGCAGTAAGGCGGGTTTGGGCCCTGTCTGCGCACCAGCTCCTGCCGTTTTGCCATGCCCTTTGCAGCAGGCGGCAAAGGATTAAAAAACACAATAATGATGATGGGGACAAAAGACTATGTCAGATAAACACTACATTACCGCCCAGCAGTTGCTGGAAGACTCGTTCCGACTCGCGGCTCAGGTATACGAGAGCGGCTTTCGTCCGCAATTTATCGTGGGTATCTGGCGCGGCGGTGCCCCTATCGGTATCGCAGTGCAGGAATACTTTGATTTTAAAAAGGTAGACACTGACCATATCGCGGTACGTACCTCCTCTTACTACGGCATTGGTACCGACAAGCAGAGCAAAGAAATCAAGGTGCACGGCCTGCATTACATTATCGAAAACTGTAATGCCGACGACGGTCTGCTGATTGTGGATGACGTGTTCGACTCGGGTCGCAGTATTCACGCCCTTAAAGAAAAACTGTCACAGCTGATGCGCCTCAACATGCCCCGCGATATCCGTATTGCCTGCCCATACTACAAGCCGAAAAACACCGCAGTACCATTAAAGCCGGACTATTATATCCATGCCTCTGAAGACTGGCTGGTATTCCCCCATGAAGTCTCGGGTTTGACTCCGGATGAGATTGCCAGCGGCAAGAGCGATCTGAAAAATATCGCGGAGCTGTTTATCTAAACGAGGCTTGGTAAGCCAGACTTAGCGCTGTTTGAAAAACGCCGTGCCCTGCAACAGGCACGGCGTTTTTGTATTTATCCTTTCTACATTCTTGCGCTTTGCTGCGCCTGTTACCAAAAGCAAATCGTCCTGTGTGGCTCACCGCATTTGCCCAAACTTAACGGGCTGGTCAAGTTGGCTGAGCTGTGCCAAGATGCTGATTTGAAGGATCAAAGCATTTATCAGGGACGCAGTTTCTCACTCCATCCCATGCGGTAGCCATGCCCACGCTTAATAGCAATCTTAAAAGTCATGCCTAAATGGGACGCTTGTATCGCCCCGGTCGGATTGCTGGGTGAATATGTCTGCCAACCTGGCACGCTTTGCTTCTTTGTTTAACGGCATAGCCCTTTTAAAACAGCTCCTTGCATCAGTCAGCAAGTGAAATAACAGGCGAGAAACCGTGCTGGCACGCTTTGTTGTGGCAAGTTATCTGGACGAAACGGACTAAGAGATTAATTCTATTGAATATTAGTAGGCACGCTTTTCACTGGTCTGAGATGATAAACGAGCCAGCACGTTATACAACTGTTATGCATGGAGTATGGAAAGTTGCTGAAGTTATTAATTAAACTTGTAGTTGGCTTTTTCTTAGCACTGTTAATTTTAGTTGGGCTTGGTATATCGGGTGCATATTTCTATATCTGGCCAACTTTTTTAAATGATCAAAAGTTGAATGTATCAGACACAGTAATAGTAGAGCTTGCTAATATTTTGGAAGAGAAAAAATTCTATCCGGCTCCTTATGAATTCTATTTTGGCGCACCAAGTGAAAATATTAGAATTGATGCTGAGGCTAAAGTTAATTTAGCGCTTAAAGAAATCATTCAAGCTGTGAAAACCAATCCTAAAAAATCGGCAGTTCTTTTTAGTATTAAGAGTTCGCTTAAAAATTTTCAAGAGTTTGACTCTGAAGAGAATGAAAGAGCGCTGTACTATTTTGAGCGGGTGCTTGAAATCTTAAATATTCATAGCTCAAATGAACTATTTAATGTTTGGCGTTATGGTTTTCCGTATGGGTGGTTTCTAAAAAATGCATAACAAGTGACTGTGGCATTCCGTCAATGTTTATTACGCCAATTCAGGTGATTTTTCGCCCCAGCGAGTTCCGTTTTTCATCATGACTCTTTATGAAAGGAACAGGGTGACCAAGAGCTTCCGCATGCAAGCGATTATCGCCACCTTGGGCAGCTTCCCCTGAGCCTTTAAGTGTTCGTAGTAGCGTTTGAAAACGGGGTTGCACAAAATGAAAAGACAGGACAGCCAAATCTTTCTCTTGATAAATTCATTCCTTCTTCACTTAAACAGGCACAAGCCTGCGGTTTGTATGGGGGTAAGTAGATGTTTAGGATGTCCTGTGTCTTTTTTATAAGGAGAGTAAAGTATGGATTGGCTGATTTGGGTATCTTTAGGAGCTCTTTTTATTGGATTATGGCATGAGATAAATAGATTTCCTGCTACAAATGATTCAATCATAAAGTTACAAGAGAGACTCGATGAACTTGAGTCAGAAAATCATGATTTACAGGTAAAAGTTGAAAACCTTGATAGCGAGGTTTTGTCACTATCGAATGAAATAGACAAAATCAAAGATCCAGCTTATCACCAAGCATTAGAAGGTGGAGACGGCCATGCACTTTATGAAATGGAAAAAGCTCGTGGCAATATTTGAGGTCCAGAATTTAACAAGCAAAGGCTGCATTGCCATGCGGGCTAGATGCGCTAACGCGCGCCGCTGCTTTGGGCGTTAGGTGCCAAGGAACATGGAAATATTTGTCGTTTTTCTTGTTTCAATTTTGTTCAGGAAATCTATGGGGAAACCTATAGTTGCTCCAGAACTAGATAAAGTCTTGTACTCAGATAAATGGGTTTCAGCCCATGCATTTAATATTTTTCAAATTCTAGGTGGAGCTCGAAACTGTTTATGGATCAAGGTTACCCATGAATCTGTAAATATTGCTCCTCACTTTCCATTCTCATGCTTTTTCTTACCTGAAGTTTGGGGGTGTGAGTGGTGTTTTCCTAAAAAAGACCTTGTGAACGTGGAGGAAAATGTTTTGGGAGTTGTTGTCACGTATCGTCACAAAGGTAAGCTGAAGCAGTTCAGGGTATTCCCAACAAGTAAAAAGGGGTTTGTTCAAGCTGCTTGTTCCTAACAATCGAATCAAGTCGCTCACAAGTTCGCTGGGACGCCAAAACTCTGTGGCGCTTTGCTATCGCTCCGCGATTCTAGCAAAATCACCTTATCATTTCGTCGCCCCTTATTCGGGCGTTATATAACAAGAGGCAGATCCAAGTGAGTAAAGCCCTGATCATCGTTGGCTGTTTAGTTCTTTTATTTGGAGTTGCAGGCTTCGCGATAGACTTCTTGCCAATTGATACGTTTCAGTCATCATCTAATGATGCTTACCTAAAAATCGCACCTGCTGATGAAAGTTCATTTGATTGGACTCGATTTCGTTTGCCGGCATTGGTTGTTGGGGCAATATTTGTTGTCATAGGTAAGTTTGTCAGTGGTAAAAACTAGAGGAGATAATTCAGGACAGCCAAATCTTTCTGAAATCGGACTTTGAATCCGAAGGCTACCTCTAATCCATCCAAGAGTCCTGTTTAACGCAGTAAAAAAGCCGTGTCTGTGACACGGCTTTTTGCTTTTTATGTTTTGCTTTGTTGGTTCTACCCCTCTGCCGAGGGCGGATATCTGACGCCGGTTACAAGCCCTTGCAGTTGGCGTAGTAGGTGACGGTGGCAGGCCAGTCGGAGAATACTCCAATCACACCTATGTCTTTGGCGAGCACGTCGAGCAGCTCGTACACCACGCCTTCGTTGTTGGTGATATCTGTGATGCTTTGATAGTACCAGCCGCCGCCATCGGTGAGGTGGCCGGAGCGCTCCAGCGTCCAGGTGATAATCTTAAGCCCGGCGGCCCTGGCCTGCGTGGCGTAGGGGGATGGCACTATCTTGCCATCGCTGCTTACTGTTACCAGCATCCACAGTGGCGGGGCGATAATTTCCACGCCATCGGCTTTAAGCTGGGCCATAGTGGGTTGCCAAGTGTCGGGGTTCATAGGGTCGAAACCGGCCTGGGTTTCATCTCTGTCGTCAAGATACACCGCCTGATTGCCAAACTCAGGGGCGGTGGCAATCCAGTGTTTTACGTCATCCAGGTTGAAGGATTGCGGGTAAACGCTTGCGCCGCTCACTCCTGCCGCCTGATATTCAGCCACCAGTTTATCGGCATAATCCTGCTGGCTCATGCCATCGAATGGCATGGTCACCGCGGGGGCCTTCAGTTCCGGGGTCATCTTCACTCCGGCGGCCTTGAACATTTCAATCGACTGGGAGTGGGTCATCAGGGTGCCGGTGGCAGAATACAGATCCGTGCGCCAGCCCGGGGTGCCTGCCATATAGGCCTCCACTGTGGTGGCCTTGGGGTTGGCGCCGTCCATCTTGCCCTTAAGGCTCATAAACTCTTCCAGGGTGATGTCGCTGGTGCAGCACTTGGCCGAGGCCGGGGTGTCGGTTGCGGCATCAAAGGGGCTGAAGGGTACGCTGCATTTGGCGGCCAGTTCCGGTACTGCCAGGATATTGGTGGTGGTGTGCAGATCGCACTGAGAGTGACGGCAAACCAGCGCCTTGTCGGCGGTGAAGGTGACGTCACATTCCACCACGCCAGCGCCCGAGTCGATGGCGGCCTGATAAGACTCGCGGGTGTGCTCGGGGAACTGCATGGCCGCGCCTCGGTGGCCGATTGACAGGTCGCTGCGGTAGAAATTCATGCCGTGGCAGGCTTCAAGCTCACTCTTGAGTGGGCCATCTGTCATCTGCGACACCAAATAGGCTGGACGCACCCCCACCTTGGCAGGCACCTTGGGTGCCTCGGGCGGGTTGTCATTGTTGTCGTTACAGGCACCAAGCAGGCCAAGTGGCAGCAGCCAAAGCAGGGATTTTAGTTTTAACATCTCGGGTCGTGTCCTTGGGTGGGTATGAACTCAGGAGCCCAGATGCTACCGGCCTAAGGTGACGTCGCTGCGACGCTGAGGTGACAGGAGTATGACAGCGAACGATGCTAACTGTTTGCTGCAAAAAAGATTTTATCGGGTTGCATATTGAAAAAGCCCCTGCGAAGGGGCTTTTTTGTGTTGACTGATGCAGGATCGCTCAGGGTAGGCGGGTAACCACATTCACGCAGCGCTGCTGCAATTGGCGTGCTTCCAAAAGGGCGCGTTCCATACCGCTTGAGAGCTTGGGTTTGGCTGCCAGATAGTCGCTGATGGCCGCTACGCCTTCGGCGCTGCAACTTGATGGGATAAGCGTGGCGGCAGAGCGGGCAAACACCGGGCCTCTGGCATCCAGCTCGGTGAGCATGGCAAAACGCTCATCGCTGCTCGCCTGCGCCAGCAGTTGCTGCTCCGGCGGATACAGGGAATACATGGCAATGCGAAGTTTGGGAAACGGCTCGCTGCCGGCGGCAATCTTGCCAAGCCACTGGCGCTTGATGCTGGCGTCAGGGCGCTGCACCTTGGCGCGGATAGCGGCCTTCTGGCCTGAGTCGCTGCTGTCACGGGCCAGTTCATCGCGAATGCGACGCTCGGCGCCTATGGCATCGAGGCGATTCAAACGGGCTATGATATCCCAGCGTCTGTCCTGATCGATTTCCAGCCCCTGAATGCGGCTGGCGCCATCGAGCAGTTCGTCCAGATGGCCAATGGCTTCACCGCCATAAGCGAGCGACACATAGGCATCGAACCAGTTGCCCTGAAGCTCGCTGTTGCCGCGGCTTTCCATGGCGCGGCGCAGGCTCATTTGCGACAGTGCCAGCAGGGCCTTTTGGGTGAATTTACCTGATGCCGCCGGGGCGCTGTGCAGGTAATCGGCGCTGCGTTTGAGCTTGTCGATGATCTGGTTGCTGATCTGCAGATCCTGCTCTTTGGGGGCATTCACCAGCGCGGTGGCGATAAAGTCCTGCAATGGCAGCTTGCCGTCTTCCACGCTGTCCCACAGGCTTTGCCACAGCATGGCGCGCAGCAGCGGGTCTTCGGCACGGGCCAGGTGGCTGCGGGCTGTTTCAAAAGAACGGGCATCCAGATTCACCTTCACGTATCCCCAGTCCTGATAGTTGGGATACACAAGCTTGGGGCAGTGCTTGCCAATCAGCGAAGGCACCTCGGTTTTGGCACCCTTGAAGGTGACTTCCACTACCCGGTCGCGATGCAGGCCGTGGCGGTCGGCATCGAACAGGGCCAGTTGCACTTTTTGCTCCCGCAACACCGGATACTCGGCCGGGGCACTTTGCAGCAGGCTAAAGCGGCTGATTACGTCGCCCTCACAATCGAACTCGGCCTGAACATGGTTTACACCGGGCTGATACAACCAGTCCTGGGTCCATTGGCTTAAGTCTTTGCCCGAGGCTCTTGCGAGGCTTTGGATAAAGTCGTCCAGGGTCGCGTTGCGGTAGCTGAATTCATTCAAGTAGCTGGCAACGCCGCGGCGAAAGGTTTCCTGGCCCAGCAAAATGCTCAGCTGACGCAGGCTGGCGGCACCTTTTTGATAGGTGATGGCATCGATATTATCGAAGGCATTACCCGAGGTGGGCACGGGCACTTCGATGGGGTGGGTGGTCACCAGGCTGTCCTGGGTGTAGGCGCGCTGCTTGCCTCCGGCGTAAAAGCTTTGCCAGGCATGGGCGAATTCAGGGATTTTCTCCAGCGCCATGGTGCCCATCAGGGATGCGAAACTCTCATTCAGCCACAGGCCATTCCACCACTTCATGGTCACCAGATCGCCAAACCATTGGTGGGCCATTTCGTGCATGATAACGCCAGCAAGCGATTGCTTTTGCTTAAGACTCATCTCGCCACTGCTGACAAAGCCCGACTCAGAGAAGGTGATGGCTGCGGCATTTTCCATGGCGCCGTACAAAAAGTCCGGCACCAGCAGCTGGTCATACTTTTTAAAGGGATAAGGGATACCGAAGTAGCCTTCAAAGTAATCAATGCCCAGCGCTGTGTAGCGGAACCAGTCTTCCGGGTTCACCTTGTCGGCAATGGACTGGCGGGCAAAGAGGCGCATTGGATATTTGGCGCGGCTGTCCTGCCATACTTGATAGGGGCCGGCGTGCAGCGAGAAGTTATAGGGGCTCAGCTTTGGTGTGGCCGGGAAGTCCCACACTTTAATATTGCCTTCGTCGGTCACGCTGGTTTCGCGCATGGTGGTGATCACCTGCCAGTCGGCGGGAGCCTTCACCTTTACCTTATAGCTTGCCTTGAGGTCTGGCTGGTCAAACACGGCAAACATCTGCTGGGCGGCAGCGGGCTCGAAGTGGGAGTAAAGATACACCTTGCCATCGACCGGGTCTTCGAAGCGGTGCAGGCCCTCACCATTGGTGCTGTGGGGGCGCACAAAGCTTACTTCAATGCGGTTTTGGCCACTGGAGAGCAGCTTGGGGTTGAGCACAAGGTAGCTGCCGTTGTAATTGGGGTACACCTTGGCGCCGTTAATCACAAGACCTGTGACTCTGGCCTGATTCAAATCCAGCGTCAGCGGCGAGAGGGTATCGGCCAAATCGAAGGTCACAGTGCTGGTGGCGCTGAATTCACGCTCGCCGGTGAGCGAAAAATCCAACTCGTAGCTGACATTGCTGACCCGTGCCGAGCGGGCGGCGGCTTGCTCAGCGCTGATGTAAGGTGTTCCATCGCGACCACCTGTGGAGCTGGTTGTGGCGGCGCAGGAGGCCAGAGTGAGCGCGGCTGCGGCCACCCAGATTTGGCTTGATAATTTCACGGATGCTTCCTTCAGTTGCCGGCAGGCGGCTTGTATTTTTGCCGCTTAACTTACCCCATGGGCGTTGGCTTGACCAGTGCGGCGAGGCGGTCTGGTAAGCTGTGCCTGGGCAATGCCGCTCAGCAGAATAAGGCCGCAGCCAGCCCATTTTAGTGCCGACATGGGCTCGTTAAACAGCCAAAATCCAGCCAGTACCACGACCAGCGGCTCAAGGTAAGCAAGGGTGCCGAACACCTTGGCGGGCAGGGCGGCTATCGCCTTTACCGCGAAAAGTATCGCCAAAAAACCGGGGAACAAGGCCGCCATCGACAGCCAAAACCAGTCGTTGCCGCTGGGAAAGGGCAGCTGCCAGATCAGCGGTACGCAGCAAAGGGCGCCCACCGACAGCTGCACCCAGGTTTTGGCAAAAGGGTCAGCGCTCGCAGGTACCTGCTTGTTTATCAAAATAAAGGCGCTGTAGGCCGCGAGGCACGCAAAGGCGTAGCCCAGTCCTTCGGCCTCGGCGCCCTGGGTGTCGAGGGAAAACTCCTGCAACATGGCAAAGCCAAAAAACGCCAGTAGCACCAGCCCCAGAGAGGCCTTCGTCAGCCGCTCGTTAAACAGGAAGTGGGCGCCGATGGCGGCCACCGCTGGCGCCAGATATACCAGCATAATAGCAAGCGACATGGGAATGGTTTCGATGGCTTTTAAAAAGCACAGGATAAAGCTCGCCAGCAGCACGCCGCCAAGCACAGTGCCCCAATGGGGAAGGGCCAATAAGCGTTTGCCCTGACCTTTAATCAGCACAAACAACATCAATATCAAGGCGCCGAGGGCCAGACGATAAAAGGTGAGGGTGGCGGCATCGAGGTCGCCCAGGCGGGCAATAATACCTATGGTGCCCATCAATATGGCCGAGCAGGCGGCCATCAGATAGAAGCTGGATTGCATAAACAGGGCGGCTGGTTATTGTTATGGGCAGCCAATGTAGCCGGTTGATCTGTTCTCAGCAAGCACCCTGTCCGGGCTTGCGCTTTATTGGCGTGGCTCGCAAAAGTTGCGCCCGTCAGTCAACCTAAAGGCGGTTTTTGCCCTGGCACGAATAGTTGCATCTCAATAGTTTGATATAAAAATGAAAATGGAAATTCATCATCGTCTTTGAACATAAGGATGTGGCATATGCATCGGATTTATATCGGTTTGCTTGGCATGGCGTTATTGGCGGGCTGCGGCGACAATGCCGGGCATACTCAAGCTGTCGCTGATTCGCCTGCGGCGCAGCAAGCGTCTGCCCAGGAAGCGACAACACAGCAAGCGTCAGTACAGAAAGAGTCAGTACAGAAAGAGTCGGCAGCGCAAGCAGCAACTCAGGGAGACATGGCAATGGTTCAGGATGGTATTAAAGATTGTATCCCCGGCGATGGCTTACCCGGCGGCTGGCATCGTCAGGAAGAAGTCAGTGACGACGCCAGGGCGGCGCTGGATACCGTGCTCAGGCAGATGAACACGGCGGCCAGGCTGAAGGATATTCGTGAAGTGCGCACCCAGGTGGTGGCCGGGCTGAACTACGCCATTGAGTTTGAACTCGATAACGGCGAAGTGTGGCACACCAAGGTGTATCGCGACCTTAAGGGCCACTACAGCATGAAGGATGTTGCCGTCCACGGACCGCTGCTGCCGCTGTGTCCCCGCTAGTCGCTTGCTGAGGCAAGGCTGGGCGCAAAACACAGAACCCCCAGTTGGGCTCGCGGCTTATCTTATGTAGCCAAAGGTGCTGCCGGACTTATTCATCGTCCGGCAGGGCCAACATATCGCGGTATTTGAGCCGCAGCGCATCGAGGGTGCCGTCTTCACTGATTTCTTTAAGACCGGCATTAAAGTCGTCGCGGATTTGCTCTGATCGAAACGCGAAGCGGTAATCCAGTGGTGGAAAGATGCAGTGCTCATCGACATCCACCAGTGCATCTTTGAAACCCGCATCCACTTCCTGCTTACGGTAATAACCAAAAATACTGCGTTCGAGGATAATGGCGTCGGTGCGCCCCTTGAACAGCAGGTGGATTTGGTGCCGCTGGGCGGCAATTTCACTGTAGCTTTCCTGCTTGGCTATGCTGTTGCCAAAGCTATCCCCAAGCAGCCTGGAGGCTTGCTGAAACGCCACCACGCTCTTGTCCTTTAAGTCTGACATCGAGGATATCGACAGGCCTCTGGATGCCAGAGTAAACACACAGTTGTGAAAGCGAATGACAGGTTCAGAGTAAAACACCCCATCGAGCATATGGGGCTGGGTGTTGATGATGCCATCGAGCTGGCCTTCTTTGAGCTCGCGAAAGGTGCGGGCGAGGGGGCGGTAATGCACCACCGTCATATGGCCCCGCCGTGCCAGCGCATGCTTTAAGATTTCGAGCTCAAGCCCGCTGTTGTTTTGCTGAATAACGTAGGGGGGAATGGCAAAGCTCACCCCTACATTGATGCTGTCTGCCCACACTGGTGTGGTTATCCCCCCCGCCAGCAGCGCCAGCAGCGGAAGGGGAAGGCGATGTTTGTTACCCATGTTTGCCTTATGTTCTCAGGAGAAGGCGGCTTGATAATATTTTTGGTGCCGCACTGAAAAGTAAGCTGATTTAAGTCTAGCTCACCCGGTGAATTTTCACCTTGTTACCCTAGAAGGAAGAACCTGGTTGCTGCAAAAAGGCCTCCTCTTCGTCGCTGGATACTCGGCCTAAAATCGCGTTTCTATGGGGGTAGCGACCGAAGCGGTCGATGATAGCCTTGTGGCGAATTTCAAATTCCAGATTGCCCCTGGCCGCATCGCTGTCAAACAGTGTCATGGCGACCTGATGGATGACGGCCGACTCGCTGTGCATATACGGCATGTACAAAAAGGGCGCCATCTGCGCTGGCAGAGCCTTGTCAGCACCGAGGGCAACCGCCTCCTGGGCCAGCGCCAACGCCATGGGATCGGCTTCAAAGGCGGCTGGAGTGTCGCGGTGGATATTGCGGGAAAACTGATCCAGCACTATCACTTCGGCGAGTCGTCCCAAAGGCTCGCTGCGCCACTGATACAGCTCGCCTTTTTTTGCCGCAATCAGCCAGTCGCCAAAGCGCTGCTTGATAAGCTGGTCGAAAGCATCGTCTTTTTGCCACCAGTGCTTGGGACTTATTTCGGTAAACCAAAAGTCGATAACGCTTTGCCAGTGGTATGCAGCCATTGAATGCTCCTTAAATCCAGTTGTGATTGTCAGGTCGAACCCGGTCGAGGGCGGCTTTTGCCATGGCTTTGGCATCGCCAAGGGGGATCCAGGGCAGGCGCAGTTCGCCGCTGGCCAGACCTATGTTTAAGGTGGCAAAGCCTGCCTTTCGCTGCCCCGGAGACTGCACTATGGCAAGGTGCTGCACCTTGCACAGGGCAATCCGCTTAATGCTTTGGCCAAGCAGGCCGCTGCGATGCCAAATCACGTCCTCGCCCATAAGGTAGCCCCAGTGGCGGAATCTGAGCCACATCCCAAGCGCCGTAAGTGTTGAGGCGGTCAGAGCTATTTCTATCGCCACCCAATTATTGGAAAAAGCGATGAACAGGGTCGCTATGAGTGCGGGCAGCAGCAAACGGCGACTGAGCCAGCCACTGCTTATCGGCAGAAACTCTGCGGCGGCAGGAGGCTTGCCACTGTTGCCGGGCAAGGCGGGCAGCGCATCGAGTAGTTCGCTCAGCTCCTCGCGGGTCAGCGCAGGTACCAGCAGCGGCAGCTTGACGTGCTGCTCAACTTCGTGGCCCTGCACCTGACGGAAAAACAAGGTCCAGCGCCCCAGCAGCCGGGCAATGGGCGGTTGGTTGAATTCCAGCAACTGCACCCGGCGCATCGCCAGCGCATCCTGCTGGTGGGCAATAATGCCGCCGCTGCGCTCAAGAGTCGGCTCTGTTTGCGGGCCAAGGTGCAGTTGATAGGGGTGATACTTCAAAAAGGCGAACAGAACCGACAGCAGCGAAAACAGCACATAGCCCAATACCGCCAGCGCCGCCATGGTGAGGCTTGCCATCAGCGGTCCTTGCTGCTTGATTTGCAAAGCCGCTTCCAGCCCCAGTGACTCGATGATTTTGTCCATTGGCAGCTGGCCCATAATCGAGCCAGCAAACACCATAAACCAAACAAAGTTATTGTGGTACAAACCGAAGATAATCAGTTCTTTGGGTGAACGTTTGACCAGCACCTGCCCTGCGTCAACCAGGGTGTCCGGGGGCAGGCTGTCGCCATCATCCAGGGCGTCAGCGCCGGTTTGATCTGCCTCTGCGAAGCGGCGCTGCTTACCCAGCAAATGGGATTTAAGCTGTTGGGCACCGGCGAGTTCCATAGCGGCAATGCTGACTTCATCATTCTTGGAGCCTGCGGTCTCCACCACCAGGGTACACAGCTTTAAGGGTTTGAAATAAAACGGCTGATCCAGCCTGACGTTCTGAATTTTATCGAAGGGGAGCTCATCTTTGCGGACAAACCACAGCCCGCGGCGCACCTCGAGTTTGTCTGCGCCCGGGCGAAAACGGTAGGTTACATACTGGATAAGCGCGTAGCTGATGATGCCAAGCAGCACCGCCAGTGCCACCCCAATCACCAGCGGCGAGTCGAAACCCTTTTTCCAGCCGGTAAAAACGATAGGGATCAGTGCATAGCCTTGAGTCAGCACACCTTTTGCCGTGCCCAGGGTAAAGCTGACCACAGACCAAGGCGACAGTCGCTGCCACGGATTATCACTCATGTGTCACGCACTCCGGCCTTGGCCAGAATATGGCCGCGAAGGCGTTCGGCGCTTGCCATGGTCAGACCGCGGATCTCTATCTCGGCCCGGCCGCTGCCGGCGCTGAAGCATTTGAGCGACGCCAAATCGTAGCGGCGCTCCACCGGCCCTTGGGACAGGGTCACATGCTGAATGCGGCTGTAGGGCAGTGCGGTACGGGTCTGCCACCAAAAGCCTTGCTGACTGATGACTTCCTGCGCCGAGACGCCGTAGCTCAGGCTGTGGGCCCAGCGGTGGCACAGCCACAGCACCAGTGCACACAGGCTGGCGCCAATGCCGTTCACTATCAAAAGTGGCATGGCACCTGCGTGGGTGAAGATTAAAAACAGGCTGATGGCGGCGAGTACCACCAAAAAGCCGACGGCCGTGCTGGCCAGCAGCATGCCCGGATAGCGGCTATCCACCGGCATCAGCTCGGGCACATCGAAGGGGCTCCAGTCTTGCTCCTGCAACAGGAATGGCTGCGAAATGGCATCTTGTTCCTGCATTTGTTTCATCCTTGCCACATTTTCTGGGATGTTTGGCAATATAACAGTGAAAACTCATATAAATCCAGCGGTTTGGCCAAACTCTCTGTTGAGGCAGCAGCGAAGCGAAGACGCTTGGTAAGTCAGGAAAATTCGCGTAATTTGAGGGAAATACGTTCAGGAGTGAGCCATGGCCAAAGACATCGACAGCGAGCCTCAAGTGAGCAAGCAGCATAAAGCCTTTCTGCGAAAATTGTACCTGGCGCACCTGATGGACGATGAGCGCCACAACCTGTTATCGCTGGGTAAGCTCACGGGTATGCCCAGGCGTACCCTGCAGGACGCCATTGCCAGTTTTGGCGATATAGGTATCGAGGTGGAGTTCGTTCAGGACGGCGAGCGTCACAACGCCGGTTACTATCGGGTGCGTACCTGGGGTCCCATCAGCAGCGCCTGGATGGATACCCATCTGGATGAAGTTAAAGCCCTGCTCGGAGTCGAGTCGTGATCCCGGCCGGCGGCCTGGGTGAGAGCCTGTGGGCCCATACCCTTGGCGAAACCATGGCGCCAAGGCCTGCCCTTGAGGGCGATATCCAAGCCGATGTCTGCATTCTCGGCGCCGGTTATTCCGGACTCTGGACCGCGTATTTTCTGAAACGCTTTAACCCGAGCCTCAATGTTGTGGTGCTGGAAGCGGCCATGGCCGGTGAGGGCGCTTCCGGTCGCAATGGCGGCTGGTTTATGGGCAGCTTTGGTGGTGATATCGACTATTTGGCAATGCTGGATGGCGAGCGTCGCGACCGCGCCAGGCAACTTATCACCGGCACTGTGGCGAGGGGCGCTAGTTTGCTGGCCAGCCTCGGCATCGACTGCGATTTTCACCATGGTGGCAATTTGCATGTGGCGGCGCGCTACCCGCAGCAGCTTAAGCGTTTAAAGGCCGAGTTTGAGCACTTTCGCAGCGCTGGTTTTGATGACACAGATATCCGCTGGCTTGACGCCGATGACGCCAAAAAGGCGCTGAATTTACCCGCCACTGAGGCGGCAATTTTTACCCCGCATTGCGCCAGGGTGCAGCCGTTAAAGCTGGTTCGGGGGCTTGCCCGAGTGGTCGAAACCCTGGGCGTGAAGCTCTATGAACAGAGCGCCGTGACTCAGGTTCAGCCGCAGCAGGTGCGGCAAAAGGCGCTGACCGCAAAAGGCAGTGTCACGGCCAATATTCTGGTTTCGGCGCTCGAAGGTTATCAGCGGCTGCTGGGACTTGATGGCAACACCAGCTTACCGATATTCAGTATGCTCTGTGCAACCGAGCCACTTGGCGAGGCGCAGTGGCAGAACATTGGCCTCGACGGCAGACAGACCTTTGCCGATGCCTCGCGGCTTATCACCTATGGTCAGCGCAGCCATGATGGCCGCCTGGTGTTTGGTGCCCGCGGTGGCTATGGCTTTGGCGGCGCGGTTAAAACCCGTTTTGGTTTTCGGCCAAGACGTTTGGGCGAACCGCCCATGGGCGATATGTTTGACCTTCGAAGTGAGCTGCTCAGCGCCTTCTTCCCGGCCCTCAAGGGTGTGGAGCTGACCCACGGCTGGGGCGGCTGCCTTGCGCTGTCGCGCCGATTCAGGCCCCACGCGATTTTTGATAACACCACAGGCCTTGCTTTTATTGGCGGCTATGGCGGCGAAGGCGTAGGCGCCAGCATGCTGTTTGGCGAAACCCTGGCGAGCCTGATTGTGAAACCCGACAGTGAACTTGCCAGCATGCCCTGGGCCTATCAGGGCAAGGTCACGGAAATCTTGAGGCGCTGGGAGTCTGAGCCTTTTCCCTGGCTTGGGTACAGTGCCAGCGGCGCCTTGTTTCGCGCCGAAGAAAAGCTGCTGGTTCGCCGCCCGCAAAGTAAACTCACATCGGGCGTATCCAAACTCGCCGATGCCCTCGAAGCCTTTATGAACCGGACCGATTAAGGAAGGTGCGAATAAGTCCCGTGCTTGCTCTGCGTGTGCTTAAAGTGGATAGATGCAAGGCACAGTTCGCAGCGAATGGCCCTAGTCCTTCGCAAGAACTGTAACGCAGCAGATACCGCTGTAAGCCACGCCCTACGGGGCTTTGATAGCAACACCATTTCTGCGTTATTCAACTTCAGCAGGCCTCGGCATGCCTTCAGTTGAATGCCTTGAACTGTCGCTGCTATCAAAGCCAGAGCTGTGCGACGACTTGTTCGCACCTTCCTTAAGCGCTGCCGATTGATTAAGCGCGCCGGACTGCTTAAGCCAGATCCCCAGCGCCACCACGGTGGCATCCACTGCCGCCTTGTGCCGTCCGGCAACAAAGCCCTGATAGTCTGGGGTGCATCTTTGGTCGTTAATGGTGAAATCCCCCATTTTATCAATGTGTTTTAGCTGCTGGTTATAGCCCGAAAAATACTTGTGGCCGATATCCTGTTGCCAAAAAATTCCCCAGCGCTGGTTGCAGCCTGCCATGGGCGCAGTCAGCGCCGTCAGAGTTTGTCTGGCTGTGGTGTCCCGCAGTTGGCTGAGGGCAGCGCTGACGCCAGGCTCTGACGCTATCCCATCGAGCTGCGGGCAACGCATACCGGTTTGCGTCGAAACCGGCCAGGTATCTATGGGGTCGCTGATACTGAACAGGCCGCGAAAGCCCCAGCCGAGGTAACTCACCAGCGGTGCGAATTCCGGTTTCCAGGCGATGATTTTAGGGCCGTGATACACAGGCGCGGTATGGGCCGGCACTGTCACATCCTGGATCAGATGGATTAACGCGCCGAGGTAATAGCCTTGTTGGCTGCTGTCTGCCTCTGTAAGCCCTGTGACGCCTGCCTGCCACAGCCTTGCCATCGACATATCCGTTTTACCCGACAGCCGCTGGGCGTCCGAGGTCTTATCCGGATGATAAAAATGCCAGTTATGGATCCGCACCTTCATCGGGTAAAGCGCCTTGGCCTGGTCGCTGTCCATCAGGGTATCGGGCAGTTTACCCGCGCCCTTGTCCATGGCCAGGTTGCCAGCCATCACCTGCTGTTTAAGCTCGGCGCTCAGCGGCATATTGCACTTTTCCAGCACGTTAAAGGCTGCCTGAGTCAGCTTGTGGTGGCCTTCGTTTGGCTCGTAGGCCAGCGCGGCAGGGCTTATCAACATCAATGGCATCAGCCCGGCCAGCAGACTTAGGCCACGATGGGCAACGCCTTTTGTTGAGTGGCGGGATAACGCAAAGGGAGAGTGGGTCACATCGACATCCGTTTCTTGTGTTTCCCCGACTCTAGCAAATGCCAGTGGGGTCGCCAAGGCGCGCATGCCCGCTTTCGGGAACAACTATGCCAAAACCGGGAAGGAGATAAGCACATGGATTTCAGTGCGTTGTGTTTGGTTAGCAATCGGGAAACAGAACTTTGGGTTCCGGATGTCGTGCGCTTTAGTCGGGCCGCTAAATAGGGGCAATGCCGCGAGGCAGCAACCAACCCCACATCGTTGCCGTGGTATCGCAGCGTCTTGGGGCAACACCCAACAAGAGGCAGGATAACCATGAAACAACACACTTTGGCGCTGGCCATTGGCTGGGCGCTGGCGGGGGCCATATTGCCCGCCTGGGGCGCAGAGCCGAACACTAACGACCAAACCACCGAAAGCACCGTTGAAGAGTCCAGCGACAAGCAGGCCGTGGATGAAGTGATTGAGGTGCGCGGCATCCGCAGCAGTTTAAAAGAAGGCCAGGAAATCAAGAAGCTGGCCGACAACGTGGTGGATGCCATCGTTGCGGAAGACATCGGCAAATTCCCCGATGAAAACATCGCCGAGGCGCTGCAGCGGATCCCGGGGGTCAGCGTCAGTCGCAGTAACGGCGAAGGCCAGACAGTCACGGTGCGCGGCTTAACCGGCAATTACAATATCACTACCCTCAATGGCCGTAAGCTGGCGTCGGATAACCCGTCCCGCGACTTCAACTACGATGTGATTGCCTCTGAACTTATCAGTCAGGTGCAGGTGCACAAGACTCCCCAGGCGCACCTCACCGAGGGCGGCATAGGCGCGGTAATCGACGTGAAAACCGCCCGGCCTCTGGATATGGGCGAATTTGTGCTGGCGGGCAGCCTGCGCGGCGCCTACAACGAGCGGGCCGAGAGCCTGGATCCCCGCGCCTCGCTGCTTATCTCCGACACCTTCCTTGATGATACGTTTGGCGCGCTGTTTTCGCTGACCCACTCCAAATACACCAACCGTCACGACGCCTATGGCGCCGCCTCATTCCACGCCCGTGAGGTGGATATTGGCGCAGACGGCAATGTGGAATATGCCAATGCCCGTTTCCCGGGGTATGTGCAGCTCACCTCCTATGAAGATGAGCGTGAGCGCACCGGCAGCACCTTTGCGCTGCAATACCGGCCGCTGGATAACCTCGACATCACCCTCGATGGTCTCTACAGCCAGTATGATATCGACTCCCGCGGTAAGCAGCTGTCGGTGGTGACTTACTCCGAGTGGTGGCTGCCTGCGCCCAACGGCACCTACACAGATGCGCTTATCGGCGACGATGGCTGGGCCGACCGCCTCGCCTGGGAAGGTCCGGCGCTGATGGACATAGTCGATACCCGAAGCCCAAGGCGCAACACCACCTGGCAGCTCGGGCTTAACTTTGCCTGGATGCTGGACGACCTGACCCTGACCCTGGATATGGCCGAGTCGCGCGCCAAAAACGAAAACAATGGTGATAACAAATACATAGTTGCGCGTTCCGGCATTCAAAGCGCCAGCGTCGATTGGACCTCGGGCGGCGATGTGCCGGATATTCTGCTGTCTGAGCCAGTAACTCCGGACGGCACCTTTGGCGCCTGGTATACCAACAGCGATGGCATCGGGGTGGAAGACAAGACCCGCCACTTTGCCTTCGATGGGGTGTGGGAAAACGAGGGGCTTTTCAGCAAGCTGATGTTTGGCGTGGGGTACGATACCCAGAAGAAAGATCGCCTGACTTTCCGCTCGGTCAACCCATCAATTTTTGCCGGTGAAAACCTCGACAAGGTCAATGCCCCGTCCTCGGCGCTGGTGAATTTTTACGGCCATGAGTGGTGGCAGCTGCCCTCAAGTGTGATGCTGCCGGGCGGTATCAACGACTTTATGAATGGCATAGATGCCAATATTCCCGATGACTGGGCCAGCGTGGATGTGGATGCCCTGTACGACTATCTCGCCACCCTCGACCCGGCTGCGGCGGCGCTGTTGCAGCCAGAGCTTAAGCTGGCGCAAACCTTCAGCATCGAAGAGAACATCTTTAACGCCTATGTCGAAACCAACCTGACCGACAGTGTGTTTGATATGCCGTATCTGGTGAACCTGGGCCTGAGGTACGTCCGCACTGATGTTACCTCCAGTGGTTACACCCAGAACATCCATAAACTGGAGTTCGATGCCAATGGCGACCCTGTGGATGACAGCTGGATGGCAACCCAGCCGGTGGCCGAGGATTACAACTACGATAACTGGCTGCCAAGCATCAACGCCAAGCTGGATGTGACCGACGAGCTGGTGCTGCGGGCGTCCTGGTCGCAGGTTATCTCGCGTCCATCGCTGTGGGAGCTGTCGCCCTATACCTATATCGGCATTACCCCGAACGAGCAGGGCGTGCGATACCTTGAGATGTCGGTGCCGGATCTTAAGCCTTACACAGCAGATCAGTTTGATACCGCGCTGGAATGGTATTACTCCGATGAAGGCACACTCGCACTCGCCACCTTCTACAAGGATGTGGCCAGCTTCATCAAGTGGGACAAAACCCAGGAAGAGATTGGCGGTCAGCCATTTGAAGTGTGGCGCCCCTACAATGACGACCGAAGCTCGCTTATCCGCGGCTTTGAAATTGCCTGGCTGCAAACCTTCGATGCCCTGCTGCCCTTTGAGGGCCTCGGGATCCAAGCCAACTACACCTACAACGACAGTGTTTCGGCCGAAACCGATGATGAAGGTAATCACAAGCCGTTCCCTGGCCTCTCGGACGACCAGTACAACCTGGTGGCCTTTTACGAGCACGAAGGCTTTGAGGCGCGTATTGCCTACAACTACCGTTCCGGCTTTTATCTGGGTGAAGCCTGGTCTTGGGTGGATAACGACTGGCTTGCCGAAGAGCGCTGGGCCAATGCCAGCAGCTGGCTGGATATGAGCATGAGTTACGACATCAACGACAACTTTACCGTGACTGCCGATGTCACCAACCTCGAAGATAAGGTCTACACCGAGTATTTGGCAGACCCATCCCATATCACCTATGCCGCCAGCTACGGCAGGCGTTTCTCCCTCGGCCTGCGGGCGCGTTTCTAAGCCCGAGCCTTGCTGGCGCACCTGTGTTCCCGGGAGCGCCGGCTTTTCCTGGCATGCTGATTTACCAGGACTATCTGAGACCCTGTCTCATTTTGCCTGGCCGTCACTGACGGCCTTTTTTATTTCCCGAAGCTTTATCTCCTGAAATCAGCACTTTTATTCCTGAAAACTCAGCTGTCGATTGAGTAGATTGTATGCAATGTTTAGTATGAGCAAAAAATCATAAGAGCCATCGCCATGCAAGACTGGATAACCCGCATCGCCTTTGACAACGCCAGCCCCCTCGTTACCCAGGCCAGCGAACACAAGTTCGGCTTTCAGGTACATCAGCCAGAAATCATGGCGCACAGCCATTGGCATGGTCATGTGGAAATTAATTATCTATTTGATTGCTCTGCTGATTATTTGATTAATGGCCACAAGATAAGCGTGCCAGAGGGCAAGATGATTATCTTCTGGGCATCGATTCCCCACCAGATGATTGCCAGCCAGGGCGATGGTTATATGGTCAATGTGTATATTCCGCTGCAGGCATTTCAGTCGTGGAAGTTCCCCTCAGAGTTTGTTGGCTTGCTGCTGCGGGGCGAGGTGCTGGTGTCGGACAAGCTGCACCTTAGCGACTATGAACTTACCCGTCAGTGGGAGCAGGACCTGACCCGGGGCGACCCTGCGCTCACCGCTCAGGTGGTGAGTGAAATCCGCTGCCGCATCCGGCGAATGTCGGTGGAGAAATACACCCATTTTGGCCTGGCAGAGCAGGAGGTGACCCGAGAGCTCAAAAGTCCGGTGTCGGGGCTGTTCCACATAGATACCATGCTCAGGTACATCGCTGAGCACTACGATGAAAAAATCACCGTCGACAACGTGGCCGCCGCCACCGGGCTGCACCCCAACTACGCCATGAAGCTGTTTAACAAGGTGATGAAAATTTCCATCAAGCAATACATCAACCGTTTGCGGCTGCAACATGCCCAGGCCTTGCTGGTGGATACCGAGCGTGGGGTGCTGAATATTGCCGTTGAGGCGGGGTTTGGCTCCATCAGCCGTTTTTACGACATCTTTCAGCGCGAACTCAAAATGACGCCACAGGAGTTTCGTGCCCGCACCCAAAAGATGCGCGCATAACCTTTTTCGGGAACTGGAAGCGGGGAAAACGCAAGTCGTCCCTGCGGGCAACTGGCATGCTGGCTCTCAGGCCCAGTCAGAAATCAAACGTCTGTAAGCTATTAAAAACCAATTAAAATAACCCTATGGAGATTGCAACCATGCGCCGCTCCCTCGCATTGGCATTGTGCTGCCTTATATCCCCGCTGCTTACCCCTGCCCAGGCTCAAACGCGGCCGCAGGCCAGGCCCGTCGCTTTACCAGAGTTACCCAGCCCCCAAGACCGCTGGCAGCTCAATGATTCGGGTATCGAGTGGCAGGTGACAGATGCCCATGAAGATCATCTTGAGATGGCTGGTGAGCAGATCGCGGCCATTATCCGCTATGGCGCGGCGGCGGATGGCTCGCTTATCTTGTCCCGCAAACTGGTGTGGCCCATGCTGCGCACCCTGCCCAACGACACCCATGCCAGCCTTATCCGCGACTTTGTTGCCCTGCCGGAGGTGCGTGTTGGCGATAAGCCGCAAATATTCAAGCTGCGTAAGGTCACTTTTGATGGCGCTCTGACTCTGGAGGCTGAGGCGCTGGAAGCTGAAGCGCTTGAAGCTAAGAAAGGCGGCGGACTGCGGCTGTCTGTCACCCTGGCACCGGATACCACAGAGGCGAGTTTTTACGAGCAGTACCAGCTTAAAAATAAGGGGGATAAAGCGATTTCACTGTCCCTCAGCCTGCCTTCGCAGCAGGAGCAAACACAGGCTGCCGAAGGCGTGTATGGCAGCTACATACTGACCCTTGAGGGTGCCTTTGACCCGGCGGCCAAGGCAACTGGCGAACGGTTGCTGACTCTTGCCCCTGGTGAGGCCGTGAGCTTTGCGCTGCGCTTCAGTGGCCGCGCCGAGCAGCAGCCGAAATTTCCCGGGCTCAATGTCGGTATGGCAACCGATGCCCTCAAGAGGCGCGCCGCTAAAGTGGCTGAGTTTAATCGCAATCTGGTGTTGGAAACGCCGGATCCCGTGATAAACCAGATGTTTGCCTTTGCCAAACTGAGGGCGACCGAAAGCATTTTCCGCACCCGTGGCGGCCTGATGCATGGCCCCGGCGGCAGCCGCTACTATGCTGCGATTTGGGCCAACGATCAGGCCGAATATGTAAACCCTTTCTTTCCGTTTTTGGGCGATGCCAACGGCAATCACTCCGCCATGAACAGTTTCCGGCACTTCGCCCGTTTTATGAATCCTGACTACCGGCCACTGCCCTCATCCATCATCGCCGAAGGCAAGGATATTTGGGCTGGCGTGGGTGACAGGGGCGACTGCGCCATGGTGGCCTATGGCGCCGGGCGTTACGCGCTGGCCCGTGGCAGCGTAGCTGAGGCAAAAGAACTTTTACCTCTGATTGACTGGTGCCTGGAGTACAACCGTCGCCAGAAGACACCCGAGGGGGTTATTGCATCCGACACCGATGAGCTCGAAGGCCGCTTCCCCGCAGGCAAGGTGAACCTCAGTACCAACATGCTTGGCTTCGCCGCGCTTAAATCCGCGGCTAATATCTACCGCTCGCTGGGGCAGGGAGACACCGCCGAAGAACTGGATACTGAGGCGGCCAGGCTGCGTCTTGCCATTGACAGCTACTTTGCCGCAACGGTGGAAGGCTTTGATACCTATCGCTATTACGAAGGCAACGACAAGCTGCGTGCCTGGATTGCCCTGCCGCTGGTGATGGGGTTTGATGAGCGCAGGCACGGCACTCTTGCCGCGCTCTTATCAGACAAGCTTTGGAGCGAGAACGGCATTTACACCGAGTCCGGCGATAAGACCTTTTGGGACAGGGCGACCCTGTATGCGTTTCGCGGCATTTTCGCTGCCGGTGAAACCGATACCGCCATGGCCTATTTCAAGTATTACAGCCAGCGAAGGTTGCTCGGTGAGCACGTGCCCTACGCGGTGGAAGCCTGGCCCGAGGGGGGGCAGCGACATCTGTCAGCAGAATCAGGGCTTTATGCGCGGGTTGTGACCGAGGGGCTGTTTGCCATCGAGCCCACCGGCTTTAAATCCATGACGCTGGCTCCCCGTCTGCCGCAAAGCTGGGATAAGATGTGTTTGCGCCATATTCGCGCCTTTGACGATGACTTTGATATCTGCACCGAGCGCAAGGGGGATGGGCAACAAATCCGGCTTATCAAAAACGGGGCAGAGCTGAAGAGTCAGTATTGGGATGGCAGAGCGCCGCTGCCAATGTCGCTCTAAGCCGGGCCTTGGGCCGGGTTTAGCAGACCTGTATAACCCCGGCCTTTTTCAGGAATACACAATGAAGGACTCTGCAACAGATCCGCTGGGGCTTACCACCGCCCTGTGCCATGACGATGCCATTGGCAGCGAAACCTTTGGCGCCGTGGTGCCGCCCATCTATCAAAACTCGCTGTTCACCTTTGCCAGTTGGCAGGCCATCGACAGCGCCTTCGATGACAAGATAAATAACGCCATCTATACCCGTGGCCACAACCCGACCGTGGTGCAGGCCGAGCAGAAACTGGCGCAGCTTGCAGGCGCCGAAAAGGCCAAGCTGTTTGGCTCGGGCATGGCCGCCATTGCCGCTGGCATACTGCATTTTGTTCGTCCTGGCTGCCATATCATTTGCGTGCGAAATGCCTATGGGCCCACGGTGCGGCTGCTGGATGATTACCTTAAAAGCCGCATTGGGCTTGAGGTGAGCTTTGTCGGCGGCGAAGCCGATGAGATTGCTGCCGCCATCAGGCCGAACACCAAACTGATTTATCTTGAAAGCCCCTCATCCGGGGTGTTCGGGCTACAGGACATTGCTGCTATCGCGGCTCTCGCAAAGGCGCGGGGCATAGCCAGCATGATAGACAACACCTGGGCTACGCCTGTGTATCAGAGGCCGCTTTCCATGGGGGTGGATTTGGAGGTGCACTCCTGCTCCAAATACCTTGGCGGCCACAGCGATATCGTCAGCGGTGTGCTTATGGGTAGCGCCGGGATAATCGATGCCATTACCGCAAACGAGTTTGAGCTTTTGGGAGCCAAGATGGCGCCCATGGAGGCCTGGTTTTTACTGCGAAGCCTGCGCACCCTGCCGCTGCGGCTTGAGCGCCATCAGGCCTCGGCATTGAAGGTGGCCAAGTATCTTGAGTCCCACCCCAAGGTGGCGTCGGTGAGTTACCCCGGGCTTGAGTCGCACCCGCAATATGCGCTCGCGAGGCAGCAGATGCTCGGCTTCACCGGCCTGATGGCGTTTCGGCTCGCATCCTCTGACCTTGATGCCATCAAGGGCTTTGTGAATGGCCTTAAGCTGTTTCGTATCGGCGTCAGCTGGGGGGGGCATGAGAGCCTGATCTTCGCCCCCGCCATCAGCTACTTGAAGGAAATGACCCCGGCCCAGTTTGAACCCATGGGGTTGTCATTGGGGGATATGCGCATTTCGGTGGGGCTGGAGGACTGTGAAGATCTGATAGCCGACCTCGAGCAAGCGCTTGCGAACCTGGCGTAAGCGCAAGCCTGGCGCAAGTATATACCTGACGTAAGTACGAAGCTGGAATTGAAAAGGGAGCCGTTGGCTCCCTTTTCTTTTGTTCCTTTTTTTTGGCTCTCTTTTCTATAGGCAACTGCCGATTACAGCGGCGTCAGTATGGCCGCAAACCCGCCGCCGCCCACCATGGGAATGGCAAGGGGGGCGCCGCTGTCTATCACAGACTCGCTGAAGCGATAGTCTTCGGCGTGGCGGCTTGAGTTCAGCCCATCCTGCATCAGACTCAGGCGGTATTTGCCCGCCGGCAGAAAATCGAGGCGCGCTTCTAGGGTGCGCGGCTGCTCATTGGTCATGGCGCCGATATACCAGCTATCGCCCCTGCGCCGCGCCAGCATCAGGTATTCACCGATGGATGCGTGCAGCACCCGGTACTCATCCCATACAGTGGGAATACTGCTGATAAAGGCCGGAATGTCTGGTTCGGCCAGATAGCTTGAGGGCGTATCGGCCAGCATTTGCAGCGGGCTTTCGTAAAGCACATACATGGCCAGCTGGTGGGCACGGGTACCAAGGCTCATGGGGCGTGAAAACACGCTGTTGAAGTTTTTAAGGTGGGCGTTACGCATGGCGCCCGGGGTGTAATCCATGGGGCCGGCAATCATGCGGATAAAGGGCAGATGTAGGTTATGGGTTGGGGTGATCACGTTGGACCATTTGTGGTTTTCAAGCCCCTTAACCCCTTCGCGGGTCATCACATTGGGGTAGGTGCGATGAATTCCGGCAGGCTTGTACGAGCCGTGGAAGTTCACCATCAACTGGTACCTGGCGGCCATGGCGGCGGCGCGCCAGTAAAAATTAACCATCGACTGGCTGTCGCTGTTCATAAAGTCGATTTTAAGGCCGGTGATGCCCCAGTCACGATAGCGCTTCATCGCCTTTTCCATCTGCTTGTCGAGCCCGCTCCAGGGCACCCAAAGCTGCACAGCTACACCCTTGGCTTTGCCGTGGCGGATAATTTCCTGCATGTCGATGCCGGGCAGTACGGTAAGTACGTCTTCGTGGGTTGACCAGCCATCGTCGATGAGTATGTTCTCAATGCCAAACTTGGCCGCAAAATCAATGTAGTACTTATAGGTTTGGGTGTTGATGCCAGCGTCAAAATCCACACCTTTGAGGTTATTTTCGTTGTACCAGTCCCAGGCGATTTTGCCGGGCTTAATCCAGTCTGGCTTGCCGATGCGGGAGGGCTCTGACAGCAGATAACTCAGCTGATTGTCCATCAGCGCAGCATCGCTGCGGGCCAGGCCTAGAATGCGCCAGGGGAAGCTTCGCGGGCCATCAATTGTGGCGATGCGGCTAAGCTCCTTGCCGTCGTTAGCCAAATCCTGAGGGTGCACGCCATACAGGCCTCCTTTGCCATCGCCCTTAATCCACAGGCCGGGGTAGTTTTGCAGATCGGTTTCTGTCAGCAGCACATTGATACCATTTGCCACCACCAGGGTTGGCAGGCTGCCAAGCTCATCGCCATCGATGGCCTTGACCGCCACCGGGGTAAAGTTGGGTTGGGTGGCGGTGCGAAAGTGCTTTTCGTAAGGGAAATAGGCAAAGCTGCCTGGGGCAAACTGAAACTCGCTCTGCTCGCTGGCAAGTTCGCGCTTGCCCTTAAGATGGGAGACAAAGCGGTAGGCAATGCCTTGATTGAAGGCTCTTAACTCCAGGTCGAACCCCTGAGTGAACTCCAGTGTCAGGCTATTGTATTGATTGGGGATACTGGCGCTTCGCACAGCCACTTCCGGCTGGATGATCTCATCTTTGCTGCCGCGATGCTGCCTTTTAAGCTCGGCGTTTGGCCCAAAGGCGCGTCCGTCGCTAAAGCTCATGCCGATGGGGGAGGGCAGTAGCACCTTGGTGCCATCGATACTGGCGCTGAGCGCGAGCTGCTGACCATAACTCAGGGTGGCCTGAATGCTGCCATCGGGGGAATTCAGTGACATCTCAGTGATGTCTGATTCGGCTTTGCCAGTAAGGCTGTTTGCCGAAAAGGCAGGTGCGCTCAGCACCAGTGCAGCCAGGCTGGTGAGCATCAGCGCCCTGGCGGATACAGATAAAGGTCCCATCTTGTGGCTTTCTCCTTGAAATGGGGGAATGGCCACAAAGCGTGGCCGGATGAAAGCCATTGAATCAGGAGCGCAAAAGCCTATCCCTTGGTTTTGATGCTATTGCTTCCCGGTTTCTAAGCAGACTGCCAATCAGGAAGCAACGCAGCGACTAAGCCGAGCCAAAGCAGCTGCGGGTCAGAACAGCAGTGTTCGGCCATCCTCCGCCACAAAGCGGCTCGGCTGATAGTGCCACACGGCATGGATATTTTGCGGCGTCAGGCATTTATCCGGGCTGCCACTCAAGCTGAGCTTGCCATTATTGAGAACATGAATGCCATCGCAGTATTCGGCGGCAAGATTCAGGCAGTGCAGCACCACTACCACGATAAAATTGCGTTCGCGGGCAAGGCGCCGGGCAAGCTTAAGTACCTTATGCTGGTGGGCGAGATCCAGCGCCGAGGTGGGTTCATCCAGCAGCAGAATGCCCCTGTCGGTTTGACTCAGTTGCAGCAGCACCCGCGCCAGTTGTACCCGCTGGCGTTCGCCGCCGGAGAGTTTGCCATATTGGCGCTCCTCAAAGCCGTCAAGGCCAACGGCCGCAAGACTTTGGCTTACGTAGCCTGCGATCTGTGCCTGTGACAGCGACAGTGGATAGGCCCCCATTTCAACCACTTCTGCCACCTGAAATGGAAAGTCCAGCTGCGCTTGTTGTGGCAGTACTCCGAGGCGGGTGGCGAGCTCAAGCCTTGGCCACATTGTCAGCGCAATATTATCCAGCGCAATGTCACCGCCGCTTGGGATAAGTTCCCGGCACAGCAGTCTAAGCAGCGTCGATTTGCCTGCACCATTGGGGCCAAGCAGGCCATACACCTTGCCCGGTTGCAGCGATAGATTGATATCACTCAGCACCCTTTGATGAGTGGGGCCGAAGCTTAGATTGGAAACCGTCAGCATCTGTTTTCTCCTAACCCAGTCTGTGGCGCTGTTTGAGCAGCAAAAAGATAAAGAAAGGCGCGCCCAGCAGCGCCGTGACCAGGCCCACCGGCATTTCGGCGGGGGCCAGCAGGGTGCGGGCAAGAATGTCAGCCAGTGCCAGCAGCAGGGCGCCTGCAAGGGCACTTTGCAGCAGCAGTTTTTGATGGCTGGCACCGCTTATCATCCGCACCAGATGAGGCACCACCAAACCGATAAAACCTATGATGCCGGTGGCTGCCACCGCTACCCCCACACCAAGGGCGCACAGCACGACCAAACGCCGTTTCAGCTTTTGGGTATCTATGCCAAGGTGCCGTGCTTCACTCTCGCCAAGCAGCAGTGCATCCAGCGCCTTGGCATCACGTCGGAGCAGCCCATAAAGCAGCACCACAGTGACCAGGGTGAGAATGGCATAGTGCCAGTTGGCCCCGGCGATGGCGCCCATCTGCCACAGGCTTAAATCCCGCAGCGCGGTATCGCTGGCGATGTAATTCAAAAGCCCAATGCCCGCCCCGGCGAGTGCGGCCACAGCTACTCCTGCCAGCAGCAAAAGCACCACCGAGGTGCCGCCCCTGTGGCTGGCGAGTTTGTAGATAAGCACTGTGGTTGCCAGACCAAACACAAAGGCAAAAACAGGCACACTGATGGCGGGGGCTGCGGGCAGGAGCACCAGACAGATGGCAGCGCCCAGCGCCGCGCCTGAGGACACGCCGATGATCCCCGGATCGGCCAGCGGATTACGAAACAGCCCCTGCATCACGGCGCCGCACATGGCGAGGATGGCGCCGGTTGCCATGGCAAGCAGGGTGCGCGGCAGCCGCACATTTTCTATAATCAGCCGCTCGTGGGGCGCCAGGCTGGCAAGCTCGAACGGCAGCAAGGTATCCAGCAGCCCGCCAAGGGCATGCAGCGGGGCAATCGCCAGAGGACCCGTGCTCAGTGACACCAAACTGCAAAGGCCAAGCAGCCCAAGCAGCAAGGGCACAGCCAGCCGCTTGCGGCTTGAGGTTGGGGCAAGCTGCATATCAATCTTTCCGCACAAAATGGGCTTGCAGCGCTTCAGCAGCATCGATGGCGCCAAGCCCAACACCGCCAATCAGGGCGGCGGCGCTCAGCACCTGGATTGCCCCTTTCTCACCTGCTGGCGTATGGGCGAGCAGTGGAATTTCTTCAAGCAGGCTGGCAGCGGAAATCTCTGCCTCGCCGCGGCTGGCCACCAGAATAAGCTCTGGCGCCATCACCAACAGGCCTTCGGCCGACACATCCCGGTAGCCTTCAAAGTCGGCGATATTGTTCACTCCGGCGAGCTTTATGATGCTGTCGGCTGCAGTGCCCTTGCCGCCTACCCGGGCCGGACGGCCTGATTGCAGCAGCACGAACAGTACCCGCCCATTCACCTGAGTGTTACGCAACGCCTTGAGGCGATCTTCAACCCCTTTACTGAGCGCATTGGCCTGCTCCGCTTTACCCAGCCTCTCGCCAAGGGCCTGGATATTGGCCACCAGAGCGTTGGCATCGGTGGCTGTGGGCAGCACCATCACCTCAAGCCCTGCGCTTTGCACTGTATCCAGGGTGCTTTTGGGGCCCATGGCTTCGGAGCCAATCAGCACAGAGGCGCCCAAAGAGAGCAAGCCTTCGCTGCCAAGCTGGCGGTGATAGCCGACTCTTGGCAAGGCGTTCAGGCTGGCGGGCACAGTGCTGGTAACATCCACGGCGGCAAGCTGCCCGGCGCCATCCAGCGCCAGAATAAGCTCAGTCACACCGGCCCCGGCGCTGATTATCCGCTGGGCGCTGGTTGGGGTTGCTGCTGTGTCAGGGCTGGCAGCATCAGCGGCGTGTGCCGGGATGGTCAGTGGCGCAAACAACAGGGCAAGCAGTGGCAAGCAATATGTGGCAGTAAAACGTCTCATAGGGGCTCCGGCGTGATTCGACAAAGGATTGATTCCGATCAATATAAACGACAATGCAAATGATAATAATTATTATTTGATCTAAAGTGAATACTCAGATATCGTGCTTGCGATAAAAAATAGCCAGCAGCCACCCGGATAGAAACCCGTGGCCAGCTGGCATCGATTACGCGGAGTAAACAGCATGCACAAATCCTCTCTGGCGCTGGCGGTTCTTGCCGCGCTGACAACCTCCACCGCCAATGCAGAGCAAGGCCAAGCCTCTGCCTCTGAACTAAAAGCCGTTGCCGAATTGCCGCTGCATGTGGTGCAGGCCACCCGCAGCGAGGTGCCGGTTGAGCTGACCGGGCGGCACATTTCAGTGATAGAAACCGAGGCTTTGCAACAGCAGCAGGCGGCGTCTGTGGCCCAGACGCTGGCCGGTGAAGCCAACATCGAAATCAGCAATGGTCCACGAGCCAGCAGCCAGGGCGTGGCGATTCGGGGTCTTTCCGGCAGCAGGGTGCTGCAAACCATAGATGGCGCGCGCCAGAATGTCTCGGCCGGTCACAGGGGCTGCTTCTTTATCGATCCTGAGCTGTTGTCATCGGTTGAAGTCGTGCGCGGCGCAGCTTCCAGCCTTTGGGGCAGCGGTGCCATCGGCGGCGTGGTGGCCATGAACACCAAGTCGGTGGCCGAGCTTTTGGATGAAGGCGACAACTTTGGCGGTTACCTTAAGCAAGGCTTTGAAACCAATGGCGATGCCATGCGCTCATCGGCTGGTCTGTACGGCCGTGGCGGCGCCGTGGACTGGCTGCTTGGTGGCAGTTACCGCGACAGTGATGATATCGAGATTGGCGGTGGCGAAGCGCTGGCTCACAGCGCATCGCGCAGTAAAAATGGCCTGGCACGGCTTGGCTGGAGTATTTCAGACAGCCAGCGCCTGGAGCTTATCGCCCGCATGAGCGACATCAATGAGCTGGTGCCGAGCAACCCGGCTGCCGCCGTGAGCCGCTCGGTGCCGCTGGTGCAGCGAAACACCGAAGACAGCAGCGTGAATCTTAAATACCGCCTGGCGCCGCAAAACAACGACTGGCTGAATTTGACCGCCCAGCTGTATCAAAACCAGAGCCAATATCAGGAGCACAGGGTCAGCCGCAATCAGTTTGATGATACCGACTACGACACTCTGGGCTTTAGCCTGCTTAACCAGAGCGAGTTTGGAAAGCTTAGCCTGCTGCTGGGCGCCGATGGTTACCGCGACCAAATCCAAACCCAGAGGGATGACAGCGGCCAAAGCGGCCAGCGCCCCGGCAATATCGACGGCGAGACCAAGGTATTCGGGCTGTTTTCATCCGCCAGTTATGCCTTCGCTGAGCGCTGGATTGTGGAAGCAGGGCTGAGATACGACAGCTTCGATAACAAGAGCATCAACCTCGACCACGCCACCTCGGACGATGCCTTAAGCCCAAGCCTTGGGCTGGTATGGCAGGCCCAAGACTGGCTTACCCTGAGCGCCCGTTACGATGAGGCGTTCCGCGCCCCCAGCGTGGAGGAAATGTACTCCAGCGGCAGCCACTATTGTATTCCGCCTATTCCGGGCTTTTTGCCCCAGGGGCTGTGTAACCAGTTCCAGATTAACGAAAATCTGCGCCCTGAGCAGGCCAAAAACAAAGAGCTGAAGGCCGATTTGAATTTCAGCAACCTTGCCGGCGACGATGAGCTGCACTTAAGCGCCACCGTGTTTCGCAACGATATCGACGACTTTATTGTGCAGCAGGTAACTGACCCCTTGATGGGCATTCCTGGGCTTGAGCAATACACCCGTTGGGACAATGTGGGTGAGGCCAGGCTCACAGGCTTTGAGTTTGAGGGCAGCTACCGCTTTGGCGATACCCTGTTTGGTTTCAGCTACGGCGAGACCCGCGGCAAAGACAAGCTCGATGGTAGCTACATAGAGGGTATGCCCGCCAACAAACTCAAGCTGGATTTGTCCCGCGCCATCATGGATGGCGATATGAAACTCGGCACCCGCTATCTGTACGTGGCAACCCAAAACGAGGTTCCGGCCGGGCATAGCGTGCCGGGTTACGAGGACTATGGCCTGTGGGATCTGTACCTGAGCTGGCAGGTGCAATCCGGCAGTCTCACAGGCACCCGGGTCGACTTTGCCATTGAAAACGTAGGCGATGAAATGTATCGCCGTGCCTGGCAAACCCTGTATGAGCCTGGCCGCAATATCAAGCTGAGCCTGGCTTACAGCTTCTGAGGTGGCGATGAAACCGAATCACAATCCCGCCATCGCGGCACTGTTCAGTGAAAACCCGACCATCGGCTTTGCTGATGCGGCGCGCCAGCTGAATATCAGCGAGCTTGAGGTGGTGAACGCCATGGCTGCAACCTTGGTGGCCTGGTATCCACCGGCCAAGGGCATAGAAGCGCTGCTGAGGGAGCTTGCCAGTTGGGGCCCCATGACCGCCATCATTCAGGTGGCTGGCAATGTATTTGAATTTAAGGGGCCTTTCCCCATAGGTAAGCCGGGCCACGGCTACTACAACCTTATCCAGAAAGGCGAAGGGCTGGAGGGGCATATCAAACCGGACAGCTTTGCCGCAGTGGCCCTTATCAGCCGCCCCCTGCGTGGCCGCGACAGTCATCACTTTTGCTTTTTCGCCGCCGACGGCAGCGTGATTTTCAAGCTGTATCTGGGGCGGGATAAAGCAGGGGAGCTGCTGGCCGGACAGGTGGATAAGTTTATGTCGCTGAGAAATTTATTGGCAGCCGAGGAGGAATAATTATGGACAACACCCAAAAAGATGAGCGTTTAAGAGAGCGGCTGCTGCCGGAAATTGATGCCTTCAAACACAGCCGTCAAACGCTGCAGTTGGCGACCCGGGACAGCGACGGCATCCCCAACGCCAGTTACTCGCCCTTTGCCCTGACCGAGGCGGGCTTTTATATTCTGGTGAGTGATATCGCCCGCCATGGCAAGAACCTTAAAGACAGCAGCCAGGTCTCGGTGATGCTGCTGGAAGATGAGTCGGAGGCAAAAACCGTATTTGCCCGCCGCCGTCTGACCTTCGATGTCACCGCCGAGGCTATTGCGCGTGACAGCGCCGAGTTTGAGGCGGGTGTGAATGCCTTGGCTCAGCGCTTCGGCGATATGCCAAGGGGGCTGGCTCAGCTTGCCGACTTTAACCTGTACCGCTTAACCCCCAAACAAGGGCTGTACGTGAAAGGCTTTGGTCAGGCCTTTGCCTTAAGCGGTAGCGAGCTTTTGGATATTCAGTGGCAAAAGGATGGCCACAGGGGTGATAGCAGCAAGCTGGAAAGCTCAGTTTCGACCACAGCACCGGCCTGACCCTGAAGCGGGAACCGTATGATGGATGCAACCTTGGCTGTCTTGAAAAAGCGGCCAAGGTTGTTTTTTATCCGCATCGCCCACATATTGATTTGCAATCCCTGCTCACTTCCCGCTGGAGTTTCTTTTGCCGGATGCATCCGCAACGCACACGCCCGTTATCAATGCGGCGAAAAGCAATGTCGTCGCCTGGATTGGCAGTTTTTTACGCCCCTACAAACTCAGGGTACTGACGGCCCTTATTTGCCTGCTGATTGGCTCGCTGGCCTGGCTTGCGCTGGGGCAGGGAGTAAAACTCATTGTAGATGAAGGCTTTGTGGCCGGTAATGTCGACAGGCTCAATCAACTGGTGTGGGTGCTCATCGGTATAGCGGCCATCAGCTCCAGCGCCGTGTTCTGCCGCTTTTATCTGATGAGCTGGCTTGGCGAGCGGGTGAGCAATGATATTCGCGCCCGGGTGTACGATAACCTGTTAACCCTGCCACCGGCCTTTTATGCCAAGCTGCGTACCGGCGAAGTGATCTCGCGCTTTACCGCTGATTCTACCTTACTGCAAACCGTGATTGGCTCGAGTTTTTCCATGGCGCTGCGCTCTTTTGTGTCTGTGCTTGGCGGCATTGCCATGATGGCCATTACCAGCCTTAAACTCACGGCGCTGGTGCTCGTGGCCGTGCCTGCGGTGTTGGTGCCTATTCTGATTTTTGGCCGTAAGGTGCGCTCGCTTTCCCGCGACAGTCAGGACAGGGTGGCCGATCTCGGCGCCTATATCGATGAGAGCCTGCACGAAATTCACACGGTGCAGTCTTACACCCACGAACAGGTTGACCGGGATAAGTTCGGCGGTTTACTTGGCAAGGTGCTTGGCAGCGCCGGGCGGCGGATCCAGTTTCGGGCGCTGCTGATCGCCGGAGTGATGTTTTTAACCATAGCCGCCATCGCGCTGATGATTTGGGTCGGCGCAAGGGATGTAATGAGCGGCGCCATCAGCGCCGGTGAGCTTTCGGCCTTCCTGTTTTATGCCCTGCTGGTGGCGGGGGCCACCGCCACCATCAGTGAAGTGATTGGCGATGTGCAGCGCGCCAGCGGCGCCGCCGAACGTTTAAAAGAACTCAGTGAAGCGCAGAGCGATATTCCTGCTGCCGCCAACCCCATGAAGTTTCCCGATAATCTTGCCGGTGATATCCGCATCGAGGGGCTGAGTTTCAGCTACCCCGGCACTGAGGTGATAGCGCTGGATAATATTTCGGTGCATATCCGACCCGGTGAGAAGGTGGCGCTGGTGGGGGAGAGTGGCGCCGGTAAAAGCACCCTGTTTCAACTGCTTGGGCGCTTTTATGCCCCGGATAGCGGCGCGATTTACCTCGATAACACCGACATTGCCATGACCGATTTACAATCTTTGCGCCGTGCCTTTGCGCTGGTGCCCCAGGAGTCGGTGATTTTTGCCGATTCTGTGCTGGAGAACGTGCGCTACGGCAAGGTGGATGCGAGCCTCGATGAGGTCAAGGCTGCCTGTGTGGCCGCCCGCGCCCACGAGTTTATCGAGGCCATGCCCGAGGGTTACCACAGCTATCTTGGCGAGCGCGGAGTAAAGCTCTCCGGCGGCCAGAAGCAGCGCATCGCCATCGCCCGGGCGATACTCGCAGGCCGCCCGGTTTTGCTGCTGGATGAAGCGACCAGTGCCCTCGATGCGGTCAGCGAGCGCTACGTGAAAGAAGCACTGGATAGCCTCATTTCCGGCCGCACCAGCCTTATCATCGCCCACCGCCTCGCCACCGTAATCAACGCCGACCGTATTCTGGTGATGGACAAAGGCAAAATTATCGCCGAAGGCAGCCACACCGAGCTTTTGGATACCAGCCCACAATACCGCGAATTTGCCAGCCTGCAGTTATTGAGTGAGGGGGGATTTTAAAAAATGATTTTTGATGTAGCTGATTTTTAATCGACAAAAAGGGAGCGGATAGCTCCCTTTTTGTCTTTTAAGCGTACGATGTTTAATTGTAATTAGCTGCTCTTCTCATTCTGGCCAGCATTAGCAGCGTCAAAGAGAGCCAGCTTAAGGTGCCACCTCCACCACTGCTTTCTGGCGCAGGGACAGGGGGAGGAACTGGCTTTTCTTTCACGCTGATCTTGGTTTCACTGCTGGATGATAGTTGACCATCTGAGACAGTTAATTCAACTACATATTCTCCGACAACATCGGGTGTAATGCTGGCATAGGTCCCCGTGCCCAAATCAGCACTCGCTTGACTGGAAGCGGGTTTGTTAATGAGTTTCCACAGGTAACTAATAGAGTCACCGTCAGGATCCGAGCTTTGACTGCCTTCTACGGCAACTGTTTGTCCTAAAGTTGTTTCCAACTGGCTGGGGGTAATTGCTGAAGGAGCAGAGTTTTCCATCCCCACTTTTACATAAACGGTATTTTTTACCTTGCCGCCTACACCGTTGTCTGCAATAAACGCCAATTTGGCATTACCGGTAAAATCGGTTTCGGGGGTAAAGCGATACAAGCCTGAATAATAGATATCCCAGCTTAAGCCTCCGATGCTGCCTTCGACTTCGGGGTAAACATTAATTAAATATCCCGCCTCAGTGTACTGACGCAAATCGAGCTCCACTGGCTGATTTATCGCTGTAGCAATCTGGAATACCTTTTCCTTGGGGGCTGGGCAGTCTGCGACAACATCAGCCTGTTCAGGTATTGAGCTTGCTAAGGTTGGGTCTGTCAGCGCCTTGAACTCGGTAATATTTGGGTAACCATCGCCGTCAAAGTCACGGCAGCGATAGGGAGAGGTTAGGCTTGAATCCCACATCGGATACTTATTGACAAACCAATCAGAGATCCCATCAAGATCTGAGTCGCTTTCCTTGGCTTCGGCAATAAAGAAACGCCTCAAGTTGAATGTATCTACCGCACTGGCGCCCTGTTCCAGTTCCAGAGTTAGTTCACCGCAGGAGGCGAGTGGACAATTTTCACCTTTGGCACCTGAGTATATTGGGCTGGTTGTGCTGGCGTAACTCATTATGGTGCCAACACCTGAAGTTTGGTCTACATAACCGAAGGAAAAGTTAAAGGCGCCGACTACAGCATTTTCCGTCACATAGTAACTATTAGCATAATCATGATCCGAGCCTAATAGATGGCCAATCTCATGAGCGATCACCTGATAGTCATCGACAGACCAAAAATGCCCCTGTCGTCTACCTACAGGCACTGCGCTGGCTCTACCTCTTGCATCTACCGTAAGAGGTGATGCAATGAGGCCTATAATATTTGGATGATATTGTTGATTTAACGCGGCTAAGCTCTCAAAGCCGTTTTCTCTGTTCTCCATGTCGACTGTCAATTTTGCCAACTTGTCATCGTAAGGTGGTGAACCCAAATCGAGAGAAAAATACTCTTTGCCGACTATATTTATATTGAGATTAACGCCAGAATCACTAAATGCTTTGTTGACGTAAGCTTCTAGCCCGGAGAAATACTCGTCCAATGAATCGGGGTAGAGATTAACAATATCTTGGGTATAGAGCAGTAATAAGCTGATATGTGATTTTGTCGGTAAGCTGTTGGGGTCATTCTTATCAGAACCTGCCATCAGCTCTTCCTGATCCAGAGCGCCATCCCCATCTGTGTCGTTAAGCTTTGGGTTAACTATCAAGGTTTCATAAAGCCCAGTACTTCCCACCGCGACCACTAAGTTATAGTGGGTTAACTCATCGGGAGTCAGGTTCAAGGTTAATGTGGCGCTGCCGGTCTGGTTGAGAGCATCTATATTGTCGCACACAAACCGGCTTCCCCTGGCCCGCTGTTTCAGCGTTATCTCACTTTCGTGTGCAAAGCGACACTCACTGAAGGGACTGTCTATATCCCAATTTTCAAACGCTGGATCTGCATCAGAAGGAGCGGCCTTTGTCAGACTCAGGTAAAAAGAACTGGCATTCGCGTTGACCGTATTTAGCTTACTGATGTCTATCTGAACGCCGCTGGGGACATCAGGATGAAGATAAGTCGTTTGGGTAATCTGAATACTATGGTCGTTGGCAAGAGCTGCGTGGCTGCTGAGAAACAGCAAACCAGAGGCAACCAAAGATATGCTTTGATAGAGGTTCATCTTTCATCCCTAAAAGTTGTTGTATTTTTGTGCTGGCAAAGTAGCACAAATGTACTACTGGTCAAGAGCTGTTGAGTAAATATTCAAGGCTTATTCAACAGTACTTATCGGGAGGAAGGGTGAGCTGTGCTCCTCAAACCTTACTCGACATTGGTTTAGCATCTGATATTGCTTCGCTGAGGGGCTATTTATATTGAGACGAAGAAGTTAGAGCAGATTATTTTCTTTCAATGCCGCTTCAATGGCAGTCTTATCCAAACCAAAGATGCGTTTGTCACCTATGATAAGCACAGGATACCCCTTTGCTTTTAATGACAAAAATCGCTCTTCTACTCGGGCGTCTTTCTCGGGATTAAACTCTTGATAAGGCACGCCCAGCCCTGTCAGGTATTCCCGGGTATTAGCACAGACCGGACACCAGTCGGTGCCGTACATGATCACCGGCTCTTGGGTAAAACCATAGTGAAAACTGTAGTCACCTTCAACGACTCGGGGCTCTTTAGTGAACCATTCGTACCCTTTTACTCCACCTATGCCCAACGCCAGTCCTATTGCGAGAAAGCCAAGATACTGAATGACATTCTTGAATATGTTCATGTTTACTCCGGGTTGTTTTTGTTATGTGATTTTTATTAAAAACTAATATATCGACTGAGAGCCAAATAAGTACTGGCCTTTGGTATTGGTTTTGCTTGTTTCGGTTGGTCACAAAGTATTAAAAAGGTCTAGTTATTGATATTGGTTGTACTGCTGTTGTGGTCTTCTTTGGTTCCTTTGTTTTAGGTTTTGGGTGTCTGGCAGTTAAAGACGCTTAAAATTGAAAACTGATAAAAGGATATTACTGTCATGAAGTTCATTAACGCCCTGAAGATAACCGCCTTAGGTGCAGGAATAGGTATTGCCGCCTCTGCGTGGGCCGTAACTTGCACCCAATGTAACTACCAGTTCGACCGTTGCTTGGAGGACGGGAATAGACCCTCAACCTGCAGAGTACAGTTTCAGAACTGCGCCGCACAGTCTGAAGCGGATACAGGAATGGATTGCTACCTGTTCTAATCATTCCCGGTTGAGATAAGGATATTTCCTATGAAAATTAAAGTGATGCTGCTTGGCATAAGCATTATTTGTGGAGCTAACTTTGCAGCTAATTCCGCTTTGGATACTTGCACTATGTGGTGTATCGACGAGCGAATTGCATGTATGGAAGCAGGGGTGGATAGTGCAACCTGCTATAACGAGTATCGGGCTTGCCGTGCAGATTGCAGTCGTAATTAAGGAGTCAGAAGATGAAAGTAAAAATGTTAATCCTTGGCATGAGCATGATTGTTGGGGCTAATTTTGCGCCCGTTTCAGCCGCACTCGATAGTTGTTCCCTTTCTTGCATGCAAAAGCATAATTATTGTGTTGAAAGCGGCGGAAATGAGGCTGTGTGTGAGCGCGAATATAAAGCCTGCCGCGCCGGTTGTGTCCAGTAATATTGCACTTTGAGTTTTAAAGCCCCTTTCAAAGGGGCTTTTCTATTGGTTGGCTTATGTAAAGTATGGCCTTGAACATCTTAAACTGGCCTATCTGCAAAGGGAGCAAAACATGATCTGGCTCGGGATGTATGCCGGAAATAGCTGCTATAACAGCAGTTATAACAGCCATGTCTGAATCATCAAGGAAGCCCGATGGTACCCAAGTACTGTGCCACTGCTCTTGAGGCGGTGTCGTTAATCGATAATGACGAGTTTATCTGGACCCACTCCATGGGGGCGACCCCGAGACTCTTGCTTGAAGCTTTGGCCGAGCATGCGCTGACCCGTTCTAATCTCACACTATTACAACTACATACAGAGCACGCCGAGTGTTTGAGTGGCCCCGAGCTTGAGGGGCATTTGCGCCATCGCTGCTATTTTGGTGGCAGGCCAACCCGGGCGCTGCTGGCCGAGGCCCGGGCCGACTATGTGCCGGTGTTTTTATCTGAAGTGCCCAAGTTGTTTCGCCGCCGCGAGCAGCGCATCGATACTGCCATAGTGCAGGTATCGCCGCCGGATAAGCACGGCATGTGCTCGCTGGGGATTTCGGTGGAAGCGACCCGCGCAGCCTGCGAGGTAGCGGGTAAAATCATTGCCCATATCAATCCCAGAATGCCCCGCACCCACGGTGACAGCTTTATTCCCTTAAGCCGTTTCGATGCGATTTTTGAAGCGCCGATGGAGCTGCCCGAGCATGCGCTTGCCACTACCGATGGTGTGAGTCAGGCGATTGGTCGCAATGTGGCGGCGCTGGTGCGCGACGGCGACTGTTTGCAAATGGGCATAGGCGGCATTCCCGATGCGGTACTCGGCTGCCTTGGAAATCATCAACACCTAGGGGTGCATACCGAGCTTTTTTCCGATGGCATTCTGAGCCTGGTGGAGCGCGGAGTAGTGGATAACAGTCACAAACGTTTTTGCCCCGGCAAGCTGGTAACCGGCTTTGCCCTAGGCAGTCGCCGATTGTATGACTTCGTCGATGACAACCCCCAGGTGGCCTTTCTCGATATTGAGCAGGTGAACGATACTGCGATTATTCGCCGCAACCCACAGGTGATGGCGATTAACTCGGCGCTGCAGGTGGATGTGACCGGTCAGGTGTGTGCCGATTCCATAGGTACCCGCATCTACTCCGGCGTGGGGGGGCAGATGGACTTTATCCGCGGCGCCGGGCTGTCGGAGGGTGGCCGTTCGGTCATTGCCATGCCAAGCACGGCCTGTGGTGGCAAGCTGTCGCGCATCAGTACTGTGCTGTCGCCGGGGGCTGGGGTCGTGACCACCCGAGCCCATGTGCACTACATAGTGACTGAATACGGGGTGGCCTATATGCGCGGCAAGTCGATAAGGGAGCGGGCGCGTTCTCTGATTGATATTGCCCATCCGGATTTTCGCGAAGCACTTTGCCGTGAAACCCATGAGATGTGGGGCCTGTCGGTTTAGCCTGTCCCATGATGATAGTCTCATGATGAAACTGGCTGTTCACTCAAGACAAAAACACCTCGCTTGGCGAGGTGTTTTTGTCTTGAGTGAACAGCGATGATTAGCTTCGCAGTGCCCGGCGCAGAATTTTACCTACGGTGCTTTTGGGCAGAGCATCAACAAACTCGATGATTTTCGGCTGCTTATAACCGGCAAGATTGGCCGCACAGTGTGCCTGTATGGCGGCTCTGGCCTCATCCTGGTTGCTATCGCCTTTGAGCACTATTACTGCCTTAACGGCTTCGCCGCTGCGCTCATCGGGCACACCAATCACGGCGCACTCCAGCACCATGGCATGGCTTGCCAGCACGTTTTCCACCTCGTTGGGATACACGTTAAAGCCAGAGACCAGCACCATATCTTTTTTTCTGTCGACGATGCGATAGCAGCCGTCCGGCTCGGCAATGGCGATATCACCGGTTTTGAAAAAACCATCCTGTGTGAACACCCGCTCGGTTTCTGCGGCTTGCTGCCAGTAACCGGCCATCACCTGCGGGCCGCGCACCGCAAGCTCACCGGCGTCACCCTGGGTTACCTCTTCATCATTCTCATTCAGGATCCGCACTTCGGTGGCCAGCACCGGCTTGCCAATGGTGCCCAGGCGCTCGTGGCGCGGCCGGTTGAGAGTGACCACAGGTGAGGTTTCCGACAGACCATAGCCTTCGCTGATGGTGCAGCCCGTGGTTTGTTGCCACAGGTTTGACGCCGCTTCGGTCAGCGCGGTACCGCCGGAGATGGTGAGTTTAAGCTTGCTGAAATCCAGCGCTTTGAATTCGCTTTGATGACACAGGGCCACAAACAGGGTGTTGAGCCCGGCAAAACCTGTGAAGGAATACTGCCCCAGCGTCTTAATCAGCGCCGGAATATCCCTTGGGTTGGGGATAAGCACAGAGCAACCACCGCGCTCAACATAGAGCACCAGATTCACCAAAAACGCATAGATATGGTAGATGGGCAGCGGCGCCACAAAAATATCTTCACCCGGGGTGATGACATCCTGCAGCCGGTCGCGGCATTGCAGCGCATTGGCAATCAGGTTGCCGTGGCTCAGCATGGCGCCCTTGGAAAGCCCTGTCGTACCGCCTGTGTATTGCAGTGCTGCCAGGGTGCTGTGGTTGGCAGGCATGGGACTAAAGGGCGTATTGGGCCCAAGATGCTCGCCGCCAAGGGCCAGCGCTTTTAAAAACTCGATGTTTTTAAGGCCGGTTTTAGGTTGTATCTGCGGCGAAATCAGATCAAGCGCATGGGTTGAAATCACCTGCTCGATTGGGGTTTCGGCCACCACCTTTGCCAGGGTTGGCAGCAGGTCCGACAGCACCACCAACACCTTGGCACCAGCATCTTTGAACTGATGGATAAGTTCCCGTTCGGTATACAGCGGGTTGGTATTCACCAGCACCATACCGGCCTTGAGTGCGCCATAAGCGGCAATCACAAACTGAGTCAGGTTAGGCAGCTGAATGGCGATTCGATCGCCAGGTGTCAGGTTGCAGTGGTGAGTCAGGAAGGCGGCAAACTGATCGGAAAGCACATTGATTTCAGCAAAGCTGTGGCGTTTGCCCAGGCAGGCAAAGGCTGGCTTGTCGGCGTAGCGCGCGCAAGCCTTGGCAAACAGGTCTGTCAGTGAGGCGTACTCCGTTATATCCAACCCTGGATGGTGATTCTGGCTCATGTGGTTCCTCACTGAAATTCTGTCTTTGGGTATGCCAGCTTAGGGGGCTTGGAGGTGGCTGGTCAATCCCTGTTCATTTCTTGCGCGGAAAATGCTTATTTAGTCTTAAATAACATTGACTTAATTTAAAATTAGTCATTTCTTAAACAGAATAACCTGCTGTAAAAAATAATGAGCAGTAAGTTCTTGATCTTGAAATGGTTGCGTAAATGTAAATTTTAAGATGCGAAAAGGTTATGGCAAACAAAACCAAAGTGTTATAGAAATGTGTGGGGGACAATTTGTCTTAACCCAGGCTGTCCCGGCCGAAAAGCGCTTATTTCGGTTCGGGGGAGAAAAAAGATAATAATTGATTGAGAGCAAAGATGATGACTTCACAAGACAAGAAAAAATTCGGCCTGAGCTCACTGAGCCTGGCAATCACGCTGGCTATGACGGGGGTTACCGCCGGCACCGCATGGGCAGAAGAAGCCCAGGAAGAAGCTCAGGCAACTGACAATATTGAGAAAATTGCGATTGTTGGTTCCCGTGCTGCGCCTCGCTCTGTGGGTGAGTCGCCGGTGCCTGTTGATATTATCGGTAACGAAGAGTTCACCAAAAACGGCACCACCGACATGAACGACCTGCTCGGCAAGGTGGTTCCTTCTTACAACGTTAACACTCAGCCTATCTCAGATGCTGCCACCCTGGTTCGCCCGGCCAACATGCGTGGTCTGGCGCCTGATCACACCCTGATCCTGGTAAATGGCAAGCGCCGTCACCGCGCGGCGGTTATTTCTTTCCTCGGCGGCGGTGTTTCCAACGGTGCTCAGGGTCCCGATATCTCTGTTATTCCGGCTATCGCACTCAAGCAGGTTGAAGTGCTGCGTGATGGCGCTGCGGCACAGTATGGTTCTGATGCCATCGCCGGTGTGATTAACTTCCAGCTTAAAGACAATGCTGAGGGCGGCACCATCGAAGCCCGCTATGGCGAATTCTACGAAGGTGACGGCTCAAGCCCGATGATCGCCGCCAACGTAGGTATGCCTCTGACTGAAAATGGCTTTTTTAACGTCAGCGCCGAGTATAAAACTGCCGATGCGACCAGCCGCAGCGTGCAGCGTGACGACGCCGCCGGTCTGATTGCCAGCGGCAACACTGTCGTGGCCAATCCTGCGCAAATCTGGGGCGCCCCGGAAACCAAGGATGACTTCAAGTTCTTCTTCAATGCCGGCTTGGATCTGAACGCAAATCAAACCGCCTATATGTTCGGTAACTGGGCCCGCCGCGATGTAGAAGGTGGCTTCTACTTCCGTAACCCCAACACCCGTGGTGGTGTATACGCGTTGGCTATCACTGATGAAAATGACGATCCAATCCAGGATGCACTTGGACGCGACCGCTATGATCGCCTGGTTGGTGATTTGACTGCTGATGGCAGCGGTAACTGCCCTGTTGCCGGTACTGCTTCTGGCTTGAACATTTACGATGATGCGGGTTTGCAGGCGGTGTTGAATAACCCCAACTGCTTCGTATTCAACGAGATGTTCCCCGGTGGCTTTACGCCCCGTTTCGGCGGCGTTGTTGAAGACACCTCGCTGAGCGCCGGTGTAAAGGGCACCATGGCCAACAACCTGAACTATGACTTCGGGGTAAGCTACGGTAAAAGTGACGCCGACTTCTACATCAAGAACACGGTTAACGCCTCTCTCGGCCCGGATTCTCCCAACGATTTCAAACCAGGCCGTTATGTGCAGCTTGAGCGCGGTGCCTCGCTGGACTTCAGCTATTTCGAAGTGGATGAGTGGAGCTTTGCAGCGGGTCTGGAATTCCGCCGTGAAACCTTCGAAATCTACAATGGTGATGCCGCCTCTTTTGAGATTGGCCCACTGTATACCCAAGGCTTTGGTATCGGTTCCAACGGCTTCCCTGGCTTCAAGCCTCAGGATTCCGGTTCCTGGAGCCGTAACAACTACGCCGCTTACTTTGATGCCGAGCACGACCTGACCGATAACTGGTTGGTAACCGGTGCCCTGCGTTATGAGTACTACGATGACTTCGGCTCTACCACCAACTGGAAGCTGAGTTCTATCCTGAACGTGACCGATGACTTCTCGCTGCGTGCCGCCGCCAGTACTGGTTTCCGTGCGCCAACCGTTGGTCAGAGCAACGTGCGTAACGTAACCACGGCTTTCTCCGGTGGTCAGCTGGAAGATCAGGCCACTTTGCCGCCAACCAACCCAATCTCAATTCAAAAGGGTGCAACGCCACTGGAGCCGGAAACCTCAGTTAACCTGTCGTTTGGTGCCGTGCTCACCGTGGGCGAGTTCTTCCTGACTGCGGATTACTTCCATATCAGCCTGGAAGACCGCATCACCCAGAGCTCAAACCAGGAACTGACCCAGGCCGACAAGGACGCGCTGATCGCTCAGGGCGTACTGGATGCCAACAGCTACAGTTCAGTGCTGTACTTCACCAACGACTTCGACACCACCACCCAGGGTGTTGACCTAGTGGCAAGCTACGCCCCTGAGTGGCTGGACGGTGCCAACTTTGCCCTGGCTTACAACTGGACTGAAACCTCTGTTGACAGCTTCAACCCAGAGAACATCAGTGAAGCCCGTGTGAAGGTACTGGAAGATGGTTTGCCACACCACAAGGGCACACTGACCTGGACCCAGGAAATCAACGCCAACCTGCGCTCTATGGTGCGTATGAACTACTACGGCGAGTTCTACGAAGATCACCTGGATTCAGAGGGCGATCTGCCTATCTATAACGGTTCTACCGTGACCTTTGATGCCGAAATCGGTTATGACTTCAACGAAAACTGGAGCATTGCCATTGGTGCACAGAACCTGTTCGATACCTACCCAGATGAAAACCCATGGGCCGGGATCGCCGGTGCAGCTTACCCTGTGACCTCTCCATACGGTTTCAACGGTGGCTACTACTATGGTCGCCTGAACTATAACTTCTGATAGTGAACCGACCTCAAAGGGCTGCTTCGGCAGCCCTTTTTTTATCTGTTCATTGCGCTACAGATGGCGCGATCATTTCCTCACTGAGTACGCCAGGGGCATATTTTTACCTTGCTCAAGTCGGCTGTGGGTAAGGTTTTCAATAACAAGATGTTCACCTAAGTTTTTGTATTTTAGAGGCTATATTTAATGCTGTTGAATTTGTTTACAACTTTTGTACATTTTTACCCACAGCTTTATTCACAAAATTCAGAATTGGGCTATAGTTGTAAGTTCCCGTAGATGGTTTTTCGGGGCCTGCCGACCCGGGAGTATTCCCACGGATATTTGGTGACTCTCTCTGGTTGCCGTCCGCCGGTCAGGGACAGAGCCCCAGACCAGGCCGTTGTGGCCGACGCTCGTTGATTGACTTGCTGGCGCTTGCCAATCACCTTTTTCCCCGGATAGCCCCTTACTTCCTCTTGGGCTATCCGGGGCCTTACCTTCATCGCCTTTTCTCTCCCGCTGTGATACTTTTGACCGGTCGCTCAGTCGCCTGTTTTAGGGTTTTCCTGGCCGGGTTTTGGCTATTCGCCTTGAGAGCGGAGCTTTCAAATCAATCAAGAACGGAGTCTTCTCATGAAAAAACTTGTGCTAGCCGTGGCAGTCCTCGCCGCCGGAGCGGGTGCCTATTGGTATAGCCAGCAGCAGGGAGAAGGGGCACTTGCCAATGCCGCCCTGGATTATATTCCTGCCGATACCCCACTGTTTTCTGCCCAGCTGAAACCTTTCCCGCTGAAAGATTACCTGTCCGCCACAGCATCCAACGCCGCTCTGATGGCGCAGCCTGCCGCGCTCGATGAGCTGATGGCCGATGAAAGCGAGCCCTTGCCACGCTTTGGTCTGTATCTTTACAAGGCATATCTGCAAGGGCTGAAGTCGCCCGAGACCCTGCTTAAGCGCTTCGGTCTGGCCGATGAAATGCGCGCCTATACCTATACTCTGGGCGCTTTACCGGTTATTCGTTGGGAAGTGGGTAATCCTCAGGCCTTTTGGACCCTGATTGATGAAGCCGAAGCTGACAGCGGTTTAACACACACAGTTGCTACCCTGGCCGGACAAAACTACCGTGCCTATCGTCTGACCGAAGAAGGCGATGAAGAGTCTGTGGATCTGGTGCTGGCCGAGCGTGACGGCATGATCACCGCAACCTTCGCGACCAGCATCCTTGAGCCGCAGCTGCTGGAGCAGGCGCTGGGGATCACCAAGGTCACCAACCCGATTTCGAACAGCACTATTCTGAGCGACATCGTTAAAACCCATGGCTTTATGGAAGACTCCATCAGCTACATCAACCACAAGGAGTTGGTGCGGGCGCTGGTGTCGGGCGACAACCAGCTGGGTAAACAGCTGGGTACCATTTTCGCCAAAGCCGGTGAAGATCCGTTGGCAGAGTATCGCACCCCAGCCTGTCAGGCCGAGCTGACCGGCATTGCCGCCAACTGGCCGCGCACAGTGGCAGGTTTGACCGCCATGAAGGTGGACGCCAAGCATGCCAGCATGGACATGAAGTTTGTGGTGGAAACCAACAACACCGTGGTGATGAAGGCTCTGGAAAAGATGCGTGGCTTCCAGCCTGCATATGTGCAAAAGCCCGGTGATGCCGTGCTGACCGCGGGCCTTGGTCTGGATGTGGGCGAACTGGCGCCGTCACTCAGCAAAATCTGGAATGACATGATTTCCCCACGCTTCCAGTGCGAACCACTGGCGCAGTTGCAGGCGGAATTGGAGCAGGCCAATCCGGCAATGATTGGCATGGCTACCGGTATGGCCGATGGCGTTAAGGGCATTGGTCTGTCGGTGCTGGATTTTGAGCTGGATATGGCTGGTGGTGAGCCAAACCTGAAGAAACTGGATTCACTGCTGAGCCTGTCTGCGGACGATCCGGCGTTCCTGCTGGAAATGGTGAAACCCTTTGCGCCCATGCTGGCGGGTATCGACCTGAAGTCAGGTGAAGATGTTGACCTGTCTGACTTTATCCCCCCCGAGTTTGGCGTATCGGCCAAGCTTGGTCTGCGTGGCCAGCACCTGGTGCTCTTTACCGGCGAAGGCAGTAAGAAGCTTGCAGATGGCCTCAAGGGTGAAGCCCTGACCGCCAACGGCCTGTACAGCATGTCTGCCGATTACGGCCGCATGATGGGCCCGGTAATGGCCATGCTGGAAGCCAGCGGTGAAGAAATCCCGCCTGAGTTGCAAGGGCTGGAAAATTACAAGATGAAGGTGCAAATGGCTGTGGATGTGGTGCCGGAAGGCCCTGTTTTCCAGTCAGGTTTTGTTACCAAGCCTTGAACTGACTGAAACGAAAAACGCCGCAATTGTGGCGTTTTTTTATCGCTGATATCCGGTAAACGTGAGCATTGCTCCCAAGCTTTTGGGGCGTGAGCGAGCCAATACTAAGGCAGCGGCTGAGTCTGTTTGGCGTTCTCAGACTTTGGCCCAGTGGCAGGCTCGGGCTCAACCGCTGGCTTGGACTCTAAAGCCTTGTCGGCGTCTGGGTCAGTGCCTGTTCCTGTTCCTGTTCCTGTTCCTGTTCCATTGGGTTCAGCTGCCTTGCTTTCTTCTGAATTGGCGTCGGTATTGGGTGAATCGGTCATTTCTGGCGTGTCGGGAGTGGCAACGGCGGGCAGCTTGGTCAGCTCACCAATCAGCGCCAGCAGCCCCTGGGCATCAAAGCTTTCCTGGCCTGCAACCCAGATATCCGGGCTGGTGCCAGCGCCGGATATCAACCTGCCATCACGGGCGTAGGCGAGGGAGCTTGAGAAAAAGAAATACTGTTTCAGATTCGGCAATCGAAAGCGATGCAGCTTGCCAAGGTCACCCAGGGTGTCCTCGCCGATGATAATGGCGCGCTGCCAGTCTTTGGCGCTGTGCACCACCCATTCACACTCCTGACGGCAGCCTGGGCCGGCAATCAATGCAAGGCGGCCATCAACCTTGGCACGTTTGGGCTGGCTGCGGGCAAACCACTGACCAAAGCGGGTATGGGCCTCATCTTCTGCCATCAAGGGGCCATCGCCTACCGCGCGGTAAGCCTCGGTGCCCAGGTAGTCGTTACGTTTGTCGGCCGAGGCGCGGTAGCGGGCAAAGCCGACCAGGGCGCTGTCGTTGTCGTCATAGGCGCCCAGCACAGTAAGCAGTGCCGGACTTTGGCCTCTGGCGCGGCGAAGGTCCAATACCAGCAGCGGCGAGTTCATGGCGTCTTCCAGCGCCAGCAGATGACCGCGGTTGTGCTCAAGCTCGTCCAGATCGCCAATGGTTACCAGGGTGCTGTGGTTATCCATGGGGCTGACGCTGAAGGCCGGTGGCCCATTGAGCTCGGGAGCCGGGGGTAACAGTGGCAGAGTTTGTCTGCGGCTTTGGCCTTCGGGGCTGGTGAGTGTCAGCACCACCTGTTCGCGCTCTTTCAGACCGAGTTCGGCCCGCAGCAGGGTGATGCGCCCAAGCCAGTGCCCCTGTTCACTCAGGCTGTAACGGGCGGCGCCGGGCAAAAATGCCTGGGCCGCTTCCTGCCAGCGGGCGATGGGAATGCCATCCATGTGGCTGACAAAGGGATACTCTTCATCCAGCGGACTCAGGTCGTCTTGCAGCGCCAGCCAGCGATTTTCCATGGCCCTCAATGACACCGGCAGACGTTGGCCAAACTCGGCTTCTTCGCTGGTGGCAATCCCAGGGTCCTGCAGCAGATTCAGGATTTTCAGCACTTCGGCGCCAAACACATCGGCGGGGATCTGATCCGGATAACGATTCATCAACGCCTTCATATAGGCGTCGATCCGCTCGAGCTTATCGTGTTGATCCAGCGATAAAAATGCCGAGTGGGTTTCGATTTCCCGCGACAGTACAAACAGATCCTGGCGCATTTCTCGGGCCGTCAGCAACTCGGCCCGTGGCGTTTCAGGCCACAGGAACAGACTCAGTCGCATGGCGCTGAGGGTAATGATAATGACCAGAATGGCCAGCACTGCCTCAAAGGTCGGCAGGCCGGCGTCCTGTGCTGATGTCGAAGACGCCGTCATCTGGGCCCGCGTTACAGGATGTCGTTGATTGAGAAACCAATACCTATACGTTGGGTATGGGCGTTGTAGTCGATAAGGCTTTCGCCATAGCCATTAAAGTATTGGGTATAAAGTCGCAAATTGCCGATGATGGGGTAACTCCAGGTGAACTCAAAGGCGCCGCGGTTGGGGCTGTTGAGATTGTTTCTCAGCAGCATGGTGAAGCGATGTTCATCCAGGCCATACACCGCCTGCAGCTCGAAATTACCCATGTAATCCAGGATATCCGGGTTGTCATCGCCACGTGGGTCGCCTTCGTACTCCTTGGCATCTTCCGGCAGTCGCCACCACAGCTTGGCACCTATGGCCAGTGGGCCACGGTCGAACACCATGGTGCCGTAAAGGCGGTTCCAGCTGCGGGACAAATCGCCGCCCTTGCCGTTGGACTGGTGCACAGCGCCAAAGCCCCAGAAGGAGTTGGTCATGCCAAACACTTCCCAGTCGTTGTTGAACAACATAAACAGCTCGGGTTCGTGATTGGTTTCCCGGAAGGGGGAGGAAATGTCCTTGTTATATACCTGCCAGTAGGACTGGTTAGTGTAGGCAAAAAACAGGTGGCCGTTATCACCAAACACGTTATACCAGAGGGGAAACTTAAAGCTTATCTGAAACTTGGCTTCCATCTCGTCCAGAGTGAACGGATGTTCTGCGGCCTCTTTTTCAAAGGGCGCCATATTGGGCGAGCTGTTGTAGGTCACCGGCAATATGTAGTTCACCTTGTGGGGGGTGATAACGAACGGATGTTCTGAAGTGGCAAGCTCGTCTTTGACCCGCTCATCGACCAGGCTATCTTCTCCGGCAATGGCAAAGGGTGAGCAGAACAGCAGGGGGATCAGTATTTTGCTGGCGTTTTTCATCATCTTTCCATGAATATTGGGGAAGTTGCGAAAAGACAGTCGCAGCTTCCTTGGCACCTTTTGCTGAGCAGATTACCTGCGTGACGGGGCTTTTACCAGAAAAGACGGGCCATCTGCGGGATCCCTGTCCCCTTTTGCTGCGCAACATAGAACATTTCGCCATAACTTAGTTGAGCACTGTGACGCTGTTAAGGTGCAAGCTAATACTTAAGGCTTTGTATTTACTTGGTTTGTGCAAAAGTTCATCGTTTTTGCCATTTCGGGACGCCCGGATGGCCGCGGCTTCGGGTCTTATATTCTTTCTGGTTATAAAAACTAATTATTTACTATTTTTTAAGGAATATAAGGGCGGCTATATTTGCTTCCAATTGAGATATTGGGGGTGTGTATGGATGTGGTAACGTTGCAGGACCAAGGGTCTATCGGCAAGGTGTGGTTGGTTGGAGCCGGTCCCGGTGACGTGGATCTGCTGACCCTCAAGGCCGCCCGTGTGCTGGCAAACGCCGATGCGGTATTGTACGACGCCCTGGTGAGCGACGACATCCTTGCGCTTATTCCCAAACACGCCGAAAAGATTGCCGTAGGCAAACGCGCCGGTGCCCACAGTGCCCGCCAGGAAGAAATCAACCAACTGTTGGTAACCAAGGCTTACACCCGTAAAAACGTGGTGCGCCTCAAGGGCGGTGACCCCTTTATCTTCGGCCGTGGCGGCGAAGAGTTGCAAACCCTGGTCGAAGCCGGGGTGCAGTTTGAAGTGGTGCCCGGTATCACGGCTGCCAGCGGTACTTCTGCCTATGCGGGCATCCCGCTCACCCACAGGGATTTTGCCCAGGGCGTGACCTTTATTACCGGCCATTGCCAGCTCGAAAGCCGCCCCATGGACTGGCAGGGCTACGCCAATCCGGCCAACACCCTGGTGGTGTACATGGGCATTCTCAACGCCGGACTTATCCAGCGTGAGCTGACCAAACATGGGCGCAGCGCTGACACCCCGGTTGCCATCGTTTCCCGTGCCACCACTGCTCATCAGCAGCGTGTGATTGGCACCCTGGGTGAGCTTGAAACCCTCGCCAAAGATGAGCGGGTGGTGATGCCGGCACTGATGATTGTGGGCGAAGTGGTGAGCCTGGCTGACAGCCTTAACTGGTTCGAGCCAGCCGCCGTGAGCCACCCTGTGGCCAAACAGATTACGAATTGATGCTGCCTTGGCAGCCAACCCATCAAACACTCGGAGAAACAAGATGTCAGGGCCTGTGTTAAGTCACCTTGAGCAACTGGAAGCGGAAAGCATCCAGATCTTCCGTGAAGTCGCGGCAGAATTCGATAACCCCGTGATGCTGTATTCCATCGGCAAGGACTCGTCTGTGCTGCTGCACCTGGCGCGTAAGGCCTTTTATCCGGGCAAAATTCCGTTCCCGCTGCTGCACGTGGATACCGACTGGAAATTCCGCGAGATGATCAAATTCCGCGACGAAGCGGCAGTGAAATACGGTTTCGATCTGATAGTGCACAAGAACCCGGAAGGCCTTGCCATGGGCATGAACCCCTTCACCTTTGGTTCATCCAAGCACACTGATGTGATGAAAACCGAGGGCCTGAAGCAGGCACTGAACAAGTACGGTTTTGACGCAGCCTTCGGCGGCGCCCGCCGCGATGAAGAGAAGTCCCGCGCCAAGGAGCGCGTGTATTCCTTCCGCGACAGCAAGCACCGCTGGGATCCGAAAAACCAGCGCCCCGAGCTGTGGCACACCTATAACGGCCAGGTGAACAAGGGCGAGAGTATCCGTGTGTTCCCACTGTCCAACTGGACCGAACTGGATATTTGGCAATACATCTATCAGGAAAACATCGACATAGTGCCGCTGTACTTTGCCGATCACCGTCCAGTGGTTGAGCGCGACGGCACCCTGATCATGGTCGATGATGACCGCATGCCACTGAAAGAAGGCGAAGTGCCCGAGCAAAAGCTGGTGCGCTTCCGCACTCTGGGTTGCTACCCGCTGACCGGCGCCATCGAATCCAGCGCCACCAGTCTTACCGGCATTATCGAAGAAATGCTGCTGTCCCGCTCCAGTGAGCGTCAGGGCAGGGTGATTGACCACGATTCATCGGGTTCCATGGAAAAGAAAAAGCGCGAGGGGTATTTCTGATGTCTATTGCACAGCAAGTTAAAGATCTGGGTATCGAGCAGTACCTGGAAAGACAACAGCATAAGTCGCTGCTCAAGTTTCTGACCTGTGGCTCTGTGGACGACGGTAAATCGACTCTGATTGGCCGACTGCTGCACGACAGCGCCCAGATCTACGAAGATCAGCTGGCTGCCCTGTCGAAAGACTCCAAGGTGCATGGCACTACAGGCGAGGCCATCGATTTGGCACTGCTGGTAGACGGCCTGCAGGCCGAGCGTGAGCAGGGCATCACCATCGATGTGGCCTACCGCTATTTCTCCACCGAGAAGCGCAAGTTCATCATCGCCGACACCCCGGGCCACGAGCAGTACACCCGCAACATGGCCACTGGTGCGTCCAACTGTGACCTCGCCATCATCCTGGTGGATGCCCGCTATGGCGTGCAAACCCAGACCCGTCGTCACAGCTTTATCTGCTCGCTCTTGGGCATCAAGCAGTTCGTGGTGGCGGTGAACAAGATGGATCTGCTGGGCTTCGATGAAGCGCGCTTTGAAGAAATCAAACGTGAGTACCTGTCCTTTGCCGAGCAGCTGCGGGTGCCCGACATCAAGTTTGTGCCCCTGTCCGCCCTTAAGGGCGACAACGTGGTCAGCCGCTCCGAGCAAAGCCCCTGGTACAGCGGTGAGACCCTGCTGTCGATTCTCGAAAGTGCCCCTGTAACCGGCGCCAATCGTGATTTCGAAGCCCGTCTGCCGGTGCAGTACGTAAGCCGCCCGAACCTGGATTTCCGTGGTTTTGCCGGTACCATCGCCAGCGGCAGCTTCAAGGTAGGCGATGCGGTTAAGGCGCTGCCGTCCGGCAAGGCGTCAACCGTGAAAAGCATAGTCACCTTCGATGGTGAACTGGATGAAGCTTTTGCCGGTCAGGCGGTAACCCTGACGCTGCAGGATGAAATCGATATCAGCCGTGGCGATGTGATTGTGCCCGCAAACAGCGACGTAACAGTCTCCAACCGTTTGCTGGCCAAAGTGGTGTGGATGCACGAGCAGCCACTGACTTTGGGTAAGCAGTACAACATCAAGCTGGGTACCCGCAAGGTGCCGGGCACGGTGCGCCACATAGTGCACAGCATCGACGTGAACACCTTGGCGGAAGACAAGGCCAGCGAGCTGCCACTGAACGGTATTGCGCTGGTGGAGCTGGAGCTGGACGAAGCCGTGGTGTTCGACCCTTATCAGGACAACCGCGACACAGGTGGTTTTATCTTTATCGACCGCATCAGCAATATCACAGTAGGTGCAGGTCTGGTGGAGAGTGCCCTTGAGGCCGAACTGAAAGCCACTGATTTCAGTGAGTTTGAGCTGGAACTGAATGCGCTTATCCGCAAGCACTTCCCGCACTGGCAGGCGCTCGATATCAGCAAGCGCTAATTGCCAAACATTGCTGGATCAAGCAGATACACAGCGGGCCTCAGGGCCCGTTTTTCCCCGCGAATAAGGATTAGGCTATGACGCTGGAGCAATATTGGGTAATAGGTATGGTGCTGACCTTGGTTGGCACGCTTACCTGTACCCGGGTGCCGGCGTCCTGGGTATTTGCCGCAGTCGCGCTCTTATCTTATGTTGCCAACTCATTGAGTTTGAATGAGTTGTCGGCTGCTTTTACCGACTCTTCACTGCTGACGCTGGTGCTGTTGCTGCTGGCCTCGGTGGCGCTGGAAAAGACCCGCCTCATTAGTTGGGTTGGGGTGCAGCTAAGTCGCGGCGGTTTCCGCTCTGTGCTGACCAAACTGTGGTTTTCCACCTCGGTGTTGTCGTCATTTACCGCCAATACTGCCGTGGTGGCGAGCCTGATTGGCGCCATCAAGCGTAACCAGCGCTATGCACCGTCCAAGCTGATGCTGCCCATGGCCTTTGCCGCCACCTTCGGCGGTACTCTTACCCTGATTGGCACCTCCACCAACTTGGTGATCAACAGCTTTTTGGACCGTGCCGGGCTGCCACTGCTGCAGTTTTTCACCACCACAGGGGTGGCCCTTGGGGTTGTGCTGGCTGGCATGCTGGTGCTGTGGCTGATTGCCGATAAGCTGCCGATTACCGAAAAAGCCGAAGACGAGCAGGACCTGCCGTATTTCCTTGAAGCGCGCATAGCCGCAGGCTCGATTCTGATAGGCAAAACCGTGAGTGATGCGGGCCTGCGTCATCTGCGAAAGCTGTATTTGGCTGAAATTCAACGTGTTATCGAGGGTGAAAAGACCACTATCATTCCAGTCACCCCTGAAGAAGTGCTTAAACAGGGCGATGTACTGCTGTTTGCCGGTGATATGGAATCGGTGGCGGTACTGCAGGAAATCGAGGGGCTGAGCCTATATGGTCACCACACCATGAATGGCCAGAGCCTTGCTGAAGCCATTATCAGCCACTCCTCCAGCCTCAACGGCGTGAGCCTGAAAGATGCCCAATTCCGTGAACGTTTCGACGCCGTAGTCGTGGCGGTGCGCCGTGGCCATGAGCGGCTGCGGGGTGGTCTGGGTACCATAGAACTGCAGGCCGGTGATGCGCTGCTGCTGGTACCCGGCAAGCAGTTTGGCGACCCATCCCAGCGGCTCGATAAAGAATTTTTGCTGGTCAATGGCGTGGATTCATCCACCCGCCTGTCCCCAGGCCGCAGTGCCTGGGTGCTGGCAAGCTTTGCGGCTGTGATTGGCCTGGCCATGTTTAATGTGCTGCCACTGCTCAAAGGCCTTACCCTGTTTGTGGCAGGCCTGCTGCTGACTCAGGTTGTCACCCTGTCTGAACTTAAGCGCCGCTTCCCCATCGACATAGTGCTGATTGTGGGCGGTGCCCTGTCGCTGTCTCAGGCCATGACCAACAGTGGTATCTCCGGCTTGCTGGCCGAAACCCTGACTCAGGGCTTTACCGGCGTGCACCTGTTTTTTGTGATGGCAGGGATTTATCTGCTGACCTTGCTGCTCACTGAGCTGATGTCCAACAATGCCGCCGCCGCGCTGGTGTGCCCCATTGCCATCAGTTTGTCTCAGGGGCTTGGCATCGACCCTATGCCCTTTATCATGGCGGTGCTTTTTGGTGCCAGCGCCAGCTTTATCAGCCCCTGGGGATACCAGACCAATCTATTGGTATTTACCGTGGGCAACTATCGACTGAAACAATACGTAGGGGTAGGGATCCCGATGGCCATTGCCTACACAGGTGCTGTGCTGGCGCTTATCCCCCTGCTGTTCCCGTTTAAGAGCCTGTAACGGCCGAGGAAAGACCATGAGCAATATCGTCTGGCATCAACACGTCATTACCCACAGCGAGCGCGCCGAACAAAAGGGCCATCGTGGTGCCATCCTTTGGTTCACCGGCCTCTCGGGTGCCGGTAAGAGCACCCTGGCTGGCGCCCTGGAAGCCGAGCTGTATCGCCGCGGCCTGCACTCTTATCTGCTCGATGGTGACAATGTGCGCCACGGCCTGTGTAAAGACCTGGGCTTCAGCCTCGAAGACCGACGGGAGAACATCCGCCGGGTGGGCGAGGTGGCCAAGCTGATGCTGGATGCTGGGCTCTTGGTACTGTCTGCTTTCGTCTCGCCCCAGCGGGCTGAGCGCGACCTGGTGCGCGCTCTGGTGAGCGAGGGCGAGTTTATTGAGGTGCATGTAGCCACGCCGCTTAATGTGTGTGAGTCCCGGGATCCCAAGGGCCTTTACCAGAAGGCCCGGGCCGGTGAGATTAAAGATTTTACCGGTATTTCATCGCCTTATGAGTCACCTGTGAGTGCGGAGTTGGTGATTGATACCAGTGAGGGAGATCTGAATTCGCAGGTGGCGAAGCTGGTGGATTATTTGATTAGTGGTGGATACATTCCGGCCTGATTGAGCATCAGGGGCCCTCTATTGTTGCTGAATGCTCCAGAGCCGAATGCCTGTATTAGCGGCTAAATACTGATTGATGGCTAACGCCGCAAAGTTTTAATTTCTGTTGCTTTTCAAGCAACCAAAGTCGTTGGGTAAATACTGTAGATTCCGGCCCAGCGCTGCCACTATTCCGAACCAGATTGGCCACTATTCCGAACCAGATTGGCCACTATTCCGAAAAAAGTTGGCCAGTCTTCCGCTGAAAACTGGCCACGCTTCACAGACCTACTCAAGACTTTTCAGAGCTTCAGAAAAGTTTGGATGTCCCATCTTTACCGGATGCTTACATCGAACTGTGATTTTTAACGTGACACAGAATTTTGAACACCCTCACTTAGCGATTTAAAAAGCTTCTCGAGTTCTTTATGCTTTTTGGTTAATGACTTAAATTCTTTAAGGTAGCCAGACATCTCGTTAATACATCCATGACGCTTTGAGTCCACAATCAAAAATAAAATATAGCTTTCAGAATGATAAAAGCATGAATTTTTATTGACTACCTTTAGATGCAGCCAACTTCTAAAACCCACTTTCTCAAATGATAACTTGAATACGATTATCGCAATGAGCATTTTAATAAGAAAATACAATTTTTTCATCGCTATACCTCGGGCACCTCAAAAAGATGTAATTCATCAAAATCCGGAAATATTTCCTCAAGCGACAGATTTGTCTCATTAATACCTTCAACGTCCGCGCTGTCATTGTCAGTACTCTCAGCATCACCATTAATAGTTGTTGAGGCATCTGAAAACACTCCCATGTCGCTTAATGTTTTAAGAGCATCTAATGCTCTGCCTATTAGACCAGGGACCGAATCATCACCAACTGGTGCAGAAGGTTTAATTGGTTGCTGCTCAATAACCTCTTTACTATTTTTAACTGTATCATTCATTTGCCTCTGTATCTGTCTTGTGGCTTCTTGCATTCTTTGGCTAGGAGTTCTATTGGCTTGAGTTCTGATACCAGTTCTTACTGCCTGCGCCACAGGAGATATACGAGTCACCAAAACAGAGGATTCTCCATCCGGATCCACATACTTATACGGATTATTATTAGCATACGCATAACGATTAAAGCTATGTACATCCCTGAACCCAATAGGATCATCCGCATAGAAGCGCCCTATCAGCGGATCATAGTATCGTGCCTGCATATAAAGTAATCAACATCATCCACCTGTTGATTACTTTTTGGGGTCAGGCGAATGCAGCCGCTACGTTCTTAAGCTCTTTGATAACCTGTATTTTGGGATGTACCAACACATCCTCATTGATTTTTAAAACCACCGCTTTCATGACATCCGTAGTATTTGGGATATCTGCTGAAGCCTTGATAATTTCCGAGTCATCCGAGACCTGCTTCCCTTTCAGGGAAATGCGTTTCTGCGCTCTCCCTCTTGCCAAATCGCTATCACAAAAGAGTGAGGACACCCACAACACATTTATTGGTGAGGATGAATGAAGAGTCAGGACACCCACAACACTTTTGTTGGTGAGGATGAATCAGGACAGGCAAAAGGCATGACATTGCGTTTTTGTGCCTGTCCTGATGTTAGTGGTTCGCAATCTAGCGGCGGCGGATGAAGGATTCGATGTAGGCAGGAGTGCGGGCGTTGAGTATGGGGTCGGCAGAAGGGGTTATGCCCTTTGGCAGCAGTAAGGGATTAAAAATGCCGTCGCCGCACTGGGTTACCTCGGGGGAAGCATCTCTTTGCCCATCAATCACCAGTTTGCCTGCCAATAAACGGGGGCGGGACTCTGGCCAGCTTGCCGTGGCTTTATCTGTGATGTCGCCGGGCTTAGCCAGTTGGATATACAGCGACCATTGTGCTGGCTGCGATTGAATGCGCGTTAGCAGCTCAGGTTGAAGGAAATTATCATCAAGCTTGGCAAGCTCGTTTGGCGTCAGTGCTGCTGTGCCTGCAAGAGGTTCAAATATCCATTTTCCAGCAACAGGTTCTTCTGCCTTGGCTGAATTCTGACGTGAGTTCTGATGAAAATAAAAGCTGTTTACGCCAAAGTAGCGGCTGTTGGCAAAACTTGGGCTGGGTGGCAGCTGGGCCAGGTAGTCGAGGAAGCGTTTGGCATCGGGTTTATTGTCCTTAAGCCACTGTTTGCCCTCAGGCCCTTGTTTGATTTTGGTTTGAAAGGTGTAAAAGTCGTCCAGATTATCGGCAAAAAAGACGGGCACATTAGTGGTCACAAAGTTCAGGCTTTCTTTAGCGCCATCGAGTTTCAGTGACATAAAACGGCCGGGGGTTTTGTCGGACAACTGTGCATTGGTGCCGCCTAAGGAAAAGCGTGCTGTGACCTTGATAGCCCCCTGATTAAAAAACGGAATGTCGAGCTGCTGCTGTAACTCAGGCGCCGGAATAAAGCTGCCCGAGGTACAAAAGCCCTTGGCGTGATTCCTGAGTTTTACCTGCTTACCCGCCTCGCGACTGGCGTCATCCAGTGTGCCGTTAACCGCATCGACCAAGTCGGCAATGGTTTTTTCGCTGGCCATAGTGGTGGCCGAAATAAGGCTGAGGCTGGTGACAAGGCAGGCCCTGGCGAGAGATGAATACTTGACCATATTCACGACAACTCCTTTCTGTGATTGAAAAATTGGTTGCAGTGGCAATAGATACGCTGACCGGTATAAATCTTTCAGTTGCTGATAAAAAGTGGCTGGCAAGTGGCGGGTAGTCAGGATAGGGAGATGGGTGAGAGCCTGAAAGCGCAGGGTAACGAGGGAGGCAAGCTCAGCTTGGCGATTAGCGATTGATCACCACCGGATTAAGCTGGTACTCATGTGCTCAGTTGGTAGGCTGAACCTCAGCCAATACTGCCTTTGCTTCAGATGAAGCTTCATCGATAGCCGCTTCAATGATAGCCACTTCAGTTCCCTCTGCTGCCAGCAGCTCCATTCGCTCCCTCTCTGCCTTGGACACATACTTAGGCTTGTTGCTGCCGTGGAGTTTGGCTTTCTTCTTCTTGTCTTTGGCAATCAGGGTCTGATTGATTTTCTTCTTTCTGTTCATGGGCGGCGGTTCATGGCGGTTGCAGCGGGCTGGCAAGTGCCGCTGGATAAAAAGACGGCGCACTATAGCAGCATTCGCGCAGGGGTTAAACGTTGGCGGTGCGCTAACAGGGGCTGCAATCTCGCTATGCCGCCCCTGCAGCGGTTAGCTGACTGAAAAGTCTTTGGCCAGCAAGCCTTTGAGGGCGCCTGCGAAGTTGTTGTCGCCGTGGGGGCGCACCAATTGCGCCAGCTCATCACCCACCGGGGAGAAGCGGTAGTAGGTGAGGATCAGGTGGGCATGTTTTGGCGTAATGCTCAGCTCGGTCTTGGACAATTGCAGCGTAAAGCTGCGCTTGGGCTCAAGCTCGCCGGTTTCAAATTCGCTGGCGTGCAATATGCCTGCGTCCATCAGGGTTACCAGCGATGAGAAGGGCAGTCCGAACTGCGATAGTGGAATAGGTGTTGCCGGAGACTTGCGGAAGTACTGGCCAAGGCCGCCAACCACCCGGTAGCCCGACAACACCTTCAGCCTGCCGTCGTGGCCAATTTGTACCGCCACTGCCAGGGCTTTTTCGAGGGTTTGCGCCTCGCGCCAGGTGAGTCTGCGTAAGGTTTCCAGGGTGCGCAGGCTGATGTTGCCAGGCTCGGTCAGCTCCCGAGCCAATATGCGACCCCAGAGCTCCTGCATCCGCCGATTGTGGATTTGTTCGGCCATCTGAAAGAACTGATACAGCCAATCAGGGTCTGGGTCTGAGCCGACAACATCGGATGGTGTGTATTTCAGTGCCAGGGTGTAGATGGCTTCCACGTTGGCCTGGCACACAGCCGCCTGTTTGCGGGCACGGTGGGCGGCGCGTTCAGCCACAGATACATTGGAGGGGCGATAGTCGTCTTCGCTGGCAAGGCCCAACATACGACCCAGCAGCAGCGCCTTGCGTCTGGCAGACACATCGCTTTCTGGCTTACTTGCGCTCGCGGTGACTGGGGCCTTGTCTGAGTCTGTCATGGTTACGCCTCTGATTTACATGCCTTAATTTTTTGCTTTGACCTAGTTTAGCTGCGCTGACGAGGATTTGTCGCCAAACAGCAGCACTTCTTTGCCCGGTGCCGGATGCCTTGGCACATTAAGCGACAGCAGCAATGAGCACACCGCCATGGCGGCGCCTATATAGAACACGGCGGCGTTGGATTGCAGCCACAGATAGCCCAGCAGCACTGGGATCACCACCGCCGCTATGTGATTGATAGTAAAGCTGACCGACATGCTGGCGGCAATGTCGGCCCGGTCGGCAATCTTCTGGAAATAGGTTTTCATGGCGATGGCCATGGCAAACAGCAGGTGGTCAATCACATACAGGGCCGCGGCAAAGTGGGCGTTTTCCACCAGGGCGTAACTGACAAACACTGCAATTAAGCCAAGGTATTCAATACACAGGGCATTTCGCTCGCCAATGCGGCCAATCAGGCGCCCTATGGCAGGGGCAAACAGCAGGTTAATCACATAGTTAATCAGGAACAGGGCGGTGATTTCACTGACGCTGTAGTGGAATTTTTCCACCATCATAAAGCCTGCAAACACCACAAAGATTTGCCTTCTGGCGCCGGAGAAGAAGGTCAGCAGGTAATAAAGCCAATAGCGGCGGCGCAGAATAACCCGTTTATGCTGGCTGTCGCCGGTATCGAATCTGGGGAAGTAGAGCCACAGCGCCAGCGTCATCAGGCAGCCCATGCCGCCCACAAAGGCGTACATCCATGCATAATCGAGTTTGAATACCGTCATCAGTAGCCAGATGCTGCCGTATCCCCCGAGTGCTGCAGCTGCCTTCCACGACAGCGCCTTACCCATAAAACCGGCGGTTTCTTCTTTATCCACCCATTGCAGGGTAAGTGATTGATTCAATGTTTCGTAGTAGTGAAACCCCACCGACATCAGCACAGTGGTGAAGTACAGCCCCATAACCGAGGGCAAAAAGCCGGTAACGGCCACCCCAAGGCTCATCACAAACAGTGATATCAGCGCAAAGGATTGCTCGCGAAGCATGATAAGCACGAAGATGGCGGTGAAGGCGAGAAAGCCCGGCACTTCCCGCAGGCTTTGCAGCATGCCGATTTCGGCGCCGGTAAAGTGTGCCCGCTCAATCACAAAGTTGTTCAGCAGCGCCTGCCATACGGCAAACACCATGGACATAATAAAGGTCATCCACAGCAGCAGCTGTTTTGCCTTGGGGCCTTCGGCGGTGGAAAGCATGGTGTTACCAATGAAAATAAGTGGTTATGCATGTTAAACCAGCCGGTGGCAATTCGTATACAAGTTTGCCGAAGACGACAGCGCAGCGCCCTGGCGTTGGCGATATATGGCGATAATTGTGAGGCTGGCGGAATTTATCACCATCAAGCTCAACAAGCCCCGGAGGGCGTGATCCAATTCAATAAAAATTCGCAGCGATTGACCTATCATGCCTCTGAGTCCAAAGCAATTTAACAGGTGCAACGTGAGCAAAACGCTGATCCTTTTTTCCACCGTTCACGGTCAGACCCGCAAGATCTGTGAGCGCATGGCCGAGGTGATCCGCAAACAGGGCGAAGAGGTGACCCTGTTGCCCCTCAGTGAAGCGCCGCCATTGTCCACCTATGACAAAGTGGTCTTGGGTGCCAGCATTCGCCATGGCAAACACAACAGTGCTGTGTACGGCTATATAGAGAAAAACCTTGAGGTACTCAAATCCAAGGCTGGCGCCTTTTTCTCTGTGAGTCTGGTCGCCCGCAAGCCAGCCAAAAACACCGCTGCCACCAATCCCTATATGCAGGATTTCCTCGGCAAGTCCCCCTGGCGGCCTGAGCTTTTGGAAGTGTTTGGCGGCAACCTTGATTACCGTGGCTACAGCGCCATGGATAGAAACATCATTCGATTTATCATGTGGTTAACCAAGGGGCCGACCGACCCCGAGACCAAGGTGGAATACACAGACTGGCGCAAGGTTGATAGCTTCGCCCGTGAAGTGGCCACCATGGAGAAACTATGCCCTTAACCGCCCCGCAAAAACTATGGCAATGGCTTGCCCCGCGCCTGCATCTGTTGGTGTTACTGCCCACTGTGCTGGTGCTTGGCTGCTCGCCTTTTTTGCTGATGGGTCGGCGTCTGCGTGAAAACGCCAGCGTGTGGGACCTGACCCATGTCTATCTTGGGCTGCTGCTGGTACCGTTATCGATTCTGCTGTTGTGTTACTGCCTAAGTGGCGGGCGGGCAAAGCAATTTTTTCCTCTGCTTGAGCCATCCGGGCTTATTAGTGATCTAAAAGGGCTGATAAAAGGCAAGCTGCCCAAGGGCGGTGGCAATGGGCTTTTCAGTTTGCTTGAGGGCATGTGTGCCTTGCTGCTGGTGGCCACGGCTGTTACCGGCCTGGGCTGGTTTCTAACCGAAGGCAGCAGCGAAGCCCTTGTCTGGCGTGGCTGGCACAAGGATCTGGGGCTGGCATTTTTTATCGCCCTGATAGCGCACCTATTGGCGGCGGTTTCCCATCTGCTGGACTTCTTCAGAAACTGACCACCGCGACCTTGGTTAGCAGCGGGTTTTTCTGCAAAGGCGGTTTTACGCCTTTCTTTCTTCCCACCCTTGTCTCCCATTTCTCCTGGTTGGCGCCGAAGCGCACTGGCTTTTCTCGTTAACTCTCGACAGTTACCAGCGGTTTTCCCTGGATCTCTGCGGCTGTGAAGCAGTTTTTACATGCATTCAGCCTGGGTGAGAGTATTGTCAGCTGTCAGTCTCATGGGTGACGACTATACTTTTTTCATGGCACAGAATACTGACTGAACCCAACTGCGCGGGGAGCAGAAAATGTTGATATCCATGTCTAACTTAAGTTTACGAAACAAGCTGTTACTGCTGGCTTTGTTGCCGCTGGTTATCATACTTACCGCCGTGATGGCCTATTCATGGCGCCTTGAAAGTGCGGCCCTGACGGATTCGGTTTCTTTGTTTCGCGACAAGCTGGTAAATGAGCGTAAACAGCAGCTTAAAGAGGCCACTGAAATCGCCCTGGCCACCATTGATTATCAGCTTAAGCTTGGGGATGCCGGTAATGTGAATGAGTCCCTGCGGGTGCAACGTTTTGGCACGGCGGGGTATTTCTTCATTTACGACTATGATGGCATCAGCATTTTCCACGCCACCAAGCCGTCCCAGGAAGGCACTGATCAGATAGGCATGACTGATCCCCAGGGTAACAAAATCGTGGTGGGGCTGATTGATGCTGCTCGTCGCGGAGGTGGCTATTTCAGCTATTCACACGCTAAACCCGGCGTCGAAGGCCTGGTGGAAAAAATCAGCTACTCGGCCCCTATACCCGGCAAAAATTGGCTGGTGGGTACCGGGGTCTATCTCGACGATGTGAATGCCGTGGTGAACGCTTATGCCAGCAGCGCCGAAGCGGCGATGCGAGAAAAGGCGCTGGGCATTTTTATTATGTCGCTGGTGTTAACCCTGGTGACCTTTACCGCCATTGTGGTGGCCTCCAATCGCATGGTGGTGCCCATTCGCACCATGGTGGACAGCCTCAACGACATTGCCAAAGGCGAGGGGGATTTAACCGCGCGCCTCAAAGTGAAAGGCTCGGATGAAATTGCCGAACTTGGCAACGCCTTTAACCTGTTTGTGGACAAGTTGCAGCGGATCATCCGCGATGTGGCTGATACCACAGGCCGGGTGAAACAGGCCGCGGTGGACATTGACCGCCAGACCTCCGCGATGGCATCGCAGCTTAGAAGCCACAATAACGAAACCGATCAGGTGGTTACCGCTATCACTGAGATGTCCTCCACCGCTGCGGAAGTGGCGCAAAATACCACCCAGGTGGCCGAGGCGACCCATGCCGCCACCGACGATGTGGCCAGAGCTCAGTCCTGCGTGGATACCTCGCTGACCGAGATTTCCACCCTGATGGCACAGGTGGATGATGCCGCAGCCAACATCAAATCACTCAGCGAGCAATCGCAGAAAATCAACTCTGTGCTATCGGTCATTGGCGGCATTGCCGAGCAGACCAATCTGCTGGCGCTGAACGCCGCCATTGAGGCCGCCCGTGCCGGTGAGCAGGGCAGGGGCTTTGCGGTGGTGGCCGATGAGGTGCGTAACCTCGCCAGCCGCACCCAGGCCAGCACCCTGGAAATCAATGAGATGCTGACCGACTTGCACAAGCTGGTCTCGGCCGCGGTGAAAACCATGGATGAAAGTCAGCAAAGCTGCCAGCGCTCAGTTGATGCCTCCCGGGCCATCTCCGACAGCCTTGGCTCGGTCACCAGTGCCGTAACCGCTATCAATGATATGAGCACCCAAATCGCCACCGCAGCCACCGAGCAAAGCTCTGTGACCGAAGAGATCAACCGCAACGTGTATGCGATTCAGGAAATTGTTAACGCGCTGCTCGACTCAAGCCAGGATGCCAGCGCCGTCAGTCAGCGGGTATCCAGCGAAGGCGTGCAGCTGGCAACCCTGGTCGGGCAGTTTAAGGTGTAAGTGATTCTGCCAAAGTACGGGGCACTTCTGTTTGAGTGCCCCGTTTTTCCAAATGGCTAATGGTGGCTTTCGCTTTCCTGAGCCGGATCCCAGGCGGTAAGAATTTGATATTGTTCTGGGGAAAGCAATGGCAACTGCTGTAAGAATGCCACCATATTCCAAATACGCTCATCTGAATGAGTCGGGCCCCATGCCGGCATGCCAGAAGCTTTAATGCCATGTTTTATAATCCAAAACTGCCGCCTCATTGCATAGTCAGCTTCTGTTTGCGCCGATGGCACGTAAGCTGGCGAAACCGAAGTCACCAAGCTAGGTGGCGCAGGGTACAGGCCGAGGCTCATGTCTGTTGTCTGGCTGCCGGGTTTGAGATGACACTGGGCGCACATCTGATTGTAATCCGCTCCGCCAGCAAGTAGCCGCCGGGGCGAGTTCAGATTGTCTGGGAGGCTGATATCGCGGGCCGCGCGCTGGACGGATTGTTCACGCAGGGTTTCCAGTAGCCAGTAGGTAACTTGATTATGGGGTACATCGGCACCTACCGGATACAACCCCGAGTAGATGATCAGCGCGCCGCCCGCCAGGGTGACGCTGACAGCGGCCAGTGTTTTGCTGAGTGCACTGAAGGTCGACATGGCTCAGATCTCAGTGTTGATGGTTGGTATGTGGCTTGGGTGCTTTGGTTTGCTCTTGCCCCTTTGCAGCTTGTTTATCAGCATCCTCAGCGGTTTTCATCTTGTTGGCACATTGTTGCATCATCGCCTGCATAATGGGATCGGACATATCCATTTTGCTGTGATCCATGTCTTTCATTGCCGCACAGTTGGGTTTTTCCTGGGGATTGGCATGTTCCTTCGGATCGTGCGCGGCAGCGAGAAAAGATGCACTTAGCGCCATCAGGCCTATGAGTTGCACAGACAGTGTTGTTTTCATTGCTTAGCTCCTTGTGGGATTGGGATTAGAACCAGAATCTGACGCCCGCCAGCAACTGGGTGTCTTCGAGGTATTGGTTGTGCTGTTGTCGCAAGTCAGCGGTGTTGCCGTAAAACTTTGACCATTCAACCCCAATGTAGGGGGCGAATTGTCGACTGAATTCGTATCTGAGTCTGAGTCCGGCACTGAGATTCGACAGACCCGACCCCAGATTGTTTTCCGGGTCATCTTTACCGTAGAGAGTGAGTTCGACACGGGGCTGCAGGATTAACTTCTGGGTCAGCAAGAGCTCATACTCCAGCTCCGCAGCAAACGCGGTGCGGCCTTGATCGCCGAGATAGGCAGTAAGATCCATTTCAAACCAATAGGGCGCGAGTCCCTGGATGCCCATGGCAAGCCACTGACGGTTCGCGCCTTCTTGATATTGCTCCAACAGAATGCCCACTTGAGCATCGAAATAGGTCGAGACTGCATGTCCCCACAGTATGTCGGTTGCGCTTTCTTCCAGTGAGCCATTGCTCACTTCACCTTCGGCTTTCAGTACCAGTCGGTCTTCACTGTTACCAACCCAAGCCTGCAGGTCGTAAAGGGCTGTTTTATTGTCAGGCTGATACTCAAAGCGATTACCAAGCACAGCCCAAAAAATTTGCTCATCCGCCAGCTTTAGTTGCCTGGGGCCGGGGAGAGCATAGGGACCCTCGCTCAGGGTGTAGCCATTGGAATAGGCATGGGGATTACGGGTGTTGGTTGGCATTGTCTCTGGCGCCATCGACATGGACTCTTCTGCGTGAGAAATCCCGGTCAGTGTTGTAGAAAGAACCAGAGCGATAACGGATGCTGTTGTTTTCATGACACTACTACCTCGCGGAACATGCCCGCATCCATATGAAACAGTAAATGACAATGCCAGGCCCAACGGCCCAAATCTTCAGGCGTAACCAGAAAGCTGATGCGCTGCGCAGGCTGAAGCGGCAGGGTATGACGACGGACGATGAGTTCCCCTTGGTCTGTTTCCAGATCGCTCCACATTCCGTGCAGATGCATAGGGTGGGTCATCATGGTGTCGTTTTGCAGAATAATGCGGATACGCTCGTTGTGAGGCAGTGCCACTGGGGTACTTTTGCCAAATTCAAGTCCATCAAAAGACCAGGTGTAGCGCTCCATATTGCCGGTTAGGTGCAGCTCCAATTCCCGGGCTGGAGGGCGACTGTCGTTGAGAACGCCCTCGGCAGAACGCAAATCTGCCAGGGTTAGCACTTTGTGCCCTGGGGGCCTCAGTCCCCGCTCACTGAGATCTCTCAGGCCAACACCCGGATCATCCAAATTGGTTCTTGGCGTATCCACCCGCATATCGACCGAAGGGCCGTATTCGGTGCTGGCGTGACTGACAGTAGCTGAGGGTTTGCTTAGCGGGTTGCCATTTGCCATATTGTGCTGGCTGTGGTCCATGGCCATACCTGTGTGGTTCATGCCGCTGTTATCCATGGCTTTTCTGTCCATGGCGTTGCTGCTCATGGCATTGGCTTTCATGGCCTGATGGTCGATGCCTGACTGTGAGATGTCATTGGGCACTTTTTCGCTATTGCCCATGGCGATACGGTGACCAGCGCCGTGGTGCATACCTGTGTGGTTGACACCCGTGTGAGACAGGCCTGTATGTGATGGTTTTTTGGGATTTGTCCTTTGCTGAGTCATGGTTTCCTGAGGCATGCCCCCGTTGGACATACCTTCGTGTGACATGTTTTCGTGGGACATTCCACCCATCATGTCTGCCATTGTCAGCCATGTGATGGGATCAACGGCGGGTACCGCGGCCGACACGCCAGCGGCGGAGGTTAGGGTGCCACGGGCATAGCCAGTGCGGTCCATACTCTGCGCGAATAAGGTGTAGGCTGCATCTGTGGGGGTGACCAGAACATCGTAGGTTTCGCCAGGGCCAAAGCGAAATTCATCTATCTCTACCGGGATTACCTCTTGCCCGTCGGCCTGAATGACACACATTTTCAAGCCAGGAATGCGCACGTCGAAAAAGCTGTTGCTGGCAGCATTGATAAAGCGCAGTCTCACTGTTTCACCGGGAGTGAATTGCCCGCTCCAATTGCCCGCTGGCGTGGTGCCATTCATCAGATACGTCAGCGTTGATGCGGACAAATCGGCAATATCTGTCGGGTTCATGCGCATCCGGTTCCACATGCTGCGTTTATCCAGTGCGCCTTGCAGGCCCATATTGGCGACGTCCTGGCTGAAGTCGCCCAGTGTTGGCTGGTTGAAGTTGTATACATCGCTCTGCACTTTCAGCTTGCTGAATACCCGCATTGGGTCATCGTCAGTCCAGTCAGACAGTTGCACTATGAAGTCTCTGTCGCTGATATGAGTGGAACCTGCAGCAGGCTCTATGATCAGGGCGCCGTACATGCCGGTCATTTCCTGAAAGCCCGAATGACTGTGATACCAGTAAGTGCCTGTCTGCCTCGGAGTAAAGCGATACTCGAAGGTTTCACCAGGGGCGATGCCGGTGAAGCTAATCCCGGGAACACCGTCCATCTGGTAGGGCAACAAAATGCCGTGCCAGTGAATAGAGGTGGGCGCAGCCAAGCGGTTGGTTACCCGGATAACAACCTCCTCGCCTTCCCGAAGCTTAAGCGTTGGGCCTGGGATGGAGCCGTTAATTGCGGTTGCCATGCGGGTGACACCAGTAAAATTGACCGCTAACTCTGCTATTTCCAACGAGATTTCATTGCCACTCAATACCTCGGTCATTCTGGATTTAAGCTGAGGTGCTTGAGCTGATACCCAGCTGGGGAAGGTCGCCATTACCCCGCCTGCGGCTAATCCCTGAACGAATCGCCGGCGGCTGATGGGCACGGAAAATACATGGGGCGCACGAGTCATAGGTTTTCCTCGATATGGAATGGATGAGTTGCCTGAGCAGATGAGCCAAGGCTAGTTGGCAGCGCCTTTCAGCGACATGACACCAAGATGACAATCTTGTAATGCGGCCACTTTTCTCTGTATTGCCGCCTGGATGGCTTTACACTTAACTCACTCAGCGAAAGAACGGGGTTCACGATGCGTTTGCTTGTAGTGGAAGATGAAATCAAGACTGGAGACTACTTACGCCAGGGCCTGAGTGAAGCAGGCTTTGTGGTCACTCTGGCCAGGCGTGGGCTCGATGGACATCATCTCGCGATGACGGAGTCTTTTGACTTGATGGTGCTTGATATCATGCTCCCGGATGTCGATGGCTGGCGGATCATCAAGTCATTGCGTGATGCGGGCGATACTACGCCTGTCTTGTTTTTGACCGCGCGCGATAGCGTTGATGACAGGGTAAAAGGGTTGGAGCTGGGGGCGGATGATTACCTGGTAAAGCCGTTCGCTTTCACTGAGCTGTTGGCCCGGGTGCGAACCTTGCTGCGCCGTGCGGTTTCCCCCACCTTGACCGAGCAGCTGAGCGTAGCCGATTTGGTATTGGATATTCCCCGTCGCCGAGCTTCACGCTCGGGTAAAAAGCTCAATCTCAGTCCAAAGGAATTTTGCCTGTTGGAACTGCTGGTTCGCCGTCAGGGCGAAGTTTTGCCCCGATCGCTGATTGCCTCCCAGGTGTGGGATATGAACTTTGACTCAGATACCAATGTGATTGATGTTGCCATCCGGCGGCTTCGGGCAAAAATCGATGATGATTTTTCACCAAAGCTAATTCATACCGTCAGGGGCATGGGCTACAAGTTGGAGGTTGATGAGTTTGACGAGTCAAATTAAATTTTTAAAACAGCCTCTTTCGCTGAATCTCAGGGTAATGAGCTTTGTTGCTCTGGCATTCGGACTGAGTTTGCTGGTCATCGGGTACATGGTGCAGCATGCTGTGATTCGCCATTTTGCCGAGCAGGATGCAGAAGAGTTGGTGGTGATTACCGAGGCTGTCGAATCGGCATTGCAGCAGGCACATAATCAGGGCGAAGCGTATTCAGTTGCACTTGAGCACGCAGTATCCGGGCATCATGGCGTTTATTTTCAGGTGTGGGATGAGTCCAATCGTTTAGTGTTTGGCGATAAAGCAATCGCAAGCCTGACAGCTGGGCAGGAGAGTAAACCCATGCCAGTGATTTTGCCGGATAACTTATTTCACTGGTCATTGGATAGAAAGTCCTATACCGGCAGCGTTAAGCATGTGTCGGTCGATGGACACTTATTCACCGTTGTGGCGGCGATTGATGCGGATTTTCATCTAAGTTTTCTGAAGAGTTTCAGATCAACGCTCTGGAGTATTATGTTGTTGACCGGCGCAGCAAGCTTGCTCGCTGCCTATTATGGAGTGTATCGCGGTCTGTCTCCGCTGCGGAAATTAAGTGAAGTTATTCATGATGTTGGAGCAGAACATCTGAACATGCGCTTATCTGTCGCCAACTATCCGACTGAACTGCAAGGCTTGGCAGTCTCCTTCAACCAAATGATAGGCAGTTTGGAGAGCAGCTTTACCCAGTTGTCACATTTTTCCGATGATATTGCCCACGAACTGCGGACTCCTCTGACGAACATCATTACCCAGACTCAGGTTGCATTGGCTAAATCCCGGACGCTTGATGAATATCGTGAACTTCATTACTCAAATCTTGAAGAGCTGGAACATTTGGCTCGTATGGTTAATGACATGCTTTGGCTGGCTAAAAGTGACCATGGTCTGCAACAGCTGACGGATGAGATTATTCTGCCTACCACGGAAATAGCTGCTTTATTTGAATTTTTTGAAGCGCTGGCGGAAGAGAGGAATATTCGGCTTATCCTTGAAGGGGATGCGCCCCAAGTTAAGGGCGACCGGGGAATGTTCAGAAGAGCGATCTCCAATTTGTTATCCAATGCCTTGCGTCATGCACCGCCAGATACTTATGTAAAAGTGCAGTTGGATACTGTGGGGACAAGGTTAGCGATTACAGTGGCCAATCCAGGCGAGGCAATTGAGTCACAGCATCTCCCGAGGCTTTTCGATCGCTTCTTTCGCGTTGACCCGGCCCGGCAGCGCAAGGGGGATGGAACAGGGCTGGGGCTGGCGATTGTCAAATCCATCGTGGAAGCCCACCAGGGTAAAGTCTCTGTGAGCTCAGATGTCAGTGAAACCCGATTCACGATAACGCTGCCAATTAGTGCTGATACCAATGATTGACGCTGAATACGACTTAACGGGTCATTTTCTTCACAAACACCACCACGAACAGGGCTATGGTAAAACTGCCGGTAAAGGCTTCAATTGCGGCGATTAATCGCGAGAAGCCAATGGGGGTGAAGTCGCCGTATCCCAGGGTGGTAAAGGTGACGACAGAGTAATATATGCAGTTAAAAAATAAGTAAAAATTCATCATAAAGGTGTTTTCTGTGCGGAAAACATGAATATTGCCGCTGTAGCTCAGTCCGGTGAAGAAATAGCAAACGGCACAAATCAGAATCAGTACCATGGAGAAACCGATAACCCGCATCGGCGATTCGCCATAACCGCAGAAGACATCAATCATTTTTGAAATCATCCGAGCCCGTGAGAACTTGGGCAATTGATGGCGACGCATGGTCAGCTCTTTTTGAATAAAATGCCCCGCCATGACAAACAGACCCTCGCGCTCGGCGGCTTTGCGCAGGTCGCGGTAAATCTCTTCGGCCTGTTCAAAGTAGTCCTGGGCAATTTCGGCTTCACCGACCTTTTCGGCTTCCAGCGCCATCCGCTCCTGTTTGATGAGTTTGCCGGTGTTGATGTTCTCGATTTTGGTGCCGTTCCACTTGATGCCCAGCAGATTGGTGTTCAGCAGATTGGCGCAGTGCACGTTGGCATCGCGCAGATCGGCTTTCATCAAACTGGCATTTTCAAGGTTTAGGTTGAACATGTGTGCGCCCTGCATATTGGCGCGATACAGTTCGGCATGGCTCATGTCGTAGCCGGTTTTGCTGTGGTGGCGAACCAGGTCGATGCCTTCGAGGTTGGCGCGTTTAAGGTGTATGCCTCTAAGCATGCCACCCTTGCGGGCGTATGCTTCCAGTTTGGCTTTGTCGTCCGGGCCATCTTTGGTGATTCGGGGGTCGTGCCAGTAGCACAGGCCGCTGGGGCCTGCGGGCTCACTGCATGAAAATCCCTCATCTTCGTGATAGCAGCAGCTGGGTACTTTGTCTTCCATGTCCCAAGTATAGACAGGCGCAGATGAGCCGCCACGGCAGCCAATAAAAAACTTAGCACCTGATCCACTGTGGTTTTTCGCCTTGAAGCTTGCTTCCGCTGGGCCCGACAGCTGCCATGTGAACCGGCTCGATACCGCAGAGAAACGGAATATTTACCCCACTTCAGCCAGAATAAAATATCGCCAAAAAGACCGGGCGAAACCACGGGCGGCAACTGGCAACCAAGGCGCCAGTTTGATAGAATATGCCGTTTATTTTTTCTGTTAATCCAATCGATTTAAGTTGAATCACCATGTTTGAAATCAATCCGGTTAAATTCAAAATTAAGGAGCTTGCTGACCGCACCTCGCTCCTTAGGGGGTATCTTTGACTACGACGCCAAGAAAGAGCGTCTGGAAGAAGTCACCCGTGAGCTGGAAAGCTCAGATGTCTGGAACGAACCTGAACGCGCACAGGCGCTGGGTAAAGAGCGTTCCAGCCTCGAAAATGTTGTAGGCACCATTGATTCTCTGGACTCAGGTCTGGAAGACGTTGAGGGCCTGCTGGAACTGGCTGTTGAGGAAGAAGACGAAGAAACCTTCGAAGATGCCAAGGCCGAGCTGGAAGAGCTTGAAAGCCGCCTTGCGGATCTGGAATTCCGTCGTATGTTCTCCGGCCCACACGACAGTTCTGATTGCTACCTGGATATTCAGTCAGGTTCCGGCGGTACTGAGGCGCAGGATTGGGCCGAAATCGTACTGCGTATGTACCTGCGCTGGGGCGAAGCCCATGATTTTAAACCTGAGCTGATTGAAGTGTCAGAAGGGGATGTGGCGGGCATCAAGAGTGCCACCATCAAGTTTACCGGTGAGTATGCCTACGGTTGGCTGCGTACCGAAACCGGCGTTCATCGTCTGGTACGTAAGTCGCCATTCGATTCCAGTGGCCGTCGCCATACTTCCTTCTGTTCTGTGTTTGTGTATCCGGAAATTGAAGACGATATCGAAATCGACATCAATCCGGCCGACCTGCGTATCGACGTATACCGCGCCTCGGGTGCCGGTGGTCAGCACGTAAACCGAACTGAATCTGCGGTACGTATCACGCACTTGCCCACCAATACTGTGGTGCAATGCCAAAACGACCGTTCTCAGCACAAGAACAAAGACACCGCGATGAAGCAGCTGAAAGCCAAGCTCTATGAGCTGGAGCTGCAGAAGCAGAATGCCGAAAAGCAAGCCGCCGAAGACGCCAAGTCTGACATCGGTTGGGGCAGCCAGATCCGTTCTTACGTACTGGACGACTCCCGCATCAAGGATCTGCGTACCGGTGTCGAGACCCGCAACACCCAATCGGTGCTGGACGGCGACCTGGACAAGTTTATTGAAGCCAGCCTTAAATCCGGGCTGTAATTACTGCGAGAAGAGACGATGACTGAACACATTCAAGATGAGAACAAGCTGATTGCCGAGCGTCGTGCCAAGTTGGAACACGTTCGCAAACAGTGCCCAGCCAATGGTCACCCGAACACCTTCCGCCGTAAACACAAGGCTGCTGAGCTTCAGGCCGAGTTTGGCGACAAGTCCAAAGAAGAACTGGAAGCCCTGGGTTTCCAGACTGCTATCGCCGGTCGCATCATGGCCAAGCGTGGTCCTTTCCTGGTGATCCAGGACGTTTCCGGTCGCATCCAGGCCTATGCCGAGAAGTCAGTTCAGGCCGATCTGAAAGATCGTTACGTGGGTCTGGACATTGGTGACATCATCGGCGTGGAAGGTACTCTGCATCTGTCCGGCAAGGGCGATCTCTATGTGAACATGGAGCGCTATGAGCTTTTGACCAAGGCGCTGCGTCCTCTGCCTGAGAAATTCCACGGTCTGACCGACCAGGAAACCCGCTACCGTCAGCGCTACGTAGATCTTATCGTTAACGAAGACTCACGCGAAGCCTTCAAGATGCGTTCGAAAGTGGTTTCTGCCATCCGTAACTTCATGATCAAGAAAGAGTTCATGGAAGTTGAAACCCCAATGATGCACGTGATCCCAGGTGGCGCTTCTGCCCGTCCGTTTATCACTCATCACAATGCGCTGGACATCGACATGTACCTGCGTATTGCTCCGGAACTGTACCTGAAACGTCTGGTTGTGGGCGGTTTCGAGCGCGTGTTCGAGATCAACCGTAACTTCCGTAACGAAGGTCTGTCGCCACGCCATAACCCAGAATTCACCATGATGGAATTCTATATGGCCTACGCCGACTACAAGGATCTTATCGATCTGACCGAAGAGATGCTGTCTTCCATTGCTCAGGATCTGCTGGGCGATACCAAGCTGCCTTACGGCGAGCACGTGATTGATTTCGGTGGCCCATACACCCGTATGAGCATGCTCGAAGCCATCAAGCACTACAACCCGGACAACGCCACCATCCAGGCCATGACCTACGAAGAAGTGAAGAACATCGACTTCATGCGTAAGCTTGCCAAGGACGTGGGCATCGAAACCGAAACCTTCTGGAGCTGCGGACAGCTCTTGGAAGAAATCTTTGGTGAAACCGCCGAGCCTAAGCTGATGCAGCCTACCTTCATCACCGGCTACCCAGCAGATATTTCGCCGCTGGCCCGTCGCAGCGATGGTAACGACTTCATCACCGACCGCTTCGAGTTCTTCATCGGCGGCCGTGAAGTGGCCAACGGCTTCAGCGAGCTTAACGATGCTGAAGATCAGGACAGCCGCTTCAAGGCGCAGGTAGATGCCAAGGACGCCGGTGACGACGAAGCCATGTTCTACGATGCTGACTTCATCACCGCACTGGAACACGGCCTGCCACCCACTGCCGGTCAGGGTATTGGTATCGACCGTCTGGTGATGCTGTTTACCAACACTCACACCATCCGTGACGTGATCCTGTTCCCAGCCATGCGCCCACAAGCGCAGTAATTCTCTGGGAATTGAAAAACCGGCCATCTGGCCGGTTTTTTTATGCCTGAATTCGCAGCCAACCGTTCAGTAAACGGCGACAACGCCTGTGCCAGGGGGCTGCTGCGTCCCAGTCTTGTGGGCGGTATTCCCTCTGATGAGCCGAAGCGGGTGATAGGCAGCTATGAGCGTTCAATATTGGCGTTGGCAAGGCATTGAAATAAAATGATAAATGTAAGTTCTCTGCAGATGCGGGAATTCTATTTTGACATTTTATGTCAAAAGCTGTTGATCTTTTGTTCGCTTCTGCTAATTTGATATCAAAGTGATATCAATTGGGGGTGGATTATGATTCAGGAAAAACGCGGATTTTCAATCAACGGTTATCTGGTGTTTACGGTATTGGTGGCATTGCACCTTTGCTTTTTGTTTGTGATTGTGAGTGGTTATGAGCCGCTTGGGATCCTCGGCAATGTGCTGACAGGCCTGTGCTGGCCGGGCTTCTTTATGGTTCAGCCCAATCAGGCCAAGGTGCTGACGCTGTTTGGCAGCTACGTGGGCTCGGTGCGAGCGACCGGTTTGCAGTGGACTATCCCGTTATTTGCCAAGCGCACTATCTCGCTGCGGATCCGTAACTTCGAGAGTGCCAAAATCAAGGTCAACGATAACCTGGGTAATCCGATTGAGATTGCCACCATTGTGGTTTGGTCTGTGACCGACAGCGCTGAAGCCGTATTCGAAGTGGACGATTACGAAAGCTATGTGTCCATCCAGAGCGAGGCGGCGCTGCGTAACATGGCCAGCAGCTATGCCTACGACCCACAGGATGAGAGCGAAGTGGCGCTGCGAAGCCATCCGCAGGAGATTGCCGACAAGCTTAAGCAGGAAATTCAGGATCGTTTGGGCCGCGCCGGTGTCACAGTGCATGAGGCACGCATCAGCCACCTTGCTTATGCCCAGGAAATTGCCAGCGCCATGCTGCAGCGTCAGCAGGCCACCGCGATTATCGCCGCCCGAGCCAAAATTGTTGAAGGCGCCGTAGGCATGGTGGAAATGGCGTTGGAGCGCCTCAAGGCCCAGAATGTGGTTGAGCTGGATGAAGAGCGCAAGGCGGTGATGGTCAGCAACCTGCTGGTGGTGCTGTGCGGCGACAAGAGTACCCAGCCTGTGGTCAATACCGGCAGCCTGTACTGAGGCGCCTATGAGTAAGAAAGCCTACCCCTTGCGGATAAGCAGCGATGTACTGGCAGCCATGCAGCGTTGGTCGGACGATGAGCTTCGCAGTCTCAATGCCCAGATTGAATATGTGCTGCGGGATGCGCTGGTGAAAAGCGGCCGGGTGAAGCTGGTACAAAAAGTGGTGACTGAAGTGGTTCAGGACAGCGAAGACGGCGCTGATAACAGCTAAACCACAGTGCCCGGACTGAAAAAGGAAGCCTATGGCTTCCTTTTTTATCGCCCGGCCACCTCTGTGCCTGGATGGGCGCTACTTAGAGCTGACGGCTCTTTTGCAGCAGCTCCTGACGAATGGTTTTCGAGAGGTTGTTCACCCACTTGTTGTAGTTGCGGTGAATGCTGCCGTCATCAAAGTTGAGGTTTTCACTGTCTTTGTAGTGAATGGAGTAGCTGTCTTCACTGAAGGGAATAAGCACATTGGCGCCATGGCTGCGCACCGAAATTTGCGCCTCAATAAGACCTGGCTCGACTACCCGGGCAATCCAGCCACGCTTGCGGCTGGCATCCAGAATACTGTGCTCTACCGAGTCCAGGCTCAGGCGGTTGCCGGTCACGGCAACGGGCACCAGCTGATCGTCCAGATCGTGTACCGGCTTGCTGGTGCAAGCGCCAAGCAGGCTTAAGGAAAGTATCGCAGTCAGGATCAGTCTCATGATGTACCTCGCTCATGTGGACAGCGTGCGGGGGAAGATGTGCTGCCGAATTCGATCGACGGCAGATTAGCAGACCGAGCTGAACCTTAGCTGACCCCGGCATACATTTGCTGCCGGATTGTGAGTTAATTCCTGTGTTGCCTCACATTTGCCAAAAATAAAGCCGCCCGGAGGCGGCTTTAGCGGATTATTCACCCTTATTCGACTTTCCAGCCGATGGTTTCACCGGCGCGGATTGGCACCACAGTGCCGCCGCCCAGCGGGTAAGATTCCGGTACCTGCCAGGGGCTTTTCACCAGGGTCACGCTGTCGGCATTGCGTGGCAGACCGTAGAAGTCAGGGCCATTGAAGCTGGCAAAGGCTTCCAGCTTGTCCAGTGCACCTTCGGCCTCAAAGGCTTCGGCATACAGCTCCAGCGCGGCATGGGCGGTGTAAGAACCGGCGCAGCCACAGGAGGCTTCTTTTTTATCCTTGGCGTGGGGCGCAGAGTCGGTACCGAGGAAGAACTTCTTGCTGCCACTGGTGGCGGCCGCCAGCAGCGCTTGCTGGTGGGTATTGCGCTTCAGAATGGGCAGGCAGTAAAAGTGCGGACGAATGCCACCTGCCAGCATGTGATTGCGGTTATACAGCAGGTGATGGGCGGTGATGGTGGCGGCCACGTTGTCACCGGCTGACATCACGAAATCCACTGCATCCTTGGTGGTGATGTGCTCAAGCACAATCTTGAGGCCGGGGAAGTCGGCGACCACTTTGGCGAGGATGTTTTCAATAAAGATGCGCTCACGGTCGAAAATATCGATAGCAGAATCAGTAACTTCACCGTGAACCAACAGCAGCAGGCCTTCTTCTTCCATGGTCTTGAGCACGTCACGGATGTTGTTGACATCGGTTACGCCGGAATCGGAGTTGGTGGTGGCACCGGCTGGGTAAAGCTTGGCTGCAACCACTTTGCCGGAGGCCTTGGCGGCGCGGATTTCGTCCGGGCTGGTTTTGTCGGTGAGATACAGCACCATCAGTGGCTCGAAGGCGGTGGTGCTGTGGGCCTTGATGCGCTCGTAGTAGGCAATGGCGGCCTCGGTGGTAGTCACCGGTGGCACCAGATTGGGCATCACAATGGCACGGCCCATGTAACGACCGGCGTCGCGCACTGTATCGGCAAGGGAGTCGCCATCGCGCAGGTGAATGTGCCAGTCATCGGGGCGGGTGAGGCTAATTTGGGTCATAGGGGTATCTTCTGCTGTGAGGGTGGGCAGATTTTAAATTTCGCGGGCTCAAAGGGCAAGGAAAGCCGACGTTATCCCCTGGTCGGGCTTTGCCCCAAGCCGGGTTTGGGATATAGTCGGGCCTCGACTACGGAGCGGTTCCAACAAGGAAAAGATGTTGAAAATCCTGTCTAAATTAGCACTTCTGTTTGCCTTTATTCCCCTGTATTCCCAGGCGGACGCCGAGCGGATCATCGCCTTGTCGCCCCATGCGGTGGAGATGCTGTATGCCATTGGCGCCGGCGATCGCATTGTGGCTACCACGGATCATGCCGACTACCCGGAGCAGGCCAAGCTTATCCCGCGCATTGGCGGTTACTACGGTATTCAGATGGAGCGGGTATTGGAGCTCAAGCCGGATTTGATTGTGACATGGGATGGCGGGAATCGCGCTGAAGATATTGAAATGCTGAAAAAATTCGGTTTTAAGCTGTTTGCCAGCAATCCCAAAACCCTGGATGCGGTGGCCCAGGAGCTGCTGACGCTGGGCGAACTTACCGGCACCCAGGCCAAGGCTCGCACTGTGGCGGCGGATTACCGTGCCGATCTGGCGGCGCTGCGGCTTGCCAATCGCAGCAAACCCAAGGTTCGGCTCTTTTACCAGCTGTGGTCTCAGCCGCTGATGACCGTCGGCAAGGGCAGCTGGATTGAGCAAATCATTGATGTTTGCAACGGCGAGAATCTGTTTTTGGATGCCAGCGGTGATTATCCCCAGGTGAGTGTGGAGTCGGTGCTGCTGAAAAAGCCCGAGGTGATTTTACGAAGCCAGGACGAAGGCAACGTAAATGGCATCGACTGGAGCCGCTGGCCCGAAATCCCGGCGGTAGCCAAAGGGCAGATTTATGAGCTTAATGCCGATCTGCTGCACCGCGCTGGCCCCAGAGCCATCGATGGCGTGGAAGCACTGTGCGCTGCGCTCGATAAGGCGCGCTGATAGTCGCTCCTCACGCTGGGTGATTAATCAAACAAAAAGGCGACCCGCAGGTCGCCTTTTTGTTTTCATGCAGTGGATTAGCTTCGCCAACCATCAGTCACCACCGCCAGCCGGAGCTCTTCTTGCCAAGGATATGCCCATCGAAGATTTGACGGGCGGGGGCATCGCCTGCGGCGCCGAAACACAGGTGCAGCGGTAACAGATGCTCTTCTCTGGGATGGCAATACAGCGCCCCCGGGGCTTGCTGCCAGTGGATAAGCGCCGATGCTTTGGCGGTCGCATCGGTATTTGTGTCCAGCAGGCAACCGGCAAGCCAGTCTTCGAAGGCAAGATTCAGCGGGTCTTGGCTGGCACCATTTCGAAACTCACGCAGGTTGTGGAATGAAAAACCTGAGCCAAGAATAAGCACATTGTCGTTTTTCAGCGCTGCGAGCGCCTTGCCGATGGCGATGTGCTGCGCAGGGCTTAGCCCTTTCACCAGTGACAGCTGCACGCAGGGAATATTGGCCTCTGGGTACATCAATGCCAGCGGCACAAACAGGCCATGGTCAAAGCCGCGCTCATTATCAATATGGGCGGCTATGCCAGCTTCTGCCAGTAGCCCCTTTATCCGCCGCGCCAGCACCGGCTGGCCGGGAGCCGGATAACGTATCTGATAGCTCTCAGGCGCAAAGCCGTAGTAGTCATAAATCAGTCCGGGCTGCTCGGCGCCGGTAATCGTCGGCTGGCTTTCTTCCCAATGGGCGCTTATTACCAGGATGGCGTCAGGCTTGGGAAAACTGGCGGGCAGGGCTTTGAGAAAGGCCACCAATTCCTGATGCCCCGGATCGCCAAGCAGTGGCAAGGGCCCACCACCATGGGGGATAAAAAGCACGGGCGCAGTCGTGGCGTTAAGGGTGCTGGTATTCATGGCGTTATCTGTTGCCTTGCTGTTGTCAGTCAAAGCAGCGAACCATTCTTGGCGGTTCGCTGCCAGGTTCGGATTACAGGTTGCCAAACTTGCCGTTGGCGTTTTTCCATTCTGAGCTTGGTGGGATCTGCTCAATCACGTCCCAGTGCTCGACAATTTTGTTCTCTTCAACCCGGAATAAATCGTAGTAAGAAGTTGGCTTACCGGCAAAGTCGCCTTCGCTGATGGTCAGCACGAAATTCCCTTCTCCCAGTACCTTGTGCACCTTGGTATAACTCATGGTGACGCCCTGAGCCTGCATGGCCTCAATGGCATTGGCAAGGCCCGAGAGTCCATCGGCAATCACGCTGTTGTGCTGATGGTAATTTTCACCCTCGATAAACTGGTCCAGTTGGTCGTAATGACCTTGCACCAGCACCTGCTCGACAAACTGAGCCACCAGGGCTTTGTTGGCTGCAGTCAGCTCCAGGGAGGTGGCGGCGGTTGGACCATCAAGTTGGGTGCGGCCACTGGGGTTGGGCGCCGTTTTCTGTGCCAGGTTGTCCCAGTGTTCGACAATTTTGCCGTTTTCAAAGCGGAACAGATCGAAGCCGACTTCGGGGCCGAAAAAGTCGTAGTCGGTGTGGGTAAAAACAAAGTCACCGTCCTCGAAGGCTCGCACCACATTTACCCTGGCGCTGCCTGGGGGCAATTGTGCCAGCAGGGCAGTAAAACCCGCCACGCCATCGGCTACCGCCAGGTTGTGTTGGGTGTAACTCTGGGCGTTGATATAGCCCACGGCATGCTGGTCGCCAGTTTCAATGGCGTTCAGCAGGGCAACGGCTTTTTCACGGTTGGATAGAGGCTTGGTGGATTCCCCCTGGGGTGCAGCAATAGCGCTACCGCCCAAAATCATGGCAGCAAACAAAGTGGTGATGGATGACATTTTCATGGTGTTGACCCGGTTATTTCGACAGGGGGATAGCATCGCCGCTTTGGCGGCAGCAATGCAGGTCAGAACCGGAGTGAAAATGGTAAAAATCGAACCTTATTCCGTATGCCTGAACTGATTCGGAGTCATGCCTGTATGCTTTTTAAAGTATTTGACGAAGTTGCTTGGCTCATCAAAACCAAGCAAGCCCGCCAACTGCTGAACCTGTAACGTATCGACTCTGAGCCTGAGTTTCGCTTCCAAAATACGATGTTCATCAATCAGTTGCTTGGCAGTTTTACCGGTTGCCGCTTTGCAGATAAGGTTAAGGGTTTTATAGCTGGTCCCCAGTTTGTCGGCATATTGGTGGGCGCCGGAGGTGGCACTTAGAGGAGTATTACCGGCGCTGGTATTTGTCAGCGCTTTTTGCAGCATATGTACAAAGCGCTCGAACAGTATGCCGTGATGATGCGCCAGCTTATGGTGCTTAAGTTCGGGCCTTGCTTCGCTCGCCTTGGTTAACAGCGCTGCAAACAGCACCTTCAAAAAGGTGGGATTGGGAGCGCGTCGGCCAAACTCTGACACCACTGCAACAATCAGCTGCTCCATGGCGTGGCAGGTGTCGCTCGACAGGCAAAAGCTGGGCTGATAGCTCATCACAAACTGGCTTGGCGCAAACAGTTGCACGTCGATGCGGTTAAGCACATCGTCCAGAAAGGCTTTGGTAAACAGCAGCAAAAATCCCTGTGGCCGATTTTGGGTATCGAATGCGTGTACCTGGCCCTGATTGATAAGCACCAATGAGCCCGAGCTGACCGGATAGCGCTGAAAATCAATGAAGTGCTCGCCAGAGCCCGAGGTAATCAGCAGCATATTGTAAAACTGGATCCGGTGCGGCTGGGCGGCAAAGTCAACCGGTGCTGCCAATGCCCGCTGGTAAAGGTGCTCAAGGGGCATGATTTCAAACCCAAGCTCCGGCAGCGAAGGCGCACTGAACCAAACCTCGGGAATGGTATCGGTTTGAGCGGAAGCTGAGTGGGTCATCATGGGGCTGTCCGATTAGTAGCAAGAGGCTTTCGGGTCATGGATTTAGGCCTGCATTGGCTTTGCATCAACTGATTGTTGCATCCCGTTGCCATTAAACCAAATTCTGCTTCGTGGCTGATACCGGCGTTACTGTGTCTTTGCCCGGCCCTCTTCGATTGCGTCGGCTGTTGGCGCTCAAGCACATCAATCCTTAGTCGGTGATGGCACGGCCTTTTTTGCAATCCAGGTCACTGTTCCTGTGGCTTCGTACTTTCAGACTATTGGGCTTCGCGATTTATTCACCGTAAAGTCAATTGGTTATCTTACGCCATACCGCTCGGCTGACGCTGGAGTGTTAATACGGAGAATGGATTATGAGTACAGCTTTGCATGCCAAATGGAAACCTCAACTTAAGGCCCTGTGCGCCGCTGTTGCAGTGGTTTTTGCCGCCTCAGCCCCCATTCAAAGCGCCACAGCCTGTACCGGTGTCACTCTGATAGCCGAGGATGGCGCCGTTATCTTTGCCCGCACCGAGGAGTGGGGTACCTTTGATTTGAACTCACGTATCGCCATTGTGCCACGGGGCTATCAAATCAATACTGAGCTGCCAGATGGCAAGAAAGGCATGTCGTGGAAAACCAAATACGGTCTGGTGGGCGTGGATGCGCTCAATAAAGACCTGTTTATCGATGGCATGAACGAAAAAGGTTTGACTGCCAACCTTTTCTATCATGAGGGCTTTGCGGAGTACGCCAAATACGATCCGGCCAAAGCCAGTGATTCAGTGCCGATTCTGGCACTGGCGCCCTATCTTTTGAGCAACTTCTCAAACACAGACGAAGTGCGTGCCGTACTTGAGAAAATCCACGTGGTAGGCGTCTATGTGGATGCCATTGGTGGCGTGCCGCCAGTGCACATTTTCCTCACCGATCCCCGCGGTAAGGCGATTGTGGTGGAGTTTACCAAGGGCGTTACCACAGTGCACGAGGCGCCGTTAGGTGTAGTGACCAACGGCCCCAATTACGACTGGCACATGAACAATCTGCTCAACTACGTCAATCTGGATGAGCCGCTGCCGCATCGCCACGCCAAGGACATCAAGTCGATCAAGTTTGGCGCTGGCGCCAGGCTGTATGGCTTGCCGGGCGACCTGACGTCACCCTCTCGCTTCTTGCGGGCTGCCGCCTATGCCAACACAGCCCGCAAAACAGCCGACGGTGATGAGACCCTGTATGAAGCGTTCCGGGTGCTGGATAACTTTAACCTGACCGTGGGCACCGCGGCGGCAGAGGGCGGTGGGGAAGTGAATCAGCAAGGCATGCGCAGCTCTACCATCTGGACCACCGCTTACGACACCAAAAATCTGGTTATGCACTATCACACCATGCATAACCGGCGGGTGCGTGAGCTGGATTTCAACAATCTCGATTTCGATGCCAGAGCGGTTGTGCGGCTGCCGCTGGATCGTGAGAAAACTCAGGATATTGAGAAGCTTATTCCACCGAAGAGCTGAGTTTCACCAGTTTGCCTTGCCCGGAGCTGAGCATGTTGGCCGTTCCGGGCTTTTTTATATCCGTGGGTTTTGATAGCAAAGCCTGGCGCTAAAGCCTTGCACTAAATCCTCAAGAGTATCGCCTTGCCGATGGCGCTACTGGCGGGCAGCAGGATATGGGGCAGCGGCACCTTCACCAGTTCACAGCGGTCGTCCTGCGTCAGCCAGGGGGCGGTAACTTCGCTGAATGCCACCACGCCATCGTTACTTTCGCCATAAAAGGGTGCTATGGCTTTGTTACTGATGCCCTTTACGCCAATAAAGGCGCAGCAGGGAACACCCAAGAGCGCACTGGGTGCACCTATGGCGGCCATTCTGTCACCGCTGCCAAGCAGCTGACCTGCATCACCACTGAAAAACCTGAACAGTGCACCATGCTTAAGGCTAACCGCCAGTCTTGCGGGGTTAACCGGTGAGCCCAGTAAAAAGAGTTTTTGTGGCAGGTTGGCTGGCGGCGCAGGGCCTGTCAGCAGGTAGCGGCTTATCACGCCGCCGAGGGAGTGGCCGATAAGTACATAGGGCGTATCAGGCCCCAATGCATTGATTTTTCGGGCAAGCCGCCCGGTAATGCTTTCGACCGACTCGGTGGCGGCAAGGTATGCGATAACATGACACTGAATACCGGCCCGCCGCAATGTCAGCAGCAGTGGCAAGCCCGACAGCGGCGTCCGACCCAGGCCATGGATAAAAATGGCGTGCAGTTTTTCCATCTCAGTCTCCCTTGTGCATCACCCCATTAGCTGGCTAAATACCCAAAAACACAAATGAATATTCGTCCATCTATTTACTATCGGGAAGCTGATTATGACCATTTTGCTCACCTGCCTCATGATTGCCATGTTGTTGCCTTATCTGGCCAAGGGGCCTGTGGCCGTCGCCATGGCCAAAATGGGTGGCTACGATAACCACCATCCCCGCAGCCAGCAGGCGAAGCTCGAAGGCTTTGGTGCCCGGGCGCTGGCGGCTCACCAGAATGCCTTTGAGTCTTTGCTGATTTTTGGCTTGGCAGTTCTGGCTGTGCTGGCCACTGATAAGGTCAATGGAACGGCCGAAACTGCCGCTGTGGTGCATGTAGTTGCCCGGGTTGGTTATCAGCTGGCCTATCTTTACGATACCGACAAGCTGCGCTCAAGCCTCTGGTTTGTGGGCATTATTGCCAGCTTTACCCTGTTGGCACAGGCGTTTTAAGTAAAGGCTTCACCACTGTAAGCCGCTGTCAATCAGCGGCTTTTTGCTATCTGTCCCGAGAGAAATCGTTCAGCCCATTGTGGGGAGTTACTGTCGCTCTGGGGCGTGTCGCCATTGTCCGGACACTGCTGCAAAGCGGACACATTTCTGTGAAACGGACACTTTTGGGTGTCCGCGGACAAAACACTGGCCCGAGATTCTGCTCTAATCTATTGAATAAATGTGAATTTTAAAGTTGGCATGTCACTTGAATTAACTGGTCTATCAAATCAGCAAATTACATGACCGGACACATCGGTCGGGGATGGAAGCGATGATCAGGGACACCAGTGGACAGGATAAGGTGCTGGCACCGAAACGACATAAACGCCTCGTATGGACGCTTGGCGGCATAGCGCTTGCCGCCGTGGCTGCGGTGTGGGCCATGGGCAACGTGGATGGCGCCGCCCATTCGGCCAAGCGCAGCGACCTGGTCACCGCCACTGTGACTCGCGGCACCCTGGTGCGGGACATCATCGCCAATGGCAAGATTGTCGCCGCCAATGCGCCTATTCTCTACACCCCCGAAGAAGGCATGGTGACCCTGGAAGCCCGTCCTGGCGATGCCGTGACAAAAGGTCAGCGTGTTGCCGTCATCGACAGTCCGCTGCTGACCAGCAACCTGGCTCAGGAGCAGGCCCGTCTCGACGCCCTCAGCGGTGATGTGGAGCGCGCCATGCTCGATGCCCGGCGTCAGCAGCTCAGTGCCCAGCAGGTGCTGGACACCGCCCGGGTCGAGCTGGAAGCCGCCGAGCGCGAAAGCCGCCGTGGCGACATTCTGATCCAGAAAGACCTTATCAGTCGCATCGACTTTGAAAAGACCAAAGACGATTTCAAAAAAGCCAAGCTCAACTATGCCCACGCCGAGCAGGAAGTGGCGTTGATGCGAGACACTTTGGCTTTCGAGCTTAAAAACAAACAGTTGGAACATAAGCGTCAGCAGCTGCTGGTGGAAGATCTGCGCCGTCAGGTGACTGCGCTGGATATCAAGGCGCCGGTGGACGGCATCATCGGCAACTGGCTTACCGAACAAAAGGCCCGCCTCGCCCGTGGTCAGGCAATCCTGACTGTGGTGGATCTCAGCGCCTTTGAAGCCGAGCTGGCGGTGTCTGAATCCTACGCCGACGAACTGGGGTTGGGGATGGAAGTGGAGCTGGATTTGGGCGGCGACAAGGCGGCCGGTGTGCTTTCCTCCATCTCGCCCGAAGTGCAGGGCGGCCAGGTGCTGACCCGGGTACGTTTTAAGGATGCACAGGGGCTTAAGCTGCGTCAGAATCAGCGCCTGTCAGCCCGTATCCTGCTGGAAAATTTGGAAAATGTGCTGATGGTGCGCCGTGGCAGCTTTGTGACCGACCCATCCGGTCAGGTGTACCGGGTCGAAGGGGACAGCGCCAGCCGCACCCCTATCAAGCTCGGCGCCCGCAGTGTCAGCCATGTGCAGATTATCGATGGGGCCAATGAAGGTGATGAGTGGGTGATTTCCGGCGCAGAAGGGCTGAAAAAAGCTGAGCGGGTAAGGCTTTACTGATGAATTACAGACTGATGAAACATGTCCCCGAGTTTGCACTGAGCGGCCTGGTGCTGGGTATATCGCTGCTTATTCAGGGACTGGCTTTTGGGATGATTGAATTTAACGAATTTGGACTCTGGCTGCTGCGTTAAGCCACAAAGAAAAGGAATAACACCATGTTAAGCATGAAAAATATCAACAAACTCTTTCGTACCGATCTGGTGGAAACCCACGCCCTGCGCGACTTTAACCTGCAGGTGAATGAAGGGGAATTTGTGGCGGTGACCGGCCCCTCAGGTTCGGGTAAAACCACCTTTCTGAACATTGCCGGGTTGCTGGAGAATGCTTCCGGTGGCGAATATTGGCTCGACGGTGAGAATGTGGCGAACCTGAGTGACAGCGGCGCAGCCAAGGTGAGAAATCATAAGATTGGCTTTATTTTTCAGGGCTTTAACCTTATCCCCGATTTGAACCTGGCGGAAAACGTCGAGCTGCCACTGCGCTATCGTGGCTTTAATGGCGCCGAGCGGAAACGCCGGGTTGAAGAGGCGTTATCCCAGGTGGGGCTGGCCGCGCGCCAAAGCCATCTGCCATCTCAGCTTTCCGGTGGTCAGCAGCAGCGGGTGGCTATTGCCCGGGCGCTGGCCGGTAAGCCGCGTTTTCTGCTGGCGGACGAACCCACGGGTAACCTGGATTCGCTGATGGCGCGTCAGGTGATGGAGCTGCTGGAAGACATTAACCGCAAGGGCACCACCATTATCATGGTGACCCACGATGGCGAGCTGGCCCGCCGCGCCGAGCGCAATATTCAGATTGTCGATGGTCAGGTGTGCGATTTCCTCAGCGGCCGCGCCGTGGTTAACGGTTAAGGGGGCGCTATGTTCAGTCATTATTTGGATCTCGCCTGGCGCTCTATCCGCAAGACACCGATGATGTCGCTGCTGATGGTGATGGCTATCTCTATTGGCATTGGCATTACCATCATGACCCTCAATGTGCATCAGCTGATGGCGAACAACCCCGCCGGGGATCGCAGCGATAAGCTCTATTCGGTAAACCTGTGGAGCCAGGGACCGGACACCTGGGATGAGTTCGTGGTCAATCTGACCTATCAGGACGCCATGAACCTGCGTAAGTCAGATGCGGCGCCGCGCAAAACGGCCATGATCCGCACCGGGCTGGCGTTGACCTCGTCGAATCCTGATATCGAGCCCAAGCTGGAAGATGTGCGGGTAACCGACCGCGACTTCTTTGCCATGTTCTCGGTGCCTTTCCTGTTTGGCGGCGCCTGGGATGCCAGTGTGGATACTGAACCGGCCAACGTGGTGGTGATAGCCAAGAAAGTCAACGACCGGCTGTTTAACGGCAGTAACAGTGTCGGTGAGGTGGTGTTCCTCAACGACAAACCCTTTCGAATTGTTGGGGTGATTGACGATTGGCAGGTATTGCCCAAGTTCTACGATCTGCATAACGGCCCCACCGACGAAACCGAAGTAGTGTTTATTCCCTTCTCGCTGCTGGCGCAGGAAAAATACGATCCCTGGGGCAATATCAGTGGCTGGAAATACGAAGAGGGCAGCCTGTTTACCCAAGAGAAAACCTGGGTGCAGTTCTGGGCCGAGCTCGATACCCCGGCCGAGCGCGAAAACTACCGCAACTTCCTTGATGGCTACGTTGACAGCCAGCAGCAACTGGGTCGCTTTACCGACAAGAGTCGTACCTCCTGGGTGAGGCTCAATGATGTGGCCCGGCACCTTATCGACAACAAGGTTGTTCCCGAAGACAACAAAATTCTGATTGGCCTTAGCCTGCTGTTTTTGCTGGTGTGTCTGGTGAATATCCTTGGCCTGATGCTGAGTAAGTTCCTTAAGCGGGCACCCGAGGTGGGTGTGCGCCGCGCCATTGGTGCCAGCAAGGGCCATATCTTTGCTCAGCATATGGTGGAAGTCGGCATGATAGGGGCCTTGGGCGGCGCCCTGGGGTTGCTGTGGGCCTGGGTGGCTCTGCAATACCTGAGCAAAAGGTTTCTGTTGGATGGCATGGATAATCTTGACCCCAGCATCTGGTTTATTGCCCCCGCTATTGCCATCAGTTCGGCCATGTTGGCGGGTATGTATCCGGCATGGGTGATTTGTCGAACCAAACCCAGCGTGTATCTCAAGAGCCAATAAGGAGCGGCCATGACTGCGATTAAACCTATTTTGAGCGCCATGCTGCGAAGCCGCAGCGCGCCGATCCTGCTGCTGCTGCAAATTATTCTGTCAGTAGCCATAGTGGCCAATGCGGCCTTTATCATTCATCAGCGTCTGGGCCTGATGGAGCGCTCCTCTGGTGTCGCCGAATCTGAGGTGCTCACCTTCAAGTTGTACAACTATGGCGAGGGCATGGATTTAATGGCCCGCAGCCAGCGCGATATGGAGATATTGCGTGGCCTGCCCGGAGTGAAAGCTGTGGCACCGGCCAACATGCTGCCGCTTGGCAGCAGCGGTTGGATGTCGGGCTTTAATGATGGCCCCGACCCTGAAACCGCCAAAAGTTTGCCTGGGATGGCGGTTTATATGGGCGATGAATACCTGGTGGATGCTTTTGGTCTCAAGCTGATTGAGGGGCGCAACTTCCTGCCCGGTCGTATCGCTCAGGGCCTGGATGATACTGAGGTGCCCCGTGAGGTACTGGTCACCAAAACCTATGCCAAGGAAGCCTTTGGTGATGAAAGCCCCATCGGCAAGCGGGTGTATGAGGGCAGCAAGGTATTCACTATTGTCGGTGTGGTTGAGAAACTCCAGGGCGCCTGGGTGAATAATGACGACATCGAAAACAGCGTGATGGTGAACGTCAATATGAATGGCGGCGGGCAGTTCAACACCATAGTGGTGCGCGCCGATGCGGTGGATCACTCTTATCTGCGGGAAGCCATTAAGGAAGCGCTGCACAAGGATGACCCTCGCCGGGTGCTGTTTTCCTTCAGAAGCATCGCCGAATACCGCGAACGGGCTTATGCGCAACACGCCATGATGGCCTTTGTGCTCGGGGCCATGATAGTGCTGTTGCTGGGCATTACCGCGCTGGGGCTGTCGGGCATGGTGATGTTCAATATCGAGCGGCGCACCAAGCAAATCGGCACCCGTCGGGCGCTTGGGGCCACCCGTGGCAATATTCTGGGCTGGTTCCTGACCGAAAACTATCTGCTGTTGGCGGCTGGCGCTCTGATAGGCTCGCTGCTGGCTTTTGAACTCAGCCGTCAGCTGATGGCGTTTTTCAGCCTGGATGCCCTGGCCTGGCAATATCCGGCGATGACAGTGGCGCTGCTGTTTTTGGTAACGACAGTTGCGGTGATTATCCCGGCCAGAAAGGCGGCGGCAATCTCCCCATCCATCGCCACCCGAAGCGTATAAGCTGTCTAACGAGGGCTCGCAAATTGCGGGCCCTTAAGTTAAGGTTTAGCAAAATTACTCAAAATGAATCAAATGGATAAGATACTCATCGTCGACGACAATCTGGATGTTTGTCAGGCGCTTTCGCTGATGCTCGAGCTGAACGGCTATAAAAGCCATTGTGTGCAGAGCCCGGAAGCGGCGTTGAAGGCCATTGGCGAGCATGAATTTGCGCTGGTGATCCAGGACATGAACTTCACCCGCGATACCACCAGTGGTGAGGAAGGGCGAGAGCTGTTCCATGCCATCCGCGCTGAATGTCCATCCATTCCTATCATTTTGCTGACCGCCTGGACCGAGCTTGAAATGGCGGTGGAGCTGATGAAAGCCGGCGCCGCTGATTATCAGGGCAAGCCCTGGGACGATGCCAAGCTGCTCATCAGTATCGGCAACCTGATTTCGCTGCATAAGCTGTCCCGCGAAAATGGAGAGCTTAAGCGCCAGAAGGCGGAACGTACTGCGGTATTTGATGAAGCCGACCTTTGCGGTTTGGTGTTTGGCAGCCCGGCGATGGAGCGCTGCGTGGACTTGGCGCTGCAGCTGGCCAAATCCGATGTCTCTGTGCTTATCACAGGCCCCAACGGCGCCGGAAAAGACCGCCTCGCCGATATACTGCACGCCAACTCGCCGTTAAAAGATAAGCCCTTTATCAAGGTGAATGTGGGGGCGCTGCCGATAGAGCTGATGGAAGCCGAGCTTTTTGGTGCCGAGGCCGGCGCCTTTACCGGCGCTACCAAGGCGCGGATTGGCCGTTTTGAAGCTGCCGATGGCGGCACCCTGTTTCTGGATGAAATTGGCAATCTGCCACTCTCCGGCCAAATCAAGTTGCTGCGGGTGCTGCAAACCGGTGAGTTTGAGCGTCTTGGCAGCCATCAAACCCGCAAGTGCAAGGTGCGGGTGCTGAGTGCGACCAATGCGGACCTGCGGCAGGACATTGTCGATGGTCGTTTCCGGGAAGACCTTTTCTATCGCCTCAATGTGGTCGAGCTGGCATTGCCGCCATTGGCGGAGCGTAAAGACGACGTGCTGCCGCTGGTGGCGTACTTTACCGGCGGTCGCGAGCTGGATGATCAGGCCAGGGCGGCGCTGCTGGCCCACAACTGGCCGGGCAACGTGCGTGAGCTTGAAAACGCCTGCAAACGCGCATCTATCCTGGCACGGGCCGAGGCCCTGAGCGCTGCCGATTTCGGCCTGGCGGCGGTGTCACCCGTTAATTCAGCCGCCAGCGCAACCTCGCCGGCAGCGGCATTTGCGGCATCCGCTCAGATTTCTGAGTCAGTTGCGACTGCCGCTACAGCAGCGGCTCCTGAGTCAATCAACAGCGAGCCCGATCGCAGTGAGATTGAAGCGGCACTCGCAGAGCATCGCGGGGTAATAGCCCGGGTGGCCAAGTCCTTCGGCCTTAGCCGTCAGGCTCTGTACCGGCGCATGGAGAAGTTCGGCATTGAGGGCAAGCCCTCCAAAGAGAGTGAGTAAAGTCCTTGGCGGATGATAAACACGAACCCCTGGCGGCGCTGGGATTAAGAGCAAGACTGCTGCTGGCCATTGCGTTCAGCTGGGCGCTTGGCAGTGCTCTGGTGTGGTTGGTGGTGAGCCGCTTTGGCGTTGACTGGCTGATGCCGTCGCTGGCGCTGGGCGCGCTTGTGTCGCTGATGCTCAGCGCCTGGCTGACCCGCAGGCTCAGCAATGCCCTTAAGTCGATGGAGCTTGGGCTGCTTAATCTTATCGATAACGACTTCAGCGCCTCGCTGCCGGGCAGTGACGACCCAGTGCTCAGTAAACTCTCGTCGCTGTTTAACCGCGCCAGCGAGACATTGCGCCGTGAGCGGCAGCATCTGTATCAGCGCGAACTGCTGCTCGATAAGGTGATCCAAAACTCTCCCAACCTGATGTTGCTGCTTGATAGCAGCGGCCACATCATTTATGCCAATGATTCTGCCCGCCATGAACTCCATGGCGGCAAAGGCATCACAGGCATGACCCTGACAGCCCTCGCTGCCGCCATCGGTGAGCCCATGGCGCCCATTCTGACCGGTGACACCGACGGCCTGTTCACCCTAGAGCGGGAAGGCGACAGCGAGACCTGGCATATCAGCCGTGGCCGCTTCACCCTGAATGGTTTTGAACATCAGCTTATTTTGCTTAAGCAGATGACCCGCGAGCTCAGTCGTCAGGAAGTAGCAGTGTGGAAAAAGGTCATACGGGTTATCAGCCACGAGCTGAATAACTCGCTGGCGCCGATGCGCTCCATGGTGAACTCGGGCCGTATGCTGGCGGGCAAGTTGGATGAGCCCAGGCTCAATCTGATTTTCGATACCATAGACAAGCGCACGGCACATTTGGGCGAGTTTATTGAGGGCTACGCCCGCTTTGCCCGCCTGCCTCGGCCCATCAAGGCGCCGGTGGATATGGCGCGGCTGTGCCATGAACTCGGGCTGCAAACCCCATTTGTGGTGGTTGGTGAACTGCCCACCGAGCCCTTGATTGCCGATGAAGTGCAGCTGGAGCAGGTGCTGCTGAACCTTTTGAAAAACGCCCACGAAAGTGGCTCGGCGCCTCAGGAGGTGGCCATGGCGGTTCGGACTCAGCCTGCTTCGGCTGCCAGCCCCGCAGGGGTTGTGATTGAAGTGATGGACAGAGGGCCGGGGATGTCGCCGGAAGTGCTGTCTCAGGCACTGTTGCCGTTTTACTCAACCAAGCAGCAGGGCACCGGGCTTGGGCTTGCCCTTTGCCGCGAAATCATCGAGGCTCACGATGGCCGCATCAGCCTGCAAAATCGCAGTGGTGGCGGCTTGGCAGTGCAGCTGTTTTTGCCCGCCCAGGGCGCCTGAACAAAAGTATTAGTCGCCAGTTTGCTATCTATACCTTTGGGCTAATTTGCTGTAAAGATTAGCCTTTTATGATGACCTTTCCGAGCCATTCCTGATAAATTGCTTGCTTGTTCGTGAGTGATGTAGCGGGACACTGCGGCCTAAGGAGAGGCATCTTGAAGCAGGCATTATTGACAGCCTTATTGCTGTCCTTGTTATCGTTTTCACCGTTTTCTGCCAAGGCAAATGACGATGAAGTGGAGATCAGTGGTCTGGTTATCGACCGAACCCTGACCCGTTTTGGCAAGGAATTCAGCTTCTATTACTCCTCCTATTGGCGCGAGTTGCCCTTTACCCAGGGCTTTAATGTGACCCTTACCGAAACCGTATTTCCCCAGGCCGGCACCCTGCTGGTGATGGAGATTAACGGCACCAAGATTTACAGCACTCACTTTGGCCGCAGAGCCAGCTCAATCAAGGATAAGGCCGAGCAGGCGGTACTTATCACGGTGGACTATTTGGCGCAGGTCAGGGCCAATGCCATCGTCGGTGATGACATAGAACTCGGACACAGCAAACAGGAATGACAATGAAAAGGATGTTAGTGATGGCGGTGCTGGCGCTCGGCTTTTCCGCCCAGGGGACCGAATTGGTCTACACCCCGATAAATCCGAGCTTCGGCGGCTCGCCGCTCAATGGCTCGTTTCTGCTGAACAAGGCCCAAAGCCAAAACGATAACCAGTCGCCTTCCAACGAAAAAGACTTCGTGACCCGCTTTAAAGAGTCGCTGGAGCGCAACATTATCAACTCCATCACCCGCAAGGTGGCCGATGGCGATATCACTGACGGCGTCTATGACACCGGCGATTATCGCATTGAGGTGGCCTCCAATGGCGCCGGGGTTATCCTCACTATCACCAACCAGCTCACCGGCGAAGTGACAGTGATTGAGATGCCCGTGTATGGAGGTAACCCATGAGACTCTTAGCCGCCGCTTTGCTGCTTTCTCTGGGTGGTTGCAGCCTTGTGCCCAAGCCGGATCTGAATATCACCGAGGCACAGGTAAATCCACTGAGCCAGACCATGGAGTCGCTCAAGGCTCAGCCCGGCCCCAAATTCCCCATTCCTGTGGCCGTGTACTCCTTCCGTGACCAAACCGGGCAATATAAACCGCAGGCCAACGTAAGCAGCTTCTCCACCGCCGTGACCCAGGGCGCCACCTCCATGCTGGTGCAAACCCTGCTGGATTCGGGCTGGTTTACACCGGTGGAACGTGAAGGGCTGCAAAACCTGCTGACCGAGCGTAAGTTTATCAATCGCCAGAAGAAAGGCGATGAGCTGCCCACCATGGCCAATGCCAGACTGCTGCTTGAAGGCGGCATTATCAGCTACGAAACCAACACCAGCACAGGTGGTGTGGGGGTTGAATACTACGGCATTGGCGCCTCTGAAATGTACCGTGAAGATCAGGTGACCATCTATTTGCGCGCAGTGGATGTGCACAGCGGTAAGGTACTGATGTCGGTAAACACCACCAAGCGGGTGATGTCCCAGGAGATGCGCGCCGGGCTGTTTCGCTTCACCAGCCTCAATCGCCTGGCGGAGGCCGAGGTAGGCTTTACCACCAATGAGCCGGTGCAGTTTTGTGTGCAGCAAGCCATTGAAGTTGCTGTGGCCGAGCTGATTGAAAAAGGCATTCGCCAGGGTTACTGGTCTGCCTCGCAAACTGCCCCCGGCAGCCAGCAGCTGGAGCAGGAAGGCTGATGTAGCCTGTTCCCCAATAACAAAAAGGGTGCCTTTGGCACCCTTTTTGTTTGTCACAGTCCTGTTCATCAGGGGCGCATGGCACGCCAGAACAGCTGAAAGCTCGCGTCTCTGTGCTCTGGGTCCAGGGCAAGTTCGGGGCGGTCCAGAAAAAAGCGGGTGGCAGACAGATACTGGCCGTGGCAGTTCTCCAGCATTATCGGCAGCGGCAAACGGGCGAGAATCCCTTGCTGTTGCCCCTGGCTAATCATGGTGCCGATAAAGCCGAGGATCCCCTGCATCGCTTGTTCCCGAAGGGCTAGCGGGATTTCCACCGACAGTGAAAACTGCTGGAAAAACTGCTGCTTGTCCGGGTTGCTTATGCCCCAGTCGAGGGCGCCGAGCCAGAGGGTTTTGGCCTGCTGCTCCAGGTCGCTGCCGGGCAATGCCATGGCGCCAAGGGCATCGGCAAACTCCTTTTTCACTGTCAGAAACAGCGTTTCCAGCAGTGCTTCCTTGGTGGGAAAGTGGTGAAACAGGGTGCCGGTTGCCACCCCCGCCGCCTTGGCGATGCTGGCGGTGGAGGTGCCATGAAAGCCCTGTGAATTAAAAAGCTTCAGGGCTGCATCCAGGATCTGGCTGCGTTTATCTGCGCCGCCGCTGACTTTGCTCATAGCCAAACCTCAGCGCAAGAATACTTTCATCAGCAACTGCTGAATGGCATTGCCGTAGGGCGGATGCACCAGCTTGCCGGTATTCAGGCGGCCGCGCTTGAGCACGGTTTTGGCGTGGCTGAAGGTGCGAAAGCCTTCTTCGCCGTGATAGTGCCCCATGCCAGATGGACCTATGCCGCCAAAGGGGGCATCGTCTGCGGCTACGTGGAATACGGTTTCATTGAGGCAGACACCGCCGGAGTGGGTGGCCTTGAGCACCTTGTCCTGGGTCTGGCCATCGAAGCTCATCAGGTACAGCGCCAGCGGTCTTGGGCGGGCATTGATGTACGCGATGGCGTCTTCAAGACTGGCGTAGGGAATGATTGGCAGCAGCGGGCCGAAGATTTCCTCCTGCAACACCTGCATCTCATCATTCACATTGGTCAAAAGCTGGGTCGGCAACTTGCGGATGGCATCGAGCGGCGCTTCACCGCTGGCACTGTGCACTGTCGCGCCCTTGGCTTTGGCATCGTCCAGTACAGTCATCAGCCGTTGCCACTGGCGCTCGTTGATAATGGCGCCATAGTCGTTATTGGTTTCAACCTTGCCATAGAGGGCGGCAAATTTGGCCTGATAGGCGGCAATAAAGGCATCTTCCTTGCCCTGAGGCACCAGTACATAGTCGGGTGCTACGCAGATTTGTCCTGCATTCAGGCACTTGCCATAAATCATCCGCTCAACGGCGGTATCCATGTCCATGTCTGGCGCCACAATCACCGGCGACTTGCCGCCAAGCTCCAGTGTAACCGGCGTCAGATTGGCACTGGCAGCGCGCATCACATGCTTGCCCACAGCAGTGGAGCCGGTAAATAGAATATGGTCGAAGGCGAGCGCCGAAAACGCGGCGGCCACATCGGCTTCGCCTTCAACAACCGCCACCTGATGTTCGGCAAAAACCTTTGCCAGCAGGGATTTAAGCACCTTGTTGGTTTCGGGGGTAAATTCCGACATCTTCAGCATGGCACTGTTACCGGCGGCAATGGCGGTGACCAGCGGCCCCAGGCTCAGCATCACCGGGAAGTTCCAGGGCACGATAATGCCAATAACCCCTTTGGGCTGATACTCCACCTTCACACTGGCCGGTGCCAGCAGTATGCCTGCATGGCGGCGGCTGGGTTTGGTCCAGCGCTTGAGGTTGGACAGGGTGTAGTTGATGTGATTCACCACCGGCATGATGTCGGAGATACGGCTGTCGTCGGCGCTGCGATGGCCATAATCCCGGGAAAGCGCAGCTATTAGCGCATCCTGTTGTTCGAGCAGTGCGGCTTTCAGTGATTGCAGTGCGGCTTTGCGGCTGCTTAAGTCCGGATAGCTGTGGCTGGCAAAGTGCGAGCGCTGGCTGGCAAAAATCTGCTGCATTGCGGCTATTTCGCCGGATGTGGCTTGCTGCATCTGGGTGGCTGCATTCATGGTGATATCCTTGCTGAAAATAAAACCGACTGATTAGTCGGTCTATGGTAGTCCGGGGGACGGATTTTGACAATGCCTTCGAGAAAAACTTGATCGGGATCACCTTTGGCAGGGGCAATGCCTGCCTACAATAAACAGAGAAAGTGGTGAAGGAGCACAATATGACAACTCTCAGACACGGACTCACCATTGGCGTTGAACGCCATGGCAAAGATGATTTCTTTGTGGTGCTCAAGGTGGTTGGCACTTTAACCCACGAAGACTACGAGCGCATGGTGCCTGTGCTGGAAGGCGCCATTGAAGGCGTAAAAGACCCTGACATCTACATGCTGGTGGATGCCACCGAGCTGGAAGGCTGGGAAGCGCGGGCCATGTGGGACGACCTGAAGCTTGGCATCAAACACGGGCGGCACTTTGAAAAGATTGCCGTGGTGGGTAAACCCGGCTGGCAAGAGTGGCTGACCAAGCTTGCCGACTGGTTTACCCCGGCCGATGCCAGGTTCTTTGTTGACCGTCAGGATGCGCTGGAGTGGCTTGGCGATTGACGTCAGGCATGCACATTAACCAGGCTGGATCTGGAGGTAATTATGGTCAGTAACGCAATTTTGTGGCCGACCGACTTTTCGGAAACGGCATCCCATGCCCTCAGGTATGCGGTGGAAATGGCCAACCTGTATCAGGTGGGGCTGAAAATTTTGCACGTGGTCCCAAGGCCCATGGGCGATGAAAACTTTATGATTTTGGCTATCACTCCAGAGGAGCTGGCCAAGAGCATGGAGGAGGCGGCCGCCGAGAAGATGAAGTCGCTGCTCGCCAAACTCAATACCGATTTGCAGGTGGAAACCAAAATCCGTATGGGTGAGGCCGCCGATGAAATCATCACAGAGGCCAACGAGTCTGACGTGGGCATGGTAGTGATTGCCAGCCACGGATACTCAGGCATTCGCCACTTTTTGCACGCCAATGTGGCTGAAGCTGTGGCCAATGGTGCCAAGTGCCCTGTGCTGGTGGTGAAGTAAACCACGAATGAGGTGGTGACGCAGGTTTCGAGCGGGGCTGTGTTGTGCGGGCTTATGTCTTGAAGGCGCAAGCCCAGGAAGGTTGTATGCTCACAAACCTACGGGGATCCCCGTTTGTCTGTCGCTTTGCCAACATGACAATAAAAAAGCAGCCCTGTGGCTGCTTTTTTGAGGTTAACGCGTATTCAGGCTATCTCAGGCGCTTTGCTGCTGCATCTTCAGCAGCCACTTGCCGTAGATAAAAATTCCCACCGCCGAGATGGTGCCGATGGCGGCGATGATGTACCAGGCCATGCCAATGTTGTGGGCATTGTAGAGCACTTCCGTCAGCTCGCGGCTGCCGCGGCCGGTGAATTCCACCAGGCGGGTAAAGGCTTCACCTTGGGGGATGGCGGCCACATCAGCCGGACTCATGCCTTCTTCACCCAGCATCTGGCGGGCGAACTTTTCTTTAGAGGCGTACATCTCATACAGCTTGGGGCCGAAGTAGCCTTCCAGGCCCCAACCTATGCCCTGTGGCAGCATCACAAAGCCCAGATACATGGCTTTTTTGCCCTCGGGGGCGATATTGCCCATAAACTCGTTCTTTTTCGGGCTAATCATCATTTCGCCCACAGAGAACATGGCAATCGCCAGCACTATGTACCAGGCGGCGTGGGTGGCGCCAATCATCACAAAGGCACCGATGGACAGCAGACAACCCCACAGCATGGCGGTGGTGATGCGGTACTTGGCGGTCAGCGCGGCCACCAAGAAGCAGCTTGTCATGATAAGGCCTGCGTTCAGGTTCAGCATGCCTTCTGGCATTACCTTGGTGCCTTCGTTATTCAGCCCCAGCCAAAACTGCAAAATGCCGCTGCGGGTGCCTTCTTCGCCAAACAGGGTCGAAACAATCACGCTGGTATCCACCCATTCGGCAATGTGAATGGGCAGTACATCAAACAGCGAGTTAAACAAAAACCAGAAACCGGCAAACACCAGCATGTAGTAGATCACCACCGGCTTTTTCAGCTCGTTCCAGGCATCCTTCCACAGGAAGTCCTGCTTCAGCTCGCCGGCCTTGATTTTACGCTGGCGCTCGAGACGGGCTTCTTTGCCGGGCTCTTTATAGGTAAGCAAAAACAAAAAGTTAAGCGAGATAATTGCGGCGCATGCGTAGAACACATTGTCCCAGGAGAGCTGGCGCATATGCACGGCTACCAAGGGGCCGAGGAAGCCGCCGATATTCACCACCTGATAGAAAATCCCCCAGGCCATGGAGCTGTTGTCGCGCCTTGTTGCCAGCACCAGGGTGCCCTGAATACCTGGCTTAAAGATACCTGTACCGGCCGCAAGCAGCATGGCGCCTGCCAAAAAGCCCCAAAAGCTTGGGAAAAACGCCATGCACAGATAACCGCAGATTTTAATGATGGTGGAGGCGAAGATGGTTTCTTTGTAGCCCACCCGGTCGGAAATACCGCCGGTAAAAACCGGAATAAAGGTCTGTAAAATCGCCCAGCTGGAAATAATAATGCCGTAGTCAGACAGGGTAATGCCCAGACCGCCTTCGGACACAGGCGCTTTGGCATACAGACCGGCACTGGCTTTTACGCCGTAGTAGGCAATGCGCTCCACCAGTTCCATGCCGCCAACCAGCCAGAAAATGTAACCCAGGCTCATGATGGAGGCCCACATGCCGAGCTGTTTGACCTCGGTAAGGTCGTTGCCCGACAAATTGCTTGATTGACTCATGACTTGTCCTTCTCTTTGTCTTTTTTTATTGGTGTTGTTATCGCGGCACGACATCAAGGGTAATGCCGCTTCCGGGGGAGTCTGCCGCCGGAATAGGCCACTTTACCCTGTTTGCTGGTAAAGGCCAAAAAATGCGGCCGAAGATGTGGCACAGCGCGGCCTGTCTGAGGGGAGAAAAGGACAAAAAAAGGGGAGCCTGAGAAACTCCCTTCCAGATGGAAAATCGCTGCATTAAAGGCCGGTGAACCCTAGAAGGGATACCAGATAGCCTCTTTACGGCGCAGGTTGATGATATAGAAACAAAGCGCCATAAAGATCAGCGCCGGAAAGGGTGAGGGCACATCGAAGGCAATATGAAAACCTGCCGCGCCAGCCATTATTGGCACAAGTCCGGTGGCGGCAAGGGCGCTCCAGCGGGGCAGCAGCAAGCCGATACCGGCGGCCACTTCGGCAGCGCCAATAAAGTAGCCAAACCAGGCAGGCAAGTTCATGGCATGAAAGGCACGGTGCAGCTCGGGCACGCCAGCCAGTTTGGCGGCGCCAAATCCAAGCATGGGCAGCGCCAGCAAAACAATGGGCGCGAGCTTTAATATGCCTTTGAGCTTACTCATAAAATGCTCCGATGTTGATGAACCGTCCTCAGTATTCACAGGTTAAAAAATAAATTATATTGATGTTAATTTATCAGGATGATTTATCAGGTTTATCTTTATGCCCTCTATCGATCAGCTCAAGGTGCTTAAAGCCGTGGTGGAATGCGGCTCGCTGCGCCTCGCCGCCGACAGCCTGTGCAAGACCCAACCGGCGCTGACCCACGCCATTCGGCAGTTGGAGTCCCAACTCGGGCTGCGTCTTTTCAGTCGTGAGGCTTACCGGCTGGCGCTTACCGACGAAGGCAAACGCATCCATCAACTGGCGCTGCGGACCCTGGAGACCCATAACGAGCTGTTGCAGGTGGCGACCTTCCTGGCGGGAGGGAACGAGGCCTCAGTCACGCTGGCGGTGGAAGCCTCTTTTGAGCTGGCGCCGATATTGCCGGCTTTTGAGACGGTGCAGGCCGAGTTTCCCGCCTGCGAAATCGTTATCCGTCAGGAATACTTAACCGGTGCGGTGGAGCTGGTGCAAAAAGATCTGGCCGAGCTTTGCATCAGCCCGGTGAATCCGGCACTGAGCCCCGGAGTGAGATTGCAAAGCCAATTCCTGACCCGGGGCGAGATGGTGAATGTGGTGTCGCCCAAACTGCTTGCCCGTCACCCAGAGCTTCACTCGGTGGCGCAGCTGAAGGATGAATACCAGATCCTGGTGCAGGACAGCGGCAGCGGCACCCGTGGCCTCAAGCTTGGGGTGCAAAGCGCCCAGCGCCACTGGTACGTCAACAGCTTTGCCACCAAGCTGTCACTGATTGAACAGGGGATGGGCTGGGGGCGCTTGCCGTTGTGGATGATAAAAACGGCCCTCGAAGAAGGCCGTTTATTGGTGCCGGCACTGAATGATTGCAGTGCCCGAGAACAGTTTGGATACTCACTGGTGCGCCGTGCCGATGGCGCGCCGGGCCCCGTGGCCACGCGGCTGTGGCAGGCGCTTGCGGGGATGGCCGCGTTGTAAGCATCCATTTTCAAGCGTTAGTTATCGATGACACAGCCGCTGATTTGCTGATTGGCGCCCAGGGTGCATTCAAACTCGCCGTGCTTGCCAACAAAGGCATTCAGGCTGCCATCCACGGTTTGATAACCGAAGAGTCCGGCCTCGGCGTCCAGCGCCTGGACCTTACCTTCGAGTTCGATGCGGCTGGTTAGCTGCTCGGCCTCGATTTCAGTCACGATAAATTCGCCCGACTGCTCGTAACCTGAGAGCGCTACCCAGTTGCTGCCGTTGACATCGGTGGGCAAGAGGTCATCAAACTCGGCGGCGGATGACAGGGTCAGGCTGATGCCATTAAGGCTGATGCCATTAAGGCTGATGCGGCCATTGGCATCCAGGATGGCAAAGCCAGGAGCTTCAAATTCACGCTCATCCAGCTCAAGGCCGCTGTCGCCCTTGTGCTCAAATTCAATTTCTTTGGCCACCAGGTTCATAGCGCCCAGATCCCAGCTGCCTTCCACTTCAATTTGGTTACCCACCTTCAGTTCGGCGGCGCTGCCGTCTTCAAAACGGGTCTGGTCGGTGATGGCCACCGAGGTTTGCTGATTGAGCAGCAGGTGCGAGCCGTCCTGACTCATCCAGCTGATTAGCCCTTCGGCCTCGATTTCATCGCCCTGATTATGCTCGCGGTTTTGCTTTTCGATACTGCTGGCCTTGAGGTTCAGACCATCGAGCAGGCCTTCAACTTCGACCAGGTCGCCGTTGTTCAGGCTGATGGAACTGGCGCTGTAGTCAACGGTTACTTTGCCGAGTTTGAACTGTTTCGCCGCGGTACTCAGCGCCGTGACCACACCTTCGAGTTCGCTGTGGCTGTCGTCGCTTTGCTCAATAAAGCTGGCTTTAAGCTGATCGCCATCGAGGTAAAAGCCACTCACTTCCAGCATATCGCCTACCTTGATGGCACTGAGGCTCAGGCCATCATCGAAGCGAGCCTCTTTGGTGAGCACCCGAATGCCCGCCATGGTCAGCACATCGCCATCAATATTACTCACCGGGGCCTGTAATTCGCTGTTGAGGATCACGTCGGTAGCGACGCCTTTTTCCGTTTTAATGTCGAGCACCATGCCGGGCTTAAGCTCAGATAAGCTGGTGCCTTCGAAGCGGGCACCGGCGGCGTCCAGGCTGCGGCCATTGATGTTAAGGATGCTGCCGGATACGGCTTCGAGCTCACCGGAAATACTGGCCGCGGCGGCTGGGATAACAGGCTGGCCACTGTCGTTATTGTCGCTGCCGCCGCAGGCGGTGAGGCTGGCGACCAGGGGAATAAGTGTCAGAGAAGCTAACTTCTTCATGTTGCAAAGTACTCCTTATTGCAATCGGGTTATCAGGGAAGGGCGCGGATTCTAGCGCCGCAGATGGCGGCCAGAGAAGGGATGTGAACCACAATTAATCCTGATTTAACCTCGGCGGGAGAAGATGTGATCCAGGCCAAATTGGCCGTGTAAATGACTGTGAACCCGGGCTTTACCCGGGCCGGGCACAACCGCATAATGCCCGCTTCTTTTGATACTGTGGATGGATACATGTTCAAGAAACTTCTAGCTGCCGTTGGTATTGGCAGCGCCAAAGTTGATACCCAATTGCACCAAAGCCGCCTGTTCCCCGGACAGGAATTCGAGGCGACTATCGTTATTCAGGGCGGCGATGTGCCGCAAAAAGTCGAGGGTATCGATCTTGCTCTGATGACCCGCGTGAAAGTAAGCGGTGAGAACGGCGACTTTTTTAAAAACCATTGCCTGGCCAAGTGGCGGGTGGCCAAGTCGTTTGAAATCCAGCCCGGCCAGGTGCTTGAAATCCCCTTCAAGGGCCAACTGCATCCGGAAACCCCCTTCACCGCGCTGCCGGTGCGCAACAACCAGTGTCAGGTTTGGCTGCAAACCGGGGTGGACATAGACGTTGCCCTCGACCCATCCGATAACGATGCCATTGAAATTTTGCCCACTCCGGTACTGGAACATGTGCTGACCGCCATGAACGAGCTGGGCTTTGCCCTCACCAAGGCCGATGTGGAGCAGGGCTTTTTGAATGCCCCAGGTTTCCGCTCCCGCTCCGGTTGCTATCAGGAGCTGGAATTCCACCCCCGCAGCTTCGGCTTCTCCAGCCTGCGTGAAGTGGAAATTTCATTGGTGTGCGACACAGCCGAAACCCATCTTTTGATTGAACTTGACCGCGCCTTTCGTGGCGATGGCTACACCGCCTTCTCGCTGGCCAATAACGCCAGCGCCAGTGACGTGCTTACCAGACTCAAACAGCATATCCGCTGACAACAACCTCCCCCCCAAAGGCGCCTGATGGCGCCTTTGTTATTTGCAGTTTTGCTGTATTCAGGTGGCGCCCCCAAGCGCCTTTCTTCTGCTTCGCGTTTATTTCAGCGCTTATTCCGCAGACATGTTATGTTGTAAAAACGTTAAAGCATGAGTAAGTTAGGCCGCTTCCAGGCAGTTTGCTTTATGCCCCAGCCCAGAGATGGATTATGCAAAGCGATATTTCCCTTGCCAGAGTGAAGCAGTTTCCGCGTCTGATGTGGATTTTGCTGTTTGGCTCTTTTATTACCCGTGGCAGCTACTACATGGTGTGGCCGTTTCTGGCGGTGATCCTCTACGAGCGCTTTGGGTTGTCGGCCACCGAGGTGGGGCTGATTTTATCTGCGGCGGCGCTGGTGTCTGTGCTGGTAAGTTTTATCGGCAGTGCCCTGTCGGACAAAGTTGGCAGGCAAAAGATGATGTATGGTGCAGGCGTGCTCTACATTATCTCGTTTTCGCTGCTGGCCGAAGCCGATTCGGTGCCCGGATTTGCATTGGTCATCACCCTCTGCTCTATTGCCGCATCGCTGTGGCGGCCTTTGGTGGCGGCCCTGATTGGTGACATCATCCACGAGCCCCAAACCCGCGAGCTTGCGATGCAGAGTCTGTATTTTATCGTGAATGTGGGCTGCGCCGTGGGACCCATTGCCGGTGTCTGGCTGGGGTTAACCGGCGAGCAGTCGAGTTTTTACATCACCACTGTGGCCTTTGCGATTTTGCTGTTGCTGCTCTGGTGGGGATTTGCCAACCACGAGTTTAGCCAGGTGACTCATCAGGGTCAGTTCGGCGAGGAAGGGAATGCGGCCAACTCTGGCAGCGATGACCAGGCTGCATCCGGGATGCGCTATACCCTGCGGGTACTTGCCAAAGACAGGCTGCTGCAAAGCCTTATTCTGGCCAATGTTATCTGCATGTTTATCTTCGGCCAGATGGATGGCTCTCTGGTGCAGTACCTAAGCCGCGCCGGGGTGCCCAATGTGCTTGAGCTTATTTCGTCGATGATTTTCACCAATGCCATGATCATCATCACCTGCCAGTTTTTGCTGCTCAAACTGATGGCTCACTGGTCTTTGGTCAAGCGTATTCAAGTGGCGCTGGTGCTGCTAATCGCATCGCAGCTGTGGATGGGGCTAAACCCGGTCGACTTATTCTGGGGCTGGATTGGCGCCGTGGTAGTGATGAGTCTGGCGGAGGCGGTGCTCTTTCCCACCATGAACGTGCATATCGACCGCATTGCCCCGCGCCATCTGCGCGGTGCCTATTTTGGTGCATCATCCTTCTATGAATTTGGCTTTGCCCTGGCGCCCCTGGGCGGCGGCATAGTGCTGGATCTGCTAAACGGCTCCTGGCTGTTCCTTAGCTGCGCCGCCCTCACCCTGCTGGTGATGTATTTGTACAGCAAGCTGGAAAACCTGTCCCGCCCCGACTTTGCGACCGAGCTTGCAGGGGACTAACGCCCCTCTAATAAGTGAACCATATGCTGGCGGGCGATTTGCACTGCAAATGGCATGACAGCCTTGATGAATCTTAATTAAGAGGCTTATTTGGTGAATATTAAGAAACTGACTGAAACAACTAAACAAGAAACACCAAGCAACCTGTAAAGTTTTCTAGCCTTTTTCACACCTGCTTCTTTGTCTTCAGCATGTTCATATAGCCAGCGTCCTGTTTGACCATCAAACGCTAAGATGAACTCTGTCGGTAGCAAGATCAGCAAAACACCAATTATTCCAATAACGCTCAACATGAAGGTAACCATAGCCAGAACCTAACGCTTTGTTAAGGGGCTGGCGCCATGCGCCAGTCCCACGGAGCCAGCCGAGGCTGGCGGAGTAAACTTGAGCAACTGGTTATGTGGGCTAATGATTTGCACCAACTTTGCCCCAATCACCGTTCAAAACTTCATCGATAAATTCCTGAGCATTACCTTCCGTTTCAATGTTGAAACACGAATAACCATAACCAAGGCTGGCAATTTCAGTGCCGTAAGTAGCAAATTTATGACCATCACTGTCAATCAACATACCTTGGGTGGCTCCGTAACCGCGAATCAAACATGTAAACGTTTCAAAACCGTGAGATAGAGACAATTGAAAAGGGCTGACTATATCGATACTTGGATGCTCAATTAATTGGCGTAGCAGAGTTGTCATAGTTTACCCACATAACGCTTTGCTAATGGGCTGCCGCAGCGCAGGTAGGCAGTCCCGTGGAGGCCACGCTTTTTTGTGGCCGTAACGAAATTAAGCAATTTGTTAGAGCTACTTTTTATTTGGTTTAAGTAATATTAAGCGTATTAATGGGCGAGCAATCAATAAAATAAACGCCAACGAGGCCACAAAAAGGACACCTAACTGATAAAATGGGTTCAGACCGTACAACAAGGAACTTTCACTAGGCTGTGTAATTTGAAAATAGAGAAATACACTAACAGCACTTACCGCTATCATTATGACCACAAGTAAAATTGTATTTAATGGTTCACTGTATTTAAACTCTATTTTTTTTTCGTCGCTCAAAATACACTCCAATCCATAGGTAGCTCTAACAGTTGTATAGTGCGCATGCGCATAATCTCCCCACGTGGCGCGCAGAAGGCTTTGGCTCTCGCTAAAAATGCAAGACTATTTGCATTTTTGCCACTTACGCGGCCGCTAACGCCGTCAGGCTACTTGGCGAAATCACTCGCAACACGCTGTTTTTAAATTTGATTATTGAACTTAGCAAAAATCACCTTGGGTGGAAAGCGCGCATGCGCATGATTTGCGCCCGTTTTGTTTCGTGCACCATCTTGCGTGAGAAAGAGTCAGGCCAACCAAAACACCTTTGCTGAGGAATATAGAATATAGGACAGGCATAACTCCTAGATTGCAGGATACTGTCTTCATCCCCATCGGTGCCGCTGAGGGTGTTGGGATTGGGCGCGTAGACGAGACAGGATGTCGAGTCTGGTTCGGCCGAACAGGGATGTGAGTCCGAACCAGTAGCGAGCAATCCCATAAAGCCGAGGGGCTTTCGGCGCCGTCTGGGGCGGCAGGGACTCTTATTCATAAATCGGCAAGAGGGGATTGCTGTAGATCCCCTCTTGGTCGGGTGTGGGTTGGCGAGTGTCGCAAAGCGACAGGCTTACGAACGAGAACCAGGGATGGCGAGCTGGCCATTAAGCATGGATGCATTTGACCCACGACCTTAAGCCGCTTGAAAAGCGGCTCTACAGAACAAGACAAGTCACCCCAATGGCAATTGGAACTGTCGGAAAGCCGGGATAAAAAGGGCGCCCGATGGCGCCCTTTTCAGAGGTTATCAATGATGCTTATCGTAAGCATCCAAGGCTTACAGCGCCTTCAAAATCGCCTCGACACTGTCCTTGGCATCGCCAAACAACATCTGGGTGTTATCGCGGAAGAACAGCGGGTTCTGTACCCCGGCGTAGCCTGTGTTCATGGAGCGCTTAAAGCCGATAACGGTTTGGGCTTTCCATACTTCCAGCACCGGCATACCGGCGATGGGGCTGGCTGGGTCTTCCGAGGCCGCCGGGTTTACGGTGTCGTTGGCACCAATCACCAGCACTACGTCGGTCTCGGGGAAGTCGTCATTGATTTCATCCATTTCCAGCACTATGTCGTAAGGCACCTTGGCCTCGGCCAGGAGTACGTTCATGTGGCCCGGCAGACGACCGGCAACCGGGTGGATACCGAAGCGTACTTCAATACCACGGTCACGCAGCTTCTGGGTGATTTCGGCCACTGGATACTGGGCCTGTGCCACTGCCATACCGTAGCCGGGGGTGATGATGACTGAGCTTGCGTTTTTCAGCATGTCGGCCACATCTTCGGCGTTGGTTTCGCGGTATTCACCCAGGTCTTCATCACCGCTGGATACGGCACCGTCAGTACCAAAGCCACCGGCAATCACCGAGATAAACGAGCGGTTCATCGCCTTACACATGATGTAAGACAGGATGGCACCGGAGGAGCCCACCAGGGCACCGGTAACGATCAGCAGGTCGTTGGAGAGCATAAAGCCCGCCGCCGCGGCCGCCCAGCCTGAGTAGGAGTTCAGCATCGACACCACCACTGGCATGTCGGCGCCGCCGATGCTTGCCACCAGATGCCAGCCAAAGGCGAAGGCAATCAGGGTCATGATGATAAGCGGCAGCATGGCGCCGTCGGCTTTGACAAACAGCACCATCAGGCCGAAGGATACCAATACCGCCAGCAGGTTCAGCTTGTGGCGATGGGGCAGCATCAGTGGCTTGGAGGAAATCAGCCCGCGCAGCTTACCAAAGGCGACCACAGAGCCGGTGAAGGTCACGGCACCGATAAAGACGCCAAGGAACACTTCCACCAGATGGATGCTGAGCATGGCTCCGGAGAGGTGATGACCTTCGGCGGCTTTGCTGGCTTCCTGCAATGCGGCTTTGGCGGCTTCCAGGCTCTGGTCGATGTCGCCACCTACGCTAATCACCACTTCGGTGACCGCCTGGGGATGCAGGTCGATAAAGCTGTTAAAGCCAACCAGAACCGCAGCCATACCCACAAAGCTGTGGAGAATGGCCACCAGTTCCGGCATCTCGGTCATTTCCACCTTGAGGGCCAGACGCACGCCAATGGCGCCGCCGATAACCATGGCGAGAATAATCCAGTGTACGCCACTGGTTTCCGGGTTGAGGATAGTGGCAATAAGCGCAATGCTCATGCCGGTGATACCAAAGAGGTTACCCTGCTTGGCGGTCTCCTGACGGGACAGGCCCGCGAGACTCAAAATAAAACACAGCGCTGCTACTATGTAGGCTGCTGTTACCAGTCCTTGAGACACAGTGATTCCCCCTTAATCCTTACGGAACATCTTCAGCATGCGATGAGTGACAGTAAAGCCACCGAAGATGTTGATACTGGCAATAAGCACGGCGACAAAGGCCAGCGCGGTAACCAGGGTCGAGCCGCCGCCAATCTGCAGCAGTGCGCCCACCACGATAATGCCCGAAATGGCATTGGTGACCGACATCAGCGGCGTGTGCAGCGCGTGAGTTACGTTCCACACCACGTAGTAGCCCACCACGCAGGAGAGCAAAAACACGGTGAAGTGGGACAAGAACTCAGGCGGTGCAACGCTTGCCACGGCGCCAAAGCCAATCAGACCCAAAGCGCCCAGAATGTACTTGAGCTTGGAAGGCTCCTTGGGCTCGGCTTTTTTCAGCTCTACCTTGGGGGCGGCCTTGGCCGGAGCGGCAGACACGGAAATCTGTGGTGGCGGGAAGGTCACTTCACCGGCTTTGACCACAGTCATGTTGCGCATCACTACATCGTCAAAGTCGATAACGGCATTGCCGTCTTTGTCTTTGCACATCAGCTTCATCAGGTTCACCAGGTTGGTGCCGTAAAGCTGGGAAGACTGCGCAGGCAGGCGGCCTGGCAGGTCGGTGTAACCAATCACCTTCACGCCGTTTGCAGTCACAAACAGCTCGCCCGGGACCGTGTATTCACAGTTACCGCCGGTGGCGGCCGCCATGTCCACAATCACAGAGCCGCTCTTCATCGAATCCACCATTTCCTTGGTGATAAGACGCGGTGCTGGCTTACCCGGAATAAGGGCGGTGGTAACAATAATGTCCACTTCTTTGGCCTGTTCGGCAAAGAGGGCCATCTCGGCCTTGATAAACTCTTCACTCATGACCTTGGCGTAGCCGTCGGAGGATGAGCCGTCTTCGCCGCCGAAGTCGAGTTTGAGGAATTGGCCACCCATGGACTCGATTTGCTCTGCCACTTCCAGGCGTGTGTCAAAGGCGCGAACCACGGCGCCGAGGGAGCCTGCGGTACCAATGGCGGCAAGACCGGCCACACCGGCACCAATCACCAGCACCTTGGCGGGCGGGACCTTACCGGCTGCGGTGATCTGGCCCGTGAAGAAGCGGCCAAACTCGTGGGCGGCTTCCACCACGGCGCGGTAGCCGCCGATGTTGGCCATGGATGACAGGGCATCCAGCGACTGGGCGCGGGAAATACGCGGCACCATGTCCATCGCCATTACGTTGATATTGCGCTGTGATAATTTCTCAACCAGCTCAGGGTTCTGAGCGGGCCAGATAAAACTCACCAAGGTTGCGCCGTCTTTGATTTCTTTTATTTCATCTTCGGTTGGGGCATTGACCTTAAAAATAAGGTCAGCCTGCCATACGGAGGGTACTACGCTGGCACCCGCCGCCTCGAAGGCTGCATCACTGAAGCTGGCAAGGGTGCCGGCACCAGATTCGATAGCCACTTCAAAGCCGAGCTTTTTAAGTTGCTCTACCGTGGCCGGGGTCGCAGCGACCCGGGTTTCACCGGCGAGACTCTCTCTCGGAATTCCAATTTGCATGACGATTCCCTGATGGTTGAAAAAACATGAACACACCGTGTCCTGTGTCGGGCGAAACAGGGCAAGACTGATTGAACCGTTCGGTTCAAGCGACTGTCTGTAGGGGACAGAGCTTTCCACGGCGTGAGCTCATTGTGGCAAGTCTTCCTGCTGACACAAGCGCATATTCTTCATGTGGCGACTTAAGCCACTGGTCGGAGCAAAAATTTTGCGCCAAGCCACACTTTTGTAGCTTAAAAAATCGACTCTGCATATTCCTAAAGTGAATTAAAAATTAATATTTATTCTTTTTTGCTTTGGAAAAACTTCACTAAGCTAGCATCCATCAAAATGTCACTGGGTCGTCCTCATGCTGTTAAAAGAATTATCATCCCTCGCGTCCCCGCTCAGTGCCGAGCAGGTGGACAAGCTCAAGACACTGACCTTTGAGCTCAATGCCGTGCAACTGGCCTGGGTCAGTGGTTATCTGGCTGCAAACGCGCAATTTGCCGCTGGCGGGGCTTTTGCTGCAGCACCAGCAGCCCAGGAAGCAGCTACCTTAACTGTGCTTTACGCATCGCAGACCGGCAATGCCAAAGGCGTGGCCAGTAAAATCAAAGCGGCGGCCGAAAGCCGTGGCTTAGCTGTGCAGTTGCAGGACATTGCCTCGTATAAAACCAATGCGTTGGCAAAAGAGAAATTCTTAATCATTGTTGCCTCGACCTATGGCGAGGGTGAGCCACCCGAGAGCGCGGTGAGTTTCTATAAGTTCCTGTTTGGTAAAAAAGCACCTAAGTTACCCGAGCTGCAATTTGCCGTGTTGGGCCTTGGCGATACCAGCTATGAGTTTTTCTGCAAAACCGCCACTGACTTTGACAGCCAACTGGCTGCATTAGGTGCAAAACGCCTGCATGAACCGGCCCTGCTGGATGTTGATTATGGCGACGGCGCGAAAAACTGGCAGGAAGCGGCCTTGGATGTGTTTGCACCGCTGCTTAAAGCATCTGGCGCCGCCAGCGAGAAAGTGATTGCATGGCCAGGCGCGACTGGCACCGCGGCTAGCCACAGCCAGTATGATAAGCAAAACCCAGCCACAGCTGAGTTAAGTGTTAATCAAAAGATCACGGCGCGTAATTCCACCAAAGACGTGCGTCATATCGAGATCTCGCTGGAAGGCACCGGCCTGACCTATCAGCCGGGTGACGCGTTAGGGGTGTATTTCCGCAATGCACCTGAGCTTGTCGCCAGCGTGCTGGCCGCCACAGGGTTAACCGGCAGCGAGCAGGTTGAACTGTCTGGCAAAACCTTAACGTTGCAAGCGGCGTTAACCGACGAGCTGGAGCTTACCCAAGCTTATCCTTCGCTGGTGACCAAGTACGCAGAGGCGAGCAACAATGCCGAACTGCAAGCGCTTGGCGCGGACAAGGACGCGCTGCGCGCTTATCTGGCCGATAAGCAAAGCGCCGATGTGATTGTGCAAAACCCTGCCAACATCAGCGCACAGCAGCTGGTGGACAGCCTGCGCAAAGTGCAGCCACGCCTGTATTCCATCGCCTCAAGCCAAGCCGAAGTGGGCGAAGAAGTGCATTTAACCGTGGGCGTGGTGCGTTACGATGCCTTTGACAGCACCCATTTGGGTGGCGCGTCAGGCTTTTTGGCTGAGCGCCTGGCCGAAGGTGAGCCGGTGAAAGTCTTTGTTGAACACAATGACAACTTCCGCCTGCCAAGCCCCGATACGCCAGTGTTGATGATTGGCCCTGGCACAGGTATTGCGCCGTTTAGGGCGTTCTTGCAAGAGCGTGATAACGCAGGTGCGACCGGCCAAAACTGGCTGTTCTTTGGCAACCCGCATTTCACCCGTGATTTCTTATATCAGGTGGAGCTTCAAGACTACTTGAAGCGTGGCGTGTTAACCCACCTGGATGTGGCATTTAGCCGCGACCAAGCACAAAAAGTGTATGTGCAGGACAAACTGACAGCCAAAGGCGCCGAAGTCTGGTCTTGGCTGCAACAAGGCGCCCACTTATATATTTGTGGTGACGGCAACCGAATGGCCAAAGATGTGCATCAGGCGTTATTGCACATTGCCCAAACCCACGGTGGCTTGTCTGCCGAAGCAGCCGACGAATATTTAGAAGAGTTACGCGAGAGCAAACGTTATCAGAAGGATGTTTATTAATGAGCCAGTATCCAATTAAGCCTGAACTGCAAGTGCAGGGCCAGTTGTCTGATAACGAGCGCCTGAAAGCTGAAAGCAACCACTTGCGTGGCACTATCACCACAGATCTAAAAGACGAAATTACCGGTGGTTTTACCGGTGATAACTTCATGTTGGTGCGTTTTCACGGCATGTATCAGCAAGATGACCGCGATTTACGGGCTGAACGCGCAGAGCAAAAGCTGGAGCCGCTGCACAATGTGATGCTGCGGGCGCGCATGCCCGGCGGCATTATCAAACCTGAGCAATGGCTGGCGATTGATGAGTTTGCCCGCGAGCACACCATGTACGGCTCAATTCGGTTAACTACCCGTCAGACTTTCCAGTTCCATGGCGTGTTTAAACCGAACATCAAGCCGATGCACCAGATGCTGAACAAAATCGGCATCGACTCGATTGCCACCGCCGGTGACGTAAACCGCAACGTGCTGTGTACCTCAAACCCGGTGGAATCGGAGTTGCACCAGCAAGCCTATGAGTGGGCTGCGAAAATCTCTGAACACCTGCTGCCAAAAACCCGCGCCTATGCCGAGATTTGGCTGGGTGAGGAAAAAGTAGAAACCACGGAAACCGAGCCGGTGCTGGGTGATAGCTACCTGCCGCGTAAGTTTAAAACCACAGTGGTGATCCCACCGCACAACGATGTCGACGTTCATGCCAATGACCTGAACTTTGTCGCTATCGCCGAAAATGGCCAGTTGGTTGGTTTTAACGTGTTGGTTGGTGGCGGCCTTGCGATGACCCACGGCGATAAATCGACTTATCCGCGCCGGGCAGAAGATTTGGGCTTTATCGGTCTTGAGCATGTGCTGAAAGTCGCAGAGCACGTGGTGACTGTGCAGCGTGACTACGGTGATCGGGTTAACCGCAAAAATGCCAAAACCAAATACACGATAGATCGTATCGGCGTCGATGCTTTTAAAGCAGAAGTGGAACAACGGGTTGGCGTGGCCTTTGGCCCAAGCCGTCCTTACGAGTTTACCCACCGCGGCGATCGCTTTGGTTGGGTGGAAGGCATTGATGGCAAGCACCATTTAACCCTGTTTATCGAAAACGGCCGTTTGCTGGATTACCCGGGTAAGCCGCTGAAAACCGGTGTTGCTGAAATTGCCAAAGTGCATAAAGGCGATTTGCGCATGACGGCAAACCAGAACCTCATCATCGCAGGGGTTGCCGCTGAAGATAAAGCGCAGATTGAGCAGTTGGCCCGCGAGCATGGTCTGCTAGAGAACGTCACCACCCAGCGTAAAAACTCGATGGCGTGCGTGTCACTGCCAACCTGTCCGCTGGCGATGGCCGAAGCCGAACGCTACCTGCCAACGTTGGTCACCCACGTTGAAGGCATTTTAAGCAAGCACGGCATTGCAGACGACCATATCATCCTGCGCGTCGTGGGCTGCCCCAATGGCTGTGGCCGCGCCATGTTGGCTGAAGCCGGTTTAGTGGGCCGTGGTCCGGGCAAATACAACCTGTATCTGGGTGGTAACACTGCCGGTACCCGTATTCCAAAATTGTATTTGGATAACGTAGCCGAAGCGGAAATTCTGGCGGCACTGGATAGCTTGATTGGCCGCTGGTCTGTTGAGCGCAACCCAGGTGAATGTTTTGGTGATTTTGTGATCCGGGTGGGTGTTGTTGCCGAAGTGAAAGTCAGTAAAACCGACTTCCACGCCTGAGACCAGTCAGGGGGAAGCAAGGCTTCCCCCGTTTGTTTTGGCCGCTCGTTGGCCTGTGCCAAGACGTGAAGCGTCGCCAGAACCCTTGGAGATAAGCATGAATTATCACGATTTACTCAGTCTGGACGCAGCCGAGCAAGCGGCCGCGCTTGAGGACATCAATCTACAGCTGGCTAAGGCCACGCCTACAGAGCGGGTAGAATTTGCGCTGCGTGAATTACCCGGCGAGCATATTTTAAGTTCCAGTTTTGGTATCCAGGCGGCAGTGATGCTGCATTTGGTGACCCAGGTAAAAAGCGATGTGCCTGTGGTGCTAACCGATACCGGGTATTTGTTCCCCGAGACTTACCGCTTTATCGATGAGCTGACCGAGCGTTTAAAACTGAATCTGCAGGTGTACCGCTCGCCGCTGACTGCCGCCTGGCAGGAAGCCCGCTTCGGTAAGCTGTGGGAGCAGGGGCTGGACGGCCTGGAGCGCTACAACCGTATCAACAAGGTTGAGCCTATGCAGCGGGCACTGGAAGAGCTTGACGTGGGTACCTGGTTTGCCGGCCTGCGTCGCACTCAGGCCTCGACCCGTGAAGCGCTGCCTATCCTTGCCATTCACGGTAAGCGTTTTAAATTGCTGCCGATTATTGAGTGGAGCAACAAGGATGTGCATGAATACCTGACCAAGTTCGGACTGCCTTACCACCCGCTGTGGGAGCAGGGCTATGTGTCTGTGGGCGATACCCACTCCACCAAACCGCTGGAGCTGGGCATGAGTGAAGAAGATACCCGCTTCAATGGCATGAAGCGCGAGTGTGGTCTGCACTACGAAATCTAAGGGAGATGCAAACAAAAACGCCGGCAATCGCCGGCGTTTTTTATGGGGAACTCAATTGTCAGCCATGGCCCTTGGCGGCATGGATAGCGGTTATCACGTCTTTTTCGCTAAGCTCGCCTGGCAGAATTCTGCCCTTTGGCAGCGACGGGCCGTAGACCTTATTAAAGGGGGCGCCCGGCGCGGCGACATTGCCGTAATAAGGCGCGATACGTTCGGCTTCCTGGCTCCAGTTGGCTTGCATCAGTACCACCTTGCCTGACAGCAGGGTGCTGACTACCTCGGGGCGATGCAGCACGCCAACCCGATTGGTCTGGCAGGCCATGCACCAGTCAGAGTGCAAATCGACAAATACGGTATAGCCGCCCTGAACCAGCATGGGGATTTTATCCACCGCCAGCGGCTGCCACAGCAGTTCACGGTAATCCTGCTGATCGCTGGCTCTATGCACAAAATAGGTGGCCGAGCCCACCATCAGCGCCATCAGGCCAATCACGGGTATGACCGCCAGCGGTATGGGTTTGCCCTTGCTGCGGGCAATGATCAGCGCCACCACGGCGGTAACAAGAAGCAGGGTCATCAGGGTGCTGAGAGTGAGGATCATCGGTTATTCCTTATGCAATCACCCCTTCAGCATAAAGAAGCGCCCTTAAGCCAAGGTGAAAGCGGCCGACTGTACGGCCGCCCTTTGACCTGGCGCACACCCCGAATTGCGCCGTTATGGGGCGAAGAACACCGATTCCTGTCGGACAGTTTCTGAGTCATCCCCGTTATCGCTCACCCTGAATACAAGCTTGCTGCGACTGTCTGGAAAGGTGCCAGTCGCCGTCAGCGTCAACGGCAGCTCAATTTGCTCGCCGGGCCCAATGCTGACAAAACTCGCCGAAACTGCCAGCGGCATTGGGCTTACCACCGTGATGCTGTATTCCCGTGGCTGCTGGGTTTTGTTGCGGATTTTCAAAAGGTAAGTATTTTCGAGGCCGCCGGTGCCGGTTTGACGATAGAGGCTTTGGCGGTCACGCAGCACATTGAGTTCGATAGCGCTGCGGCTTGCCATATCCAGCCCCATGGTGGTGAGGATAACCACCAGTGCCAGGCCATAGCCGATAAAACGTTTGCGCTGCCACAATGGCGGCGTTTGCCCCTTAAGCTCGGCCTCACTGGTGAAGGCGATAAGGTCGGGTTTGTAGCCAAAATTGGCCATGGTCTGATTACAGGCATCGACACAGGCGCCGCAGTTAATGCACTCATACTGCAGGCCATTGCGAATATCGATGCCGGTGGGGCACACCTCAACGCACAGATTGCAGTCGACGCAGTCGCCAAGGTCGGTGGCGGCCTTACGCTTGCGTGGCCCCCGGCTTTCGCCCCGGGCTGCATCGTAAGTTACTGTTTTGGTGAACTCATCAAACATGGCCGACTGAAACCGGGCGTAGGGGCAGCAATGCAGGCACATTTGCTCGCGCATCCACCCAGCGTTGAGGTAGGTACAAATAGCAAAAAACCACACCCAGGCGGTGTCCCAGAATCCGGCATTGAAGCTGAAGATGGCCGGGTAAAGCTCCCGCGCCGGTACAAAATAGGCGATAAAGCCGCAGCCGGTCAGCAGTGACATCAGTAGCCAACTGCTGTGCTTCCCAACACGTTTGGCGAGTTTTTCCCGGCTCCAGGGCGCCTTGTCGAGCTTGATGCGTTGATTGCGGCTGCCTTCAAACTTCTCTTCGACCCAGGCAAACATAAAGGTCCACTGGGTTTGTGGGCATAAGAAGCCGCACCAGACCCGGCCCCAAAACAGAGTCACGAAAAACAGACCAAAGGCGGCGGCAATAAACACCCAGGCCAGCAGGGTAAAATCCTGGGGCCACAGACTGGTGCCAAAGAAGTAAAACTGCTGATTGCTCAAATCAAACCAGATGGCCTGGCGGCCGTGCCAGCTGATAAAGGGCAGCAGAAAAAACAGCACAATCAGGCCTGCACCTGAGGCAGTGCGCCAGCGCTGAAACAGCCCTGACTGGCTTCGAAACTGAATTTTGCCACTGCTTTTGGCCGCCGTTTTTGGGGAGGGTTTATGGCCAGTTGAAGGCTGTATTGCTGAAGGCTCTCTTTTCGCTGAAGGCTCTTTTGCGGCTGAAGGCTCTCTTGCTGCTGAAGGCTCTTGGTCTGCGGATGGGATAAAAGTGACGGGAATGCTTCCCTGAGATTGATTGCTTTGTTGCACCTTGGTTGTTCCTGAATGACTCACACAAGGCGTTAATGGCAAGAGTTGTGCCAGTCGAGTGTTGCGCTAACTCATTGATTGTAAATGGATGATGTCTTTAGGTGGCACTATGGGGTCACGATATATCGTTATATTGCGATATATCGTGACTTTTACTGGCATTGAGCTGCACTTTGCATTTGTTTGTTGGCTCAGATGGGGGGAATCGGCAGGCTTCTTGTTATTGACCCAACCCGGGGCGATGGATCTTAAGCTTTTGCATCCGTGAACGCAGGGTGCTTGGGGGCAGCCCCAGGGCTGCTGCGGCGCCGGATGGCCCCGAGATCCGCCAGTGACAGGCATCCAGGGTCGCGCGAATGTGGCTTGCTTCCACTTCGGCCAGGGTGTTTCCCGCCGTTGGCATATTACTGCTGCCAGGGATGGAGCTGACCTTGAGGATAGGTTCGCGGCTCAGAATTGCTTCCCGCTCCAGCAGGTTTTGCAGCTCACGCACATTGCCGGGCCAATTGTACTGTTGCAGCCGCTTAAGGCTGGCGCTGTCGACTCCGGCAAGGGGCTTGCCAAGCTTTTGCGACAGGCCTTTGAGCAGCTGCTGCACCAGCTCGGGAATATCCTCGGTGCGTTGGCGCAGCGGTGGAACCCGCAGCGGAAACACATTCAGGCGGTAGAAAAGATCCATCCGGAATAGCCCCTGTTCGACCCGTTTTTGCAAATCATGGTGACTGGCGGCAATCAGGCGAATATCCACCTTGATGCGTTCGCTGCCGCCGAGGCGTTCAAACTCCTGCTCCTGAATAACCCGCAGCAGCTTGGACTGCGCCTCCAGACTAAGCTCGGCCACTTCATCCAAAAACAAGGTGCCACGGTGGGCCAGCTCGAAGCGGCCCTTGCGACGGCTGCTGGCGCCGGTAAAGGCACCTTTTTCATGGCCGAACAACTCGCTTTCGAGCAGTGACGCCGAGAAGGCGGCGCAGTTTACCGAGATCATCGGTTTGTCGCGGCGACTGCTGAGCTGATGAAGCTCGCGGGCAACCAGCTCCTTGCCTGTGCCGTTCTCGCCCTGAATGAGCACAGTACTGCCGGTGTTGGCCACCAGACGGATTTGTTTTTGCAGATTTTGAATGCACTCGCTGCTGCCGGTGATTTGTGAGGGACCGCGCTTGTCCTCAAGCTCGGCCTGCAGCAGTGAGTTTTCCGATGCCAGCTGCTCTGACAGCGCCTGCACCTGCTCGAGCGCCTGGCGCAGTGACTGCTCGGTTTGCCTTTGTAAACTAATATCGCGAAATATCGCGACTACGCCCTTGAGCTTACCATTCTGCCACACCGGGGTTGAGCTGTAGTGCACCGGAAAGCTGCTGCCATCCTTGCGCCAGAACACTTCATTACTGATTTCCCGGGCCTTGCCGTCTTTCAATGTTTGATAGATGGGGCAGTCTTCCTGGGGATAGTGGCTGCCATCTTCATGGCTGTGGTGGTGGAAGTTATGGATGGTTTTACCGAGCAGTTCCTGTGCCTGCCAGCCGGTCATGCGTTCGGCCGCGGGATTGATAAATACGGCATTCCCATCCAAATCAAAACCATAGATACCTTCGCTGACTGCATCCAGCAGCAGACGATTTTCCGGCAAAAAGCTTTCCTGTTTGGCCATGGGCGTTTCCGGGTGGCGGTGGTATTGAGGGCATTATAGGGCTGGGAGCGCTGGGCGTCATGCTTCTGCTGTGATAAGTCACCAAATATCGTGACTTAATCGCACTTTTGCCAGGCAACGAGAAAGCATTTGCTTGCAATTGTCCTTTTGCCTGAGGCAGACGCAATTTGTACTCTTGCTGTTTTGGCTTTTTTGTTGCCGGAAATCGCCTTAACCCTGTCTCTAAAATAACTACAGGAATGACACCATGAAACGACTGCTTCCCTTGCTGCTGGGGCTGTGCCTGCCGGGATTGGCCTTGGCCGCCGACGATAAAGCGCCCGCAAACAATGCCGCAACGCCTCAGAGCTTTACCACCGAACATCGCGCCGATGTGGGTGGCCAGCGCATGGCCTATAAGGTGGTGGCCGGGGAAACCGTGCTGCAAAACGACAAAGACAAGGATATCGCCTCAATCTTTTCAGTGAGTTATTTCCGCACCGATGTGAAGTCTCCCAAAGCGCGGCCGGTTACCTTTGTGTTTAACGGCGGCCCAGGTTCAGCCTCTTTGTGGTTGCATCTTGGGATCTTTGGCCCCAAGCGGGTGGTGGTACCCGGTGATGCCCGTGATGATGGCGCCGCCCCTTTTACCTTGGTGGATAACCAGTATTCCCTGCTGGACGTATCAGATCTGGTGTTTATCGACCCCGTGGGCACAGGCTTCTCCCGCGCTTTGGGGGAGAGTCAGGGCAAAGACTTCTGGGGTGTGCGTGAAGATGCCGAATCTCTGGCGGAATTCATTCGCATATGGCTTACCGAAAATGGCCGCTGGAACAGCCCCAAGTATCTGGCCGGCGAAAGCTATGGCACCACCCGCGCAGTGGCGCTGTTGGATGAGCTGCAGGGCGGCTGGACCGATATTGCCGTTAATGGTGTGATGCTGATTTCATCTGTGCTGGATTTCAGTCACTCCCGTTTCCAAAACGGCAACAATCAACCCTATATTGGATTTTTGCCGACTATGGCGGCCACGGCCTTCTACCACAATAAGGTGAGTGAGACCGACCGCAGCATGGGCCTGGCCGCCTTTGTAGAGGCCTCGCGCCAGTTTGCTCTGGGTGACTATGCCACGGCGCTGCTGCTTGGGAATCGTCTGGACAAAGACCAATATGATGCCGTGCTCAAACAGCTGGCGCGCTTTACTGGCCTTTCGAGCGAGTATTTGCAGCGGGTGAACCTGCGGGTGTCCGGCAGCCGCTATACCAAGGAGCTGCTGCGTGATCGCAGCCAAACCGTGGGCAGGCTCGACAGCCGCTACACCGGCCGAGACTATGACGATGGCGGCGAGCGAACCGATAACGACCCATCCGGCTACGGCATCGATGCCGCCTACACAGCTGCCATTCACGAATATTTGTTTGGTGAGCTCGGCGTGAAAATCAAACGGCCTTTCAATGTGTTATCTGTTGATGTGAATCGTACTTGGAACTGGCAGATGGGCAATGGCGGCGCGGCCAGCAACGTCAATGTGGCGCCTCTGCTTGGCAAGGCGCAGCGGGAAAACAGCGATCTGCGGGTATTTGTCGCCAATGGTTACTTTGACTTTGCCACGCCTTTTTTCGCCACTGAAAACACTTTTGCTGACAATGGTATTTCCGCCGATGGCGTAACCATGACCTACTATGAGGCCGGGCACATGATGTATATTGAGCCGGCATCCCTCGAGGCATTGGCCCGGGATCTGCGCCAGTTTTATAAAGAAGGCAAAAAGTAATAGCCGCGTCGATTAAGAAACAAGTTTTGGGGGAAAGATGAGTTTCAGTGTTTGGCTGGCCCTGCTGGCCGTGTGTTGTTTGGGGGCCATGTCGCCGGGACCGAGTCTGGCGATGGTGGTGCGCCACACCCTGGGCGGCGGCCGCGGTGCCGGTATTGCCTGCGCCTGGCCCCATGCCCTCGGCATTGGGGTGTACGCACTTATTACCCTGCTGGGGCTGGCGCTGGCCATGAAAGAGGCGCCGCTGCTGTTCAATGGCATTGCGCTGATTGGTGCCCTGTACCTGATGTGGATGGGTTGGGGCGCGCTTAATTCAAAAGGCGGTATGGAGGAGAAGCTGGCGGCGGGCAAGGTCTCTACCCTGAGTGAAGCTGCCCGGGATGGCATTGCCATTTCGCTGTTTAACCCCAAGATTTTGCTGTTCTTTCTGGCGCTGTTCAGCCAGTTTGTGATGGCCTCATCCACACTGGAGGGTAAGGCGATTATCGTGCTGACGCCACTGGTGGTAGATGGTCTGTGGTACACCCTGGTGGCGCTGATGCTGTCGCATCCAAGATTGTTGCCCAAATTGCGTGAGCAGGCGGGGATTATCGACAAGCTGTCGGGAGCAATTTTAATCCTGCTTGGCCTGCGGGTGATCTGGACCCTGTGGCAGGGGATTTGACGAGTTAGCCGCGCATGAAAAAGGCCGCATGATGCGGCCTTTTTGCTGGATAAAAAACGGCGCTCAGAGCTTAAAGGTCTGCACGGCGTTATCAATAGCAGGCTCGGCTTCCGGGGTGGCGACCACTGGCGGATTGGCAATATGGTCGTCGAGATTGTCGTTCAGCATGTCCTGATAATCATCACTGAACCACTTGAGGGCATTGGCCTTTTCTGTCTGCAGATCGGCTGATTTGATGGCGGCCTCGAAGGCGTTGAAGCGCGCGGCCGCAAATCGCAATGCGGTACCTACTTTACCCACATCGCCCTCGGCGGCGCTGAGCTCATTGGCCAGTGAAATAAATTTATCGGCAAGTTCAAACAGGTTGGTATTCGTCTCAGACATAGTCGGGTCCTGTATTTTCATCTTTGCTGATTCTACATGATCCGGCTTTGCTGACCACTGCCTTCGGCCCTGATTGGGATCTGCATCGGCTCTCATCAGGCCGGCAGGCAACTGCGGCTGATTTGGCGGCGACTATGGGGTACACTGCAGCCTTTGAATTTTGACCCGGATGCCCCATGGCCATTGCAAGCTGGCAGGACTTTATTGCCGCCGAATCTGATAAGCCCTACTTCAAGACCCTCATCGACTTCGTGGCCGCTGAGCGCCAAAGTGGCAAAACCATTTATCCTCCTGAAGAGGAAGTATTTGCTGCGTTTGAGCACACGCCTCTGGATAAAGTAAGGGTAGTGCTGATTGGCCAGGACCCTTATCACGGTGCCGGTCAGGCCCATGGACTGTGCTTTTCGGTGAAGCCTGGAGTTAAGCCGCCGCCATCGCTGGTAAACATGTATAAAGAGCTTTGCACCGATATTCCCGGCTTTGAAACGCCCTCCCACGGCTATTTGCTGCCCTGGGCGAAACAAGGGGTGCTGATGCTCAATACCGTGCTGACCGTGGAGGAGGGCAAGGCGCACTCCCACGCCAAGGCGGGCTGGGAAACCTTTACTTCGGCAGCGCTTAAGCTTTTGAATGAAAAAGAGACGCCAATCATTTTTGTGCTTTGGGGCAGTCACGCGATTAAAAAGGGCAAGGGCATAACTGCGCCTCAGCATCAGGTGCTGTCCGGGGTGCATCCATCACCCCTGTCGGCTTATCGCGGCTTTTTCGGTTGCGGCCACTTCTCGAAAATCAATGAGTTGCTCAAAGCTCAGGGTGGCGAGCCTATCGATTGGCGTTTATAGCCGCTCAAACGTGACGGAATTGATGACAATAAAAAACCTCGCAGATGCGAGGTTTTTTATTGAGTGAAGTGCGCAATCAGTTGCTGCGGACTATCAGTTGCTGCGGACTATCAGTTGCTGCGAGAGACTGCGATTTTGGCCAGCGACTCAAGCGCTGTCTTAAAGTCGCCTTCCGGCAGTACGCTCAGGGCCGCGATGGCCTTATCAGCCTCTTCCTCGGCGCGTCTGCGGGTATAGTCCAGGGCGCCACAGCGGTGCAGGGCAGCGAGGATCTCCTCAATGGCGCCTGTGCCGTCAGCCTTTTCGATGGCGGTGCGGATAAGGCCGCGCTCGTGCTCGTTACCGTTACTGATGGCATAAATCAGTGGCAGGGTTGGCTTGCCTTCGGCCAAATCATCACCAATGTTTTTACCAAGCTCTTCGGCATCGCTGGTGTAATCCAGCAGGTCATCAATCAACTGGAAAGCGGTGCCCAGGAATTTGCCGTAATCGGCCAGGGCTTCTTCAACCTTTTCGTCACTGCCTGCCAGTACCGCAGCCAGACGGGTAGCCGCTTCAAACAGCTTGGCGGTTTTGCAGTAGATAACCCGCATGTAGCTTTCTTCGGTGGTGTCCGGGTCGTTGCAGTTCATCAACTGCAATACTTCGCCTTCGGCCAGCACGTTGGTGGCATCGGCCAGCACCTGCAGCACCTTCATGCTGCCAAGCTCAGTCATCATCTGGAATGAACGGGTATAAAGGAAGTCACCCACCAGAACGCTGGCGCTGTTACCAAACAGGGCGTTGGCGGTTTCACGGCCGCGGCGCAGGGTGGATTCGTCCACTACATCATCGTGCAGTAAAGAAGCAGTATGGATGAACTCAATAATGGCAGCGAGTTTAAGGTGACCTTCGCCTTCATAGTTCACGGCGCGGGCCGCCAGTACCGACAGTAATGGCCGCAGGCGCTTGCCGCCACCATTAATAATATAGAAGCCCAGCTGGTTAATCAGGGCAACGTCGGATTCCAGTTGTTTGTAGATCAGCTGATTGACCGCCTGCATGTCGGCGTCGGCCAGCTGTCGAATCGCATTCAAATCCATAGCAGACTCTGGTGTTCAGGGCAGGGTATAATCAGGCCCTGTTTTAGGCATAAGTGTTATATTAGACGCGATCTTACCTAAAAATATTGCAGAAGGCAGCAGTTGCCCGGTCAATGTGGGAGTTATGCGGATCTTTTTTTAAACTTTGCTAATTAGGGCTTGTCAGCTGGGCATTCTTCGCGTAAACTCCGCGCCCATTGTCATTAAAGTTTTTTGTGGCGAATCGCCCCTATCCCGAGGGACTCAGGGCCGAGGCGTCAGAAATTTTCGGAGTAAAATAGCTATGTACGCTGTTTTTCAAAGTGGCGGCAAGCAGCACCGTGTTGCTGAAGGCCATACTGTACGTTTGGAAAAAATTGAAGTTGCTACCGGTGAAACCATCGAGTTCGATCAGGTTCTGTTGGTTGCTGATGGCGAAAACGTGAAAGTGGGTGCTCCACTGGTTGAAGGCGGCAAGGTAGTTGCTACTGTTGTTGCTCACGGCCGCGGCGAAAAGGTAACTATCCAGAAGTTCCGTCGTCGTAAGCACCACGAGAAGAAGATGGGCCACCGTCAGTGGTTCACCGAAGTTAAAATCACTGCTATCAACGCTTAATAGGAGTCTGACTCATGGCACACAAAAAAGCTGGCGGTTCTACTCGTAACGGCCGCGATTCAGAAAGCAAACGCCTTGGTGTAAAGCGCTTCGGCGGCGAATCAGTTCTGGCTGGTAACATCATTGTTCGTCAGCGTGGTACCAAGTTCCACGCCGGTGTGAACGTAGGTATTGGTCGTGACCATACCCTGTTCGCTCTGACTGACGGCAAGGTGAAGTTCGAAGTTAAAGGTCCTAACAACCGCAAGTTCGTTAGCATCGAAGAATAAGCTTCGTAACAGCTATGCTGATTAAGCCCCGCCTTTGGTGGGGCTTTTGTTTTGTCTGGGGCTATAGAGAGTTTTGGTCTGCCACGCTGCAGGCGGTATAATTGCCCTATTCTGTGGTGAGGAGTTGATATGAAGTTCGTCGACGAGGCGGTCATCAAGGTTCAGGCCGGTGACGGTGGCAGCGGTTGCGTAAGTTTCCGCCGCGAAAAATATATTCCCGACGGTGGTCCCGATGGGGGCGACGGTGGTGATGGTGGCAGTGTGTATCTGGTCGCTGACGCCAGCCTCAACACCCTGATTGATTATCGCTTCGAGCGCTTTTACCTGGCCGAGCGTGGCGAGAACGGCCGCGGTCGCGACTGTACCGGTAAAGGCGGCGAAGATCTTTACCTGCGCGTGCCTGTGGGTACCCGCGCTGTGGACATAGACACAGACGAAGTGCTGGGCGACCTGACTGAAATCGGTCAAAAGCTGTTGGTTGCCAAAGGTGGTTTCCATGGCTTGGGTAACACCCGCTTTAAGAGCAGTGTGAACCGCGCCCCACGTCAAAAGACCTTGGGTACCAAGGGTGAAGTGCGTGAGCTGCGTCTTGAGCTGTTGCTGCTGGCTGACGTAGGTTTGCTGGGTATGCCAAACGCCGGTAAATCAACCTTTATCCGCGCCGTGTCCCGCGCAACACCTAAAGTTGCCGATTACCCCTTTACTACCCTGGTGCCAAACCTGGGTGTGGTGAATCCGCGTCCCGGTCAAAGCTTTGTGGTTGCCGACATCCCTGGTTTGATTGAAGGTGCCGCCGAAGGTGCCGGTCTGGGTATTCGCTTCCTGAAGCACCTGGAGCGTTGCCGCGTACTGCTGCACATCCTGGATATCGAGCCAATTGATGGCTCAAGTCCGGCGGAAAGCGCCCGTGCTATTCTGGCTGAGCTTGAAAAATACTCACCTGAGCTGGCTGCCAAGCCACGTTGGTTGGTTTTTAACAAAACCGACCTGCTGCTGGAAGAAGAGCTGCAGGAACGTGTGGATGCCATTGTGGCTGAGCTTGGCTGGGAAGGCGATGTGTACACCATGTCTGCTGCAACCCGCGAAGGCACCAAGGCGCTCAGCGAGAAGCTGTACGACTTCATCAAGAGTCTGCCGGATGAAGCGGCCAGCGCCGATCCTGATAAGGAAGTGGAGTTCAAGTGGGACAACTACCACAAGGCTCAGCTTGACGATCTGAACCCGGATTTCGATGATTCGGATGACGACGATGATGATTTCGACGATGACGACTACGACGTGGAAGTCATTTACCAGAGATAAGCCTTCAATCGGGGATTGCTGTGTACGCAGATACCCAGAATGACATAACCCGGCAGGTGGTGCGCGTTGCGCAGCTCCTGCTGGCCTACGGCGCCGAGTCTGATCTGGTGGAAGAGATCAGCCAGCGCCTCGGCCGGGCCCTCGGGCTTGGGAGCATTGAACTTTCCATCTCTTCCAACTCGCTGGTGCTCACCAGCCTGGTTCACGGCCGCTGTATCACCACTACCCGCCGCATTCGCGAGCATGGCATTAACATGCGTGTGGTGTGCGAGTTGCAGCGTATCTGCCTGCTGGCAGAAAAAGGCCTTTACGGCCCCAACGAGGTGCGTAAACGCCTCGCCCGCATCGCCCCCAAAACCTATCCAGCCATGCTGGTTATTCCCATGATTGGTCTTTCCTGTGCCAGCTTTTGCCACCTGTTTGGCGGTGACTGGATGGCCTCTGCCATAACCTTCCTGGCGGCGGCAATTGGCATGGCGGCGCGGCTGTTTTTAGCCAAGCGCCACTTCAACCCTCTGGTGGTGTTTTCTCTGACAGCTTTTGTGACCACAGCGGTGGCGCAGCTTGGGTATGAGTGCCCGCTCACCAAGACCCCTGAGCTTGCCATGGCCGCCAGTGTGCTGATGCTGGTGCCGGGCTTTCCGATGATCAATGCCATTTCTGACATGGTAAAAGGCCATATGAACGTGGGGATTTCCCGTTGGGGGCATGCCACCTTGCTGACGGTAGCCTCGGTGATTGGCATTACCATTGCCATGCAACTGGGGGGCAAATTTCTGTGAATCTTTTGCTGACCCTGCTCAATGATGCCTTCTTCTCCGCCATTCCGGCCGTGGGCTTTGCCATGGTGTTCAACGTGCCGAAGCGGTTTTTGCCATACTGCGCGCTGGCAGGTGCTTTGGGGCACAGTTTCCGTACCCTGATTCTGCACTTTGGATTGCCCATTGAATGGGCGACCTTTGCTGCCGCCGCTCTGGTTGGCATGATCACCATAGGGTTTGCCAAGCGTCATCTGGCGCCACCGCTGCTGTATGCGGTAGCGGCGATTATCCCGATGATCCCGGGCACCTACGCATTTAATACCGTGATTGCTTTGGTGCAACTCACAGCCCAGTCGCAGGTGAGCCCAGAGCTAACCGGCGCCGTTATCAGTAATGGTCTGAAAACCGTGTTTATTCTTGGCGCCCTGTCGGTTGGATTGGCGCTGCCTAGCTTGCTGTATTACCGTACCCGTCCCGTCATATAACCACAAACAAAGAGGGAACTTAGATGCGTATCGCCATGATTGCCGCGATGGCCAATAACCGTGTGATTGGCAAAGACAATCAGATGCCCTGGCATCTGCCGGAAGATTTGAAACATTTCAAAGCCATGACCCTGGGCAAGCCGGTGGTCATGGGACGCAAGACTTTCGAATCCATCGGTCGCCCCTTACCCGGGCGCCACAATATCGTGATTTCCCGTCAGACCGATTACCCCCACGAAGGTATTAGTCTGGTCTCTTCCTTCGAAGAGGCCATGGCCCTGGCCGGTGATTGTGAAGAACTGGTCGTAATTGGTGGTGGTCAGCTCTATAAAACCCTGCTTCCACGCGCAGATAAGCTATATTTAACCGAGATAGCACTGGATGTCGAAGGCGATACCCATTTCCCCGATTGGGATGATGGTTCATGGGAAGCGATTGAAACTACTCAACATGTATCAGCCAAAGGGCTGGAATATCGCTTTATCACCTTGGTAAAAAAGTGTTAAATTAGCTGTGCTTGTATGTACCCTACAGGTAAAGCCGATTTATCGGTTTTATACATAAATAAAATAACAAACCAAGGAGTATCAGATGCGTGTGTTGCCCCTGGCCCTTGCAGCTGTGATAGCTGCTTCTTTTATTCCCACACAAGCCAAGGCAAATACCGATCCATTGGTGGCCAGTATTTGTGATTACGTGAAAGCGAACGACAAAAACCGTCTTCGTAAAAAGCTCAAGGAAAGCCGCGTTAAACTGCGTAACATCTATGCTGGCATAAGCTGTGATGGTACCAGTCTGCTGCGCACCGCAATGGGAGCCGGTGCCAACGACGTGGGTGAATTCATTGCCAAGCGTTTGTCCGCAAGCGAGCTTGGTGCGACTGAAGGCGATGGCATGACAATCGTGGCTTGGGCAGAAGCCAATGGTCATGGTGGCAGCCCTATTACAGCCGCAATCAAAGACCGTCTCTCAGGCGGTGGTGGCGAGGAAGATTGATCGCCGCTCAGTATGTGTGAACCGCAGTATCGAAAAGGCCGGGTTTTCCCGGTTTTTTTTGTACCTCGAATTTAGTGTGGGTAACTTTGACTCAGGATTTCTGCCAATAAAAAAGCCCCATCTGAGGGGCTTTTTTTGTATCGTATTTAGGGCTCCCAGCGGGCCTTAAGCGTGCCTGCTTACACTCTGAACTCTTTTACTGAGCTTTGCAGTTCTTCTGCAAGGCGAGCCACCTCATGGCTGGATTTGGCAGTTTGCTCGGCGCCAAGGGCGGTTTCTTCAGAGATAGACGCGATGTGCTCCAGCTTCTCAGACACCTGCTGGCTGACCAGGTTTTGCTCCTGAGCCGCCTGGGCAATATGAGTGCCGGCATCATAGGCCTGATGTACCGACTGACTGATGGTTTGCAGCGCCTGGTTGGCCTGTTCGGTCTTCTCGACGCAGCTTTGCGCCTGATTCTGACCAAGCTGCATCACTCCCACAGCTTCCTGAGTGCCTTGCTGCAGCACTTCAATCATCTGCTGGATTTCGCGGGTGGAATCCTGGGTGCGGGAAGCGAGGCTACGCACTTCATCGGCTACCACGGCAAAGCCTCGGCCCTGCTCACCGGCGCGGGCCGCTTCGATGGCAGCGTTGAGCGCCAGCAGGTTGGTTTGCTCGGCAATACCGCGGATCACATCGAGGATTGAGCCGATGGAAGCACTGTCGGAATGTACCTTGTTAATCACCTTGCTGGCTTTAGCGACTTCGTCGGCCAACGACAAAATGGTGCGCTTGTTCTCATCGGCAATGGCCCGCATATGCTGGGTTTCATCATCGGCTTTCTTGATTTGATTCAGGGCGTCATCGGCGCTCATGTTTACCTGATGGGCGCTGGAGCTGAGTTCGGTTGTGGCGGTAGCGACCTGGTCCACCTGGCTCTTTTGCTCCTGAATGCCGATGGTGGTTTGCGAGGTGATGGCTGAGGTTTCTTCGGCCGCTGCTGCAAGCTGGTTGGAGCGGTCGAGAATACCGGCAATCAGACTGCGCAGGCTATCCACCAGACGGTTACAGTTACGGGAAAGGTCGGCAAATTCATCATGGCCTGAGTCATCCAGCTTATGGGTGAGGTCACCGGAGGCGAGTACGTTCAGGGCATCATTGACCTGATCCAGCGAGCGCTTGAGCGGACGAACCACCGCAATACTGATCACCACGGCAACCACAATGGCAATCACCACTAAAACGAGGGTTTGCAGTGAGGCACGGTTGATATCAGACAACGCCTGATTACTGATGTCGTTGGTGACAGACTCAATGTCTTTGGCCAGACGTTTCATCTGCTCGGTCACTGTCTGAGCGTTCTTTTCTACGTTGGTCAGTTTTTCAGACGCGAGGCGGGCACTGGCAAGCTGCTTGGCTTTGAGGGTCACCAGCGTATCTGGTCCCTCCAGCATTTTGAGCACCTTGCTGGTGTCCTGTTTGAGGGTATCGACCAGCTCTTCATCGATTACACCTTCGCCGTGGCGGGCAACGTATTCCATCTTGGTTTTGACTTCACCAAGCATGTAGTCGAGCTCTTTGGCAATCAGCTCGTACTTGCTTTGCTCTTCGGTTCCAACCAGATCGTACACTGTGGTGATGATGCCGGTCATGGTGGTGTCAATCGCACTGGCTGCTGCCGCAATTTCACGCTCAGTGGCATTCTCGCTGCTTTCCAAATCGATTAGGTCAAACAGGTTGGATGACGCGTCATCGGCGCTGTTTTCCAGCTTCTCTCTCAGCTTGAGCAAGGCTTCCTGCTGCGACAGTGACTCAAAGCGAGCCTTCAGCATGGCGTCACTGTTGTTGTCGAGGGCCTGATAGCTGCCGTTAAGGGCGCTCAGTTGGCCGGCAAAGTTGTCTCTGTCCTGCAGCAAAGAGGAGAGGGTGGAGAACTTGCTTTGAAATTCGTTACCCAGTTGCACAAAGGATTTTTCCAGCGGCGGCACGGCACTCGATGCCTTGCTGTGGAAAGCCTTGAGAATAAGGCGCTGCTGTTCGCTGAGGGTTTCTGATAAATGACTGGTCGCCTCAAGTGCCGGCATGCTGAGATTTTGCATGATGGCGGTGCTTTCTTTGAGACTGTTGTTGGTGACCAGCGAAGCGCCACCGAGTATGACCAAAAGAAGGGTGACAAAACCAAACCCGCCAATGACTCTGGTGGCGACTTTTACTTTCATAGGATACTCCGGCGATGTTTTAGTTGTTTTCCCGAATCAAAAAGCATCTTGCGATGGTATTGCGCGGCTCTTATTTATCGGCCGATGCAAGCTTTAGTTTAACCCTAATTTAACTTCTTTTGGGTAATTTTTTCCCCGGTTTCAAGCAGCCACAGGGTGAGATCTTCGCCCCAGCAACAGCCGGTATCCAGTGCAATTCGGTTGGCTTTTCCCGTGTGTCCCATCAGGGCCGCCCAATGACCAAATACCAGCGTGTAATCATCCAGTTGTGATGGGAACTCAAACCAGGGTTTCAGTTCACTGTCATTATCCTGCGGCGGCTTTTTACAGGCGAAATCCAGGCGGCCATCCGGGTACAAAAAGCGCATCCGGGTTAAGGCATCGATGCAATAACGGTGGCGCAGATAGCCGGAAAGGTTAGGGTCCCAGCCTTCCGGTTCTTCGGTGTACATGCTCTCAATCAGCTCAAGGTAGCTGTCGCTCTTGAGCACCTGGCTGACTTCATTCGCTTCGGTTTTCAGCGTCTGTAAGTCCCACTGGGGCGGCACCCCGGCATGGGTCATGATGAGCTTGTGCTCAGGCAGTTCCCGCATCAAAGGTTGATGGCGAACCCAGTCGATAAACCTCGGCAGGTGTTTGGATTCCAGAAGCTTTTTCAGCTTGTCACTGGGTTTGGGCTTTTTAAGGCCAGCGGTGATGGCAAGCAGGTGCAAATCGTGATTGCCAAGCACTACCCTGGCCGCATCACCAAAAGAGCTCAGTAGTCCCAATACCTTGTGGGATTGAGGCCCGCGGGCAACCAGGTCGCCGACTGACCACAGCTCGTCTTTGGAGGGATGAAAATCCACCCGTAGCAGCAACAGCATCAGCTCTTCGTAACAACCCTGAATGTCGCCAACAAAGTACTTTGCCATCTCAGTGCAGTACACCCGGCACGGCTAAGCGAAAGGCGGGAATGGCTGCCGAAAAGGATTTGCCATCTTCCCAGACCATACCGTAGCGACCTTCCATAAAGCCGACAGGCGTGTCCATTACGGTACCGCTGGTGTATTGATAGGCGGTGTTGGGCGGTATGGTTGGCGTTTCGCCCACCACACCGGCGCCCTGCACCTCGGTGATATGGCCATTGGCATCGGTGATAAGCCAATGGCGGGTCTCGAGTTTGGCCGCTCTGTCGCCCAGATTGATAATGGTGATGGTGTAGCTGAATACGTACTTGTCGTCAGCGGGCGTGGACTGCTCTTCGAGGTATTCGGTATCCACCTGAACCTTGATGGCGGGATCTACGTCGGTCATCGTCATTTCAATAAAGCCGTTCTCTTGGAATGGTTAACGCTTGTCGAACAGATAGTTGGCCATGGCAACGTATTGCTGCACGCTGATGTCTTCGGGGCGAAGACCGGCATCAATGCCCAGCGCCTCAAAATCGGCGTCATTCAGCAGCGGCTTTAAGTTGTTGCGCAGGGTTTTGCGGCGCATGTTGAAGGCGGTATTACACACCTTACGCAGCAGTTCCACGTCTTTGGCTGGCCATGGCTTCTGGGCATATGGCACCAGACGTACTACGGCTGAGTCGACCTTGGGCGGCGGGGTGAAGCAGCCGGGCGGCACTTCCAGCACAGGCACAACCTGGCAGTAGTACTGTGCCATTACAGTCAGCTTGCCGTAAGCCTTGGTGCCGGGTGAGGCAGACAGGCGCAGCACCACTTCTTTTTGCAGCATAAAGTGCATGTTCTCAATGTGTTCAGCAAATTCGAACAGATGGAACATCAGTGGCGTGGAGATGTTGTATGGCAAGTTACCAAATACCTTGAGCTTGCGGCCGGGCACAACCAGTTGGCCGAAGTCGAACTTCATGGCATCGCCCTGATGGATAGTGAGTTTATCCTTCAGGGTGGGGTGTACTTTCAGGCGCTCGGCCAGATCGCGGTCGAGTTCGATAACTGTGAGGTTGTCGATGGATAGTGCCACCGGTTCGGTCAGGGCCGCAAGACCCGGGCCGATTTCCACCATCACGTGGTCGTTATCGGGGGCAATGGCGCCCACGATACGATTGATGATATTGCCGTCGGTCAAAAAGTTCTGACCGAAACGTTTTCTGGCCGTGTGGCCCAAATGCACTTTATTACTCATGACTCTCTATCAGTTGGTCTTGGCTGCCAGTTCGATGGCCTTGTTCAGAGCGCAAACGAAGCTGCCGATGTCGGCGCGGCCGGTTCCTGCCAGCTCCAGGGCGGTACCATGGTCCACCGAGGTGCGAATATAAGGCAGGCCCAGGGTGATGTTCACCGCCTTGCCAAATCCCTGTGCCTTCAATACCGGCAGGCCCTGATCGTGGTACATCGCCAGCACTACGTCGGCGTCATCCAGATACTTGGGTTGGAACAGAGTATCGGCAGGCAGGGGGCCGACGATATTATAGTTCAGCTCTTCCCTGAGTTCGTTGAGGGCCGGGATAATGATATCCAGTTCCTCGCGGCCGAGGTGTCCATCTTCCCCGGCGTGGGGGTTCAGGCCGCAGACATAAATTTTCGGATCGTTGATGCCGAATTTGCTGACCAGATCGTCATGTAAAATCCTGATGATCTTGTGCAGTCGCTCGCGGGTAATGGCCTTGGCCACGTACGCCAGCGGAATATGGGTTGTGACCAAGGCCACCTGCAGACCGGGGCAGGCCAGCAACATGACCACGTCCTGGCAGTTTGCCTGATTGGCAAAAAACTCAGTGTGACCGCTGAAGGAAATCCCGGCCTGGTTGATGATGCCCTTGTGAACCGGGCCTGTGACCACGGCGTCGAACTCGCCGCTCATGTTCTTTTCCCCGGCAAAGCGCAGGGTATCGACCACGTAGCTGCCGTTTTGCTCATTGAGCTTGCCGCATTCCACCTCGGCTGTCAGTGCAAAAGGCACAATTGACAGGGTGCCGGCAGCCTGAGGCTTGGCCGGCGCCGCGGGGTCATATGGCTCAAGGGTAATGGGCAAACCCAGCTTGCGGGCACGGGATTCCAGCAACTCAGGGCTGGCGCACACTACAAGCTGTACCGGCCAGTCCTGCTGGGCCAGTTGGATCACCAGATCCGGGCCAATGCCCGATGGTTCTCCGGGGGTAACGGCAATGCGTTTCACAGTCACAGATTAACCTCGGTTGGCTTCAGGCTCCCACACATCAATGTGGGCTTCACTGCGGATTTCATCAAGCCAGCTTTGCAGTTCTTCGTTGAACTTGCGGCGGAAGATAAGCTGATGCGCCCGGTTGGTGTTGAACTTGTCGGTGGCATCTGTCTTACGCTTCTCTTCCAGCTGCACTATGTGCCAGCCATGTGAGGTGCGGAATGGGTCACTGATTTCATCCAGGCTGAGCTGCCCCAGCATCTGGGCGAATTCAGGAACATAGATACCTGGCTCGGCCCAGCCCAGTTCGCCGCCCTTGGTGGCAGAACCCGGGTCTTCCGAGTACTGACGGGCAATATCCTCAAACTTGGCTTCGCCGCTGCGAATTTGCTTAACGAACTGATCCAGCATCGCCTTGGCGCGCTCTTCCGACAAAATCGGTGACGGCTTCAGCAGCACGTGACGGGCGCGCACTTCTTCGATTTCACGGGTTTGCAGGCCGCGGATGTCCATGATTTTCAGAATGTGGAAACCAGAGCCGCTCTTGATGGGGCCAATGATTTCGTCTTTCTTGGCATCACCAACCACTTCGGCAAACAGGGTGGGCATCTCGTTGATGTTCATGTAATCCCACACACCACCTTCCAGCGCCTTGGGGCCGGACGAAGCGGCAATGGCAATGGAGCGGAAGTCGTTACCGCTGTTGAGGCGATCGAGAACTGCCTGGGCGCGCTTGCTGGCAGCTTCCAGTTCGGCGCTGCTTGGGTTGCTTGGCACTTCAATCAGGATGTGGCCGATTTGGTATTCCACATCTTTGTTGCCTTGCTCTTCAATCATCTTCACCAGGTTGTTGATTTCCTGAGGAGATACCTGAATACGGCGCTGCACCTGAATACGCTGAATTTCACCCAGGGTGATTTCTTCACGCAGCTGCTCGCGGTATTGGGCAAAGCTCATGCCTTCAGATTCGATGGCCTGTTGCATCTGCGCCACGCTCATCTTCTGTTCGCGGGCGATGTTTTCGATAGCCTGGTCGAGTTGCAGGTCGCCGATGTGCAGACCGATACGCTCGGCCATCTGCAACTGCAGACGGGTGAGGATCAGACGTTCGATAACCTGGGTGCGCAGGGCGTCGTCAGAAGGCAGCGTCTGGCCCGCAGCACTGGCATTTTTCTTAACGTTATCAACCATGTTCTGGATTTCACTTTCCAGTACGATGCCGTCGTTCACTTGTACGGCAACACGGTCGAGCAACTGGGGAGCAGCAATGCTCTGGGCGCTGAGCGCCATTGCCAGAGCGGCAAAAATCAGTTTCTTACAGGGTTTCATCCAAATAAATCCTTGGCTTTCTTCAGTTTTCATCCACCCACGGGCAGAGAAAACCCGGCAGTGTTAACCTGTTTGGACAACGCGTCCTGAATGTGGTTTCGCAATCTACCACATTTCTGCATTAATTCCTCAGATAAAGCGGCTTTCTGTAGTTGAACAGCCCTTCATCCAACATGTCGCTGACCCCCATGGGGCCTGAGCCACCGAGGCCTTTGATGACGAAGTTCAGGTACACACCGCTTTCAAACAATTCGCGGTTATCCTGCACCGGATTGAAATCGTCTTCGTAGTTGGTCTTGATGCGGTAGTGGTAACTGAGGCGAACCGCCCAGCAGCAGCTTTCGTATTGGAAACCTGTGTAAGTCTCCACCGCGCGGCTCTCGTTGAGGTCGTAGTACCAGTTGCCAACAAAGTAGAGGTTGTCGGTCAACGGCCAGGTGGTTCTGAAACCTGTTTGGCTGATGCTGACTTCATCATTGGTGTTGGTGTTAATCAAATCAGGTACATAGCGGTAGCTGAATTGCACCAGCTTGTCGCCACCCGGACGGTAATCCAGGGTCACTTCCGACTTTTTGTTCTCGCGGGTACGGGCGTCGTACTGAATGGCGCCGCTGACGAACCAATCGTCGGTAATGCGGGCATCCAGCTCGGCGGCAATGGCTGAGGCGCTGGGGCGCTCTTCAATCAGGCCTTCCGACAGCGATACCTTGCTTTCGGAGAAGTAAATAATCTGACCCACGCTGAGTTTGAATTGCTCCAGGTTGTGGTCATCGAAGAAGCGGGTGGTCAAACCCAGGGTAAGCTGGTTGGCGTCGGCAATCCGGTCCAGACCGGAGAAACGGCGGGCGCGGAACAGACCATAGTAGTCGTCCTGCAGGGTGGCACTGTCGTAAATGCCAATGCCGTCCTGATCTTCATAGCCAGCGTACAGGTACTGGAACTGAGGCTCCAGCGTCTGACGATAGGGCTCACCCAGCCAGGAGGTGTCACGCTCGAGGTTAATCTGGCCGTGGATCTTTGCCCGTGGAATGGTGCGGCTGACGTTGTCATCCAGCGCATCTTCTCCCATCAGCTCGGTATTGCGCTGCCAGTAATTGGTTTGCAGTAAGGTCAGTTCACTGGTGAGTGAACCGGCCGGACCGTGGATGGGCAGACTTAGAGTTGGCTGGAGGTGTAAACGGGTGGCGGTGACCTGATCGCTGTCTTTGTGCTCAAAGTTACTGGCTTCACCGAAGAAGCTGAATTCGAGTGTGTTGAGCAGATCGCGGCTGCGGTAATTAAACGCCAGTTGCGGCATGACCTGATAGGGCACTTCGTCTTCGCCCAGAACCTTGATGTCCTGCACCCGGGCGCTGACGTTCCAGTCGTTCTCGAAATAGCTCATCTCACCGATGCGGGAGATCTGGTTGTCGGTGGCGCGGGCCACGGCCGAGTCGAGATCGTTAAAGTAGTTGTTGTCGGACACATCGGTGAAAGCGGCGTTGACACGCCAGTGCTTGTCGATGGCGCCCTGATGTTCCCAGTGATACAGGTAGCGGTCGCTGTTGTTTTCCAGCATGCGGTCGCTGCCGAGGTATTCCAGATTTAAGCGGCCCGCCTGGGCGTCACCGGCCAGATAACGGAATTCACTCTGCAAATACAGGCCCCGCGCCGACATATAATGTGGCGTCAGGGTCAGGTCGTATTCGGGGGCAATGTTCCAGTACCAGGGCGTGGCGATTTCCACCCCGTTGGTGGTGCTGGTGCTGAAGCTGGGGAACAGGAAACCGGTTTTGCGTTTGTCCGACACAGGTACCGTCATGTACGGCATGTAAAACACGGGCACATCGCCGATACGCAGCTTGGCGTTCCAGATTTCGCCCCATTCTTCACTGGAGTCGATTTTGATGCGCTCGGCTTGCAGTAACCAGGAGCTGTCGCCGGGTGGACAGGTGGTAAAGTCGGTGCCATTCAGAATGAGATTGTTGTCTTTGGTAATCTCAAGCTTCTGGGCGTTGCCGTGCACCTGCTGCCCGTGGAGCCAATATTTGGCACCCTGCAGCTTGGCGCTGTTGTCCTTGAGCTGAGCGCTCAGGCTGTCGGCGGTCACAGTGAACTGGCTGTCCTGAAACACCAGGCTGCCGGCGGCATCCAGGCGTTGCTGCTCGTAATCCATGCTGGCTTTATCGGCCAAAATGGAGCGACTGCCCTGACGAAACTTCACGTCACCTTCGAAGGTGGCGTTTTTGTTCATGATGGCATTGGAGCTGTCGGAGAGGATTTCAACCTGTCCTGTGGCGGATTCGGCCACAGCACCTTCTGGCACCGGAATGGGAGGCACCACCAGACATTGGTCCTGGGCGGGCGTTTCCACGGCGGTATCTGCCAGCGCCGGATAGGGAAACAGGCCAAGGGCCAGTAAGTAACGGATTTGCATCTTATGAGTATTCAGTTTGAAATTCTTTATCTGGACGTTTTTCTGGTTCTTTAACCGGACTCTACTGTGGACATGGCGGGGCGGGAAAAGTTGCACCTGCTCCCTGTACAACCAAGCCAAAAATCCAGTGTCGACGAATTGGCTGTTTCCAATAAATATGCTGGCTATAATAAAGCAATTTTTTGCCAAGAGCCATGGAACGACCGTGTCAGACTCCAGATTTCTTTCCCTTAATCATTGGCTTTCCCACACCTTTGGGGAGGGCCTGTCGCCGCAGCTGATTTCCGGTGATGCCAGTTTCCGCCGCTACTTTCGCGCCAGCTTTCAGGGCCGGGACATGGTTATCATGGATACCCCGGTGGCGCTTATTCCCACGGAGCCCTTCGTGGCGGTGCGCGATGCTTACGCTAAAGCCGGTTTACCTGTGCCGGCCATTATTGCCAAAGACGATGAGCAAGGCTTTATGGCGCTTGAAGATTTTGGTGATGTGCAGCTGCTGTCGCTGCTGGATCGCCAAAGTGTGCGTCAATGGTACCCCAAGGCGCTGGCGCTCTTGCCGGGCATTGCCTCGGTGACTGAGACCGAACTTGGTCCTTTACCTGATTATGATGAGGCCTTTGTACGCCGCGAGCTGGGTATTTTCACCGAATGGCTGCTTGGCACCCATCTGCAACTGACATTGACCGCAGAGGAAGACGCCATCCTCACGGCAGCCTTTGACATGCTCACTGACAATGCGCTGGCGCAGCCCAAGGTTGGCATGCACAGAGATTTTCACAGCCGCAACCTGATGGTGGTGGATAACGAGCTGAAACTGCTTGATTTTCAGGATGCGGTGCGTGGCCCTGTGACCTATGATGCAGTCTCCCTGCTCCGGGATTGTTACATTCGCTGGAGTGAAGATCTGGTGGATGACATCTTGGTGGAGTACTTTGTGCTCGCTCACGAACATGGTCTGGTGCCGCCAGACACCGACATGGTGGTCTTCCGCCGCTGGTTTGAATTGATGGGGCTGCAGCGTCACATTAAGGCCGCCGGCATTTTTGCCCGCCTGAACCACAGAGACGGTAAGGCCGGTTATCTGAAGGATATTCCGCTGACCATGCACTACATTCGCGACGTGGCCGTGCGCTACAAGGAGCTGGGGGACTTCGCCCAGTTCATTATGGGCCGGGTGATGCCTGCGCTGGAGGCCAAAGCATGAAGGCGATGATCCTGGCTGCCGGGCGCGGCGAGCGCCTGCGCCCGTTAACCGACTCGTTGCCCAAGCCTTTGGTGGCTGCGGCCGGTAAGCCGCTTATCGAATATCACCTCGAAAAGCTCGCCGGTGCAGGTATCCACGAGGTGGTGATCAACACCGCCTGGCTTGGCGAAAAACTGGTGCAAACCCTCGGGGATGGCAGCCGGTTCGGTGTGGCGATTCAATACAGCCACGAGCAAGAAGCGCTTGAGACCGCAGGCGGCATTTTACAAGCGCTGCCGCTGCTCGGTGATGAGCCGTTTTTGGTGATAAATGGCGATATCTTTATCGATAGCTTGCCGCTGTTGCCCGAGCGTCTTGCTGACGGCGTGCTGGCCCATGTGTATCTGGTGGACAACCCGCCGCAGCATCCACAGGGCGATTTTGCCCTGAACCAGAGCCTTGTGGTGCAAGAGGGCGCGGATAAACTCACCTTCTCCGGCATGGGGATTTACCATCCGGCACTTTTTGCCGGACTTGCTCCCGGCCGTCACGCTCTGGGGCCGCTGCTGCGCCAGAAAATGGCGTTGCAGCAAGTGACCGGCGAGCGCTTTGAACACTATTGGTGCGATGTGGGTACCCTTGACCGGCTTGATGCCCTCAATCAACGACTCTTGGGCCAAGGAGTGTAATCCCCGCTTATGAAGTACAAAGGCAAGCTGTTTGGTTTTCTTATCGGCTTTATGTTCGGCAAGGTTTTCGGCGCTCTTCTCGGGCTGGTGGTTGGCCATTGGCTCGATAAAAAATTTGCCGGTGGCGCAGGCGCTGGCAGCAAGCGTCAACAGGTGTTTTTTAGCACTACCTTTGCGGTGATGGGCCACATGGCCAAGGCCTCGGGTCGCGTAACCGAAGCCGATATTCGCCTCGCCAGTGACCTGATGAACCAGCTGAACCTTGATGCCGAGGCCCGGCGGCAGGCGCAGCAGGCGTTTCGCGACGGCAAGGCAGGAGACTTTGACCTTAAGGGTAATCTGCGTGCGTTCAGGCTGCTGTCCATGGGCCGTAACGATTTGTTGCAGATGTTCCTTGAGATCCAAATTCAGGTGGCGCTTGCCGATGGCGAGCTGCATCCCAATGAGCATCGGATCCTCAAGGTTGTCGCATCCGAGCTGGGTTTCAGCGAGCAGGCACTGGAAATGCTGCTTGGCCGCTGGCAGGCCGAGTTTAATTTTGCCCGCAAAGGCGGCAGCGACAAACGCTCGCTCGCCGATGCCTACGGCTTGTTAGGCATTGAGGAATCTGCTACTAATCAGGATGTTAAGCGGGCGTACCGTAAACTGATGAATGAGCACCACCCCGACAAGTTGGTGGCCAAGGGCTTGCCGGAAGAAATGATGGAACTGGCCAAACGTAAGGCACAGGATATTCAGGCCGCTTACGAAGCCGTAAAGGCTGCCCGCGGCATGCGTTGATTTCAGGGAGAAGCCTATGAACACCCCCGCTCGTGTGGTTTTGGCTGCCCTTTGCCTGGCTCCGGCCCTGGCATCGGCAGATGTGTATGTCACCCCGTTTGCCGGTTACAGCTTTGCAGCCAGCAGCCTGGATGCCAGCAAGGATGACAGCCTCGGCAGTGTCAGCGCCGAAGAGTCATCCCACTATGGCATTATGCTGGGCACCACAACCCGCCACCCCGGCAATATGTACGTGCTCTACTCAAGCCAGAGCACCGACTTGAGAGCAGGCGGCGCCTTTTCCAATCAGCGTGTCACCTCGCTCAAACTCGATTATGCCCATGTGGGCGGCAGCCTGTATTTTCCCAAGGGCAACTTCCTGCCCTATGTCACCGCGTCCATGGGCCTGACCCAGATGCGTCCCGGCGATGACTACAGTAATGAAACCCGCTTCTCACTCGGTTTGGGAACGGGGGTGGAATACCGTTTGGGAGACAACCTGGCGCTAATTGCCGATGTGCGCGCCTTTGCCACCTTTATCGACAGCGAAAATGACCTGTTTTGCGATGCCAGCAACTGTATCTGGAAGGTGAATGCCGACCTGATGTGGCAAGGACAGGCCAACCTTGGCGTGAGTTTCAGGTTCTGATGATGGCCAATGTTTGTGTGCTCGATGGTTACACCTTAAACCCCGGCGATCTCGACTGGTCGGTACTGGCTCCCTTCGGAGATTATGAAGTCTATGACCGTACCGCTGCTGAGGAGCTGCTGACCCGGGCCGCTGCAAGCTCGGTGCTGCTTACCAATAAAACGCCGCTGGATGCAGCCACGTTGGCAGCGCTGCCTGAGCTTAGGTACATAGGTGTGCTCGCCACCGGCACCAATGTGGTGGATCTGGAAGCCGCACGCCGCCTCGGCATAGCGGTAACCAATGTGCCTGGCTATGGCCCGGATGCGGTGGCGCAGATGGCGTTTGCCCATGTGCTGCATCACACATCCAGGGTTGCAGCACATCATCAGGCGGTGATAAGCGGCGCCTGGTCAGCGCAGCCGGATTTCTGTTTCACCCTGGGCACCCTCGAGTCGCTTTCAGGCAAAACCCTGGGGTTGGTGGGCTTTGGTGATATTGCCAAACAAATGGCCCGTATCGGTCAGGCGTTCGGAATGCAGCTGTTGGTGCATAGCCGCAGTCAACCCAAAGACTTGCCTGTGGACGCAGAGTTCGTCTCCCTCGATGCGCTCTTTGCCCGCTCTGATGTGCTGTCGCTGCACTGCCCGTTAACGGCGCAAACTCAGCATATGGTGAATGAAGCAAGCCTTGCGCTGATGAAGCCCGGCGCCCTGATAGTCAATACCGCCCGCGGCGGCCTGGTGGATGAGCCGGCACTTGCCAGTGCGCTGCATCAGGGACGGGTAAGGGCGGCGGTGGATGTGCTTTCCAGCGAGCCGCCTGCTGCCGATAATCCGCTGCTGCATGCGCCCAATATCAGTATTACCCCCCACAATGCCTGGGCAACCCAGAAGGCCCGGCAACGGCTGCTGGACATTGCCATTGCCAACCTTGCTGCCTTTGTGGCGGGCGAAAAACAAAACCGGGTCGATTGACCCGGTTTTTCTTTGGCAAAAACGCTTACTGCAAGCCCGCTTCGAAACTCAGGAAGATTTCGCTCACGCTCTTGTCGGCAAGGCGGGTGTCTTTCAGCTTTTCTTCGTGCTCGGCGTGCAGCAGATAACGTCCGGCGCGGGGCAGGGTAAACTCAACCACGCCTTCGTCATTGCTGGTGAGCTTCAGCTCGTTTAGCTGATTGCGATAGCGGGTGCCATCGGCCACCAGAGTCACTTCCACGCCCGCCTTGGGCTTGCCGTTGTACAGCAGTTTCAGGCTGATTGGCTCACCTTCGACAAAGTCGGCCGGATGGGTCAGCGGCACAAGCTCCAGATACTCACCGGTTGGGCTGAATGCCTTATCTGAGGGCTTATTCAGGGTGACAAAGGATTCGATACGGGAGAAATACAGTGCGCCTTCAAGCTCGTAGCCATCTTTGGGCATCTGAGCGCGGGTGCTCTCTTTATCGACGCTGCTGCGCACCGGCTTGTCCTGACCTTTGACTTTGTAGCGCGAGAAGTACCTTGGCTTGGCTTCCTTGGTCAGCTTGTAGGTGCCATCTTCGGCCAGCAGGTAGTCAAACACAGAGCGGCGGCTGCCACGGTAGCTGGAGCTGGGGCGCTCGGTTTTACCGGCGGGGGTAATGATCAACACATCTTCGGCGCCGAAGGCTTTATCGAACTCGAACACCTGATTGCTGGCGCTGACATCGGCCGACAGCCACACGCCTTTGCCGTCTTCGGCGGAGACATTGAAATGGCTCGGTAAAATCCAGCGGTCATGGGCCTGGGCGAGGGGGGCGAGCAGCAACAGGCTCAGCGGAATAAGTGATTTCATGGGGCTCCTTAGCGGGTGGCTGAACGGGTGAAACGAATGTGGCCCGGACCGGTTTCCGTGGTGGCGGCCAGGGGGCTGTCAAAACTCTCGCCGGGCAGGCTGAACTTGTGGCGGATAAGCTCGCGGCCGCCGTGTTCCCGCACTACTTCAATAAACAGCTGATAGTCACCATCGGGCAGTGGTTTGCCGCTGTCGTCACTCAGATCCCAGCCAATGCGGTATTTGCCCGCCGGACGGGTAGCCGAGGAGATGGCATCGACCATGGCGGGGTTATCGCGCCCGGCCTTGCGCCACCAACGGCGGATGTCTTTAAACCACTTGTGGCCGTCGTGCTGAACCCACAGGGCGATGGTTTTCACCGACTGGCCTTTGGCATCTTCTACCCACACTGCGGTGTAGGGCCTGTGATATTGGCCGGTGGTGATTTCACTGAGGCTAAGCTCAACTTCCATATTGGCCTGTGCCAGCAGAGGCAGGCACAAGAGCGCGGCCAGCGATAATCTCTTCAGTTTCATAAGGTCCTCAGGTAGGAATAAACAGCCAGTAGATGGCGATGCAGACGCTGCTGACGGCCGTCATGTACCCCAGCGAGCGCTTGAGGCGGCGCTTTTGCGGTAACAGTAAAAAGGCGCCGGTAAGGGAAAACAGCAACATCAGCACCGCACTCAAATCGATTACCCAGCTCCACACAGCGCCGGAATTGCGGCCCTTGTGCAGGTCGTTCAGCAGCGCAACCAGGCCATAGTCGAGGGATTCGGCCACCACCACAGCCGCTTCGGTATCCAGCAGCACTGAGCGGTAGCGTCCGGGGCCTTTTTGCACCAGCAGCAATTCATCTTCACTCACTTCCACCTGCTGGCGGCTGGCCTGCCACTCGCTGGCGAGCCAGTGGGCGGCGGCTTCCTGCCAGTCGGCGGAATCGGCTTCGACCGGTAACAAAAAGTCGGGTAGCGGTTGCTCGGTTTCTTCCCGCAAGGCGTTGGATGCGCCAAACCAATCCGGGTGATTGAGGGTGATGCCGGTGAAGGCGAAAAACAGCATCAACAGCAGCAGCGCCATCGACACATAAATATGCAGGGTACGGGCGACGGACAGCGCCCACTTACCCGGGCGCAATGAAACAGACATGGATACGAATGAAGTAGCAGCAAATTGTGGCTCAAATCTAATTGAGAACTATTACTAATTGAATCGGCTTTACATTGTTTACAAATCCGCGATCGATTGGGGGCGGCGTTGTAACTGAAGGGGGCCGGCGAGCTGCTGAATGGGCTGCTGGGCGGAAGGCTTGGGAGCGGCGGTTGTTATCGGTAATGGGAATAAGCGGCAGTTTGCAGGGCGTCAGAATAAAAAGAGCTGCCTGATGGGGCAGCTCTATTGCGGTCGATTCAGAATCAGATTCAGGCTCAGATCCAAGCCAAAGCCGAGATCCAGGCACAGGCCCAGACCTGGCTTAGTTAAAGTGCACCTTGATGCAGGCGGCGCTTTTCAGGGCGCGGGCCACGGCGTCATCGATACTCTGAGCGCGGGCCAGAGCCACCCCAAGACGACGGCGGCCATGGATTTCGGGTTTGGCAAACAGCCGCAATTGGGTCCCTGGCTGGGCGAGGGCGTCGGCAAGACCTGAGTAACCTATGTTGCTGGAGTCGCCTTCCACCAGCACCACGGCCGAGGCGCAGGGGCCTTGCTGGATAATTTCACCAATCGGCAGGCCGAGAATGGCGCGCACATGCAGGGCAAATTCAGACAGATCCTGGCTTATCAGGGTAACCATGCCGGTGTCGTGGGGTCTTGGCGACACTTCCGAGAAGTACACCTCATCGCCCTTGATAAAGAGCTCCACCCCGAAGAGGCCGTAGCCGCCCAGGTTTTCCACCACGGCGCGGGCAATGCTCTGGGCACGCTCCAACGCCAGGGCGCTCATCGCCTGTGGCTGCCACGACTCACGGTAATCACCGTCTTCCTGACGATGGCCGATAGGGGCGCAGAAATGAATGCCGTCTATCGCCGAGATGGTCAGCAGGGTGATTTCATAATCAAAGTCGATAAAGCCTTCGACTATGATGCGGCCTTCGCCGGCGCGGCCACCGCTTTGGGCGTAGTCCCAGGCTTTTTGAATATCTTCATGGCTGCGGATCACGCTCTGGCCCTTGCCGGACGAGCTCATCACCGGCTTCACCACGCAGGGAATACCGGTTGTGTCGATGCCGGCTTCAAGCTCAGCCAGGCTGTCGCAAAAGACATAGGGTGAGGTGGGCAAGGCCAGGGTTTCGGCGGCCAGGCGGCGAATGCCTTCCCTGTCCATGGTCAGTCGGGTGGCCCGGGCGGTGGGCACCACCTTCAAACCATCGGCTTCCAGTTCCACCAGTGCCTGGGTGGCAATGGCCTCGATTTCCGGGATTACCAGATGGGGCTGCTCTGTGGCAATCAGGCCTTTCAGCGCGTTGGCATCCAGCATATTGATCACATGGCTGCGATGGGCCACCTGCATGGCCGGCGCATTGGGATAGCGGTCAACGGCGATGACCTCAACCCCAAGCCGGGTCAGCTCAATCGCCACTTCTTTGCCCAGCTCGCCTGAGCCCAGCAACATGGCGCGGGTTGCGCCCGGGGTGTAGGGGGTGCCTATCATGGTTTAATTACCTCGTTTTTGTTGGCAGTCAAAATCATAACCCGTCTTGGCGGAAAGTGTTGGGCTGGCATTCGTAAAATGTGGGAAAAATCAAACGGAAATTGCAAAACTATTGCGCTGGATTCTGGTATCGATGCTGCAAATTGCGCTACCCTTTGGTAACAAAATCAAATCAATTGGCATCGATGGAGGTGTCTGTGTTCTTGGACTACTTTGCCCTGGGGCTGCTGTTCTTTGTGGTGATAGTGATTTTCTACGGCATTATTGCTATTCACGATATCCCTTACGAAATTGCGAAAAAACGCAATCACCCACAACAGGATGCCCTGCATATCGCCGGATGGGTGAGCCTGTTTACCCTGCATGTGCTTTGGCCCTTCCTGTGGATTTGGGCCACCCTCTACCGCGAAGACCGCGGCTGGGGGTTTGGCACTGTGGTAAAGCGCGAGCTGGAGCTTGAAGAAAAGGTGAAAGAGCTGAGCGCCAATCTGCTGGAGCTTGAAAATCGCCTGCAGGCACTGGAGCTGGACAAAGCCAGCGCTGCCAGCCAATCCGCAGCCAGCCAATCCGCAGCCAACGCCAAGACGAGCGACGCGCCGCTGAATACGCCATCATCCACCAAGGCAGGGGAGGAATAACCATGGATCTGCTGCTTATCCTCACCTACACCGCGTTTTGCGTGGTGATTTTCAAAGTCTTCAAAATCCCCCTGACCAAGTGGACTGTGCCCACTGCGGTGCTGGGCGGCATAGTGCTGATTGGCACCTTGCTGCTGTTGATGAACTACAACCACCCTTACAGCCGCTTTGCCCGGGAATACTTTGTGTCTGTGCCCATTAATCCCTTGGTGACCGGTAAGGTGAACGAGGTGGCGGTAAAGCCCAATGTGCCGGTAAAACAAGGGGATGTACTGTTCAGGCTCGACCCCACTCCGTTTGAAGCGGCATTGGTGCAAAAGCGTGCGGCCCTGAAAGCGGCCGAACAGGAAGTGCCGCAACTGGAAGCCGCCTGGGAAACCGCCAAGGCCAGTGTTGAGCGTGCCCAGGCCGACAGAGACAGAACCCAGGCCGAGTACAATCGTTATCAGGCCGGTCGTAAAAAGGGCGGCGCCAACTCGCCCTTTACCGAGCTTGAGCTGGATAACAAGCGGCAGATGTACCTTGCCTCTGAAGCCCAGCTCACGGCAGCCAAGGCCGAAGAGATGCGGGTGCGTCTGGCCTACGAGTCCAATATCGATGGCGTAAACACCAAGGTAGCGGCGGCCCGCGCCGATCTGGCCAAGGCCGAGTTTGACCTCGAACAATCTGTGGTGCGTGCACCAACCGATGGCATGGTCACCCATATGGCGCTGCGTCCGGGAATGGTGGTGGTGCCTATGCCGCTTCGGCCGGTGATGAGCTTTATCCCTGACGAGCAGCGTTATTTTGTGGGCGCCTTCTGGCAAAACTCCTTGCTGCGCCTCAAGGCCGGTGATGAAGCCGAGGTGATCCTCGATGCCGCCCCTGGCCAGGTGTTTCATGGCAGGGTGGCTCAGGTGCTGCCGGCCATGGCCGAAGGTGAAGTGCAGTCCACCGGGCAATTGCAGTCATCGGCGCGGCTGTTCCAGCGCGGCAGGGTACTGGTGATGATTGAGTTTGATAAGCCGGAAGAAATCGGCCAGTTCCCGGCTGGGGTGGCGGGGCAGGCGGCTATCTACACCGACCATTTCTCCCATGTGGCTGTGATGCGTAAAGTGCTGCTGCGGATGCAGGGCTGGCTTAACTATTTATTTGCCGAAGGGCATTAACAGCCCGGCCAAGGCTATTTGCCGAAGGGCGTTAACAGGCTACTCAGGCCCCGGCGTTGTTTTGCCGGGGGATTTAGACGCATAATCGTGGGGCTCGCTGAGCCCCCTTTTTATTGAACGGATAAAAGCAGATGCAGGATGTACAGGATTTAACAGCAGTTTTACGGTCGAACACGCCCATAGTGGTGATTGAAACCTATGAAGAGTATCGGGTGATTGAGCTGCTCAAACGGGTTGCTGCCACCCTGTATCAGCCGCTGTTTACCTGGTCGATTACCAGTGGCCTGTCGCGGGTCGATAAAGACATGGGCACGCAGAAGTTCAATGCCGATCCCGGCGATCTGCTCGGGCAAATTAAAGCCACCCAACAGCAGGGCATTTATGTGCTGTGCGACTTCCATCCTTTTGTGCAGGATGCGCCGCGCAATGTGCGTTTGCTGAAAGAAATCGCGCTTGAGTACGACGCCCTGAAGCATACCTTGGTGCTGGTAAGTCATGCTTTTGATATTCCGCCGGAAATCCGCCGTTACTGTGCCCATTTCCGGCTGTCATTGCCGAGCAAGAACCAGCTCGAAAACCTGATTGTGGAAGAGATAGACAAGGTGCGCCGTCAGGGCATTCCCCTCAGCGTGGATGAAGCGGCTGTGTCCCGCCTTGCCGATAACCTGCGCGGCGTGACTTTTGATGATGCCCGCAGGCTAATCCATAAAGCCATAGTGGACGATGGCGCCATCACCAGCGACGATGTGGAGCGGGTGAATCAGGCCAAGTTCCGCCTGATGGACATGGATGGTGTGCTCAGATACGAATACGACACCAGCAGCTTTGCCGATATCGCCGGACTGCATAACCTCAAAGAATGGCTTAAGGCCCGCGCTCCGGCGGGCAGAGATGCCAGCGCGCCGCCGCCCAAGGGCATCATGCTGCTTGGGGTGCAGGGCAGTGGTAAGAGTCTCGCCGCCAAGGCGGTGGCGGGTGTGTGGCAGCGGCCACTGCTCAGGCTAGATATGGGCGCGCTCTATAACAAATACATAGGCGAAACCGAAAAGAACCTGCGTCAGGCGCTGGAGCTGGCGGATTTGATGGCGCCCTGTGTATTGTGGATTGATGAAATCGAGAAAGGGATCAGCGGCGGCAGCAGTGATGAAGGCACCTCGCAGCGTATCCTCGGGGCGCTGCTGACCTGGATGGCGGAGCGCAAGAGCGATGTGTTTCTGGTGGCCACCGCCAACGACATTCAGGCGCTGCCGCCTGAGTTGATGCGTAAGGGCCGTCTGGATGAAATCTTCTTTGTGGATCTGCCCGATGAAGAAATCCGTAAGGCGATATTCCTTATTCACTGCAAGAAGCGTGGGGTGGATGTGACCAACATGGATCTGGGGCTCTTGTCGCGCTCAAGCCATGGCTTCAGTGGCGCTGAGATTGAACAAGGCGTGATTTCTGCTATTTATGCAGCGGCCAGTCGTCAGCAACCTGTGGATCAAGCCATTATCCTCGAAGAGTTATCCCGTACCCGGCCTTTGTCGGTGGTGATGCGGGAGAAAATTCTCGCCCTTAAAGCCTGGGCCAGTGGGCGCACTGTTAACGCCCATCAGGACGAATAACGCCAAACAAAAAAGCCACCCAAGAGGCGGCTTTTTGATGGCTTGGTTAGCCGAGGCGTTGCTATTTGGGCGGAAACAGCGCCAGGATTTTATCGACGGTTGCCTGGGTGGCGTCGGCCTTATCATCGCCGCCTTCACTGAACTCAAAGCCGTCACTGCCGCGCCACAAGAGTTTATCGGCGCCGCTGCTCAATACATCAATCTGGATAAGCTGATACAGCTTATCGCCGCCAAGTGGAATACCGACGCTGGTGCCTAGGCTTACGCCGCCGGAGCGGCCCCATGAGCCGCTGCCAAGGCCAATGGACAGCCCTGAGCCTGATGGCTTGCTGCCGGTTTCAAATGCCCAGGTTACCTTGAAGTCGGGGGTGGCACTTTCGCTGAAGCCCTTGGCCAGCAGGCTTTGTTCCACCGAAGTACGAATGCGCTCGGAACTGAGGGGGTCTGTGGTTTGGGGCGGCGACAGCAGGGCGAAGGTTTTCATCGCGCCAAAATTCACCTTGGGGTCGTAGTCTGTGGTGGGGCTGCTCTGGCAGGCGGTAAGCAGCAAAGACAATAAAATCAGTAAGCTTTTTTTCATGGGCCGTCTCCCTGGTTTTTTCCTACTCTGCGCCTTGGGGCGGACGCTGGCAAGTCTTGGGTTGTAGATTATTTCGCCTTTTTAAGGGATTGATGTTATACCTAGCGGATACGCTAATCTTCGCCTTTGTCCATGGAACAATTAGTTTTTTTCGAAATTCCAAGCCCTTGTATTAACGTGTGTCAGAGTGACAACCGTGGCTATTGCCTGGGCTGCTTTCGAAGCAGGGACGAGCGTTTTAACTGGCAACAAATGTCGGATGCGCAAAAGACCGAAGTGATCCGCCTGTGCAAAGACCGCAAACGGCGCCGCGCCTACGCGCTTTACAAGGCAAAGCAGGAAGCCTTACAGGCCGAACGCAGCGCCGCCAACGCCACCCTGGCACTGGATGATGACGCTAAGGATGAGCCCGAGCTCGATTTGGGCGATTTCAGTCTCGATTGAGCTGCCGTTGTTGTACCTTAATGCCCCAGGCTTCGGTTCCAGCCCAATCTCAGCTTCAGTCTCAGTCTCAGCCTGGCCGCCCTTAAGGCTTGGTGGGTAAGATAAGGGTAAAGCGGGTTTTGCCGGGCTTGCTTTCAAGCTCCACGCTTCCTTTATGGCGCTGCATGATACGCTTGATAATCGCCAGCCCCAGACCATGGCCCTTGTTGCCATTCTGGGCACTGCTGACCCGGTAGAAGGGTTCAAAAATCCTGCCCTGATCCTGCGCCGGGATCCCCTCTCCATCGTCTTCCACCCACAGATGCCAGCGGCCATTATGACGCTCAAGCCCAACCAGAATTCGACTCTGGGCGAAGCGCTGGGCGTTGGTGATAAGGTTTTGCAGCGCCCGCTCAATCAGCGATGGGTCGGCAGGTGCTGTGGCATCCTCTGTGGGCAATTGCAGCTCAATGGGGGTGGCAGCAAGGGTTTTAAGCCGTTCCACCGTCTGGCGGGTCAGCGCCGATAGATTGGTGCGCTCAAACTCCAGCTCTTCCCTGGGGGCTTCCAGGCTGGCAAAGGTGAGCAGTTCGGATAGCAGCTGCTCCATCTCTTTGATATCCATCTGCATATCGGCAAGAAAGGCATTGCGTTTGTCTTCGTCGCTGCCTTCGCCGCAGTAGGTGGGCATCAGCGCCAGGGCAAACTTCAGCCTCGCCAGCGGGGTGCGGATTTCGTGGGATACCGCATTGGTCAGGTGCTTTTGATTGTCGATAAGGGCACTGATATGGCGCGCCATTTCGTTGAAGGTATCGGCGAGGCTTGCCACTTGCGAGCGGCTGGAAAGCGCGATGCGGGTGTCCCACTTGGCGCGGCCGAATGCCTCTGTGGCTTCCCGCAGAATGCGGATGTCCCGCGACAGTGGCCACACCCAAATCAGTGCCACCCCGGCCAGCATCAAATAGAAAAACAGGGTAAAGAGGCCGCGAAGATCTTCCCGCGGGTCTATCTCCAGCGGGCCTGCCATCAGCACCTGCTCACCAATGCGTACCAGGCGCATTTCCTTGTTGTCATCCAGCGCTATGGTAAAGACTTTGTCGCTGCCAAGGGGGGTGTTGCTGGACAGCGCCACCTGGCTGGCATCCACCAATGTCAGTGGCAGGGATTGGTTTTCGTCGAGCAATTTAAGGTGTTGGGCGCGCTCATCTGCTGGCATATCAGCCAGAATTTGCGCCAGAGCCAAAAAAGGTGCGTCCTCAGCCGTGGTGTCGTCCACGTTGTGGTGCCAGAGGCTGTCCAGTGTCCAGCCTATCCCGAGGATAGACAGACACAGGAGCAGATACAGGCTGAGGAAGAGGCGTTTCACGACTCAGTTGGTCCAGGCCTCGGGGGCAAACAGATAGCCCTGACCCCACACGGTCTTGATGCGGAACGGGGTTTCCAGGTTGTCGTCGAGCTTTTTACGCAGACGCGAGATGCGCACATCTATCTTGCGGTCCTTACCATCGAAGTCGATATTGAGCAGGTAATGGTAGATGTACTGACGGCTCAGCACCTGACCGGCCTGAGAGGCCAGCAGCCACAGCAGCTCGAATTCATGGCTGGTCAGATCCACTTCCTTTTCGCCCAGACGAATGGTCTGAGTGTGCGGGTCAATGCTCAGCTTGCCGAAAGTGAGGCAATGGCTTTCCTGCTTGGGCGGCGCGCTGTGGCGGCGCAGCAGGTTGTTGATACGGGCAACCAGCAGTGCCGGGTCAACCGGTTTGACAACATAGTCGTCGGCGCCCAGTTCCAGGCCCTTGATCTGATCTTCGTTGGAGCCGAGGGCGCTCATCAGCAGAATGGGGCCAGCGAAGTAGTCGGGCAGCTTTTCAATCAGGGTCAAACCGTCCATGCCGGGCAGCATGATGTCCAGCAGAATGATATCCGGATTGTAGTTCAGCAGGCGGGTCAGCACGGTATCACCACGGCGCTCCAGCTCCACATGCATGCCGTTGGCCTTGAGGTAATCCACGATAAGATTGGCAAGGCGCACATCATCTTCAACCAGCAAAACTCGGTGTGGTGCTTGTGTCGTCATCAGAAGATACTCCATGGGTTACGAAAGCGCCGCCGGGTTTGGGGTTCGCTCAGGGGTTTGACTCTGAGTACCGCGTCGGCGAGCGGCTGATTACTCTGTTGATCGCGCATCACAAAATGCACGTCTTTGTCGGTGCTGATATCCAATGTCAGCGAGTCTTGTTGCTCGTCCTTAATGCACCAGCGTTGCAGCTGAGGCAAATCCACTTCGATGCACACCGGCTGCTGTGACAACCAGGTGAGGGTGACCCGAATGTCACAGCGCTCGGACTGGGGATTAAACAGGCACAGGCTGGGGGTCAGTTCCAGGCTGCTGGACTTTTTATCGGCGTCTTTGGTCGCTGCCAGGCCGGATGGGCTTAACAGTGGCAGTAAACACAGGAGGCGGCCATAGACTTTCAAAGGTGCTAGAACCTGTATGCGGCCCCAATCAGGTAGGCGTAGCTATCGTCTTCATCGAGCAGCGGGCTGGCCGCAATGGTGTCGGCAAATTGGGTGTAGCGGGCTGTCATCAGCAGTTCCCATTCAGGCGTCAGATGGTACCGGGCCGTGAGTTCCGCACCGCGGTTCCAGCCGTCTTCTGCCCGGTATTTGTCGCTCCAGTATGCACTTTCCGATGGCCGTACGCCATAGTAGTAGTTCACAACTTCTTGGCTTTTCCAGTCAAAGAATACTGCAAAATCAAGGCTTAAGTTTTTGTGAGCCAGATGGTAGTTCCACTTTACCTGACCTTCCATGCCGTCGTGCACATCGAATAGATCATGCAAAAGCGCGAGTCGCCAGGTGCCGAAACGGTTGTAAACGTACGCCTCAACTCCGCCAAGGTAAGTAAAGTGGCGTGATTCAAGTTCACCAATTTGTTGGGACTCAGCCGTCATTTGTATCGGCAAGCTTCTGAACGGGCTCTGTTCAAAGCTGCGTGAGCTGCCGGCAAGGAAGATATTGGACGGATCCCAGCGGTAGAAGAAGGCGCGGTCGCTGGAAAAGCCGGTAACCAGATTCACTGTGAAGCGTTCCTGCTCGGTAAGGGTGTAACCCACAGCGCCATTGTCGAAAAACCAGTTATCACCGTAGTAGGCGATGGTGGGCAACACATAGATGGGGATGTCTTTGAAGTCTTTGAGCGGATTGGTTTTCTGACCATAGCCGAAGGCGATGCCCAAATCCCAACTACCCTTGGTGATACAGTCGGTGGTGTCATCGCACACCAATTCGGCCCGCGCTGCCAGTGGCGAGAGGCTGATTGCCGACAATATTAAACCGCAAAACAATGACTTCATCTTAGTGTCTGACACTGGGTTCTCGTTAACATTTATGGCAACAGAGTATCATTTAATTTCAGTCAAACCAGTGGTTAAACTTTGGCAGTTGCAAATTGATACCTGTGTCTTAATCCGGTAACTGTCAGGTTAATTGCACAGCTTGCAAAGCACGGAAAGCTGGCGTTGTTGCACGCTTTGTGCTCGGCCCAGGGGCAACGCCAGCCCAACCGTGCGCTTAAGTTCGATGTCCGCCAGCGGCCGGAACACAATATCCTGTTGATCCAGCAGCGCCGGTATGGCAGGCACCAGGGCAATGCCGAGTCCGGCGGCCACCAAACCCACCGCATATTCGATGGTCTGAATTCGGGCCCGCACCTGCATCTTTATCCCTTCCATATCCAGCAATTGTTGCAGACTTGTCAGGGCCTCGCAGGGGGCTCTGTGAATAAAGGGTTGCCCCTGCAGATCTTCGAGTCGGATGCTGTTTTTCAGCGCCAGGCTGAGGGAAGGGGGAATGGCCAGCAAATAGGTGTCGTGCCACATGGCCTGAAAGCTTTCGTTGGGGGTCAGGTCGGCGGTGGTGATGATGCGCCCATCGCACTCTTCACTGGGCTCCACCAGGGTTAAATCCATGTCTGGGCAGGCGGCTGTGAAGTCTTTAAGCAGCATACTCATTCGATTGACGCCCAGGGAGCGGATAAGCCCCAGTCGAAACGGCACCTGGGTTTCGGGTTTGGAAAACAGCGACTGAATGGCTTTGGACTCGTTCAACAGCCGCTTGGCGAGCGGATACAGACGCATGCCTGCGTCGGTGGCCGAGACGCCCTTGCCGTGGCGGGCAAACAGCTGCACGCCGAGCTCGGATTCCAGCGCAGCAATGGCCGCCGAAATCGACGGCTGGGCGATGTAGCAGTGCTTGGCGGCAGCGCTGATACTGCCTTTTTCGAGCACGGCAACGAAGTAATTCAAGGCCTTAAGATTCATCTTTCCCTGCGCGTAAGGTATAGAAAAATTCTATGGGAGTAAGAGAAAAAGAATATTTTTCCTAATGATTGATTATGCCTATGCTAGTGCAAATCACAAGTGGCGCTGAGGCCTCTGCTATTGGCCATCCAAGCTGCCAGCAAACAACAAGACACAACAAAGGACGACCCTATGGCCCGCGTGCAATTTGACTGGCAAGACCCACTGAACTTCAACTCCCTGCTGACCGAAGAAGAGCGGATGATCCGCGATATGGTGCACGAGTATGCCCAGGACAAATTGATGGCGCGGGTGCTGATGGCGAATCGAGAAGAACATTTCGACCGCGAAATCATGAACGAGCTGGGTGAACTGGGTCTGCTTGGTGCGACGCTGCCTGAAGAATACGGCTGCGCCAACGCCAATTATGTCAGTTACGGGCTGGTGGCCCGTGAAATCGAGCGGGTCGACAGTGGTTATCGCTCGGCCATGAGCGTGCAGTCGTCTCTGGTGATGCACCCCATCTACACCTATGGCACCGAAGCGCAGCGCCGCAAGTACCTGCCCAAGCTGGCAACAGGCGAGTGGGTGGGCTGCTTTGGTCTTACCGAGCCGGATGTGGGCTCGGATCCCGCCGGCATGAAGACCCGCGCCGAGCGCATTGATGGCGGCTATCGTATTACCGGTGCCAAGATGTGGATCACCAACTCACCCATTGCCGATGTGTTTGTGGTGTGGGCCAAGCTTGATGGCGCCATCCGTGGTTTTGTGCTCGAAAAGGGCATGAAGGGCCTGTCGGCGCCGAAGATTGAGGGTAAGTTCTCCCTGCGCGCCTCCATCACCGGCGAAATTGTGATGGACAATGTGGAAGTGGGCGAAGATGCGCTGCTGCCAAACGTTGAAGGCCTTAAGGGGCCATTCGGCTGCCTGAACAAGGCGCGCTACGGTATCGCCTGGGGCGCCCTCGGCGCCGCCGAATTCTGCTGGCATGCGGCCCGTCAGTATGGCCTGGACCGTATTCAGTTCAATCGACCGCTGGCCGCCAATCAGCTGTATCAGAAGAAACTGGCCGATATGCAAACCGAGATCACCACCGGCCTCTTTGCCTGCCTGCAGGCTGGCCGCCTGATGGATGCCGACGCCCTGCCGGTAGAGGCTATCTCTCTGATTAAACGCAACTCCTGTGGTAAGGCGCTGGACATTGCCCGCATCGCCCGCGATATGCACGGCGGCAACGGCATCAGCGATGAATTCCATGTAATCCGCCATGTGATGAACCTCGAGGCTGTGAATACCTACGAGGGCACCCACGACATCCATGCCCTGATCCTGGGCCGTGCCCAAACCGATCTGCAGGCATTTTGCTGATGGGAAAACGGGGGCCGCGCGCCCCCGCTTTTGTATCGTTCACCCAGTGAGGGATGTTCATTCAGTGAGGGATAAGCATGGAAGACAGGGCTATTGCCGTCGAGCGGCAGTTTATTGAGGCATTGGAGAGCGGCCGCATCGAGGCCTTTCTCGAACACACCCAGGGCTGGGATCATCGCCGCCTTGGGCTCAGTGATGCCGACTTTGTGGGGATTTTTGAATCCCAATTAAAAAGCCGCCTGCTGGATTTGGAATCGCGGCGGATGCGTGCCCGCAACGAAGGCTTTTATACCATTGGCTCTTCGGGGCATGAGGGCAACGCCGCCATCGCCGCTGTGCTCAATACCAGCGACATGGCATTGCTGCACTACCGCAGCGGCGCCTTTATGGTGGAACGTAGCCGCCATGAGGCAGCGGAAACCGTACTGTGGGACATGATGCTGTCATTCGCGGCCTCATGCGAAGACCCCATCTCCGGCGGCCGCCACAAGGTGCTGGGCAGCAAGTCACTCAATATTCCACCGCAAACCTCGACCATTGCTTCCCACCTGCCCAAGGCGGTGGGTGTGGCCTTGAGTATTCCACTCACCGAGCGCCTTGGTGTTGAAGGGGCCTTGCCTCCTGATGCCATCGCCATGTGTAACTTTGGTGATGCCTCGGCCAACCATGCCAGTGCCCAGACAGCTATTAATGCGGCCTGCTGGGCGGCGTTTCAGAATATTCCCATGCCGCTGATGTTTGTCTGTGAAGACAACGGCATAGGTATTTCTACCCCCACGCCCAAGGGCTGGATTGGCGCCAATTTCAGCCAAAGGCCGGGGCTTAAGTATTTTTGTTGCGATGGACTGGATTTGCTGGATACCTACAAGGTGGCCAAAGAAGCGGCCCACTGGTGTCGCAGCCACCGTCAGCCGGTGTTTTTACATGTGCGCACAGTGCGCCTGATGGGCCATGCCGGCAGTGATGCCGAGATAGCCTATCTGCCCAAGGGGAAAATCCTTGAAAACGAGGCGTTGGACCCCTTGCTTCGCAGCGCCGCCATGCTGATAGAGGCGGATGTATTGAGCGCAGAGCAAATCCTCGCGATGTATCAGGAGCTTAAAGGCCGGATTGCTGCCATCGCCAGAGTGGCTGCCACCCGTCCCAAGCTTAAAAGCGCTGAAGGTGCCATGGCGAGTGTGGTGCCGCCGAGGCTTGCCAATCCCCGCGCTGTGAAGACGTTGGGGGATGAAGCTTTTGCGAATCTTTTTGCGGCCGACAAGCAGTCGCTGGGTAAGCCTGTGCACATGGGTAAGCTGATTAACCTGACCCTCACAGAGCTGATGGCAAGTAACGACAACATAGTTATCTGCGGCGAGGATGTGGGCAAAAAGGGCGGGGTTTATCATGTTACCTCGCGGCTGGTTGAGCGCTTTGGTCCAAGCCGGGTTATCAATACCCTGCTGGATGAAACCTCCATTTTGGGGCTCGCCACCGGCATGGCCCATAATGGCCTTCTGCCCATTCCCGAAATCCAGTTTTTGGCCTATGTGCATAACGCCGAAGACCAAATTCGCGGCGAGGCGGCCACTTTACCTTTCTTCTCCAATGGTCAGTACACCAATCCCATGGTGATCCGCATTGCGGGTCTGGCTTATCAGAAGGGGTTCGGCGGTCACTTCCATAACGACAACTCCTTTACCGTGTTTCGCGATATTCCCGGGCTTATCCTCGCCTGTCCATCCAATGGCGCCGATGCCCAGGGCATGCTGCGGGAATGTGTGCGTCTTGCCCGTGAAGAGCAGCGGCTGGTGATATTCCTTGAGCCAATAGCGCTCTATATGACCCGCGACCTGCATGAGACCGGCGACAGCCTGTGGGCGGCACAATATGTGCCCGAACGTGAAGCCAGGCCTTTGCCCTTTGGCGAGCCCGGCCGCTTCGGTGAAGGTAAGGATTTGTGCATCATCAGCTACGGCAATGGCTACTACTTAAGCTGTCAGGCCGAAAAGACGCTGGCCGAGGCGGGTATTAATTGCACCCTGGTGGACTTGCGCTACCTTGCGCCCCTCAACGAAGCCGCCATTTGTGATATCGCCGCCAATTGTCGCCATGTGCTGGTGGTGGATGAGTGTCGCCGCTCGGGCTCTGTCTCTGAAGCCATAGTCACGGCGCTGCACGAACGGCTCGGTGATGACTGCCCGCCGGTGGCGCGACTTAACGCCGAAGATTGCTTTATTCCGCTTGCTGATGCTGCCACTTTGCCGCTGCCAAATAAGGACAGCATAGTGGCGGCCGCAAAAGCGCTGGTGGGTGAAGTCGGCAACGTCGTGGATTTGGAGGCTTCAGCATGACCGCACAACCCAAACAACGGCTGCTGGTTATTGCGCCCGGCCGTGGCTGCTACAACAAAGAAGAGCTGGGATACCTGAAACGCCTGCACGGTGATAAGCAGGATTTTATTGCCGGTATTGATGCGTTTCGTCGCCACGAGGGACAAAAGTCCATTGCCGAACTGGATGCTATGGACAAGTACTCCTTCAAGCTGCATACCCCGGGCGAAAATGCCTCGGCGCTTATTTACGCCTGCGCCATGGCCGATTTTATGGATATCGACCGGGATCGCTTCGAGATAGTGGCGGTGACCGGCAACTCCATGGGCTGGTATATCGCCCTTGCCTGCGCCGGGGCGCTCGATGAAGAGGGCGCTATCGGCGTTATCAATACCATGGGCTCCATGATGCAGGATGGCTTAATCGGCGGGCAGCTGATTTATCCTGAGATGGATGATAACTGGCACACGAACCCCGCTGCGACCCAAATGCTGGATGCCTTGCTTGATGAGGCCGAGGCCACCGAAGGCTGCGCCCTGTATACCTCGATTCATCTCGGTGGTTTCAGGGTGCTGGCGGGCAACGAAGCGGGGCTTAAACTTGCCGAAGCGCGGCTGCCGAAAATCGATGAGCGTTACCCGATGCGGCTTTATAACCACGGTGCTTTTCACTCACCGCTGTTAACCGAGGTCTCTGACAAAGGCAAAAAATTGCTGCCAAAGAGTCTCTTTAAAGCGCCCCGAATTCCCATGGTGGATGGCCGCGGCGCCATCTGGACCCAATACAGCACAGACACTGAAAAACTCTGGGATTACACCCTCGGGCATCAGGTTACCGAGCCCTATGATTTCACCGCAGCGGTACAGGTGGCGGTGAAAGAGTTTGCCCCGGACCGGATGATGATTTTGGGCCCGGGCACCACCCTTGGCGGCGCTGTGGCGCAAAGCCTCATCGGCTGCAACTGGTTTGGTTGGCACAATAAGGCTGAGTTCAGCGCAGGCCAAAAGCAGAGCTGCCCCATGATTGCGCTGGGAATGGAGACGCAGCGCGAACTGGGAATTAAACCCAAATCCTAATCCTGTCACGTCAATGCCAAGACGCTCCTGCAATTGCTTGGCATGCACGGCAAGGAGCCTGTGACGCAACCATGAAAAACGGCCCCTCGGGGCCGTTTGTTATTCAGTGCGCAGGCGATTTACTTTAAATCTGCAGCCTCTACCGCCAGGTAACCCATCTCAAACAGCTGATCGTTAACACAGGTCAGCAGAAACTCGTTTCGCTCTTCCCGTGGCACTTCCTGTTCGAGGATGAGATCCAGACAGACCTCTTTGATTTGTTTTACATCTTCGCTGGGCGCTGCTGGCAGGTCCAGGGTGGGTTCTTCTTCGGCGGATACGGCAAAGCTGACCGCAAGCGCCATAGCCAGGGCTGCTTGGGTGAGGATTGCTGAGGGGGTGCGCATGTTGGGTTCCTTTGGGATAACAGCCGTGCGGGTCCAAGGTGCCGCTCGGCAGCCTTACAATTCCCCGTAGGCGGCGCTATTGTGACAGCAAGTAACGATATTGGGAATCGCAAGATTTTCGTGCTATCGGTCAGTTTTTTTTGCCTTGGATTGGGGATAAGTCCGCTTGCGAACCCCAGGGAAGAACTGGCATAGTAATTTATTTATTTTAAAGGGAATTATTTGATATGAGCGAACACGGCTCGCCAATTTATCAATCCAGCGATGGCCGTATCAGTGTGCGTCACAGCGGCAGTCACGATATTGAAGCCATTTGTGCCATCTACAGTCAGCCAAGTTGCTTTGCCAACACCCTGCAACATCCGTTTCCGTCGCTCGAGCGCTGGCAGAAACGGCTGGGTGAGTTGCCCGAAAATTGCTACAGCCTGGTGGCTGAAATCGACGGAGAGGTCGTAGGGCAGGCGGGCATGGAAGTGTTCACCCGTCCACGGCGTAAACATGTGGCCAATATGGGCATGGCGGTGAGCGAGGAGTTTCAGGGCATTGGCGTGGGCTCAGCGCTGCTTGCCGCCATGTTGGAGCTGGCCCACAACTGGCTGGCGGTACGCCGTATCGAGCTTGAGGTCTATACCGATAATCACGCTGCCATCAAACTGTACAAACGACATGGCTTTGTGATTGAAGGCGAGGCCATTGGCTACGCCTTCCGTGGTGGTGAATACGTGGATGCCTTCTTAATGGCCAGTTGCCGCGACTTCAACTGAGTCGCTGCCAAGGCCGAAGCGTTGCTCAAGGAAGGCGGCGGCTTCATCGGAAAGGGCGCTGCGGGATAAATACTGCCGCCCCTTACCCTGACGTAACAGATAGCCGCGTTCGGTACGGCTGATACCATCCAGTGCATCCCAGTTGAGCTCGCGGCGCTGGCCGAGGGATTCGGTGATAAGACTGGTGTCTGTAATCGTGAGTTTGATATCGCTGTTGGCAGCGCGGCTCATTAATTGGCGCCACAACCACCAGGCGCGCCGATAGCGCACACTTAAAAACTCCACCACAGTCAGGCCCATAAAAAACCAGCCGAGGTAGGCCGGAACAGGGCTTGCCAGCAGGGCAAAGGTCATCAGGGCAAAGCCGATGGTTTTCACATAGGGCTGCCAGCCTTGTGCCGTGGAAACAGATTCATCAAAGCACTCTTCAAAATGGGCGCGATTCAGGATAAAACTGTGTTGGTGGTGTAAACTTGAAGGCATTAGGATTACTTGAGTTCGGATGCTGACGGGAATGATCCCATTGTAGGCTTAATGAAAGGTTAATTCAGCTGTACCGGAGACGGGACTCATGGCATTGGTACCAAAAAACTATATTCCGCTCGGTTCGACCCGGGTGTTCGGCGGTAACGACGTACCCGAGTTGCTGCTGTGCCAACACAAAACCCGTAAGGGTTTTTTCAGTCAAATTGAGGTGTTGGAAGGCGAGCTGCTGTGGTTTGGCTATCGTGAGCAAGACGGCGAACCCACCATTGAAGTTCGCCTTAACGCCAAAGACAGAGCCATGACCCACCCCGGCAAGCTCTATCGCATCGAACCGCTCACCGAAGATACCCGCTTTCGCCTCAACGTATTTGCCCACGAGAGTTTGCATGAAGCCAATGCCAATGCCGACACCACCGTAGGCCTGTTCCTCGAAGGCGAGCACTGCGACACAGACCCGGTGTTTATTGAGGGTACTGGTTACGGATTGCAGGCTCATCGCTGAGGTATTCGACAAATTCCACTTCCATGCCATCCGGGTCGATAAAGTAAACATTACGTCGGCCCGTATCCGGCGCGCCGTCTTTGGCAATGGCAAAGCCAGCCTCCTCCAGACGGGCAATCAGGGCATCCAGTGAGGCCACCACAAAGGCAAAGTGCGCCAGTCCCGGCTGGTGGCCGGTCAGATCCCGCGCTTCACCCTCGCCGTCGTTATTCAACGCAATATATTGATAGTCATCGCCAAAGTGCAGCCATTGGCGCGGCTTGCCGTACCAGCTGCCTTTGCCGCCGCCCCGAACCTGCCAATGTGGGAAAGCGGCTTTGTAGAAGCTGAGGCTCTTTTCCAGGTCATGCACGACCAGATTGATGTGTTCCAGATGTACCATGGTGCGCTCCTTGTATCGGTTTTATTGCTTATAGTTCTTGGTCAGTGTTTGCGCCTGGTCACCCGCCAGGGGGGATCAAGCCGCATGTCACCGGCGTGGTATAACTTGATGTGGTTGCCGCTGGGGTCTTTGAGGTTGGCTTCACGCCACAGCCAGCGCTGATCTTCCGGCTCGCTGTCAAAGGTGATACCGCGGGTTTTAAGCTCGGCAACCCAGTCATCCAGCCGGTCACTTTCGAAATACAGGCTGTGGCCGCTGCCGGGTTTTTCGGTGCACAGGTGCAATGAAAAACTGCTGTCCCCTTCCGGCAACGTAAAGCGGGCATAGTGGGGCGTATCGACGATTTGAATGGCGCCCAGCTCCAGATAGAAGTCCACCGCAGCCGCCATGTCGGTCACACTCAGTGTTATTTGATTCAGTCTCATGGAAGTCTCCTGCTCGCTGATGCTGTTGATTATTTGCCAGCTTGCCGTTACATACCGTAGCCGTAAGGGTCTTGGTAGTTGCGCATGGGTAACAGCAGCTCGGCGTAGCGGCCAAGTAAAGACACTGATTCAGTGATGCGTTCGCGGATGGCGCTGTCGCGGCTGCTCAGGGCGCTACCTTCAACCGGATGCAGCATCTCTTCGACATTTCGGATGATTACGTTGGCTGGGATAAATACCATCTTGTTGTTTTTATTGCCGCTTACCATGAGTTCTGCCAGCGGGAACACCCCATTGACGCTGGATGAAACTGATACCAGCAGTGCCGGTTTGTGGCCTGTCACAGGGACACTGGCGTTCATCAGCAGCTGTTTCAACATGGGAGTGGCCATACCGCTCCACTCAGGGGTAATGAGAACATAGGCATCGCTGGCACTGAGTTTGGCCTCGATGATAGCCCAGTCTTCGCCCTTGCTATCTCGGCTGTCGCCATCCCAGAACGGCAGCGAATAATCAGCCAGTTCAATTAGCTCTACGTCGCTGAAACTGTGGCTTTGTGTCTTGATAAACTCGGCCACTCTGCCGCTTTGTGAACCTTTGCGCTGACTGCCGTTGATGATGCTGAGTTTCATGGGGTCCTTCCTTATTAGTAAAGTTTTTTGTTTCTAAATTAATTTGTAAGGTAAACACTTTACTTAATTATGTAAAGCTAAAAATAAACAAAAAAGTTTACTTAATACTTTGGTTAACGATAATAGACCCAGAGCAAGCTGCGCTTTGTATTGGGTGAGACGATGAAAACCTGCCAAAAAATCCTCGATTTGCTGAAGCTGCAAGGGCCTATGACTGCCGCTGGTCTGGCCGAATCGCTGGGGCTGACCTCCATGGGGGTGCGCCAGCATCTGCAGGCCATGGAAGCCGAAGGCAATCTCGCCTATGACGATATCAGTGAGGGCCGTGGTCGCCCGGCGCGCTATTGGAAGTTGACCGATGCGGCGCAAAACCAGTTTGGCGACCGTCACAGCGAGCTGACCTTAAGGCTGATTGATTCGGTAAAGGTGATTTTTGGCGATGCCGGAATGGATGCCCTGATAAGCCACCGCGAAGCCGCCTCCGAGCAGGCCTACCTTGAGCGGATGGCGGGTGTCAGCACCCTTGCCGGACGCCTCGAGCAACTGGCGGCCATTCGCACTGAAGAAGGCTATATGGCGACGGTGGCAAATGAAGGGGATGTTTGGTGGCTGTACGAAAACCACTGTCCTATCTGCGCGGCCGCCAGCAGCTGCCAGAACTTTTGCCGCTCTGAGCTTGAGCTGTTTCGCTGCCTGCTTGGCGAGGGGGTGACAGTGGAGCGCAGCGAGCATATCGTCGAAGGGGCGCGCCGCTGCGCCTATCGCATCACAGCGGCGATTGCTGACTAAGGCGCTTGGCTATGATTTCCCCCCGCGGCCGGCTCGACAGCTTTCTGGCCAAAACCCTTAATATCCCCAAAAAAGCGGTACGCGAGTTACTGAAAGCCGAAAGGGTGACAGTGGATGGTGAGCCAGCGCTTGAGATGGCGCTGCAAATCGGCCCCTTCAGTCAGATTTATTTGGATGACACAGCCCTTCGCGCCGAGACGCCGCGTTACCTGATGCTCCATAAACCCGTGGGCGTGGTATCGGCTACCAAAGACAAAGAGCACAAAACCGTGCTCGACCTTATCCCTGAGGCGATTAGAGCCGGGCTGCACATAGTCGGCAGGCTGGATTTGAATACGTCCGGACTGGTGCTCTTATCCAATGACAGCCGCTGGTCAGAGTCGATGATGCAGCCCGGTGCCCATGTGACCAAAGAGTATTGGGTGACCCTGGCAAACCCACTGACCGAGGACTATATCGCTGCTTTTGAGCGCGGCTTTTACTTTGAAACAGAGGCGATTACCACCTTGCCGGCCAAGCTTGCCATTGTGGGGGAGCGTGAGGCGAGGGTAGAGCTTTGTGAAGGCAAGTACCATCAAATCAAGCGCATGTTTGGCCGCTTTCAAAACCCGGTGCTTGCCTTGCACCGAAGCCGCATCGGTGCCCTGATGCTGGACCCGGATTTGGCCCCCGGGCAATGGCGGCCACTCAGCGATGATGAAAAGCGCGCCTGCCAGAAAAGCGAAGGCCAGGCGGGGGGCTTAGCTAAGATAGATATGAAAAAAGACTGAGAAATCAGTCTTTTTTCGTTGCAAAGAGGCTTAGGCCTTAGGCGGCTTTTGCGAAATCCACAGCTTGATGTGGCCTTTTACCACCACCACATCGTTGATGTCGTAAGCCGTTACGGGCACCAGCAAGTCACCTTCCTGCCAGTCTTGCGGCTGAACCTCGGCCACACAGCGAATATCGCTGCCTGCCTTGGCAGTGTAATCCAGGCTCATACCCTTGGGGATCCAGCGCAGATGTGGCGGAATTGAGGCTTCGGCCATCACGCCCATGGCCATTTCCAGGCCGTTGCAGATGGCAATCACGTGCACTGTTTTAATATGGTTGTGTACCGCATTGCGTTTCTTGATAAAGCATTCACAGTGGTTGGGTCTAAGCTCGGTGATCAGCGGTTTGATGGTGCCAAAGTAGGGCGCCATGCGGGCCACCATTTTTGAAAAGATAATTCTGCCAAAGGGATAGGGGATAAGCTTTTGATAAAGCGCCATCACCTTATTGGGGTTGCCAGCCATGGTTTTGCTTCCTGTCGTTGTGTGCTGCATGCTGTTATCTGGCCTGTTCAGTTGCTGGAAAAACCGTGGGATAGCAACTGGTCTGGCCTGTTTGTTTTGTCGCAGTGTAACATGCCATTAACCATCTGCAAGCGCCTCTGTACCCGAGACCGATACATGGCATTGAGCTGGCGGCAAACGGCAGTGAGCAGCGCTTTGTTGGCTTGCTAACGCAAAGTTCATTTTCAGGTGCCGCCGAGCCGACATATAATCGGCGGCACTTTTATACTCGCGGCACTATAAGCACAGCTTCGGCCAAGTGCCGGTATTTTTTGGGGAATTGGGTGAACAACTTACTGACCTACTTTAAAGGGCTCGCCATGGGCGCAGCCGACGTGGTGCCCGGTGTATCCGGCGGTACCATCGCCTTTATTACAGGGATCCTGGATAAGCTGCTGGACAGCGTAAGGGCGATTAACCCCTCGCTTATCAAGGTAATACGTGAAGAAGGCGGCAAGGCAGCCTGGGAGCGCATCAACGGTACTTTCCTGGTGTGTCTGTTTGGTGGCATCCTCACCAGTATCTTCAGCCTCGCCAAACTGATTTCATACCTGCTGGTGCATCACCCCATTCCTGTGTGGTCTTTCTTCTTCGGTCTGATTTTGGTGTCTGTGTGGCATATGCTGCGGCAGGTAAAAGGCTTCAGTGCCGGGCGGATTGCGCTGTTTGCCCTCGGCGCTGTGGTGGCCTGGGGTATTACCGTGCTGACCCCCACCGAAATTCCGGCTACCTACCTGAATGTGTTCCTCGGCGGTGCCATCGCTATTTGCGCGATGATTTTGCCGGGTATTTCCGGCAGCTTTATCTTGCTGCTGCTCGGCCTCTACCCGGCAGTGCTCGCCGCGGCCAAGGGCTTACAGCTCGATATCCTCGCCTGCTTTGCCGTTGGCGCTATCTGCGGCATTTTGAGTTTCAGTCATCTGCTGTCGATGCTGCTGCGTAAATTCCATGATGCCACCCTCTTCTTCCTCACAGGACTGATGCTGGGCACCCTGGGCAAGATCTGGCCCTGGAAGGAAACCTTAAGCTGGCGCACCAACTCACATGGCGAGCAGGTGCCACTGGCACAGCAAAACCTGTCGCCCTGGGGATTTGAGCAGCTTAGCGGCGAGTCATCTCAGCTGGGGCTCGCCATCGTCTGTGCCCTTGCGGGTATTGCTCTGGTGCTGATTATCGAGAAGCTCGGCGAGGGCAAACCCAGCCACTGATTTGGCGTGCGAGAAACACCTGCATTGAATAATAAGGCCCGCGAATGCGGGCTTTATTATTCCGGGTTTCCGGCTCTAGCCTGAGCCATGGAGCGTCAGTTGCATCCTGCTTAAGCATAAAATCTACCAGCGCACATTATTCAGTGGTGTAAGTCTGCCTGGCATTAATCCATTCCTCCACCTGCTTATCTATCTCAGTTGGAAAAGGCACCCCATCTTCTACACCAATATAAAGCACGGCCATCTCAGGATGGTGCCTGAATACCTGATCGTATTTATTCAGCCAGATCTGCAGGTGGCTGTGAAGTTGCAGGAACAAATCTATCTCCTCATAGAGCTCAGGATGCTTGTCCAGCAGGGCAAGCAACTCGCGGTTGCCCTTGAGTAGCGGCCCGCTGGTAAAGGCGCGGATCTGCTCGAAAATAAACTTTTCATCGGCGGTGGATTGGGGCTGATATTGGCGAAGTCTTTGCTCCCAGCCAAGGCTCATCAATTCAGGCTGTTTGGCCGCAATGGCCTCTGCCAACTCATCTCGCCTTCTCACCTGAGCCTCAAAGGCGGTTTTAGTGAGTTTCAGGCTACGTTGCAGCGCCAACATGGTATCCAGCCTGTGCTGGACACTGTCATGGAGAGATTGGGAAGGGGCTGCCGGTTCAGTTGGCGATGTGAGATAGCGGACACCGACGAATGCGGTGATAAAAAGCAGTAGCGAGAATATCCAAATAAACCTGTTACTCCGCCTTCCAGCAAGCGTATCCGTAGGCGTTAAGGCCATGCTGTCGACATTGCGGTTGCCGAATTGCGAGCTGACATCAATGATTTCATGGGCATCGGGCACGAAGCAAAAACCTCTGCCCCTAACCGTTTTTATCAGGGGTTGGTTATTGCCTGTTTGATCCAGCAGCTTCCGGGTATCGGAGACCAGCCGTGCAAGCGACCAGTCAGACACTATCGTGTCAGGCCAGAGCGCAGACATAAGAGTATCTTTGCTGACAAGCTCCGGCCTGGCTTCAATCAGCAGGGTCATCAGCTGCAGCATTTTGGGCTCCAGTGGGAGTCGCTGCTGCCGGTAATAGAGCGCTGGTGGCGAGGTTACAAATTCGAATTCATCGAATTGAATTCTGCGGTTCGAGCGGGGTGTCCCGGGAGTTTGTTCTGCAGAGCTACGCTGGTGAATTTCCATATTCATACAGCCCGACTTGAGAATGTAAATCCGATTGTAACTCAGGTGACAGAGATTTGTACTCTGGGCTCGGTCGGCCGTTTTGCAATCAATCCGTGTGAAAGCAACAGCTGTAACCCTCTGATTATCCGTCCATTCAAAAAAATCACATTAAATTCAAAGCCAAATCAAGCAAGTAAAATGGCAGCTTGTACAGTCTGGAATTCGGAAAGCGACAAGGCCAGGCGTATGTATGGCTTTTGTTGTGACCTTCATCAATTCACCAAGACTAGCGCGATGTGAATCTACCGCGGCTACTCATTGCAATGGATTGCTGCCGGGACTGCCGTCATGGAATGCGGCCTGGCGTGGGAAGGTATTTCCGAACCTCCCGGCAAGTCCTGGCTGTATTCAGGCAGGCTGAGCGCGGGTTAAGCACACAAAACAGCTAAATAGGTTTGGCGCCCAAAGGGATACAAGCATCTAACGGGGCACGCTTTTTTGCCCGGTTCAGTGCTGTGTTATCAAAAGGAGATAAGAGAATGGACATCATTACATGCAACGACAGAGACCTGCCTGACGATTTACAGGCAATTGCTAACGAAGCAAGCCGCATCGCGATTGAGGGCATAGAAACTGCCGCCGCCCATTTGCACGAACCGGCAAAATTCTCACTGCCCGCCAAGGCCGCACTGGAAAATGCTGCGCTTCAGGTACTTAAACTGAGGCAGGTCGTTAAGCCTCGGCAAGTGCGTGCTCTACAAATACGCTCTGCCCGTAAACTAAGCGGCGCAACAAGCCACTCGTTAGTTCGCAGAGACTCATTGGCTACCCGTTTGCGCCTTCAGCCATCACTTGCCCGCAATGGCATTTTCAGCGAATTAAGCACGATGGATACGAGCGCTAAGGCGATAAAGTTGAGCTCAGAAACCACGGCTGCGATTAAAGAAGCCGTGGCGAAGAAAGACGCAGCTCTCCTTTATCGCAGGTTTGGTATGTCGTATTCCATGTTGTCAGACAGCAAAAACTCTACTGCTTCCGCCAGTCCGGCAGCAGTGGCTGTGAGCGGGTTTACCAAGTTGCGCCTTAACATTATCAAGGTGAAATGCCTCGATGATGTTGGCCTGGAGCTCACTGATTTTGGCGAGGATGATATCCGGCTGGGTGGCTTGGGGGCCGATAGCACCGATCAGCGCCGAGAGGTAGCAGGTTTTCGGGTCGGTAATTTCCGCAAAGGCCGGGCAAAAAGCTTTAGCCCGCCTCGCAAGTTTGTCGAGTTTGACTTAACTCGTGGCGGACCATGGCCACGCACTTTCAGTACCACTTTTCTGATGGCGGAATCGGATGGCTCCGGCGCGTTTCTGGAGGCGCTGCGTGCCCTGTGGGATGCTGTGCATGAAGTGGTGGAAGCACTGGTTGTGGCAGCGGCAATGGCGGCCGGAGGGGCAGCGGGAATTTCGATGGGTTCTGCTGGTGGCCCTGTCGGCGTGCTTGTTGGTGCCGTGGTTGGTGTTGCATTGGGTCTGGTTGCTTACTATTTATTTGAGTCTCTCGAGGACGATATTTTCGAACCGACAACGGTCAATTTACTGCTGCCTGATGTCAATACCAAGTTTTCTCAAGGCAATACGAGTGATATCCGCTCGGAAAACCTTACTCACCCCTCTGCGAGTTACATCCTTAAATACCAGTGGGAACTGGTGAGCTGATAGCGGTAAAAACCACCCACATTTTTTATAGCCAGTACCCGCTGGTTAGCAATCATAAGCCCGCATTTGCGGGCTTTTTATGTGTCAGTACGGATTTTTACTGTTTTTAAAGGAGAGCCATAGACAAGATGTTGATTCCGCCCACTGATGGCAAAGCGGTGGGCGTGGCGAGTCTGAGCAGCAAGCCTTTAAAGACAAGCCTTGCTAATCCCTCTAACCAGCTGGAAGCTGTATTCAACCCAGTAGGATATTAGTATTTTCTAAATTTCAGTAGTCAACTCAAGCGACTCTAAGTTACTGTGGCTACTCGATTAATTGAGTAGTGTTAACGGTGCGGCGTGCGTTATCTGTTTGTCGGCGGTAAACGGCCTGGCATTTGGGCTGCTGAGACCGGCACGTGCGGCGCGAGCATAACGCAGGGCGAGCTAACCAGAGATTTATCGGCAAGATCGGCTGCTGAATTTTAAGGCAAGTGCTTTGAAGGCAAGGGATTTGAGGACAAGGGATGTGAAGGGACATTTATACAAGTTGAGAGGCGTGCTGCAGAAGCTCCTCATCGCAGCGGTGTTGGTTGGTGGCGCCATTGCGCTGTTTCGTTTTGGGCTGTTGCCGATTTTGGCCAAGTTGTTGTCGCTTGGGGAGAGCGAACTTGCGGCGCTGCGCCGTGGCGGCATTTTAGTGTGCTTGCTGCTGGGTTACTGGGGCTATGTGCATGTTGCTGAAAAGCGCCGCCCCACAGAGCTTGCCCTCAGGCCCGCCAGCATTGCCCTTGGCACAGTGCTGGCGGTTGCCATGATTGCGCTGGCATCAATGCTGCTGTTTGCAACCGGGGTGTATCAGCTCAATGAGTATCGCGGTTTCAGCAGCGCGCTGTTTGGCGTTGCGGGCGTGATTTTGGTCGCCGCCACCATTGAAGAAGTGGTGTTTCGCGGCGTGATGTTTCAGGCACTGGAAAGCGCCTGGGGCACGGTGCCGGCGCTGTGGCTGCAATCACTGATTTTCTCGGTGCTGCACATCGCTAATCTCGACAGTAATCTGGGCACGCCTGAGCTGGTGGTTACCGTGATTTCCGGCACCCTGATAGGTGCCTTCTGGACAGTGCTGTTTGTGCAAAGCCGCAATATTTGGGTGGTGGCTGCCAACCATGCAGCCTGGAACTTTGCGGTGCTGCTCACCGGACTGCCGCTGTCAGGGCTGGACGACTGGCGCGCGCTTGCCCCCCTTGAGAGCAGCTATACCGGCCCCAACTGGCTCAGTGGTGGCACAGTCGGGCCCGAGGATAGCATAGTCACTGTGGTGCTGGTGGCGCTGGTGCTGATTGCCATGTTGCTGTGGCTTGGTAAACGCGGACGCTTTTTAGCACCGGTACAGGCCAAGCCCTGAATCCGATTGCATCGTCAGCAGGTGTCGGTTGAAGCGGCTTTGACATCTAGCTCGGCATGAAGAGCTGCATGAAGCGCGGCATGAGAAGATCGGCAAGATGAGCGGAATGAAGAACTGCCAGTGCGCAAATACGCGCATGGGCACTTTCAGTCACAGATGATATTTGCTAAGTTGGAAATCAAATTGAAAAACAGTGTGTTGTGATGTTTTCTCCGGTGGCTTGAGGGTGGAGACGCTCAGTGCACCAGGTGGAAGATAACACGCAAGCGCACTATGCAGCTGTTATACGAATGGCGATAGGTCTTCAACTCAATCAAATCAGTGGACCCTCATATTGGGATTTTGAATGCTAAAAAGTGTAGATACATCAATCCAAGATTGGGCTTCAAGGTTTATGGCGACCTGCAATGATGAAGACCAAATACCATTACCCGCCTCTATAAGTCCTGTAGAGCTTGCTAAGTACGTGTCTGCCATAGCTAATGACCATGGCGGCAATATATTACTAGGGGCATATTCGGAGAAAGGCTACGGGTCTGGCTTTCAAAATGTCGCTAGCGAATTGGTTGAAAAATGCGAGCAGCTTCTTGAAGGGGTAGAGATGAAATGTAGTAGTCATCAAGCCAGACTTCAGAACATTTATTTGCTTGAAATTCAAAAGAGCGACACTCTGGCATTTGCCGATGGTAGTCCATACGTGATGAAAAGCGGAAAGCCGAAAATTATTACTGAACGGCAGCTTATCGAGAAGTTGGGATTAGGAGTCGACTCTTCGTTAATTAATATGCTCTCAGCGCAAATTACTAAGCAGTCCGAAAAAGTAGACTATCTGAGCGAAGAGCTGAAAGAAAAAAGTAAGCTAAAGAACCAAGTGCCCAGCTTGGTGGGCGGTGGCATTATAGGTTGGCTGCTTTCTACGTTATTAAATAGCCTGCTAAATGTTGGTGGGTAGGGTAATGAATTCGTATTGCGTCCAAATCCGCACACTCTCTGCTAACTCGTGCCAACCACTTCGCCATGGCGTTTACACCAGCACCTGCTCCAATACCCGCTGCCAGTTGCCTCCGACAATCTTATCGGTGTCGCTGGCACTGAAGCCTGCACCCTTGAGAGCATCGTAAATGCGTGACATGCGCTCGATATGGTTAAGTTCGGGAATGACCACGTGCACCGGCTCATGGTCAAAACCGAGCACCTTTTTGGCTCGCAGGCTGTGCCACCAGTCCAGATATTCCTTCACCCCTTCGGCGTTGTCATTATTGAGTTTGAGCAGGTTTTCCTGGCCGCGCAGCGGATAGTCGTTGGCAATGGCCACGGCGTCGATGCCGCCTACCTTGGCCACATGCTTAAGCTGAGCCAGGTAATGCGCCGTAGTGGGCACTGGGTCATTGGTGAGCCAGAAGCTCATCATAAACACGCCAAACACGCCGCCGCTGTCGGCGATGGCGCGGATAACTGAGTCTGGTGAGCAGCGGGCGTGGTTAACGATGGCTCGCACCGCGCCATGGCTTTGCACCACAGGCATACGTGAGGCTTTAAGGGTATCCAGCGCTGTTTGCTCGGACGAGTGGCTTAAATCAATCAAAATGCCGCTGTCGTTCAGTTTATCCACCAGAGCGAAGCCTTTGGGTGACAGTGGCAGGTTGAGGCCGCCGCGCTCGTCGTTATCCAGTGCGCCACCGGCAAAGCTGTTGCCGTAGTGGTGGGTGAGCTGCAATACCCTCAGGCCCTGGCGGTAAAATTCATCCACCTGCGACAGCCGCTCTTCGACGCAGTCGGCGCCCTGAATTTGAAAAAACAGTGCGGTGCGGCCTGTGTCGCGGGCAAGGGTGATATCGCTGCCACTAAGGCCTTGAAGCAGGACATCGGGATTGGCGGCAACCCGGGCGGCGGCTTCCCTGATGGACTTCATGCACGCCTTGTAGGTGCGCTTGTAGTTGACTGTGCCGTCTTCCTGCACCACCTCTTCTATGGCGGAAATATCGCAAAGGTAGGCATTCAGCTTAGAGGCGCGAAAATCGGCAAGGTCATCCGGTAAAAACGACAGACCGTCGATAAACAGTGGCTTGGCTGCTGTTTTGGGGAGCTTGTCTGAGCCTGCCAGCTGTTGGGCCAGGCCTGCTATTGGCAGTCCGGCCAACAGGGCGCCTGCGCCCATGGCCTTGAGCAGCGAACGCTTGTGTATGTCAGTCATGCCGGTTCCTTATAAGTCAATTTTCGCCTTGGCTGGCAAAGGTCTTGATGGCCTGAGCCAGGGCGTAAAGGCCGTTGGTGCGCGAAGGACTTAGCTGCCCATCGAGGCCTATGGCTTTGAAATAAGCTTCAATATCGAATGCGGTAATGTATTGCGCCGTCTGGCCGGAAAGCTGACCCAGCAGCAGGGCAATCAGGCCATTGACGATGCGGGCATCCGAGGCGGCAATAAAGTAATGCCGCAGTTCACCTGCCTGTGCGCTTGCATGGTGATACAGCCAGGCAGCACTTTCACAGCCGCGTACCCGGGCATCTTCCTGCTGCCACTGGGCTGGCAGTGGCGTGAGCACCTTGCCGCCGAGCATCAGGACGCGGTATTTCTCCTGCCAATTTGGGGCTGACGCGACCTGCTCGCCCAGGGCAAGCAATGCCTTCTGGCTGGCGGTGTGGCGGGCATCGAAGTCGGCGGCCTGTGGGCGCTCGGCTGTGCTTTTATCAGACATGCTGTCCTCTGAAAATGATGTACTTAATCTGGTCGGCGTCGACTCAGTCATCCAGCCCCAGCAGCTCGGCGCAGTCTTTGAGCGCCGCAATAAAACGGTCGATATCGTCTTTGCTGGTATAGAGACCGATGGAGGCGCGACAGCACCCCTTCACCCCCATGATTGCCATCAGCGGCATGGCGCAGTGGTGGCCGCAGCGCACCGCAATGCCATATTTATCCAGCAAAATGCCGACATCCTGATGATGCTCATCACCCAGATTAAAGGCCACGGCGCCGCTGTTTGAGGCTTCTGGCGCCTGTGCCTCTGAAGCAAAGGTCTCGGTGCCAGTGCCATAAAGCTTAACCGCTGGGATGCTGGCAAGCCCCTGGGTGAGCAGGCTCATGAGCTGCTGTTCGTGGCGCTCGAGGGCCGTGCGATCCAGTGAGCTTAAAAAGTCGATGGCGGCACCAAGGCCTATCACAGAGGCAATGGGCGGGGTGCCGGCCTCAAGGCGGTTTGGCAACTCGCCAAAATGGGTGCCATCGAAGCTGACGGTCTTAATCATTTCGCCGCCGGTGAGCAGGGGCGTCAGGCTATCGAGCGCCTCAAAGCGGCCGAAGAGCACACCCACGCCATCGGGGCCATACATTTTATGGCCTGAGAACACGTAAAAGTCACAGCCGATATCCATCACATCCACTGCGCGGTGAGCCACCGCCTGGGCGCCATCCACCAGGGTAAGGGCACCTTTGGCGCGGGCTTTGGCGCACAGGGCTTTGACATCATTCACAGTGCCGAGCACGTTGGATATGTGACTTAAGGCCACCAGCTTTACATTTTCGGTTAACAGCCCATCGAAAGCGGCTTCATCGAGGCGAAGATCGGCGCTTAACGGGATGGGCATCACCTCAGCGCCACTGCGTTTGGCCAGTTCCTGCCATGGCACCAGATTGGCGTGGTGGGCGGCGCTGTCCACCAGAATGATATCGCCTCGGCCAAATTGCGCTGTCAGGCCGTGGGCCACCAGGTTTATCGCCTCTGTGGTGCCATGGGTGAAAATAATCTCTTCCCTTTGACTGGCATTAATAAAGGTTTGCAGCTTATCGCGCACCGCTTCGTAACGGGCAGTGGCGCGAGCCGACAGCGTGTGGGCGGCGCGGTGCACGTTGGCGTTGTCGGTTGCCAGAAATTGCGCCATGGCGTCCAGTACCTGCCGGGGTTTTTGGCTGGTGGCGGCGGTGTCGAGGTACACCAGTGGGTACTCGGCGAGCTGTTGGTCGAGGGCGGGAAACTGGGCGCGAAGGCTGGAAATGTCCATTAACTGTCAAAGCGAGTGGCTAAAAAGCGAATGGAGTGATCTTTAAGGATTTGCGCGGCCATTGCAAGGCCGCGCCATGATTGAGCTGATAATTGTTACTTGGGGCTTTGGCGCCGTCCTTAAGGGCAGGGCAGGCGGTAGATTTCCCCAAGGGCATTGATGCGCTCGAAAAGCTCATCCGGCAGGCTGACATCCAGGCTGTCGATGTTCTCTTTAAGCTGCGCGAGGTTAGTCGCGCCTATGATGTTACTGCCGACGAAGCTTTGGCTGTTCACAAAGGCCAGCGCCATCTGCGCGGGGCTTAAGCCAAACTCTTTGGCAAGCTTTACATAGGCTTCGGTGGCGGCCTTGGCGGTATCACTGCCTGTGTAACGGGCGAAGCGCTTGAACAGGGTCAGGCGCGCCTTTTCAGGCCAGTTGCCATCGAGGTACTTGCCGGTAAGAGTGCCGAAGGCCAGTGGCGAGTAGGCCAGCAGCGGCAGTTCTTCCCTGTGGCTGATTTCGCTCATGCCTACTTCAAAGCTGCGATTGAGCAGGTTGTAGGGGTTTTGAATCGAGACGATGCGCGGCAGTCCGTGTTTATCGGCCAGATGCAGATACTTCATGATCCCCCATGGGGTCTCGTTGGAAATGCCGATATAACGAATTTTACCGGCACGGATGAGTTCGGCCAGCGCTTCGAGGGTTTCGATAATGGGCGTCTGGTGCTCGGCATCATCACGCTTGTACATCAGCTCGCCGAAAAAGTTGGTGTTTCGGTCGGGCCAGTGCAGCTGGTACAGGTCAATGGTATCTATGCCAAGGCGAGTAAGGGAGGCATCCACAGCTTCGTGGATATTGTTCCAGTCCAGCGCCATCTTGGGACGGATGTAATCGCCCTTGCCGCCATGGGCGCAGATTTTTGTGGCGATAATCAAATCGTCACGGTTGCCCCGGGCTTTAAGATAGTTGCCGAGGATCTGTTCGGTGGCGCCCTGGGTCTCTGGGCGTGGTGGTACCGGATACATTTCGGCGGCGTCGATAAAGTTGATGCCGCGGCCGATAGCGTAATCGAGCTGCTCGAATGCTTCGGCTTCGGTGTTCTGTTCACCCCAGGTCATGGTGCCAAGGCACAGGGTACTGACCTCAAGGCTGGAGTGGGGCAGGCGACGATATTCCATGAAAAAATCCTTTAGTGGCCCAATAGTTTGAAGCTATCAAGTTTGCCCCTGAATGCAAGCCGCCCCCGACACGGGGGCGTGCAACAGCATAAAAAAACGACAGGTTTGGCTAAGGCGCCTGGCTATTTATGTCAAACGTTTGAGCATGGGGATTTCACAGGCATCGTGGCCCGTGGCACCCATGGGGGCGGTAAGGTGTTCAAATCCTAGGGATTCATACAATTTCACCGCTTCAATCAGCACCGCGGTGGTTTCCAGGTAACATTCGCGATAGCCGGTTTCACGGGCAAAGGCCAGTGCATGATTGGCCAGCCGCCGGGCCAGCCCCTTGCCGCGGATGGCGGGCATAAAGTACATCTTTTGCAGCTCGCACACCCCGGGCTCACTGGCGAGTGGCGCAATACCGCCGCCGCCAAGCACCTCGCCCTTATCCAGAATCACCCAATAGATGGCGCCGGGCACGCTGTAGACCTTGCTTAAGCAGTCGAGGGTGGGGTCGGCAACGCCATAGCCCTTGTCCGGGGTCAGGCCATATTCGGCAGACACAGCGCGGATAACGGCGGCGATGGCGGCGTCATCTTCAGGGGTTAGGGGGCGGATTTCTATGCCATCCTGGGCCTTGGACTGAATAATGGCCCGTTGGAACCGTCCCAGCGCCTGAGCGATGTCGCGGCTGTCTTCATCGCTTAGCTGCGACAACACCTGATGGAAATAGGCGTCCTGCTGCTCGTCCAGTTTCACCAACATGGCCCGGCCCTTGGCGGTCAGGCTTGCCTGTACACTGCGGCTGTCACGGTTGTTGACCTTGGTCTCGGCGAGCTTTTTTTCCACCAGATGGGTGACGGCACGGCTGGCGTTGGATTTGTCGATATTCAGCACTTGCGCCAACTGCTTGATGGACAGACTTTGCTGCCCCAGCTCCAGCAGCGCATGGGCCTGTACCGGGCTTAAAGGCAGCTGGCCACAGGCGCCCGAGAGCATGCCGAGCTGACGCACCAGTTGGCGCGACAGCTGACGGATTTCCCGGGCCAAAGGCGCGGGTGACTTATCGGATTTGTCCATGATGCAGTGATAGTTGGTTGCGAATTACAACTAAACTAACACTTTTTTAACGTCTGGCAAGTCCCGGGATCACAGATTGCGGTAAAGCTCGGGATGCAGCAGCGGTGCCATGGCCAATATCAGTGCCTGACGGTAACTGCTCTCGCGGGTTTCGGCATTGTGGGTCAACAGGGCAATAGCGCCGCCAGCCTGCTTGATATTGGTGGTGTTAAACAGCCGGTCCATCACATGGCCAAGTTCTTCACCGGCCTCAAGGGCGGCAAATACCTGCTCAGGCAAAGGCAACTGGCTGCTGCGACCCACTGACATCTCACCACCTTCACGGATGATAACCACGTATGCGAAGGTGGCCGGGCCATCTTCGAGCCGGTCGACGCCGCCTTCCATAGCCACGTAAAACAGGGCACCGCCCGCGGCCTCGCATGCTTTGGCACGGTTTACAGCACCGAGGCGGGTGTCGGCGGCGGTCATGGGTTGGTCGGGAACGCCTGAGGGTACCGACATGCCTTTGCAGTCAATAACGGCGTGGGGGAACAGGGCCTCGAAGGCATTTTTTGCGGCGGCAACCTTAATCGGATTGGTGGAGCCCACCAGCACGGGAATATATTGTTGGGTCATGGTGTAAAATATTTTTTTCGTTATGGACGTTTATTTGAATGACTGTTTAAATGGTCCGAGGTGTTTTTGCTCAGATTTTGGTGTCATTGTCGCTTCGATGGCGCCCGGGAGCAACAATTGCCTGGATACGACAACAGGTTCGCTTGTCCGGTGTTGGCTGTACGGAAATGATGTCGGGCGAAGGTTGTTGAAGGAAAGGGATCCATAAGAGAATCATAATAATGACATTCAACAAACTCGTTCTTGCATTGGGGCTTGGCGGCAGTATTTTGCTGGCAGGTTGTAACGACAGCGACTCCACTGATACCACTCCACCACCCACCGACAGCGGTTTGCAGGCCTTTGCACCGGACGGCAAACTCTCGGTCAATATCCGACGCACCTCTTACGGTGTGCCCCATATCAAGGCCGACAACCTCGAGAGTCTGGGCTTTGGTAATGGTTATGTGCAGGCCCAGGATAACCTCTGTATTCTCGCCGATGGCTTTATTAAGGCCAACTCAGAGCGCTCGCTGTACTTTGGCCCCCATGCCAGCCTGGATTTTACCACCGGCATGCCGACCTCAGAAGATAATGGTAACTTAATCAGTGACTTTGCTTACAAGGCGCTGAAGATCCGTGCGCAGGCCGAAGCTAAATGGCCAAGTTTCAGCGACAACTCCCGTGCCCTTATCACCGGCTTTGCCGCCGGCTATAACCAGTTTCTGGCCGATATGGGCGAAGGTAAGGTGCAGGGCGAGCCCTTCTGTGCCGGGCAGCCGTGGGTGAAACCCATAGCGCCGGAGGATGTGGTGACTTACCTGTTTTCCATCGCCCTCTTGCCGGGTGCGGCCAACTTCCTCGACCTGATTTTTTACGCCAACCCCGGCGATGGCACCGAGTATCTGCCACGGATTATTGGTCCGGCAGGGGCATCCTACGCCGCGACTAAACACAATCCTGCTGCCAGCAAGGCCTTTGTGGCGGATGTGAACCAGCGGCTGATAGCCCGCGCGGCGCGCATCCAAACGCCGGAAACCAACCCGCGGGATCTGGGCTCCAACGGCTGGGGGCTGGGGAAAGACAAAACTGAAAATGGTCGCGGCATGGTGCTGGGTAACCCGCACTTCCCCCATACAGGTAACCTACGGTTCTGGCAGTCTCACGCCACTATTCCCGGCCATCTGGACGTGATGGGCGGCTCGCTGGTGGGTATGCCCGGCCCTATCAATATTGGCTTTAACGAAAACCTCGCCTGGACCCATACCTTCTCCACCGCCGAACACTTTATTGTGTATCAGCTCGAGCTTAAGTCTGGCGACCGGATGCAATACCTGATGGATGGCGCCCCCATGGACATCCACAAGGAAACCGTGCAGGTGCTGGTGAATGCCGGGCCTGCGGGCATTCTGGTGGCCGAGAAGGATGTTTACAGCACAGATAAAGGGGTGATGATTGAAGCCCCAGCTAATCTGGCTCCTTTTGGCTGGGATGATGGCGGCGCCTTTATGCTGCAGGATGCGAACATGGCCAATATGGATCCTATCGATCACTGGCTGTCGATGAACCTTGCTAAAAACAAGGACGAGTTCCAGCAGGCCTTTAAAGATTATGATGGAGTGATTTTCAATAACACCATGTACGCCGATAAGGAAGGTAACGCCTTCTATATCGACGACTCCACTGTGCCGGGTTTGTCCGATGCCGCTGTGATGCTGCTGCGCACCGAGAAGGCGATTATCGATGCCCGCGCCCAGGCCGGTTTTACCATTTTGCCCGGTAACACCTCGCTGTTTGCCTTCGATGGCCCCATGCCATACAACCGCGCGCCCATGCTTGAGCGCACCGACTTTGTGCAAAACTCCAATAACTCCTTCTGGTCGACCAACCTAGAGCAGCCACTGGAGTTCTTCTCGCCCATGTATGGTCCTGAGCGGGGCAAGCAGTCTTTGCGTACCCGCATGGCGCTGAAGATGATGAGCGATGCCGGTGGCAGTGATGGCAAATTTAACCTCGACGAGCTGGAAGCTGCTGCACTGGGTAATCGCAGCTATCTGGCTGAAATGGTGCTTGATGATTTGCTGGCTCAGTGTGACGCCCAGGGTGCAACCCCTGTGGTGGTGGCAGACGGTGTCTCCAAGGACATCAGCGCCGCCTGCGATGCGCTGGCGCGCTGGAACGGCAAGCAGGACAACGACAGCATTGGTGGGGCGCTGCTGCGTGAATTTGCCCATAACTTCAGTGACGAAACCATGCTGACCGTGCCCTTTGATTACACGGCGGCGGCCACCACGCCCAGCGGTCTTGCCAGCGATGGCAGCGCCCTCAGGGCATTGGCGCTGGCGGCGTTGAATCTGGAAAAGGCAGGCTTTGCCGTGGATGCGCCCCTTGGCAGCGTGCAGTTTGTCGAGCGTTCACTACCCAATGGTTTGCCCAGTGGCCAGCGTTTGCCCTGGCCCGGCAGTCACAATGCCGAGGGTGGCTTTAACGTGTTCTCAACCAGTTTAGGCGGCGATGACACCCTTATTCCGCAGCACAGCTATCCAAGTGCCACCGATGCTGTCAGTGGCAATGCGCTGAAGTCCGGATTGACTGCAAAGGGCTATCAAATCCGTTATGGCTCCAGCTGGATGATGGCGGTGAGCTTTACCGACACCGGCGTGGATGCCCGCGGCATTCTGACTTACTCGGAAACGAGCAATATCTTACGGCCCGAATTTGCCGACCAGACCTTGCTCTATTCCACTGAGAAGCGCTTCCGTCCGTTCCATTTCACTGAGGATGATATTGCCGCCGACGTGAAAGAAACTCTGGATTTGACCGGCACCAGCCTGGCGCTGTAACGCAAATCCCTGTGTTGAAAAACCGGCCCAGGTGGCCGGTTTTTTGTTTTTGGCCGGTTTTGCGGGCCTCGATATCGCGGATTCTTTAACCGCTTGTGACTTCGGTCTTCATTTTTTAACCAATAGTCTTGGGTCAGTTTAGCTTATGGTTGGAAATCAGGGCGGGGCAGGGCAAGTTTTATCGTGTCTGGGTTGATGGACTGTGCCACTTGTGTCCCATCGGTTTCCCGCGGTTAATTATGGGTTAATGGCTGGCAACTCAACTGAAAATAAATTACGCCTTATGCGGGATCAGGATCGCAATATCAGCATTTCATGAAATTTAATTACGTAATTTGACCGTGGATCAAAGGTTGGTACTTGCCTTTTGGCTATGCTTGCGGCGAATTTTGAGTCGCGACTCATACCCCAACGTTTACCGCACTCTCGGTGCCAAGGTTGAGCCTATGTCCAACGAAGCCATGACTGCCGCTACCCGGCAAGCAACCACCTCCCCAACTTCTTCACAGCCCCATACTGCTATGCCCTGGACGGCGCAGGATACAACATGGATGCTCAGTCTGTTCGGCACTGCCGTAGGCGCAGGTATTTTGTTTTTGCCCATTAACGCCGGTATGGGTGGCTTTTGGCCGCTGGTGGTAATGGCACTGTTGATTGGCCCCATGACCTATCTGGCCCACCGCGGGCTGTCGCGTTTTGTGTGCTCCTCATCCATTGCCGGCAGTGATATCACCCAGGTGGTGGAAGAGCACTTCGGCAAGGGCGCCGGTAAAGCCATTACCCTGCTGTATTTCTTCGCGATTTACCCGATAGTGCTTATTTATGGCGTGGGTATTACCAACGTGGTCGACAGCTTTATGGTCAACCAGCTGGGTATGGAGTCGCTGCCGCGCTGGCTGCTCTCGGGTGTGCTTATTCTCGGCATGATGTCGGTGATGGTGGCCGGTGAAAAAATGATGCTTAAGGTGACCCAGTTCCTGGTGTATCCGCTGGTGGCCATCCTTGCCTTTATGTCGCTTTATATGATGCCCAACTGGAACCTGGCCGCGGTGAAAGAAGTGCCTGCCGCCGGAGACTTCCTCGGCACTATCTGGCTGACGATTCCAGTGCTGATTTTTGCCTTCAACCACTCGCCAGCTATCAGTCAGTTTGCGGTTTCCCTCAAGCGTGAGCACGGCGCCAATGCGTCGCGTAAGGCCGACATTATTCTGCGCAACACCGCCATGATGCTGGTGGGTTTTGTAATGCTGTTCGTGTTCTCTTGCGTGCTGTCGTTAAGCCCAGCGCAGCTGGCCGAAGCCAAGAGCCAGAACCTGCCTATTCTGTCGTACCTGGCCAACGTGTTCGACAGTGGCTTTATCAGCTACTTTGGTCCTTTTATCGCCTTTGTGGCCATTGTGTCATCCTTCTTTGGTCACTACATGGGTGCCAGTGAAGGTATGCGCGGCATTATCGTTAAGCAATTCGAAGGCAAGGGCAAGGCGGTTAACGAAGCCAAACTGAACCGCTTTATCCTCGGCTTTATGTTCCTGACAATCTGGGCTGTTGCGGTTATCAACCCCAGCATCCTTGGCATGATTGAAGCCCTCGGTGGCCCTATTATTGCCGCCATCCTTTACCTGATGCCTATGTACGCCGTGTATCGCGTACCAGCGCTCAAGGCCTATCGCGGCCGCATCAGCAATATCTTCGTAATAATTGCCGGTTTGCTGTCGATGACTGCCATCCTCTACGGTCTGGCGGCCTAAGTTGATTGACAGGCGGCGCACTGCGCCGCCTCTGCGTTTTGGAGTCTTCCATGTTCAGTACCTTTGATATTTACAAAATTGGTATCGGGCCTTCGAGTTCCCATACAGTCGGGCCGATGAAGGCAGCCAAAGCCTTTGTGGATATTCTTGATAACTTAAATCTTTCCGGTCGGGTCGATAGCCTGAAAGCCGATGTATATGGTTCGCTGTCGCTCACCGGTAAGGGCCACCATACCGACATCGCCATTTTGCTTGGTCTGATGGGCAATAGCCCTGAAAGCGTGGATATCGATGCGATCCCCGCAACCATTGCCGCCGTCAATGAGTCAGAAACCCTCTGGCTTGAAAGCGGCAGACCGGTGCGTTTTGCCCGCGAAGCCATGGTGTTTCACCCCCATGCCTTGCCACTGCATGAAAACGCCATGACCTTAAGCGCCTTTGCCGGGGATGAGCTGCTGCTCTCGAAAACCTACTACTCCATCGGTGGTGGTTTTGTGGTGGAGGAGGCCGATTTTGGCAAGGTGCAGGGCGGCGAGACCCTGTTCCCCTATCCATTCGAAGATGCCGAGCGGCTGGTAGAGCTTTGCCGCGCTGAAGGGGTGAGCATTTCTACCCTGATGCTGGCCAATGAAAAGGCTTGTCACAGTGAAGAGTATATTTATCGTGGATTTCGCGATATCTGGCTGACCATGAAGCAGGCTATTGAGCGTGGCTGCCACACCGAAGGTGTGCTTGCCGGGCCTCTGCGGGTGCCGCGCCGGGCACCGGCGCTGCTGAAACAGCTTGAAAGCAATGGCCGCATCAGCAGCGATCCGATGGAAATTGTGGATTGGGTTAACCTGTTTGCATTGGCGGTTAGCGAAGAAAATGCCGCCGGTGGCCGGGTGGTGACTGCGCCTACCAATGGTGCGGCCGGGATCATTCCGGCGGTGATGGCCTACTTTGATCGCTTTATTCAGCCGCTTGGGCAAAAGGAATACAGCCGCTTCCTGTTGGCCTCCGCGGCCATTGGCAGTTTGTACAAGCGCAATGCCTCTATTTCGGGTGCCGAAGTGGGTTGTCAGGGCGAAGTGGGTGTAGCCTGCTCTATGGCAGCGGCAGGGCTTGCGGAGCTAATGGGTGCCAGCCCGGCGCAGGTGTGTATGGCGGCTGAAATCGCCATGGAGCACAACTTGGGGCTGACCTGCGATCCTGTGGCAGGCCAAGTGCAGGTGCCCTGTATCGAGCGTAATGCCATTGCTGCGGTGAAAGCGGTGAATGCCGCGCGGATGGCGCTGCGGCGCACTTCAGACCCCAGAGTCAGCCTCGATAAGGTGATTGCGACCATGTACGAGACCGGCAAAGACATGCATGCCAAGTACCGTGAAACCAGCCTGGGTGGCCTTGCCATCAAGGTCACCAGTATTTGTGACTAAACTGAAAAGGCCATCGATGATGGCCTTTTTTATTTCTGAAATTAACCTGTTATCAGTTTTTTGGCTTTTCTTCGTACATCAGGTAGTAGCTCTTTTCCATGCCAAGGGCTTCGTAGGTGCGCTGGGCATTGGTGTTTTCCTGCTCCACATAGAGGCGGAAACTGGCGGCACCACCGGACTCGGTAGCCAGGTCTTTGACGGCCTGATACAGACGGGAGTAAATGCCTTTGCGTCTGTGCTCAGGGCGAATGTACACGCTCTGGATCCAGTAATAGTCTTTGGCGCGCCAGTCACTCCACTCGAAGGTAACCATCAGCGAGCCGGCAATCTCGCCGTCAATCTCGGCGACCAGATAAAAGCCTTTGGCGGGGTTTTCCAGCAGGGTAGAGACGCCCTTGGTGAGGGTGGCGGTGTCGAGCTGCAGCCCTTCGGTTTCCATCGCCATGGCCTGGTTAAAGTTGACGATATCGGTTAAGTCGGCCGCCACAGCCTTGCGTATGTTCATCAAGCATTCCTGTTATTGTTTTAGAGCCGATAATCTAGCACAGCCAGCCACCTGGATGCAGCCTGCGTCTGGCTTGGCCCGAACGACTTGAGGTCATGAGTCTTTGGTCTGATGTCGCTAAAATACCGCCTACGAGGTATTCGACTAAAGTCGAATCCGACTACACTTAAAAGCAGGTTGGAGCTGGTGCTAAATTTGGGGGGATCAGATGGCCAAGCGTATACATGTTGTGCGTCCCAAAGCTTTTTTACCATTACATCAATCAGATAAGCCTGGTGTGCTCGTTGGAGAGGCGCAGATTAATCATCCACTGCACTTTTGTTTGACGCTGCTCACCTTAGGGCTGTGGGCGACGGTTTGGTGGTATCTCATCCTGAAACAACAGGGTAAAAGCGACAATATGCTGGCGGGTTTTGATGATGATTACTGGAGTTATTTGATTGAGCGCGAACAGCCTCCGGCGGCGCTCTATCCGCAGCGCTTCAGCGCTGAAAACCGCGGTTTTTTTGAGGCCTGAGTCCGAAGGCCGCACAAGTTGTGAAGCCGATCCCCACCCGGTTTCACAGCAAATGTTAATATTCGCGTTCGGCCGTCTGATGCCGAGCGCGCCGGGAAGGATGCTGAGCGTGCCCCTTTAGCAAGTCTGAAAAGGTTCTGGTATGTCTGCTACTCCTCCCGCTAGTCTGTGGCGCCGTTGGTGCGCCGTGCCCCTGTGGCTGCAAATTCTCACCGGTATGCTGCTTGGTATAGGCGTCGGCCTTGCTCTCGGCCCCGATGCCAGCGCCCTCAAACCCATAGGCACCCTGTTTGTAAACACCATCAAGATGTTGATTGTGCCGCTGGTGTTTTGCTCGCTGATTGTGGGGGTGACCTCGATGCAGGATACCGCCCGTATGGGGCGTATCGGCTTCAAATCCTTCGCGTTTTATTTGGGGACTACCGCTATTGCCATTTCGGTGGGGCTGCTGGTGGGCTGGCTGTTGGAGCCAGGCGCGGGCCTTAGTCTGGAAGGGCACGACCTCAGCGCCGAGGTGAAAGCGGCCCCCTCGGTAATGGATACCCTGGTGAACATAGTGCCCACCAATCCGGTCGCCGCGCTGGCCAGTGGCCAGATTTTACAGGTGATTGTATTTGCTGTGGCCCTGGGTGTGGCGCTGGTGCTGATTGGCGACCACGGTAAGCCAGCCATTAAGGTATTCGAAAGCCTTGCCGAAGCCATGTACAAGCTTACTGACATGGTAATGAAGCTCGCCCCTTACGGGGTGTTTGGCCTGATGGCCTGGGTGGCGGGTGAATACGGCATCGACATGCTGCTGCCGCTTATCAAGGTGATTTTTGCTGTTTACCTGGGCTGCGCGCTGCATATTCTGGGCTTTTATTCGTTGGTGCTGAAACTGGTGGCCGGACTCAGCCCCATCCAGTTCTTTAAAGGCATTAGCAATGCCATGGCGGTGGCTTTCACCACCTCCAGCAGTGCAGGTACCCTGCCTGCCAGCATGAAGTGCGCCAGCGAGTATCTGGGCGTAAACAAAAAGATTTCCAGCTTTGTGCTACCCCTTGGCACCACTATTAATATGGATGGCACCGCCCTTTACCAAGGGGTCACGGCGCTGTTTGTGGCCCAGGCTTTTGGGGTGGATTTAACCTGGGTGGATTATCTCACCATAGTGCTGACTGCAACGCTCGCTTCCATCGGCACCGCCGGGGTTCCGGGGGCCGGTCTGGTGATGCTGACTCTGGTACTCACCACAGTGGGCCTTCCTCTGGAAGGGGTAGCCATTATTGCCGGCATCGACCGGGTGCTGGATATGGCCCGCACCGTGGTCAACGTGTCCGGCGACCTGGTTGCCACCACAGTGATTGCCCGCTCTGAGGGTGAGATTGATATCGCCCACTATAATGCCAATATGGAAACCAGCGCCGAAATCGCCAGCAGCCGTGAGACCGAGCAGAAAACCGCTACCCAGTAGCTCGTTTAAACCTGTGCGTTAAAACGTAAAAAGCCCCGACAATGCGGGGCTTTTTTTGTGGCGACGTTAGTGCTTACAGGCGACTTAAGATCACCAGAGTTTGACCCGCCTCATCGAGCAGCAGCAGCTTGCCCTGGGACTCTTTGGCCGCGTGTACCTTGGGCAGGGCGTCGGTGACTCTGGCTTCCTGATCCATCAGGGCATCTACGCAGGCTTTGCGGGTCATGCCGGCTGGCATCAGGGTCAGCTTGTCGCCATCCTGCGCGTAGGAGCCGAAGAAGTTGTTGCAACTGTTGTTGCCAGTCAGCTTGCCGCTGGGCTCAAATACCAGCTTGGCAGGGCTGTAGTCGATAACTGGACGGTCGTATACCTGTTCTATATGCCAGCTTCCCAGAAGATCCATATTGCTCACTTCAGATGTCGGGGTGGTTTGACAGCCCGCCAGGCTCAGGGTGGCGGCGGCTATCAGGGCGATTTTCTTGATCATGCAGGTTTCCATACTGTACTTTGACGGCAAATATCGCCGTCCTGAAGGCGATTATGTGGTGGAATCGATGAAAAGTGTAATGAAATTTCTGAAAATCCTGCACTGGATTGGCCTGATCATGGTGGTTGCCGGCTCCTGGCTGTATTTGGGCACAGAGCTGACCAGTCAATTGGCCGGGATGATTTGGGCGGCGGTGCTTATTGGTCTGGGGCTGGTGTTTATGTCGCCTTACCCTGTGGTACTCGCAATTGAATGGGCCAAGGGCCAGTCGGCACCTGAGCCCGGTGATGACTGACGTCTTCGCTGAATAACAGCCATTAAATAAAACGGCCTGCTTGGATGCAGGCCGAATGAAAGATGGATTACCGCGCCGCTGCGCCTGGCATGTCAGTCGCTGGTTTTCTTGCGCCGTCCGCTACTTCTGGGCGCGCTTTTGCTGGCAGTGCTTTTACTCGCCGGGCCATTGTCTGCGCTGCTGTCTGCCGTGGCTTTGGCCGCTGAGCGCCTTCTGCCGGAGCTTCTGCTGCCGGTTGTATTGCCAGTTGCGGAGGATTTCGCCGCACTTCTGCCGCGCCGCTTTGGTTTTTCTGCAGGCGTCTCTTGAGCCACTTCGCCAGAGCCTTCAGCGACTTGTTGAGCGCCCTCAGCGACGTATTGTGAGCCATCGGCGGCTGCTTCTGAACTTTCATTGACTTCTGGCTGCTGAACGAGAACTTCAGCGGCCGGTGTGATGCCTGGCTGTTCCTCAGCTTCGGCCTTAGTCACGTCCTTAGTCACGTCCTGAGTTATATTCTTTGTTACTGCCTCAACGGGCTCAGTTACATTCTCAACCGGTTCAGCCATATCCTCCACAGGCTTGGCCATGTCCTCAACGGGGCTTTCGCCGACAACGGCTTCAGTGGCCATAAACTGTTCGCTGATATTCGGTGTTTCGCCATCCAACGATTCAGCGGGTTTGCTTATAACCGCTTTGGGATACAGGCGTGCTCGGGTAGTTTGCAGCTCATCGTTTGCCTGCGCCATCATGGGGCCGAGTTCCAGATGCGAGTCTGGGGTGAAGAAGCTGTGGCCAGTGAGTACCCGCTGCGGCTCAAGCTTGCGGGCGAACTGCTTGCGCAGCCGGGTGACCAGGGAGTCGAGGTTAGCTTCGCTGTCGACAAAGGCGAGCAGCACAATCTGGTTGCCAATCCGGGCTGCCAAATCCGCTTCGCGCAGGTTATCAAACACCACCTGCGCCAGCGAGCGCAGCTTTTCTTCGGCTTCATGACCATGGTATTCGGTTCCGTTTTCCATCAATACCAAGCCTGCGTGGGAGCCCAGTCGACGGCTCAGATTCAGTTGCCTGGGGGCCATCAGATTGAAGCCGTGGCTGTTAAGCATCTGGGTGGCTTCGTCCTGCAGAGACAGTTGCTCCATTTGTCTGGCTTGACGGTATACCTTCAGCTCAGATTGCAGGTAATCGATGATGGGGGCGGCCAGCGTTTGGCAGCTGTCGAGGTTGGGGGGCAGTTTGTCGCATACCAGCAGTACGGCACCAAAAATGCCACCACCGGGCCAATGCAGGGGCAGTTCAATCAGGCCATGGCGCCAGATGCCTTCATCCGGCAATGAGGTGTTGGACAAACGCTGCTTAAGATGATCGATAGGCTCAATGGCACCCTGAGTGAGGCCGACATTTTTGTTCTGTTTGACCGAAATCAGTCTGGCATCGCCAAAGTGGTACTGCACCAGGGCGCTGGCGCTGGCCTTGAAAAGCTGACAAAGAAGCTGAGTGAGCTGATGCCAACGGGGTTCATCGATGGCCGGGTGGGGATGTTCCAGCAACCATTCGGAAACAGGGTGTAAAGACATGAATGTTCACATAATGTAATTTTTGTTATTACATCATAACTTAGCCAGCAAATTGAGAAAAATCCAGCCTGACGAACGCTGTGTTCTATTCGGGGGCTGTCTCCTTGGCATTTTCTTCATTGGCAGCGGCCTTGGCACGCTGCTCCCTTTGCCAGCTTTGCAGGTTTTCTTTTGCCAGTGTCAGCATGGGGCCAAGCTTGGTGCTGGTATCAGGCGTAAAGAAGCGGTAGCTGTGATCCAGTTTCAGGTTAGGGTCCTGCTGTGCCAGCTGTTTTTCGACCCGGTGCACTATGTGGGACAGGTCGCGCTCGTTGTCCAAAAATGCCAGTACCACAAACAGGGTGTCGCTGTAGTGTGCGGCTATATCGGCGGTGCGTATGGTGTGCTGCACTATGTTGCCCAGCAGCCGGTGGTGCTTCTCGGTCAGGTCTTTTGGCTTGGCCGGGTCGTCCAGCAGTTCAAAGAAAATGATCCCGGCATGTGCACCAAAACGGCGGCCAAGGTTCAGTTGCCTTGGCGCCATCATGATAAAGCCATAGTGATTGAGCATGCCGGTTTCCCGGTCCCGCATCGACAGCGACTCAACTCTGTGGCTTTGGCACAGCAGTGCCAAGTCCTGTTGCAGCAATATTTGAAACGGCTCCAGCATCAGGCTGTTGAGGCTTTGATTTTCAACCTTGCTGTGTGACAGCACACACAGGCAACCGAAAATGGACCCGTCGGGCCAGAGAATAGGGCGGGCCAGCAAGCCGATGCAGTTGTCGAACTCGGCGGGTAGCTCTCCGGCAGCGTAGCGGCTCAAATCAATGGAAAGCCCGTCGGGCATGGCGTTGACCAGGTCCAAAAACAGGGGGGTATCCCTGTCAAAGGTCTGCCCGGACGTGAAATGGGGCACGTCGGCGATGGCACTGACCAGAACTTCAAATCCCTGCGCAATTTTTTGTACCACAAATACATAGTCGGCTTCGTAGTAGCGCTTGATTAGCTCGCATTGATGCATCCAACGCACCAGATTGACCTGAGGCGTGTCAGACTCGAGCAAGCTTGTGTGGGGGTTGACTGATTCTGGCAGCATAGGGGGCGGACGCCTTATTCCTTGGGACTCAGTACAGTGTGGTTCTCAAGTCGCAAAACCGCAAATTTTCAGCAGATTTGCTCAATTCGCCGTCTGAGGGAGTAACTCGGGTATAATGGCATTTTTCGCCAATCGGAGCCTTGAGTGATTAGACTCGCAACCCCCGATGATATAGCGGCGCTGGTCGCTCTGGAGCGGCGCCATGGCCGCGATGAGTTAAGCTCGGACGACCCGGGGCTTGAGGCGCAGCTCATTGATAAAAAAGCCTTTACTGAACTTATTGCCCGGGAGCTGTTGCTGCTGTCGCTGCACGGCGGCGCCATTGTTGGCTATGGGGTGGTGACATCTGAAGGTTTTTATCAGGGCTCGGCATTTTACCGACGACTTTTTTCCCGCGCCCAATCGGCGGCAAAAGAGCTGGACATCCGCCTGCAAAGGCCTGGCTGCTATGGGCCTGTGTGGGTGGCGCCTGCGTTTCGCGGCAAGGGCGTGTTCACACCGCTGGTGAATGAAATTTTGACGCAGGCCAAGAAACGCTTCGATGGCCTTGTCACCTTTATTGCCGAGGAAAACGAACACTCACTCAATGTGCATGTGCAGCGGGCACAGATGCAAGTGGCTGACTTTTTTGATGACAATGGACGGGGTTTCTACTTATTGCTTAAACCGCTCTGAGCAAATTACCTGTCACGCCATGGTTTTATAGGTTAAGGTTATTTTAATGTTACTGAGTGAGTTGCAAGTGGTATGCCCGGCAGTTTTCAGTTGATCGACAGAAGCTTTCTGCTCGCAGTGCGTGAGTCCTTCATCGCGCTGCTGCCTTTTCTGCTGATCAATGCACTGCTTGCCCTCATTCCCGTACTTGGCGATACCTTTACACCAGAGCTTGCCAAAACCGATGCATTTTTATGGTTTGGCGGTATCAGTGCCACACTTGGACATCTGTTCCCGCTGCTGGCTATGTTGTCGCTGTCGTATCACTTTGCCAAGTACCTCGAAATCTCTCCCATTGCCACCGCTACCCTGTCGTTGGGGATTGTGTTTTCGCTGCACGTACATGCCCAGCAAGGGCAGGTATTCAGTGACTACATGATTGAGGTGCTTAATGACCCGCGCATTGTTTTTACTCCCATTTTTGCCACCTATGTGCTGAGGCAGTTTTTGCTGCTCGACTCACTGAAGTTGGTGAGAAGCACTGAGCTCAGTAACTATTTGCAGCAGCACATTAATCTGATTGTGCCCATGGTGCTGACCTTTGTGCTGGTGTTGCTGGTGCTGCACGGGGTAACTCTGGGGATGCAGTTTGCCGGCACGCCGCTGCTTGATGCCATTGGCGAGTTCGGAGCGCTTGGGCAGGTGCTGTTTCGGGTGTTGGTGACCCATTTGCTGTGGTGTTTTGGGGTGCATGGCGATAATGCGTATCTGCTGCTGATGGGATCTGACAATGGCCAGCAGCTGATAGCTCCCGGTCTGACGCTGAGCCAGTTTATGGACCTTTTTGTGCTGCTTGGCGGCAGCGGTGCCACCATTCCATTACTTATTGCCATTTTCCTTGAAAGTCGTGATGCCCAAAGCCGAAACCTAGCCAAAATCGCGGCCCCTTTTTCGCTGGTTAATATCAACGAGCTGCTGATCTATGGTCTGCCGATTGTGTTTAACCTGCGCATGGCGGTGCCGTTCGTTGTCCTGCCTTGCCTGAACGTGCTGCTGGCCTGGTCGGTATTGCAAACCGGGCTGATGCAATTCGATGGCAGGCCATTCCCCTGGGTGACGCCGATTTTCCTCAACAGCTGGATTGCCTCCGGTGGCTTTGGGGTTATTTTGCTGCAAATTCTGCTGGTCATCATCGGGGTGTTTGTCTATCGCCCCTTTATCCGCCGCTACAGTGTGTTTACCGATACCAACAGCTTCGATAGAGAGCTGATTAAACGCGCCGAGCTGCAATATGACATTGAGCGTCTGTCTGAACGTCAGTACAGCCGTAATCAGTCGGAGACCCTGGCAGCCAGCCGCAACCTTGAAAAAACTGTCCGTGAAGTGCTGTCCGGTGAACTGCTTATCTACTATCAGCCCAAACTCAAGTTGCCGGAGAAAAAGGTTGTCGGTTTCGAGGCCTTGCTGCGGCTTAAAGATGCCCATGGTCAGATAAAAGGCCCCTGGTTTATCGATGCCTTCCAGAAGGCGGGCTTTTCCCACGTGATTGATCGCTTTGTGATAACCACAGTGGCAGAAGATTTAACTCGTTGGGAGAAAATGGGTTTTCAGCCCAAGGTGAGCATCAACCTTGACCCCAATAATCTCAACGATGTGCAGATGCTCGATCGCCTCAGAACCGCCCTTGGGCGCTATGCGGCGCAAATTGAGGTGGAGATCCTCGAAAGCGCCTTTATGAAGGATCTGGATGGCATCAACAGGTCGATAGAGCAATTGCAAACCCTTGGGTTTCGTTTCCTGCTGGATGACTTTGGCACCGGTTTTTCGAGCCTTAGCTTGCTGACTCAAATCGGTGTGGACGGCATTAAATTAGACCGCAGCATGCTGGCCAAAGCGCAGGAAGATAAGGGGCGGGTGCTCTATTGTCAGGTGTGTGATTTGTGTCAGAACCTGGGGTTTGCGCTGGTGGCCGAAGGAGTGGAAACCGAAGCCGAAGCCACCTTTGTGGCTAACGCCGGCGTAGGTTATGTGCAGGGGTGGCTGTATGCCAAGGCGATGCCGGCCGAGATTGCCCGCGCCTACGCCATGCTGCACAATGATGCCTCCAGCGACAGCAGTGAATACAGCGCCGACCAACAGGGAGAGCCATGGCTGTAAGTCCCACCCATATCGAATCCTTACTGGCACCCTATGCCCATCATCCGTTAAGCGCCTGGGATAAACTCAGGTTTGCCTTCAGCCTGTGTCAGCATAAAGGTCTTAAGGTCAGCGCATTTCGCGGTGGTATGCCACGTGAAGGCTATTGGCTGCTTGCAGACGGGCAGGGGGTATTTTGTGGCGCTGTGAATCACTGGCAGGGCTGCTGGGAATATCAGGTTCTGCCAGCTGCTTCTGAGCTGACCGAGCTTGAAATGGTGGCCGTGCCTGAATCTCAGCTTGGTTTTATGTTGGTGGAAACCGCCCATTTCGATCACTGCTGATAGCGCCATCAAGGCCGTGCAGCCGCATCTTGATACCCAATTCAGGACAATAAAAAACCGCCTTTCGGCGGTTTTTTATGGGCAAGTGCCTGATTACAGACCTGAGTCTGCGCGCAGGGCCTCGGCCTTGTCGGTTTGCTCCCAGGGGAACTCGCTGCGGCCGAAGTGGCCGTATGCGGCAGTTGCCTGGTAGATAGGACGGGCCAGGTTCAGCATTTCGGTCAGGCCGTATGGGCGCAGGTCGAAGTGCTGACGCACCAGCTGGATGAGTTTCTCTTCAGGCAGCTTACCGGTACCGAAGGTCTCGATGCTGATGGACGTTGGCTCGGCCACGCCGATGGCGTAGGAAACCTGGATTTCACAGCGGTCAGCCAGACCGGCAGCTACTATGTTTTTGGCAACATAACGGGCAGCGTATGCAGCTGAGCGGTCAACCTTGGATGGGTCTTTACCGGAGAAAGCGCCGCCACCGTGACGGGCCATGCCGCCGTAGGTGTCAACGATGATCTTACGACCAGTCAGACCGCAGTCACCCATAGGGCCACCGATAACGAAACGGCCGGTTGGGTTGATAAAGAACTTGGTGTCCTTGTTCAACCACTGGGCAGGTAACACAGGCTTGATGATGGTTTCCATCACGCCTTCTACCAGATCAGACTGAGAAACAGAGTCGCAGTGCTGGGTAGAAAGTACGATGGCATCGATGCCGATAATCTTGCCTTCATCGTAGGCGAAGGTTACCTGAGACTTGGCGTCGGGGCGCAGCCAGGGCAAGGTGCCGTCTTTACGCACTTCAGACTGACGCTTCACCAGCGCGTGGGCGTAGGTGATTGGGGCTGGCATCAGTACGTCGGTTTCGTTGCTGGCGTAGCCAAACATCAAACCCTGGTCACCGGCGCCCTGTTCACGTGGGTCGCTGCGGTCAACACCCTGGTTGATGTCGGGAGACTGCTTACCGATGGCGCTCAGAACCGCACAGGAGTTGGCGTCGAAGCCCATGTCAGAATGAACGTAGCCAATTTCACGGACAGTGTTACGGGTCAGTTCTTCGATATCAACCCAGGCAGAGGTAGTGATTTCACCGCCTACCATTACCATACCGGTTTTTACGTAAGTTTCGCACGCAACGCGGGCCTTGGGATCCTGGGCCAGGATAGCGTCGAGTACGGCATCGGAGATCTGGTCTGCAATTTTATCGGGATGACCTTCTGAGACCGACTCAGAGGTAAACAAGTGTTTTGCCATGTTTGGAAAATCTCGTCTTTAAGCGTTAAACGTGTAGAAGCATCTACATCTAGACGGCCATTTTAGTTGAATTTCTCTCCACGATCATCCCCCGTTTGGGAAAATTTAGTGCCATTTGTGACCCAGATGCCTGACTGTCAGTGGGCTGTTTTGGCAAAGGAAATTATTAAATCCAACAAATTCAGCGTGATAAAGGGCTAAATTGGCACGCCCTCTTGACTATAGTTTGCTGTAGCGGCCGCTGCATAAAAGCAACTGTGATTTTTCTACGACTGTGGTGGAAATTTAAATTTGCGTCCACAAGCCCTGTTAAGGGAAAATATGTGCCCACAATTGCCCGAAAAGCCTCAATACAAGCAGGAGAGAGCATGTCTCGTAAAGAACTCGCCAACGCTATCCGTGTCCTCAGCATGGACGCCGTTCAAAAGGCCAACTCCGGTCACCCCGGTGCCCCAATGGGGATGGCTGATATTGCCGAAGTCCTTTGGCGCGGTCATCTGAAGCACAACCCCACCAACCCACAGTGGGCCGATCGCGACCGTTTCATCCTCTCCAATGGCCACGGCTCCATGCTGCACTACTCGCTGCTGCACCTGGCCGGCTATGACCTGTCTATTGAAGATCTCAAGCAATTCCGTCAGTTGCACTCTCGCACCCCAGGCCACCCTGAGTACGGTTATGCCCCAGGCATCGAAACCACCACGGGTCCTCTGGGTCAGGGCATCACCAACGGCGTGGGTATGGCCATTGCTGAGAAAGTGCTGGCGGCTCAGTTCAACCGTGACGACCACGACATCGTTGACCACTACACCTACGTGTTCATGGGTGACGGCTGCTTGATGGAAGGTATTTCCCACGAGGCTTGCTCTCTGGCAGGCACCCTGGGTCTGGGCAAACTGATTGCCTTCTGGGATGACAACGGCATCTCTATCGACGGTCACGTTGAAGGCTGGTTTACCGACGACACGCCAAAGCGTTTCGAATCTTACGGCTGGCATGTAATTGCCGGTGTTGACGGTCACGATGCCGACGCCATCGACGCTGCCATCAAGGCGGCCAAGGCTGACCCACGTCCAACCCTCATCTGCTGTAAGACTGTGATTGGTTACGGCTCTCCCAACAAGTCCGGTTCACACGACTGCCACGGCGCGCCACTGGGCGATGCTGAAATCGCAGCCGCCCGTGAATTCCTTGGCTGGAAGCACGACCCATTCGTTATTCCTGCTGACATATATGCCGAGTGGGATGCAAAAGAAGCCGGTATCGCCTCTGAAAAAGCCTGGGATGCCAAGTTTGCCGCTTACGCCGCTGCTTACCCAGAGCTGGCCGCTGAATACCAGCGCCGCGTGAACGGCGAACTGCCTGCCAACTTTGGCACAGAAGCCCAGGCCTATATCGAGAAGCTGCAGAACAACCCTGCCAACATCGCTTCCCGTAAAGCCTCACAAAACGCCCTGGAAGCCTTCGGCGCCATGCTGCCTGAATTCCTCGGCGGCAGTGCTGACCTGGCCCCATCCAACCTGACCATGTACTCGGCTTCCAAGTCGATCACAGGTGACGACGCCAGCGGTAACTACCTGCACTACGGTGTGCGTGAGTTCGGTATGACCGCCATCATCAACGGTATCGCTCTGCACGGCGGCTTCGTGCCTTACGGCGCTACCTTCCTGATGTTTATGGAATATGCCCGTAACGCCATGCGTATGGCTGCGCTGATGAAGGTTCAGAACATCCAGGTTTACACCCACGACTCTATCGGTCTGGGTGAAGACGGCCCGACTCACCAGCCAGTGGAGCAAATCGCTTCGCTGCGTGTGACCCCGAACATGAGCACCTGGCGCCCATGTGACCAGGTTGAGTCTGCCGTGGCCTGGAAATACGCCATCGAGCGTAAAGACGGCCCAACCTCGCTGATCTTCTCCCGTCAAAACCTGGCGCAAATGCCACGCAGCGCCGAGCAGCTGGCCAATGTTGCCAAGGGCGGTTACGTGCTGGTAGACAGCGCCGCTGCGCCTGAGCTCATCATCATTGCCACCGGTTCTGAAGTTGAGCTGGCCGTGAAGGCTCAGGCTGAACTGACCGCCAAGGGCAAGCAGGTACGTGTGGTGTCCATGCCTTCTACCGATGCCTTCGACAAGCAGGATGCGGCCTATAAAGAAGCCGTTCTGCCTGCCAGCGTCACAAAACGCGTGGCCGTGGAAGCGGGTATTGCCGATTACTGGTATAAGTATGTGGGTCTGAACGGCCGCATCATCGGCATGACCAGCTTCGGCGAGTCAGCGCCAGCCAATCAGCTGTTCGAAATGTTCGGCTTCACCGTCGACAAGGTGGTTGCCGCCGCCGAAGAGCTGCTGGGTTAATACTGACGCGAGCAAGGTGGCAGCCTGGCTGCCACCGGTCTGACCGGCGTTGCCGGTCAGCCTCTGTCGGCAGGGGAGCCGACAGGGTTTTCACCCTCCCCAGAGGATTTGCTCACCACTATGATCCGTGTTGCTATCAATGGTTATGGCCGCATCGGCCGCTCCGTACTGAGGGCGCTTTATGAGTCCGGTAAACGGGGCCAGATGCAGCTGGTCGCCATTAATGAACTGGCCAAGCCCGAGGCCATAGTTCACCTGACCAATTACGACACCACCCACGGCCGTTTCCATACCCGTGCCAGCTTCAATGAAGGCATGATGCACCTTGGAGATGACGCCATCCGCTTGCTGGCCGTTGAAGATGCCGCCGCGCTGCCCTGGCAGGAGCTGGATGTGGATCTGGTGTTCGAATGCACAGGCGCCCTCAATGACAGGCAAAGCGCCGAAGCCCATATTCATGCCGGTGCCCGCAAGGTACTGATAAGCCATCCGTCTTCTGCCGATGTCGATGCCACCATCGTTTATGGTGTCAACGATGCCAGCCTTAAAGCCACAGATACCGTAGTCTCCAACGCCTCCTGCACCACCAACTGTCTGGTGCCGGTCATCGACGTGCTCGACCGCCATTTTGGCGTGAAGAGCGGTGCCATCACCACCATCCACTCGGCCATGAACGATCAGCAGGTAATTGATGCCTACCACGACGACCTGCGCCGTACCCGCGCCGCCAGTCAGTCGATTATCCCGGTGGACACCAAGCTCGCCCGCGGGATTGAGCGCATTTTGCCGCAGATGAAAGACAAGTTTGAGGCCATCTCGGTACGGGTACCTACAATAAATGTCACCGCCATCGACCTCTCGGTCACCCTGGATACCCGGGTAGATATCGCCACCATCAACGCCGCACTCAAGGCTGCTGCCGATGGCAGCGCCAGCGGCATACTGGGCTATACCGACGAGCCTCTGGTATCATGTGACTTTAACCATGACCCGCGCTCCAGCGTGGTGGATGGTACCCAGACCCGTGTCAGCGCCGGGCATCTGGTGAAAATGCTTTTGTGGTGCGACAACGAGTGGGGTTTTGCCAACCGCATGCTCGATACCGCCCTGGCCATGGCCGCCACACAGGCTGAATGACCCTACAGGATAATGAAGAAGAGCAGGGACAGGCTTTTCTCACAAGAATTTGTTTTTGATTAAAAATAAGGAAGCAATACCATGACAATTATCAAAATGTCAGACCTGGATCTTAACGGCAAGCGCGTGCTTATCCGTGAAGATCTGAACGTGCCTGTGGCCGATGGCGTTGTCACCAGCGACGCCCGTCTGCGCGCCTCTTTGCCCACCATTAAGCTGGCGCTGGAAAAAGGCGCTGCGGTAATGGTGATGTCTCACCTGGGCCGCCCGACCGAAGGTGAATACAACGAAGAGTTCTCCATGAAGCCTGTGGTGAACTACCTGACTGCCGCGCTGGATTGCCCTGTGCGTCTGGTCAGCGACTACCTCGATGGCGTTGATGTTGCTGTTGGTGAAGTGGTTGTGTTCGAAAACGTGCGCTTTAACAAAGGCGAGAAGAAGAACGACGAGGCACTGTCGAAGAAGATGGCAGCCCTGTGTGACGTTTACGTGATGGATGCCTTCGGTACCGCACACCGCGCCGAAGCCTCTACCAACGGTGTGGGCCTGTATGCCCCCATCGCCTGCGCAGGTCCGCTGCTTGCTGCTGAGCTTGATGCTCTTGGTAAGGCGCTGGACAACCCAGCCCGTCCGCTGGTGGCCATTGTGGGTGGCTCCAAGGTATCAACCAAGCTGACCGTGCTCGAGTCACTTTCCGGCATCGTTGACCAGTTGGTGGTTGGCGGCGGTATCGCCAACACCTTTATTGCTGCAGCCGGTAATCAGGTGGGCAAGTCGCTGTATGAAGCCGACCTGATTGATGAAGCCAAGCGTCTGGTGGCCAATGCCCAAAGTCGCGGCGGCGATATCCCTGTGCCTACCGATGTGGTTGTCGGTAAAGAGTTCAGCCCAACCGCCGCTGCCACTCTGAAAGATGTGAGCGAAGTCGCCGACGACGATATGATTTTCGATATCGGCCCCGACAGCGCCGAGGCCTTGGCCGCCATCCTCAAGAATGCCGGCACTATAGTCTGGAACGGCCCTGTAGGCGTGTTCGAGTTTGACCAGTTCGGTGAAGGCACCAAGCGCATCGCCCAGGCCATTGCCGAGTCTTCAGCGTTTTCTATCGCTGGTGGTGGCGATACTTTGGCGGCCGTGGATAAATACGGTATCGCCGACAAGGTGTCTTACATCTCTACCGGTGGTGGCGCCTTCCTTGAGTTCCTCGAAGGCAAGGAGCTGCCTGCCGTGGCCATGCTCACCGCCCGTGGCGCCAAGGCTTAACACAGCAACAAATTACTATTATTAGAAGAAACCGCCTCCCGGGAGACCGGGAGGCATAAAAATCAGTCCAAACGATAGCGACCTCGGTGACCCACATTCAGCATGGATGTCACCCTATTAATGGAGTAAAAAATGGCCCTTATTTCCCTACGTCAACTGCTGGACCACGCTGCAGAGCATGGTTACGGTGTGCCTGCATTCAACGTGAACAACCTTGAGCAAATGCGCGCCATCATGCAGGCGGCCGAAGCCACCGACAGCCCTGTGATTGTTCAGGCCTCTGCCGGTGCCCGCAAGTACGCCCGTCCTCAGTTCCTCAAGTATCTGATGAACGCCGCCCTCGAGCAGTATCCTGATATCCCTGTGTGTATTCACCAGGACCACGGCACCCACCCCGACGTGTGCCAGCGTTCTATCCAGCTGGGTATGAGCTCAGTGATGATGGACGGCTCTTTGATGTCAGACGGTAAAACCCCGGCGTCCTACGATTACAACGTCGACGTGACCCGCAAGACTGTGGCATTCGCCCACGCCTGTGGTGTGTCTGTTGAAGGTGAAATCGGCTGTCTGGGTAGCCTGGAAACCGGTACTGCCGGTGAAGAAGATGGTATCGGCGCCGTTGGCGTGCTGAGCCACGACCAGCTGCTGACCACCGCCGAAGAAGCCGCGCGCTTTGTAGCCGATACCCACGTGGATGCCCTGGCCATCGCTATCGGTACCAGCCACGGCGCCTACAAGTTCAGCCGCAAGCCTACCGGTGACGTGCTGCGTATTGACCGCATCAAAGAAATCCATGCCCGTATCCCCAACACCCACCTGGTAATGCACGGCTCCTCTTCTGTGCCCCAGTACTGGCTGGAAATCATCAACCAATACGGTGGTGAAATCCCTGAGACCTACGGCGTGCCGCTGGAAGAAATCGTTGAAGGCATCAAGCACGGCGTGCGTAAGGTGAACATCGACACCGACCTGCGTCTGGCCTCCACTGGCGCGGTACGTAAGTTCCTGGCCGAGAACCCAAGTGAGTTCGACCCACGTAAGTTCCTCAAGGCCTCCATGGAAGCCATGGCCGATATCTGTACCGAGCGCTACGAAGCCTTTGGCTGTGCCGGTATGGCATCGAAAATCAAGCCGCTGTCACTGCAGGCTATGTACAAGCGTTATCAGACCGGCGAGCTGGATCCCAAGATCAACCGCTAATCTCGCTGAACTGAAAAAGCCCGCAATTGCGGGCTTTTTTCTTTTAAGCTGAGTGGATTAGCCGGAGGGAAAGTCCCTCTCAGTCTCACATTGCAAGCTTTTTACGCATGGCATCGTCGCGCACATTGAGGGTGATTTCATAGGCGATGGCGCGTCTGAGTTTCACCATCCAGCCATCCACGTTTTCCTGCTTGAATTTACAGTCGCAGCTGGCATCCACCAGCTTCAGCTTGGCCTCATCACCAACCACAGCAAGCTCGGCTTTAATCCGGTAGCCCTTGTGGTTGATGGTGGCAAGGTACAGCTGATCCGAGACCTTCTCATAGGTCCAGCCGTTCCGGCTGATGCCTTTTTGCACCAGTTGATCCTTGTTGGTTAACTGGTCGCCAAAGGGCAGGGGGTCGGTATAGGTCAAGGTCTGGGCAAACAGTGGGCTGGTGGCAAGGCTCAGCAGCGCAGCGGTAAATAATGTTGTGATTTTCATAGTGCGCTTCCCTTAAACCTTGTTGAGTTCGTTCACAATGCTGAGGCGTAAGTTTTTGATATACTTGTAGTAACTTTTGTCCGCCTTGTAGCAAATGCCATCCACCGGCTTGGTGCACACCAGATCGTTGCTGGATTTTTCGTGCTTGATTTGCACGTACTTGTCGTCGTATTCAATCCGCAGCAGTACCACGTCACCACGGTAGTCAAAGCGGGCCATGATGTAGCCATCGCCTTCGCCGTCATACACCCAGGAAAAACCTTTGGTGTTAATCATGCCCTGCAGGATCCCAAGACGCAGTTCTGGCGCTGAGCGGCCTTCGGCGGGGATTTCCTGATGCACAACACGAATGTATTTATCGGAGGTTTTACCGTTTATCGACTGGTCGATATTCAGCATACCGGGGGCAGCCTGAGTGGCGGCGCTTCCCAGCAAAAACAGGGCGGCAAGCCCGGACTTGAGGTTCAGGGGCAGATTCACGGATTATTCCTTGTGGTGGTGTCCTTAAGGGCACAACTGTAACGGGATTGATGGCATTTGTTAAGCCGAAGAATGCCTTTGTCGTGCGCCTGACTGTGACAAGGCGCCGCTCTGGGTTACCATCGTGGAAATGTCTCAGATTTCACGCTGCCTTGCGGTGCAGCCGGAGCCGTCCATGACGCAAGCTTTCGCCCCTTTTTCCTTTGATAACAGCTTCGTTCGCGATATGCAGGGTTTTTACGAGCCCTGGCAGGGCGCACGGGTGCCCAATCCCGCCATGGTGTGTTTTAACCTGCAGTTGGCCGATGCCCTCGGTATGGACATGAGCCTTGCCGCCGATGAGCGGCTCGCCGCCTTTTTTGCCGGCATGCTGACAGCAAAGGGCAGTGAGCCGGTGGCGCTGATCTACGCCGGTCACCAGTTTGGCGGCTTCTCTCCACGCCTGGGTGATGGCCGTGCCCTGCTGCTTGGCGAAGTGGTCGACAGCAACGGCAAGCGCTGGGATATTCACCTTAAAGGCTCGGGAAGAACCAATTTTTCCCGCGGCGGCGATGGCAAGGCGGTGCTTGGGCCTGTGCTGCGCGAATACCTGATGGGTGAAGCCATGTTCGCCCTGGGAATTCCCACCACCCGCGCCCTGGCGGCCGTCAGCACAGGTGAGGATGTGTACCGCGATGGCATTAAGCCTGGTGCTGTATTGGCACGGGTGGCCGCAAGCCATATCCGGGTGGGCACCTTTGAATATTTTGCTGCCCGCGGCGAACATGATGCGTTGGCGCAGTTGGTGGATTACAGCCTTCAGCGTCACTATCCGAAAGTTGCTGGGATTGCTGGCGATGAGTCACCGGCGCTGACGCTGCTCAAGGCGGTGTCCCGCGCTCAGGCACAGCTGGTGGCCAAGTGGATGGGCGTTGGCTTTATCCACGGGGTGATGAATACCGACAATGTGACCATTTCCGGCGAAACCATCGACTATGGCCCCTGCGCCTTTATGGACAGATACGATGCCCGCACCGTATTCAGCTCCATCGATCACGAAGGTCGCTACGCCTATGGCAATCAACCGGGTATCGCCCGCTGGAATATGGCGCGCTTTGCCGAGGCCTTGCTGCCGTTGCTGGCGGAGGATGAATCCGAGGGGCTGGCCCAGGCACAGGCAGTGCTGGATGGCTACGCCGAAGTCTATACTGATGCCTGGCTTGCGGTGTTTGCTGCCAAGTTTGGCTTAAGGGAGGTTAAAGAGGGCGACCTTGACCTCTTTATGGACTTCCTGAAACTGCTGGGCGAGCTGAATCTGGACTTCACCCAAGCCTTCAGAGCCCTTGGCTACAGCATTGAGCCAGGTGACGAAGCGTCGGCAAACGGGATTACTACCCTGGCGAGTGCAACCGGTATTGATATCAGTGCCCTTGGCGGTTGGCTTGGCCGCTGGCGGGCCCGTCAGGATCAGTCCGGCGCTGACACCGCCACCATGATGGCGCAGCAAAATCCGCTGTACATTCCCCGCAACCACTTGCTGCAGGCGGCACTGGACAGTGCAGAAAGTGGCGATATGCAGCCATTTGAGCAACTGCTGCAACGGGTAACCCGACCTTACACCGAGGTGGAAGGTAAGGCGCAGTATGCCCAGCCTGCGCCAGCCGATTTTGGTCCATTCAGGACATTCTGCGGTACCTGATACTGCCAACGTTGCCAATTCAGGGCCATTCAACAGGAATGGCCTTTTTTATGTCTGACATTGGCATTTTGTGGTGGATTTCGCATTTTCATACTCAAGTGTTACCATGTGCGGCGATTTTGGGAGCGAAAACACCTGATAAGGATAAGAGAATGATGAACAAACTGCTGATTGCTGCGGCCTTGTCTGCGGCGATGCCTTTTGCGGCTGTAGCCGGTGCCGACTTTGTTGAAGGCGATAAGACCTTCGCAGGTGAAGCTGAGCTGGGTGCCACCCTGACCACAGGTAACACCGACACCACGTCGCTGAAAGGCCGTCTGGGCCTGAAGCACGAGCTGGGCAACTGGGAAAACCAGTACACTCTCGAAGCTCTTTACAAAGAAGATACTGACGAAGTGACAGCCGAGCGTTACTTTGCCGGTGCGCAGGGCAACTACAAGTTCGACGATAACGACTACCTGTTTGCCAACGCCAACTACGAGCAGGACCCGTTCACCGGTTACGACTACAAGTTCACTGCTGCCGTGGGTTATGGTCACCGCTTTATCGACACCGACAAGACCACCCTGGCAATGGAAGTGGGTCCCGGTTATCAGTATCAGCGCCTCGACGATGAGCAGGCAGCTTTGCTGGGTTACACCTCAGAAGACGCCATTGTTGCCCACGGCGTGCTGAACTTTGAAACCGCCATCAGCGATTCATCCAAGTTCAAGCAGCTGGTTGTTGCCGACTACGGCGACAAGCTGGAAGCCCGCTCTGAAACCTCGCTGACCGCCAACATTATCGGTGCCCTGGCAATGAAGTTTGCCGTGATTGTGCGCTACAACAGCGAGCCGCTGGATGGCAAAAAGAGCACAGACACCGAAACCAACATGACCCTGCTGTACGCCTTCTAAGTACAGGTCATCATGCGGAAAAAAGCGCCTTAGGGCGCTTTTTTTGTTTTTTTATTACCACCTTGTAGGTAAATGTAAAAAAATACTGAAATTTTTTGTGATTCAGGCAAAGCTTATTCAAAGAAAGTTGCGCTCAATCAACATTTGTACCTCCGGCGGCGTGCTACTTTCTGCCCAGTTTCCAACGAATAAGGCGAACTATGAGAACAAGGCATTGGATGGGGGGAATCCACCGCATTGCGGGGCTGGTGATTTCATTTTTGACCATGGCGTTGATGGCGCCGCTGGCCTGGGCCAGTGAGTCGGGCCAGGGCGAATGGCTGGATTTAACCCACTCGGGAGTGGGCTATCTGGCCATTTTTATTTTCGTGCTCGCCTATACCCTGGTGATGCTGGAAGAGAAGCTGCATCTACGTAAATCCAAGCCGGTGCTGGTTGCCGCAGGCATAATCTGGGGCATGCTGGGGTTTGTTTATTCCCAGCACGGCATGCCCCAGGTGGCGGAGGAAGCCTTCAAGCATAACCTGCTGGAGTATGCCGAACTGCTGCTATTCCTGTTGGTGGCCATGACCTACATCAACGCCATGGAAGAGCGTGGCCTGTTCGATGCGCTGCGGGCCTGGATGGTCAGCCGCGGCTTCACCCTGCGGCAGGTGTTCTGGCTTTGTGGCATTCTGGCATTCTTTATTTCGCCGGTGGCGGATAACCTGACCACGGCGCTGCTGATGTGCGCCGTGGTAATGAAGGTGGGTGGCGAGAACCGTCGCTTTATCGGCCTTGCCTGTATCAATATCGTGGTGGCCGCCAACGCCGGTGGCGCCTTCAGCCCCTTCGGTGACATCACTACCCTGATGGTATGGCAAAAAGGCATAGTACCCTTTGGTGAGTTCTTCGATCTCTTTATTCCATCGGTGGTTAACTTTATGGTGCCGGCGTTGGTGATGAGCTTTTTTGTTGGCAAAGAACGTCCTGCGGCCGTATCGGAGCGGGTGTTTATGCGCCGCGGCGCCAAGCGCATAGTCGGGCTGTTTTTGCTGACTATTGCTTCTGCGGTGATGGCTCACTCTTTCCTGGGAATGCCACCGGTACTGGGGATGATGACCGGCCTTGGCATGTTGCAGTTCTTTGGCTTTTTCCTTCGCAAGACCTTCGACAGCTCGGTGGAAAAGGCCCGCGCCAAGGCGGAAGCCAACAAGGACAACGACCGCCTGGCCAATCTGGGCAACGTGGTGCCCTTCGATGTGTTCAGCCGTGTCGCCCGCGCAGAATGGGATACCCTGCTGTTCTTCTACGGGGTGGTGCTGTGTGTGGGTGGCCTTGGCTTTATGGGCTATCTGACCCTGGTATCTGAAGCCATGTATACCCATTGGGATCCCACCTATGCCAACGTCGCCGTGGGCGTACTGTCGGCGGTCGTGGATAACATTCCGGTGATGTTTGCCGTGCTGACCATGAACCCGGACATGGCCCTTGGCCAGTGGCTGCTGGTGACCCTGACCGCCGGGGTCGGGGGCAGTTTACTGTCCATCGGCAGCGCCGCCGGGGTAGCGCTGATGGGGCAGGCCCGCGGCATCTATACCTTCGGTACCCACCTTAAATGGACACCTGTTATTGCCCTTGGCTACGTGGCCAGTATTCTGGTGCATATGTGGCTGAACGCCGCCACCTTCTGATCACATGCCCTTATGCCGCGTTACCTTTGTAAGTATTTGAATCAAAGGTAATCCGGCAGGGTTCACGTTTTTGGATGATATTTCCCTTTAGGCAGCCTGGATCACAACGCCAGGTTGCCGCTCCCTTTTATACTGCCGCCCCTTTTAACGGAAGGTAGCAGTATGCAAATAGGCCCGGCGCGGTTTTCTCCTCAAGCTTTAACACTCTCTTTTGCCGATGGACGCGAGCTGGCGTTATCGGCGGCTCAGGGTGCCTTACTGCTGATGCTGGGAAGCGAGCGTGGCCGGGTAGTGTCGCGCCCGAGTTTGCTCAGTGCCCTCAAACGGGTTGGTGTAGCAGAGCCCCGACTCGACAGTGAGATGCGAAGCCTGGGGGCACTGATGGGCAAAGACTGGCCCCGGCTGCTGGAAGTGGTGGGCGATCAGGGCTTTATTTTGCATGCCCGGCCACGACCGGGGCGTTCGCTGTTTGGCCGTCCGCTGGGGGAAGTGTCAAAGCCGCTTTTCCTGGGGGTGATACTGCTGATTGGCGTGGCATTGTCACTGATGCTGCAGGCTATGCCGACGCGGGTGACTCCCCCTTTTGCCAAGGTTGAGCGACTGACTCTGGCTAATGGGCAACAAGTTGAGCTGCGCCGATTTGGAAAAAAGCACAAGCTTATCAGCGAACTGACTACCACCCTTGAAAATTGCTCCCCCGCCGGTTGGTCGGTTATCACTGTGTCGGTGGCGGCAAAGAGCGACCTGTTGCATCTGGTGCTGGAGCAGCCTGACCAGGCACCGCGAAATCTGAAACTGCTGGGCACCCAATCAGAGCCTCTCAGGCTTGATATGAACACGCTGAAGGAGGCTGGTGTCTGTGACTAATTCTCCATTATGGTGGCGAGCCCTGCTGTGGGGTGTTGCGGTGGCGCTGCCGCTGCTGGGCTTGATGCTGACACAGGCTATGAGTCATCAGCGCAGCGACTTAAGGCTTCGCTGTGAGTCCAGCATGTTTGTTGCCGGGCAAAGCGAGCCCAAAAGAGTACAGCTGGACGTGCGCATTCAAGAAGGGATGGCCGAGCTTGTGTACGGCATTGAGCGTGATAATCGCGAGCTTGGCGCTGTGCGTCTCAGCGGGCAGCTGACGGATTGGGTACCCGCAAACCTCTGTTATCAGCTGTCTCTCGATAAGGGCCAGGTGTTGATGGATTTCACCCAGTCCCAGTTACCCGATCATTTACAACAGGTGCTGTTGATGGGGCGTGAGCCCTTACTGCGCGGTGAATCGCTGTCGGTGAATTTTAAGATGCTGGAGCAGAGTGGCTCGCGGGCGCTGCTGGGGTTTGATGACAGTAACGCCCTGTGGAGCTGTGAGGTAAAAAAGCAGGGGCCCATGGGCTAGCGGCCCCCGTTGTCGCATCACGGCGCGTGTAGCAGCTTAAGGTGCTTCTGCGACAAATTGCATGTCACTGCTGGCCTTGGCACCGTGAAAGGTGATGGCCAGTCGATAACGGGACAGGGTGCCGTCGGGGGCGTCCTGGCTCCAATCCAGCCCCTGAGCCTGGAAAAGATAACGGCCCTTGGTATTGCCTTCGGTCAGAACCCCTTCACAGTCGGCGGGCACATCGCCGCACACAAAGCTCTGGGTCACGTGCCAGCGCTTCCATGCCTTGGCATTTCTCGAGGCCTTGCCTTCAGCGGGCAGACCAAAGTAAATCAGCTCGTACTGTTTCGCTTCGGTCACCGCCAGTCCGGCGCCGTCTTTCAGGACAAATTCCACTTCACCGGTTAAGGGCTCAAAGCTGACCACTTCCAGGCTCAGCGCCTCGGCTTGATCTATGTGGACAGTCTCTGCCACCGGTGGCTCGGGTGGCTCAATGTCCGGACTGTCGTTATCGCTGCCACAGGCGCCCAGTAATAAGGTGCCCAGCAGGGGATAGAGTAGTTTTGCGTTCATGGCGCCTCCTTAATTGAAGTGGCCGGTGTGACATGTGGTGCACTCCATGTCTGTCTTGACGCTGGCGGCCGGGCCCATGGTCTCTGTGGTGCCGTGGCAGGTCTGGCAGCGCTGGGCTTCGTCGGAAGGCTTGGCTTCTGGGGTTCCGGCAATCACTTCACCCTTGTGGGCGCGGTTAAGGAGGTCAACCAGATGGTAGGCCATGGAGGCCGACAGACGGTAGCAGCGTTCACCTTTCTGGCTGAAGGTTTTACCGGATGCCTTGGACCAGTTACTGATGGAGGAGTGACACAGCACGCTGTTAGCAATGGAGGAGCTGCCAACCAGGGCGGTTTTCTCAGCGGTGGAACCAATGCCGGCAATAAACTCAGGCGTTTCCAGCGGCAGCATGGTGTTTTCGTACCAGCGGAAGGCCGCGCCAATCACGGCGGCGTTCTGGCCGTTGATATCATCGAGCAGGTTGACCAGCATACCTATGGCGTTGAGGTTGCCACAGAGGGTGCCTTGTCCAACCACCCCGGCAAAACCGTATCCGGCCAGTGCGGTTGGAATGCTCTTGAACTTGTCGGCATCCACACTGGCAGAATGGGCCAGCATGGTTACTGTGGCATGGAATACCTGATGCATACAGCCGCCGCCGGTTTCATAGGCCAGTTTGGCGGTGGCCATGGGGTCCAGAGGCACATACTTAAGCTTTTCACCCAGCGCCAGCTGATAGTTGCCGTTTTCATCGGTGGCGGCCATCAGTGAAGTGCTGACCAGGCCAAGACCTGCTGCGCTGCCGAGGCCGATGATTTGTCCGAGCGCCTGTCGTCTGTCGATTTTCATATAGTTATTCCTCGTTTTGGTGATGCCAGTTTTTTTAATGCAAGAGCCAAGTGGCCATGGAGCCAGTATGGCGGCCAGTAAAACGAAGACTGTGATTTATCCCCCTTGAACCCGGGGGCGGAATCGATGGTTTTTGGATAGGTGTTTTCGAACGATAGGCGTTTTGGTAACAGAGAAATAAGGTCGATAATCGCGTCAGATCGCGCTATTTGTAATATTCATGTGAATTCATCCACCTTCATGGCGCTTCAAGGCTGGCCTGAAACAGATTCAACATCCTGTGCGGATTCACAATTTTCAAAGATACCTCCTTCGAGGCAAAGAAAGACCGCGCCTTAATCCAGATCACAGTTGATTTGTGCCTGTTCCGTTACAATTGCCCCGTGCAACTGTTGAGGGTTTGGGATGCAATTGGGTGAATGCTGGTTTGATGACGCCAGGGGGGAACTGACCAACAGCGCCTCCGGCGACGTATGGCATTTGCCCCGCGCCGAATTGCAGGTGCTGAGGTTGTTGGTGCGTCATCCCGACGAAGTGGTTTCCAAATCGGATTTACGCCGCGGTGATGAAGAACATGACGACTTGAGCGACTCTTCCGTTGCTCGGGCGGTCTTTATGATCCGCTCCTTTATCGGTCCCGGCAGCGAGCTGTTGATTGAAACCGTGAAGGGCCAGGGTTATATGCTGCGCCAGCAGGTTGCGTCTCCGGCTGCACCCCACCAAAGCTGCCAAATTCGCCTTGGCCACCGCTTCAGTGTGATGCCGGTGTGGCTGCTGGCCCTGCTGATGCTGCTTGCCATCAGCGCCAGTATTTACTACGTCTACCGGGTCGGCGAGCTGGCGCCAACCGCACCACTGCGGGTGCAAACCCTGACTCAGGCCGATGGCCAGTTGGTGAAATTGGTGTTCTATGCCCATTCCCGCAGCAACAATACGCTGCTGCTGGATAAGGCCGCTATTATCGCCGGTGCCCTTGGTGATTGCCGCAAGTCGCGCTGGCGAGATGTGTTTGTGTCGTTAAGTCACGACTCACGGGTGCTCAATATCACCATGCGTGGCGATTATCTCGGTCAGGCGGTGGTGAGAAACCTTAAAGTCAGCGATGGTCGCGAGCCCAGAGCCTTTATCAGCCCCGAGTGGCTGAAGGAGGTAGACATCTGTGACTAGGCCCTGGATTTGGGGGATTAACCTCAGTATTTTACTGCTGCTGATGCTGGCGCTCGGCACCATCTATTCGCTCACCCGCGGTGCAGAAACCACCTTGCTGAATTGCTCATCAGAACTCTATGAGCCGGGGGATGGCGGCAAGGCGCGCCAGTACCTGCTGGTGGATCTGGTGACCAAAGGCAAGCGGGCACAGATGCATTACCGCTACTTCAACCTCGATGGCACCCAGGCGGGCAGCATCAGCATGGAGGGGAAACTCAATACTTCCCCCGGCGCAGGTAACCGCTACAACATCGCCATCCACAGCAAGGAAGAAAAGCCCGGCAAGGACGGCTCGCCAGTGCCCATGCACATGAGCTATGTTTCCTATGTCAGCGGCCTGAATCTGTCCGGCAAAGGCTTACATGAGCTGGAGCTGGAAATCCTCGAGCTGGATACCGCCCGCGACTACGCTATTGTGCTGTTTCAGCCGAGCAATACTGTCTGTGGTTGCCGGTTGATCCATTAAGGCTGTCTTGGCACACTGAAGGGGAAGGCTAAGCTTATGCCTTCAATCACTTTTTTAAATCCGCTTTCTCTCTTTCCAACCCCTTCGGGAGGCTTGTGGCCAACGTTCAGTTAAAACAGGAAGACGCGCTTTCAGTTAAATTTTCCCATCAGCTCGGCACGGGCGATGCCTGCAGGCTGGATCTCTATTTTGCCCTGCCCAAAGAGATGGGCATCGGCCCCGAGAGTCTGGATGAAGAGGAATACTTCCACAGCGCCATTGTGGGGCGGCGGGCTTACTATTCCGACGGCCTGCATCTGCCGTTGGTGCAAAGCCGTTTTGTCAGCCTCAACAAGCGTACCATGGAAGAGTTCAGGCTCTATCTGAACCTGTTTGCCTACCAGTTTGCGGTGGCGATGGAGAATGACACCAAGGAGCTGCTGCAACTGAAAACGGCGGAGGAGTTCTTTCCTGCGCTGTCGGAGCTTGGCGAGCAGGTGGTGGGGATCTTGAAAAAATTCCGCCGCAGCGAGCCCACCGAGCCCAAGTGGAAGCCCTGGTTTGAACACGCCGACAACTATTTGTCCTGGCACTGCGAGCAAAAGCTGTTGCAGCTGTTGATGCATGCTCCTGAGTTGCCAACTGAGGAAGCCGAAAGCTTTGAGGTGCGCGAATCGACGCTGGCACTGTGCCGAAGTGAGTCCGAGTATCGCGACTCCAGGCGCTACAACTCAGAGAAAACCAAGTCAGATCATAACCGTATCTCCAATAAGATGTTGCTGCTCAGGCGGCTTATCCAGCAAGGGGTGGTACTCAAAGAAGAGCTGAAACCCCTTGGCGTTGGCCTGAAAAAGTTTGTCACCGGCCTTGCCACCGGTCTGGTGATGTTGGTGGTGTCGGCGCTTATCATCAAGGCCCAGGGGGTATTCAGCGGCCTGACCATGAGCCTGCTGTTTACCCTTGCGGTGATTTACGGTTTTCGCGAGATTTTTAAAGAAGATATCCGCAACGTTATGTGGCGGGCCATTCAGCGTGGCCGCCCCCGCTGGAGCCGCTTGCTGCGGGACACTTCCAGCCAAAAGGTCATTGCCCGCCAGCAGGTGTGGCTCGATTTTATGCGCAGTAAAGACCTGCCGACGGCGGTGACAGAAATCCTCAGTCGCCGTCACCAGCAAAACCGCATCGAGGCGGAATATCTGCATTACGGCATTTCCACCCGGGTAAACGATGAAGACTTTTTGGCGGGGTACGACACCCTGTCGGAGCAGGTGTCATTCAGTCTGGTGCCCTTTGTGCGCTATCTGGAACGTGGCAAGGTAAGGGTGTTTCGCGAGCAGGAAGGTAATATCAGCGCCGAGACCGCCGAGCGCCGCTATCAAATCAACGTGGTGTTGGTGTACCGCGAGGGACGCAAACCGCCCCGTTATGCCAGATACAAGATCACCTTAAACCGCTCCGGGATAATAAGTGTGAGTGAGAAATCCCTGCCGGAGCAGCTGTTGGGTGTCAGCGGGTAAAGGCCTGGCAAATCTTCTGATCGCCGGTTTGCTTGGCCCGCTTAAGGGCGATTTCGGCGTGGCTGATGTAGGCTTCCAAATCCTGGCCGTCCTGATAGGCGGCAATACCGATGGAAATCCCTTCGCCCAGCCCATGGGTGTTGAGTTCACCCAGCACGTCCATGGCGTATTTGTGGGCCTCGTTGTTGCCGGTGGATGGCAGAATAATCACCAGTTTACCCAGCTGCCAGTGGGAGATCTGGAAGTTTGATGGCAGCTCTTTGAGCAGCAACATTTCCACTTCCTGCTGGCGTTTCTCCAACTGGCCGATATCGCTCATGTGGCTCAGCATGCCAGAGGGGCTGATGTCCATCAGCATCAGGCACGAGTCGACCCGGCTCGATTCGCCCAAGGCGTCGAAGTAGCGCTGCAAATCTTCAATATTGGCCAGAATGGTGCTGCGATTGGGGATAAGGTGGCCGTTGTCTTTGCCACGGCGACTGGCGGCCTGCTCCAGGGTGCACACCAGATATTCCACATCCCCTTCGTCATCGAGATGACCTTTGAGCGTGGCTTGCAAGCAGGTGGTTGCATTGTTGGTGCAAAGGATTTGCCCTTGCCAGCTGCCCTGCATGGCCACCATCTGGCTGATGCGCGGCCACTGGTTGCCCAAATCGTTTTCCAGAATATCCGCCAGATTGCCACTGATGGGCTCGGCAATATCCAGCAGTTGCTCAAAGGCGCTGTTGTACTTGAGCAGGGTGCCATCGGCGCGGGTGAGGGCGGTAGCCACAGCGCTGTCGGCCAGCAGGCGATGCAGGGATTCCTGCTTGCGGCTTTGGGCCAGCTCACTGATGTCGGTCAGTCCCACCAGGAAGTAGCGCTGACGGTCGCGATTGGCGCGGGTATAGCGGATTTGCACGGTCAGCAGCGCATCCGGGGTATTGTCCAGACTCATCTCACCGCGCCATTCGCCCTTATTCTGGGCGGTTTGAATGATGCGGGCATAGGTGTCGTCATCGAGCTGCAAACAGCGCTGCAAACTGCGGTCGGTAAGCTGATCGGCCGCAAGCGCAAGCAGCATGCCGGCGGTAGGGTTGGCACTCAGTACCCGGCCTTTGTCGTTCACCAGCAGCATGCCTTCATCGCCACTGAACAAGTCTGCCGCCAGTTGAATACTGTTGTGGCGGGCGCGCTGCTCGAGGCGATACAGGTGAGTGAGCACCACAGCCGCCGACGCCAGCAGGGTGAGGATCACCGCGCCAACAATCAGAATGGTTTGCCAACGGGCAAAGCGTGAGGCGATATCATCGTTGCGAATGTAAGAAACCAAAAAGTATTCGCGGCGGGTTTCGTATTGGGTGGTCAAATCCACCTTGAGATACACGAAGGTAGCATCGTCGCCGTGGAACTGGCCGAAGTTGCTCATGGCCATTTGCCGCCACAATGCCGGATAACTCTGACGCAGGCTGGCATTGAGGGATTCGGGCAGCCTTGGCAGCGGATTATCACTGGCACCGGCGTACATCAGGCCCTGGGTGTCAAACATCATCATCGGCGATTGGCCGGAACTGATGGCCGGTTTCACCAGCTCCAGGGTGCGCAGCATGGAGTTGTAGGTGACCAGATAGCCGCGCACTGTCTGATCCGGATTTTCGAGCCAGGCCAGTTGGTACATGTAGGGTTCTAGGCCGCCATTAATGGACAAAAACTCCATCGGCGAGCTGTAAATCTCATTGCCGCCCATATTACGGGCGCCGCCCAGCAGCGAGGGGGGCAGGGTTTGGGTGCCAAACTGGTTGGTGGAAGCAAACATAAACTCGCCGCGGGCATCAAACAGGGCGATCCCCATCAGCTCAGGCATGTTTTTCTGCAAGCTTGTCCACTGACTCAACAGCTTTTCTTTAATGGCCTCATCGCCGCTTTCCATGTATTGGCGCAGCAATTCGCCGCGGGCGAAGGTTTGGGTGCGAAACTGCTGAAAGGTCACCTTGTCGGCAATCATGGTGCCCACGGTTTGCAGTTCACTGTATCTCTGGGTGGCCCATTCTTCCTGTAAGCGCCGCTCACCCAGGGTGATAATCACATTGGTTACCAGCACCACGCTAATCACCAGCATGGCCAACTGGCTGGCGATGGCCAGCATCCGCTGATGGGACCAGCGTACGCCCTGAGCGTCGGTCAGCAGTGAGGTCAGAGGTGAGAGTCCGGTGTTGGGTTTGAGCATGCCAAATCAGGTCGGGTCAAAAGTGGACAACATGTTAACACGAATCCCCGACCAATGAAGAGAGCATTCAAGGGGGGCGGCATCAGCCCATGATGTCGAGCTTACGATGCTTGAAGCGGCACCCAGCGGCCTCCACCAGGGCACGGCAGGCATCGATATCCACGCCTTCCAGGCCCTCAATGGCTGAAACTTCCACCCGTACTATGTATTTGGGGGCCTCGTTAATAAAAGCATTGACCGCCGCAAAGGAGCCCTTGAGTTTGGGTTGGCAGTGACGCACATACGTCTCTTCGTCCTGGGCATTGAGGGAGACCGACAGTGCATCCACGCAGCTCGCCAGCTCAGGCAGGATATTGCGCTTATGGAACAGATTGCCAAGGCCGTCGGTATTCACCCTGACCTTGCCGCCACGGGCCTTGATTTCCCGGGCAACCCCCAGCAGGGTTGCCAGATTTAAGGTGGGCTCGCCGTAGCCACAAAAAACATACTCATCGAACTGACTCACATCGCCAAGCAGGGGCAAAAAGTCTGCGGTAGTCGGCTGGCTGCTCAGGGCAAGCTGATACTGATGAATTTGCTTGCTGCCCTGCTGCTTGGGGCAAAAGGCGCAGCGCAGGGTGCAGCGGCCGGTGATGTTGAGATAACGGCTTTGGCGGATATCGTAAACCAGCGTGGGCTGGGTCTGTTCGGTGGTGGCGTGTGTGTGCATGGAACTGCAGTGCCTGGGGCACGTCCTTACTCAGGATGGATGGCGGCAGTCTAACAAAGGGATGCGCCGGAAAATGTCTGCGGGATCAAAAAGGGAGAGCCTGTGCTCTCCCTTTTCCTGTTCTGGCGTCGATATTATGATGATAGCCGCGCGCCTGAATTACTGGCTGTGCCTCGCACCTTTTGCTTACAGCGCCTCAGCGCTTGTCACAATGCGTCATGCTTTCCCGGCATCTCGCTGTGGCCTGAGCTTGGGCTCAGGTGGGCGGCTTCATGGGCGTGCTCCTGGCTTGCCGGGCGCCACCACCAGTTAAAGAAGCGGCGCCACAGTTTGCTGAAATCAGCCAGAATCACGTACAGCAGCGGTACCAGGATCAGGGTCACCACGGTGGAGAACAAAATCCCGAATGCCAGCGAGGTGGCCATGGGGATCACAATCTGCGCCTGCAGGCTGCGCTCCAGAATAATGGGCACCAGACCGAAGAAGGTGGTCAGTGAGGTCAGGATGATGGCCCGGAAGCGGAAACAACCTGCATTCACTGCCGCATCCTTGATGGAATAACCCTGCGCCCTGGCGCGGTTAACAAAGTCCACCAAAATCAGCGAGTCATTCACCACCACCCCGGCGAGGGCGATGATGCCGCACAGGCTGAGTACGCTCAGCGACAGCCCCAGCAGCAGGTGGCCAATGATGGCGCCAATCATACCGAAGGGAATAACCGACATGATGATAAGCGGCTGGCTGTAAGATTTGAGCGGAATCGCCATCAGCGCATAGATGGTAAAGAGCGCGAAGAACAGACCCTGCAGCAAGCTGAACATGGCGCTGGCTTCTTCCTGACTCTGGCCATCGAGCGCGCTGGAGATATGGGGGTACTTGCGCTTGAGCTGCGGCATAAAGTCTTTTTCAATCTCGGCCACCACTTTGCCGGGCTCAACCTTATCTTTGTTGGCGGCGGCGGTGATGCTGATGGCGCGGCGACCGTCCACCCGGGTGATGGCGGAGTAGGAATCGCCCACTTCAAAATCGGCCACGGTGGCGAAGGGCACGGCATTGCCATCCGGGGTACGGATCAGCATGTTTTCCAAATGCCCAAGGGTGCGGCGCTGCTCCAGTGGGTAGCGCACCATCACCTTGACTTCTTCTTTGTTGCGCAGGATACGCTGGGCCTCATAGCCGTAGAAGCCGTAACGTACCTGACGCGCCAGATCTGACAGGGTCAACCCCAGCGCCTCGGCTTCGGGGCGGATCTTAAGGCGAATTTCATGGCTGCCAGAGGAGTAGTTATCGGCAATGTCGTACAGCCCCTCGTAGGTACCAAGCTTGGCTTTAAGCTCCTTGGCGGCCAGCGCCAGTTGCTCAAGGTCGCTTGACTGCAGACGGAAGGCCACATCGGCGCCGCCATCTCCGGTGGTGGCGTTCATCGACAGTTTTTTCACCCCGACCATTTCCGGCACCGCATCACGCCAGGCTTCGGTAATGGCATTACCGTCCAGCTCGCGGTCTTCACCCTTGGTCAGCTCGGTGAAAATAAAGGCGCTGGTGCGGGAGTTGAGGGCAAAAAAGCTGTGCTTGACCACAGGTTCACCGTACTTTTGCTCCATCTCACCGTTCATGCGATAAAGCGCGTCTTCGATGTCCTGCAGTGCCTTGAGGGTGGTTTCTTCCGAGGTGCCTTCTTCCATTTCCAGCTGCACCTGGACGAAGTCCGACGGAATGCTGGGGAAGAACACCCAGCGCACCATGCCGCTGCCCACTAAGGCAATCGACAGGAACAAGACGCCAATAAAGCCAGCCAGCCAGCTGTATCTGTGGTAGATGGCGCGCTCAAGGAAGCCCTTGTAGCTGTGATGGATAAAGTGGGCCACCCGTTCGTTGAATCTTTGCTTCATCAGTCCCAGACGGCTGGTTGGAGCCTTGGTACTGACCTTCATATGGCCAAGGTGAGCCGGCAGAATGAGTTTGGATTCCACCAAAGAGAAAGCAAGACAGAGGATGACCACCATGCCGATGGATTTCCAGATGATGCCCATGGGGCCATCCACCATCAGCATAGGGATAAAGGCGGCAATGGTGGTCAACACCCCGAAGGTGGCGGGCATGGCCACCTTTTGGGCGCCGCGAATGACGTTATCCATGCTGTGCCCGTGGCGCTCCACCTCGGTGTGCACGCTCTCGCCAATCACAATGGCATCGTCCACCAATATCCCGAGCACCAAAATAAAGGCGAACAGGGTGAGCATGTTGATGGTCAGCCCGAAGGGTTCCAGCGGCATCACCAACACAGTGCCAAGGAAGCACACCGGGATCCCGACCATAACCCAGAAGGCGAGTTTGAGGTCGAGGAACAAGGCCAGAATAACAAACACCAGCGCGGCGCCCATCAGCATGTTAGACAACATCATGTTGAGGCGACCGTTGAGGTAGTGGGTCAAATCGCCCCAGTAGTCGAGTTCGGCGCCGGCCGGCAGGGTGAGTTTGCGCTCACCAAGGTAAGATTTCACGTCTTCGGCAATGGCTACGGCGTCCTGGCCTTTCAGGCTCAGCACTTCCACTATCACTGCGGGTTTGCCATTAAAGCGGGTGTATTCGAGACGCTCTTCGAAGTCATCCTTGATGGCTGCCACATCGCTCAGCATTACCCGGCTGCCGTCCAATCCGGTGGCCACCACTATGCTGGAGAAGTCATCGCCTGTGTAGGCCTGGCCCTTGGTGCGCAGCAAAATATCACCGTCTTTGGCGCGAATGGCGCCGCCGGGCAGATCCAGAGAGGAGTTTTGCACCGCCATGGCCACCTGGGTGAAGGTAAGGCCGTATTCCCTGAGCTTATCTTCAGACACCTCGATGCCGATTTCATAATCCCTGGCACCAGCCACCTGAGCGCGGGTCACCGAAGGCAGCGCCGCCACTTCATCACGGATGTTTTTGGCAAGCTCCTTCATTTCATGGGGATTGAGATCGCCATACACCGACAGCCAGATCACATTGTTTTCGGGCTTTCGCTGATAAATGTTGGGCTTTTCAATGTTGGCCGGGAAGGTGGAAATCGCATCGATACGCAGCTTGGCTTCATCAAGCACGGTTTTGGGATCCACCCCGTCCTCAACTTCCACGGTAATATTGCCAAAACCATCGCTGGCGACCGAAGTCACCTTCTTGATGCCGGTAACATCCTGAATCGCTTCTTCGATTTTGATGTTGATCCCTTCTTCGATTTCCTGCGGCGCCGCGCCCGGATAGGCCACGGAAATTTGCAGCAGGTTGAGCTCAAAGCTGGGGAAAATTTCTTTATTGATAATTTGGGTGCTGAACAGACCGCCAATCAGCAGCACTATCATCAGCAGGTTTGCCGCCACACTGTTGCGGGCAAACCATGCAATTATGCCTTTGTGGGTGTCCATGGTTACTTGTCCCCTGCCTGCGCCAGACGCTCATCGGAAGGCGCTGTGTCGTCCTTGCTGCTGTCAGGTTTGTCTTCGCCCTGGATTTTCACCATCTGGCCACTGCCCATGTTGCCGATATTGGTAATGGATACACGCTCGCCGTTTTTCAGGCTGTCTTTGATGAAGGCATGTTCCACATCGGTGCGCACAACTTTGACTTCACGCAGTTCCAGGGTGTTGTCGGGAAGTACCACGGGCACTTTACTGTCGCGCACTATGTAGCGGGGCAGTTTGACAATGCCATCGACGGTGCGGCCCTTGATGATGGCGTTCACGAAGGTACCAAACTTAAGCGGCAGTTCGCCGGTGCTCTTGTGCAGGCGCAGATAAGGGTCTTTCACCTCGGCAACCAGATACACCATGCGGTTGCTCTGATCTATGACGCCTTCACTGCGCACGATTTCGCCCTGCCATACCACGTCACGGCCAGCCAGGGTGGCGCTTAAGGTGACTTGGGTGTCGGGGTTGTCGACCGACTCAAGGTAGGCCAAATCGGCATTGGTAATCGGCAGGCGAATTTCGGCAACGCCGGTGTCGTAAAGCTCACCAAGCTTGGTGCCAAGGGTGACATACTGTCCCAGATCCACGCTGCGTGCCTTGACGATACCGTCGAAGGGCGCGCGGATCACGGTGCGCTCCAGGTTACGTTTGGCGCGGGCAAGTGCTGCCTCGGCATACTTAACGTTGGCCTGTTCTTTTTTCAGCTGAGGGATACGCAGGCCAAGCTCTGGTGGCACGCCTTTGTCGTAACCCTTGAACTCGGTCTTGGCCACTTCGCCGCGCGCAATCTCTTCATTCAGCGCTGCTGTGGCCTGAGCCAGACTGGCTTCGGCCTGCATCAAATCGGCCTGATAATCTGAAGGCTCAATCACTGCCAGCTCATCGCCTTTTTTCACCACACCACCGGAGACAAAGTTTGCCGACACGCTCAGCAGTCGTCCCTGTACTTCGGCGACCAGTTGGGTCTTGTGTTTGGGGGCAACCACACCGTAAGAAGGCAGATTGAGAGAGACGGTTTCCTGATGGACTTCAGTCACTTCAATTAACGGCAGTGGCAGCTCGTCGGCTTTCTGCTCGGGCGCTTCCTTCATGCCGAGCAATACCACGGCGGCAAATATAAACAGGAAGAGGATGATGATGGGGAGGAGGATTCTTCTTAACAGTGTACTCATAGCGGCCCGCTTATCCATTTTCAGGTAACGGTGCCTAAGTTACCAAATGCGGCTTGCTATACCAATCAGTTTTTGTAAAGGAAATGTATCTGATTTTGTTCCGCTAATCGGTGTTTGAGTGGTGCCAAGCCCTTGGCAAGCCTTTGATATTTGGTTGGGGCTGAATAAATGCTGCGCAAAAAGAAAGGGAGCCAGTGGGCTCCCTTAACAACAAGTTACAAAAGTGGTTATTTTTTAGCGGATTTTTTGGGCTTCTTGGCCTTGCCGTCTTTGGCTTTGACCTTCTTCTTGCCCGGCACCTTGGCTTCTTTGTGCTTGGGGCGCAGGCCTTCGATTACCCGGCGCTTGAGCGACTGCTCGGTGTAGCGCTCAATCTTACCCAGAATACGCATATCATGGGCTTCAACCAGCGAGATGGCCGTGCCCTTGGCACCGGCTCGACCGGTACGGCCAATACGGTGCACATAGGTATCGGCCGAGCGTGGCATGTCGAAGTTAATCACGTGGCTGATATCGTCGATATCGATACCACGGGCGGCCACATCGGTGGCCAGCAGCACGTTCACTTCACCCTTGGTAAAGCGGCCCAGAGCCTGGAAACGCTTCTTCTGATCCATGTCGCCGCGCATAAAGGCGCAGGCAATGCCTTCCTGTTGCAGCATGCCATCGAGGCTGGCAACCACTTCGCGGGTCTTACAGAACACAATGGCGCGGGTTACTTCTTCCTGTTTGAGCAGGTGACACAACAGGGCGAACTTGTGGTTCTTATCGTCGGCAAGGTGGATCCACTGATGGATTTTGGCCTTTTCGCTGCGTGGTGGCTCGGATTCCACAAACACAGGATCGTTGAGCAGTTCGCGGGCAAAAGCGCCTACACCGCCGCCTTCCAGAGTGGCAGAGAACAGCAGGGCCTGCTTACGGCCCTGAGCTTCTAAAGCCAGGGTTTTCACCACATCGCCAAAACCCATGTCAAGCATACGGTCGGCTTCGTCGATAATCAGGGTTTCTACCAATTCGGCACTGAACAGGCCCTTGTCGAGGTACTCGAGCAAGCGGCCGGGGGTGGCCACCAGAATGTCCACGTTCTGTTTCAGCATGGCTTCCTGGGGCTGGTAGGGCACACCACCAGTGATGATTTTGATATCCAGCTCGAGGTCGGTGGCCAGGTGGCAGGCATAGCGATGCACCTGACTTGCCAGTTCCCGGGTGGGGGTAAGGATAAGCACCCGTGCCTGACCGGCACGGCGGCGAGGGAAATCAATCAGGTGCTGCAGCGCAGGCAGCAGGAAGCTGGCAGTTTTACCTGTGCCGGTAGGGGCACGCGCCAGAATGTCCCTGGCTTCCATCGCAAGAGGGACTGTCATGCGTTGAATGGTGGTGGGGGACTCGTGCCCCATGGCTTTCAGCGACTCCAGCAGTGCGGGGTCTAATTGGAAATCTTCAAATTGCATGGCGGCGTTCCTACGAAATCAGGCGCGGTATTATAGGCGCTTTGTTGGCGCTTCGATACCTTGTCTTACAGTTTCAGGTAAAAGTCTCTGGTGAGCTCTGTCATGGCCTGGGTGTAATGGCCTTGAATGTCACGGATTGCCAGCTGGGTTTCTGTGGGCTGGCACGACGTTTTCGTTATTGCTATCAATAGTCTGCGCGGCGGTTTTCCCTCAACGGTACTCACGGCTACCCGGTGGCTGACATAAAGCTCAGCGTGAGTGAGTGCTTGCAAAAAAGCCGCTTCGCTCTCGGTAGGCAGGATAACACTGGCAACGCCATTTTCGCTAAGGTGAGTTGCAAACAGCTGACACAGCGCAGTAAAACTCAGGCTGCCTGTGTGCCTTGCCTGGGCGCGGCCAGGTTTATCGCTGAGCGGGCCTGTCTCAAAATAGGGCGGGTTACACAAAATGTGAGTAAACACTTCGCCGCTAAGCACTGTGGACGAAGTGGCATCGGCTTCGATTACGCAAAGCCTGTCTGCCCAGGGGCTGGCGGCAAAGTTGTGGCGGCAGGCGTTGGCCGCCGCACTGTCGATTTCGACGGCGGTAATGCGGGCATCAGAGCGCTGGGCAGCCATCAACGACAGCAAACCGCTGCCGGCACCAAGATCCAGCAGGGTTTGGGCACCGGTTAACTCGGCCCAGGCCCCCAACAGCACGCCATCGGTGCTTACCGGCATGCCGCAGCCCTCGTCGTCGATATGAAATGCCTTAAAGCTGAACCCCATCGCTTGATTGCCCTTGTTGGTTGTCTGTTATCTGTGGCCGCCATTATCACTTGGGGCGAATAAGCCTTCAGTGGCTGCGGCTGCGCATTGCCGGGCATAGTAGCAGAGCCCTTGTCCAATTGCCGGAAAATCCCGGTTCTACCTGTGACCTCTGGCTTAGTTCTGGTCTTACCTCTTGGCGTGAAAGGTTAGGGGGATGTGACGCGCCAAGGCCCACAAACGGGCAGCTTTGTGATCCCGGGCAACATCGCGTTAGCCCCGATGTTGCATCCGCGCGCTTTTTTAGCGGATGAACGGCCGTTTCCTTGCGCTCGGGCGATGGCTTTGATAATAGTCTCTGTCCTTCCCGGGGCTTTTTACACGACTTCGGGCCCCTCGGCGGTGATTTTTGGCAAAAGTTGCCTCGGGGCTGCGGTTTTTTTGGGCAGTTCACGCCAAATTTACCCATTTTTTCCTGTAAGCATGGCTTTACAAGTCCGATTGCCTCGATGCAAGCCGGTAGCCAAGCGCGGGATAATCACTTAAGTTTGTTAACAAAACACTAATAAGATGGGGCTTCTTGTGCAAAACAAGCAGATGAGTTTCTCAGACACCCTGAGTCTGGGATTTATGACCTTTGCGTTCTTTTTGGGGGCTGGCAACCTGATATTCCCGCCGTTTGCGGGCATGCTTGCCGGAGAAAACATGCCACTGGCGATGATGGGCTTCCTGGTGACGGCCGTGGGTATGCCGCTGGTGGGCCTGATTGCCGTGGCCAAAACCCAGGGTAAGGTTATGGCCTACCTGCCCGCGGTGGCAGCCACTGCGCTGGCGGTTGCTATTTATATCATTATCGGCCCAGCCTTTGCGGCGCCCCGCACCGGCCTGGTGGCGTTTGAGATTGGTGCCAAGCCCTTTCTTGGCGATACCAGCGCCGTGTGGATGCTGGGCAGTGTGAGTCTGAATGTGGCTCAGTTGCTGTTCACCCTCGGCTTTTTCACCGTCACCATGCTGCTGGCACTCTTCCCCGGCAAGCTGATGGACAGCGTGGGTAAAGTACTGACGCCGGTGCTGATGGTACTGCTGGTGGCGCTGGCGGTGTCTGTTATCCTGCTGCCCGGCGGTGAAACCGCTGCCCCTCAGGGCGATTACGCCGCAAGTCCACTGATCAAAGGTGTGATTGAAGGCTACAACACCATGGATACCCTGGCCTCGCTGATGTTCGGTATGCTGATTATCGATCTGCTGCGTAAAAAAGGGGTGGACGATCCCAAGGCCCAGACCCATGCGCTGGTGCGCGCCGCCATTATCGCCGCTTCAGGCCTGGCGTTTGTGTATATCTCGCTGTTTTTCCTCGGAGCCACTGCCGGTGATATCGCCGTTGGCGCCGACAATGGCGGCCAGATCCTGACCCGTTATGTAGACCGCGAATTCGGTACCCTCGGCGCCGCCATGCTGGCGACTGTGGTATCGCTGGCCTGTCTGACCACAGCGGTGGGCCTGGTGAGTGCCTGTTCCGATTACTTCAACGAGCTGTTTCCGCGCATCAAGTATCGCCAGTTTGTGATCCTGTTCTCCGCCATTTGTGCCTTGGTGGCCAACGTGGGGCTGGCGCAGCTTATCAGCATCAGTATTCCTGTGCTGGTGAGCATCTATCCGGTGGTGATTGCGCTGGTGGCGGTGACCTTCCTGACCGAGCGTATGCCAAACCCTGTGCTGGGCCACAGACTGGTGCTGGCGGTGGCGCTGCTGTTTGGTGCCATTGATGGCCTGAAAGCCGCCGGTGTTGATATGAGTCTGCTGGACTTTATGCCACTGTACGCCGAGGGCATGGCCTGGTTGTTGCCAACTGTGGTGACCATGGTAATCTGCCTCTTTATCGGTAATCGTCAGGCCGAGGCGGCTTAACCCCTAATCTATTCAGACAAAACTGGGGATTCAGAAAAAGCCGGGCCCGCCCGGCTTTTTTGTTGTTTTGAGAGGCCCCTTGCTTGCCTCAGTGATGGAGTGTGACTTGAGCGCCAACGCTGCCCCTAAATCTTCCCGCAGTAACTCCCGTAGCGGCAAATCCCGTAGCGATAAGTCCCGTAGTGATAAGTCCCGTAGTGATAAGTCCAGTCGCAAGACGTCCAAAACTACCGCTGCGGTGAAGCCCAGTGCCCAAGGCGCCATGCTTATCGATGCCTTTGTAGATGAGCTCTGGTCGCTGCACGGACTGTCGGACAATACCCTCAGTGCCTATCGAACCGACCTGGCGCAGTTTGAGGTGTTTTTGGGAAGCCGGGGCATGACACTGCTGATGCTGGACACCCTGACCTTGCGGGACTATCTGGCGTTTCGGGTCGAAAAGGGCGTGGCCAAAACCTCCACCGCGCGCATGCTCTCGAGTCTGAGACGCTTTTACCGCCATCTATTGGTGTCGGGGCAGATAACGGAAGATCCCACCGCGCTGGTGGAATCGCCCAAACTTGCCAAACCCTTGCCCGGCAGCTTATCTGAGGCCGAAGTGGAGCGGCTGCTGGCCGAGCCAAACACCGAAGACGCGATAGAGTGCCGTGACAAAGCCATGCTGGAACTGCTCTATGCCACCGGGCTGCGGGTCAGTGAGCTGGTGGGGCTGGGGATGTCCGAGCTTAGCCTGCGTCAGGGGCTGGTGCGAATTATCGGCAAAGGCGGCAAGGAGCGACTGGTGCCCATGGGTGAAGTGGCTCAGGATGCGCTGGAGCTGTTTTTCGACGGCTCGCGTCAGCAACTGCTCAAGCAGGGTGCTACCGAAGTGGTGTTTCCATCGAGCCGTGGCCAGCAGATGACCCGCCAGACCTTTTGGCATCGCATCAAACTCTACGCCCTCAGGGCCAATATTCACACCGAGCTGTCGCCCCATACCTTAAGACATGCGTTTGCTACACACCTTTTGAACCATGGCGCCGATCTGCGGGTGGTGCAGTTACTGCTGGGCCACAGTTCATTGTCGACAACCCAGATTTACACCCATGTGGCCAGGACCCGACTGGCGGATTTGCATGGTCAGCACCACCCAAGGGGCTGATGCGAAACGCCAAAAACATTATCTGATACAAAATCGACGGCACTCGATTTGCTTTTGTCGACATTAGTCGGTAACTTTTCAGGCCATTCGCGGGTCTAAGTCTTTAAGCGATATTGAACCGCCGTGCTTATCAAGGAATTCACATGAAATTGTCTCGCACCCTGACCCTCTGGGTTTCCCTCGCCCTGGCGCCATTGGCCTTTGCCAGTTCGCCAACGCCAAACGATATGCTCAAGAAAAAGGTTGAAGATACCCTGGGGCTGGAAGTGAGCTCGGTCGCCGCCGCGCCAATCTCTGGCCTGTATCAGGTGATCACCAACCGTGGCGTGCTCTACATTACCCAGGATGGCAGCAAGCTTATCCACGGCAATATCTACGACCTCGACAGCTCGATGAAAAACCTCACCGAGGCAGCTCTGGCTGGTCCGCGTCTGGAAATGCTGAAGAACTTCGAAGACAAGATGCTGGTTTACAAAGCCAAAAACGAAAAACACGTGGTGACTGTGTTTACCGACATCACCTGTGGCTACTGCCGTAAGCTGCACCGCGAGATGGCCGACTACAACAAGCTTGGCATTACCGTGCGTTACCTTGCTTTCCCACGCCAGGGCGTGCCCTCACCGAACGCCGATGAGATGGAAGCCGTGTGGTGTGCCAAAGATCCACTCAAAGCCATGGACGATGCCAAAGCCGGTAACGCCATTTCCGCCGCCAAATGTGACGCCGACATCGCCGGTCAGTACAATCTGGGTGGCTCTTTCGGTGTGAATGGCACCCCTGCCATTGTGCTGGAAGACGGCTCTATGATCCCGGGTTACCAGCCACCCAATGCGCTGTTTGACCTGCTGGAGCGCGTAAGCGCCCAATAAACCGAATTGGTTCGGTTTCCAAGGTGAGCCCAGGCTCACCTTTTTGTTGTCAGTCTTTTGCAAGGAGTTTCCGGCGTGAAGTATAAGCTCACCAGACGCCCTAAGGTGGATGATTCCCACCTGCCTGCCCACCTGCATCCGCTGCTGAAACAGCTGCTGGCCCGCCGCGGCGTGGCCGCCGAGGAATGTGAGCAGGAACTGGCCTCCTTGCTCAGGCCGGAAACCATGCTGGGATTGCCAGAGGCTGCTGCCATTCTGGCGGACGCGGCCGAAGCAGGAAAGCGGCTGCTGATTGTCGGTGACTTTGATGCAGACGGCGCCACCTCCACCTCAGTTTGCCTGTTGGCGCTGGCAATGATGGGCATAGAAGGTGCCGATTTTCTCATTCCCAACCGCTTCGATTATGGCTACGGCCTCAGTGTGCCTTTGGTGGCGCTGGCGGCGCAAAAGGGCGCCGAGGTGCTTATCACAGTGGATAACGGCATCAGCAGTATCGATGGCGTAGCCGCCGCCAAGGCCGCCGGTATGCAGGTAGTGATCACCGACCACCATTTGCCCGGACACGAGTTGCCGGTGGCTGATGCCATCGTCAATCCCAATCAGCCTGGCTGCCAGTTTGCCAGTAAGTCCATTGCCGGTGTTGGGGTCGCGTTTTACCTGATGCTCGCCCTGCGTGCAGAGCTTAGAAGCCGCGGCTGGTTTGCCCGCCTTGGCAGACCTGAGCCCAATCTAGCCACCCTGGTGGACATAGTGGCGCTGGGCACTGTGGCCGATGTGGTAAGCCTGGATGCCAATAACCGTATTCTGGTGGATGCGGGCCTGAAAAGGGTGCGGGCAGGGCGCTGTCGCCCCGGCATTACCGCGCTGCTGGAAGTGGCCAAACGTAACCCCGTCCGCGCCGTGGCTGCCGACTTCGGCTTTGCCGTGGGGCCAAGGCTCAATGCTGCCGGTCGTCTCGATGAAATGTCCCTCGGGGTTGAGACTCTGATGTGCAGCGATATCATGTACGCCCGCCGTATGGCCGCAGAGCTTGATGGTCTTAACCTCGAGCGTCGTGAGCTGGAAACCGGCATGCAGGCCGAAGCATTAAAAAGCCTGGAGCGTCTGCAGCTTAAAGAAGATGAGCTTCCATGGGGCATAGCCCTGTATCAGGACGACTGGCATCAGGGAGTGATAGGTATTCTCGCCTCGCGGATTAAGGACAGATACCACAGACCAGTTATCGCCTTTGCCGAGGCGTCAGACACAGAAATCAAAGGCTCGGCCCGCTCCATCAAGGGGCTGCATATGCGGGATCTGCTGGAGCTGATTTCGAGCCGCCATCCGGGACTTATTCTGAAGTTTGGCGGCCATGCCATGGCAGCCGGTTTGAGTCTTGGCAAAGCCGATTTCGAGCGCTTTAACGCCATCTTCGATGCCACTGTGCGGGAGATCCTGGCGCCAGAGCTGTTAACCGGTGAAATCCTTTCGGACGGAGAGCTGCCGGTGGAATTTATGACTCTGGAAACCGCTGCGCTGCTGCGGGCAAGTGGCCCCTGGGGCCAGGGTTTTGAAGAGCCGCTGTTTGACGGTCATTTCCGTTTGCTGCAACAGCGCCTGGTGGGTGAGAAGCACCTGAAAATGATGGTAGAAACCGAATGTGGCCGCCTGATGCTGGATGCCATTGCCTTTAATGTTGACCTCAATGTCTGGCCCGATGCCACTGTACGCCACGTGCAGCTTGCCTACCGCCTCGATGTAAACGAGTTTCGCGGCAATCAAAGCCTGCAATTGCTCGTTGAGCAAATCGAACCTATGTAATCCCTATTCGGAATGCATACTGTAAAATCATGAAAATTAACAAATTGATGCAACAGTAAACAAATTGTCTTAGGATGTTGCCAGGTCGGCGCCAGGACAGGTGTTAACCGTGGCTCGCGGCTGCAAATGATAACAACAGGCCAGCACGGGGTTGCGCGCACCTTACTTGGGTGGTGCCGACATTTTTCAAAGGAATTGAATATGTTCAAATACTCTCCCTTCGCGTTGGTCGTTGCTGTTGCTCTGGGTGGCTGTGGTGGCTCGTCTGACTCTGTTGATGACTACCGCCCCGACGTCGCCCCGCCTTCCACCTCTGAACCTGATACCTTTAAGCTGCATGCCGTTAAAGTTGATGGCTGTGGTGTTGGGGCTGATTTTACCGATGCCGGCATGCTCATTCACGATGCCAATGGCGCTGTGTTATCTGAAGTCAGTGCAGATGCCAATGGCAAATTTGAGTTTGAGCTGCCCGCAAATGCCAAACATGTCACGGTAAAGGGATATAGTCGCTACATCAACTGGAATGGCTTGCTGGTGCAGGAGCCTGAATACATCAGTTTTCTCGATGTCAGCGCCCAGGACCTCGGTGAAGTTCGCTTTCTTGATAAGAGTGAAGAGGCAAACTGTGGCTGCCGGACTATCACTGCCGATGTGACCGATTTAGCCGCAGTACGAACAGGCTTCATTCTGGATAGATTTGCCCTGGATGCAGCAGATACTCAAAGGAGCATGCAAGTTTGCACAGTCGACGCAGATAAGCTCAGGGTACAGCTTGGCGCACCAGATGGCTCAACAAGTCTGGCTGCCCGCATCGATGTGTATAACAAGACCGAATTCACGCTGTCATTGAATGACTTCAGCCATGCGGGTGTGAAAGTGAAGGTAAGCGCTGAAGTGGCTGCAGGTAGCCGTAAAGAGGTTTCCCAGTACTTTACCAATCCCTACCATTATGGCTCCTATGATAAGACCACCAGACTGGCATCTGAGTTTGTTTATCCGTCGCTGAGCGAGGCTAACTTGTTTGTTGCCAATGGCGACACCGAAGATTCTGGTTGGGGGATTTTGGCTTGGGTTGATCAGGGGGCAGATTTATCCTCCGTTAAGCCTTTGGTGCTTGGCGCTCAGGGGCAGGCGCTAAAGACTGAACTGACCCAGGGCGTGCTGGCTAAAAGCTACCCGCTAAGCTTTGATTTCAGTGTGGTATCTCCGACAGCGGTTACCTCATCGTTTTCGATTCATCACCAGAACCTTCAGGGTGACGCCACCTCATGGCGTATTCATGGCGGTGCCAAGGGCCAATTGCCGGATCTGGTTCTGGGTGGTGGCGAACAGTTGAGTCAGTTTTTCGGGGCTAATGATGCGGTGTCTGTCACTGACTTGGGTAAGGCCATGGATCTGAAGAGTTATCGCGCTGAGCGAACCAGGGGGCAGAATAGCTTTTTGGATGTAAGGGACTCAATGAAGGTACAAAGCACATTGTCCTTCAGCATTCGCCAATAAAACAAAAAGCCACCTGAAGGTGGCTTTTTTACTCAATAACCAAGCTATCAGGCTGTAACTGTCTTCACGCCTTCCGGAGTACCGACCAGCAGTACGTCGGCGCCGCGATGGGCAAAGAGACCATTGGTTACTACCCCTACGATGCCGTTGATTTGCGCCTCAAGCTTCTTGGGTTCCATGATCTTCATGTTGTGCACATCGAGGATCACGTTGCCGTTATCGGTGACCACACCTTCGCGGTATACAGGGTCGCCGCCCAGTTTGACCAGCTCACGTCCTACATAGGAGCGGGCCATGGGGATGACTTCAACCGGCAGCGGGAACTCGCCGAGAATCGCTACTTCCTTGGTGTTATCCACGATGCAGATAAACTTGTCGGCCACGGCAGCGACAATTTTTTCGCGGGTCAGGGCTGCGCCACCGCCTTTGATCATGTCCATCTGGCCGTTGATTTCATCGGCACCATCCACGTAAACCGACAGTCTGTCGACACTGTTCAAGTCATACACCGGAATGCCCAAGGCCTTGAGTTTGGCGGTGGAGGCTTCGGAGGATGACACAGCGCCTTCGATATCGGCCTTGATGGTAGCCAATGCATCGATAAAGTGGTTGACGGTGGAGCCGGTGCCCACACCGACGATGCTGTCCTTTTCTACGTACTTGAGTGCGGCCCAGGCGGCGGCCTTTTTCATTTCGTCTTGAGTCATGGTGAGGTCCTGTAAAAGACGTTAATGCGAAAAATTGCCCTTAGTATACCTGTAACTTGTTGTGAAAGTGGTTGGGGCTTAACAAAAATCCATCCTAGGTCCTCTTTTACGGGATCTGCTGCCGGTTTGGCAAAATCGGGGCTGCGCTTTGCTGCGGCAATGGATTAGGATAGCCTTTGAAAATTCAGGATAGTTTCACAAGGAGATGTTATGGCCGGAGCCAGTTTGCTCACCTTACTCGATGATATTGCGACCATTCTTGATGATGTGTCTGTGATGAGCAAGGTTGCTGCCAAGAAGACTGCCGGGGTGCTGGGTGATGATTTGGCCCTCAATGCCCAGCAGGTTACCGGAGTGAATGCCGATCGCGAGCTGCCGGTGGTGTGGGCGGTTGCCAAGGGGTCATTCCTCAATAAGCTGATTTTGGTGCCGGCGGCACTGCTTATCAGTGCCTTTGCCCCCTGGTTGGTGACGCCTTTGTTGATGTTTGGCGGCCTGTTTTTGTGTTTCGAGGGCTTTGAGAAGCTGTGGCACAGCAAGGCCAAGCATGACACTGCAGAGGGTGAAGATGCCCATGAGGCTCTTGTCCCCAAGGGCATGGACCCCAAAGAGTACGAAAAACAAAAGGTAAAGGGCGCGGTACGTACTGACTTTGTGCTTTCTGCCGAGATTATTGCCATTACCCTGGGCGTTGTGGCTGAGCACCCCTTTATGACTCAGGTCGCCACACTGTCGATTATTGCCGTAGTCATGACCATAGGCGTGTATGGCCTGGTGGCGGGCATAGTAAAGCTGGATGATTTGGGGCTGTGGCTGTCGAAAAAGGCTTCCGGAATTGCTCAAACCATTGGTGGATGGATCCTTGCCGCAGCGCCCAAGCTCATGAACCTGCTATCGATTGTGGGCACCGCGGCCATGTTTATGGTGGGGGGCGGTATCCTTACCCACGGCGTGGCAGTGCTGCACCATGGTATTGAGGCTGCCGCCGAACATGTGGCTGCCATAGCAGGGATAGGCCCTGTGCTTGCGTTTTTAACCCCAAGCCTGCTTAACCTGATTTTCGGCATTGTTGCCGGCGCACTGGCGGTGGTGCTGATGAACCTGATTGCAAAGCTCAGGGGCGCCGAGGCACATTAAGCCAGCAGCCCTTCAAACGCTACATCAGGCGTTAATTCCGGGCTCAAGGCAATCCGGGATCCAAATGATGAAAAAGCAGTGCCTCGGCACTGCTTTTTTGTTTGTTCAGTTTGGCGAGCGCAGCTAAGGGGATGTCGGTGGCAGGGGTTAAATACTCCAGACTGGGTTTGGCAAACAGGTAGCCTTGCAGGTAGCGGATCCCCAAGCCGGTCAGGCACTCGAGTTCAGCAAGTGTTTCAATACCTTCTGCCAGAACCTGGGTGCCCTGCAGTGCGCAGTGAGCCATGATGTCTTTAATTTGCGCCTGTTTTTGTGGCTCCCGGTCGATATTGCGAATAAGCGACATGTCCAACTTGAGCACATTGGGCTTGAGTTCCGCCAGCCAGCTGATGTGGGTGTAACCTGCGCCATAATCATCAATGGCGGTGAGAAAACCGAATTGGGCGTAACTCTGGAAAATATTTCTCAGGTGCGCCTTATCGATAATCTCTTCTCCTTCAGTCACTTCAAAAATGAGCTTCTTCAAATCGAAGCCGTAAAGATGGGCGGCTTCAATGGTTGCCCTGATACAGCTTTTGGGGTTGTAAACGGCATTGGGTAAAAAGTTGATGGTGAGGAAGGTATCGCAGCCCAGTTCGGCAGCGGTTTTAATGGCACTGACCCGGCAGGCCTGGTCGAAATAGTATTTATTGGCATCGTTTATCCGCTCAAACACCCAGGCGGCGCCTTGTCCCTCAGGGCCACGAACCAGGGCTTCATAGGCAAAAATATTGCGGCTTTGCCAGTCGATGATCGGCTGAAAAGCCATGCGGATATCAAAGCCGAGTGAGACGCCACTCAGGCAGTCTGCGCAGGTTTGTTGTTTGATTTCGCTGGGGAAGTCCACGTTTTCGTCTCAGGGAATCACTGAAAAGGGGCGTGATTTTACTGTAGATCCTGGCCTGCGGGAATTCCAAAAATCGGCGCTGCAGACATTTGATTATTGGCGATAAAAGCACACGCCAGATAAGCAAAAGACCCGCTTTGGGCGGGCCTTGGCTGAACGCTCTCGTCACCAGCCATGTGGCGGTGAAGCCTGAGCTAAACTAAGCGATATCAGTGGCTTGGCTTGTCGTGGGCTGCGGCGTATTTCACTGCAATCACGGCAACCACCATCAGCACAAATGGCATTGGGGCGGCAACCATGCCAAGGGCGCTGACATTCAGCATAAAGCCCATTGCGATATGACCAACCAGTGCCAATACCAAACCCAGAGTCGCGAGCAGCAGTACAACCAGTTCTGATTTCATCATCGAATTCCTTTTTAAAAGCCTTTGTGCGGTGGCGAGGCTGGCTCGCCGTCTTGTTCTGTTGGGCTCAGTATGCGTTGTTGACGCAGCAGATATTTGATCGCTATCAATTTTTAGGTAGGATTTCTTTGCTAGGGGAACAAAGTTTGCGCCAGCGCAAGCTTTGTTAAGAAATGGCGGAAAAGGTTAAAAAGTTGGCTTGGGATATGCTTATGTGTGACTTAGGGGATTAGCGCTTGGGAGACGCTGGTGTTGGTTTTTGAAGCAGGATTATATGTTTACCGAGGTGCTTTTACGTCCTGAGGATAACCGGGACGTCGGGTTAAAAGCCGGGGGAAAGTGCAGTGCCAACTGAATTACGCTGTAGCAGGTTGATGAAGCGGGCTCGATCCAAACTTATTCCGGCTCCTGATTATCAAACTTACCCATTTGGGCGTACCAGAGGGCGTTTTTCTCCAGCGCGGTCAGACGGGTTCGGGCACAAAACCCGGCAAGACCAATCCCAATGGGCACCACTATCAAATCTTCGCTGTGAAACGGTAGCAGATAGCTGAAGACCATCAGATACACCATGGCAGCCGTGACGGCAGGAATGAGCAGCAGTTGCCACTCAAAACACTGGCCCAGCACTCTGGCGCCAAGCCCAATCAGCACAGGTGGCAGAATATAGAGAAATACCATTCCCAGATCCTGCTGGGCGAGAGTGGCAAAAGCGCCTAATGCCAGCACGGCGCCAATCAGGCTGCCAAGCAAGGTTTTGTACACAGATTGCCGGGCTATCAGTGCATTGAGGGCATTTTCCATCATGGCCATTTTGGCGCGGGCACGCTTGGCGCTGTCTATCTTGCCGGCACGTTCGAGTCTGGGGGGCATTGCGAGCTTCAATGATTGCTGGATGTTGACACTTTATCCGATGCAAAAGCCTGTGACAAAGCCACCGGTGCAGGCACCGGTGGCAATTGATATTAGGGTTCAGACTCGATTGATGTCAGTTTCAGGGAAGAAGTTTGCCCAGATAATCCAATAAGCTCCGGCTTTAACCGTTTCAACGCGATTGAGTTTGCCCACGTTGGAATTACCAAAGAAATCAATCTCTACCACGGGTTCTTGATGTGGGTTGTAGTAAATACCCAGGCTTTGGTATTCATTGTCCCAGGCAATGACCAGGTTCTTGCCGCCAACTTCAGTATTGATAGGCTGCTCGTGCTGACGTACAAAATCCTCGGTATAGGCCACATAGTCAGTGCCCACATTCAGCCCCCAAACCAGCGTCTTATTGGGCAAACGTGGATCCTTGTGCTGAATGGTTGGGAAGGTGGGATCCTCATTGGTTGCCTGATCTACAATGGCGTGGTCAAAAATGGCTTCCATGATGGGATCGTATATGGCGAGGAATGGGTTTTCCCAAAATGAAGGCTTCATATCCTGCACAAGATAGTCATTCAGGAACACTTCGCCGTTTGGATAGGCCTCAGCAAATTTGGAAAACGGCATTCTGAAGGTCGGCCACTCACGCATTTTTGCGCTGGCGCCCTGATTGATATCTGCTTCCTTTTGGCCCCAAAGTTGCTGAATAGGTTCCCCGGATACCTTGTCCCACATCACCAGGTTGTTTTCCAGCTGGTTCATCGGTGCCAGTTGCAGTGCTTTACCATCAATTTCAGGGGTATAAGCCATCCCCAGATTGGTGAGACCACAGTAAGTCATCACTACGTTTTCACCGCCCAGTTCTCCATTGCCGGCAACATGGGGGCGCAGCAGCTGTTTGTCCGAGTGGGCGCGGGCCGCACCATTGATGTCGAGTACAATCACACTCTCGTCGGGGGAATAGTATTTTCTGGCTGTTTCCACAGAGACAAAGACCCCATTGTCCATGCGATCGCGCATCATGATGTGGGGGTTTATCATGCCGCTGTAGAGCAGGAAGGCAAACAAGATGACGCAAGCGGCAAGCGCTTTTTTACTGGTGAGGCTGGGACGGCGGCTCAGAACCCAAAGGGCGATGGCAAAACTGATGATGGCCACTGCCGTGAGGGCATACCTGTGATACCACACCCACATAGTGCTTTCGCGGGGGGATTGAATAAGCCATTGGCTGACGTCAGCCAGATCTTTGAACAGCAGTCCTGCACTGGCGAGTGCTAAGGCCATGGCGCCCCAAAAAAGTGGGCGGGCATAGCGAGTGATAAAGGGCATCATAGAGGTTACTCCGGTGACAAAAAATTCTGCCACCATTGTAAAAACCGTCATCAGCGGGATAAATCCGCCTGGATGCAATGAACTGTTCCATTAATTGGAACAATCAGCTTATTCCGCTTCCAACTGCTGCAATCTGCCCGGCAGCCCCGCGCGAATGTCTTCCATCAGCAGCTTGACTTTCTCAGGTACAAAACGGCGGGAGTGATACACGCCATAGAGCTGTTCTGCAGTTCTAGCTGCCCGGTTGTATAAGGGAACCAACTTTCCTTGCGTTACCAAATCACCAGCCATGGCTACCGGCAAATAACCAATCACCTTGTGCTGTAACACTAATGAGCGCAGCAGATAGGGCGACTGGGTGCAAAACCTGGGGCGTTGAAACAGGGGGATTTTTGCCAACGGCCAGCACAAATCCAGGGATGCCAGTTCCATGATGGCCAGCGCATGCCCTTGCCCGAGGATTTGCGGGTGTTCGGGGAGCGGGTGCTGTTGCAGATATTCCGGTGTGGCGTAGAGATCAAACTGCAGTTTGGCCATGGGATGCGCGATAAAGGATGAATCTCGCAGTGCTCCCAGGGTCAGCAGCAAATCAAAGCGCTTGTCTGCCAGTGTCGAAGACGTCTGGCCTATGTCATGCACCCGCAGGGAGAGTTCGGGATAGCTATCAAAAAAGCGTGCAATCTGAGGAGAGCACCATTCCATCAGAAAGTCGGGGGCATAGAGTGTCAGTTCGCCTTCAAAGGTTTGCTGAGCGCCTGCCACTTCAAGTTCGGTTGCTTCTACTGCCGCAAGTATGGCTCGGGCTCGCAGTAAAAATGCTTCCCCCACCTCGGTCAGCAGTAAATGGCGGGTGGTGCGCTCCAGCAAGCGGGCACGAAGGCTTTGTTCAAGATCGCGAATACGGCGGCTTACGGTGGACTTTGGCAGGCCGCTTAGTTCGGCGGCTTTGGTAAAGCTGCCCTGTTCAACCACCTGAACAAACAGGGCTACGTCATCTAAATTCATGGGCTCATCCTTTGAAGAAAAACACCATAATCATTAGGGCATTATACCTAAAGAAGCTGCGAATAAAGTCCGTGCTTGGGCTGCGTGAGCTTACAACAGATAGATGCAAGGCACAGTTGGCAGCGAATAGCCTTAACCCGTCGCTAGAGCTGCTGAGCAGCAGATACAGCGGTAAGGCACGCCCGGCGGCCTTGATAGCAACACCATGTCGGCGTTATTCAACGTCACCATGCCTCGGCAGGCATTGAGTTAAAAGCCTTGAACTGTCGTCGCTGTCATCGCCAGAACTGTGCGAGGACTTGTTCGCACCTATTCTTAGTTCGCACCTATTCTTGGACAGAAGCCTGGCTCACGGCGGTCGTTCTGCCTTAATTCTGCTGGGGGAAACGATAGACTTTTGATGGGGTGACTATGGTTGCCAAAGGTACGTCCCAGGCTTCAACTGGCAGGGCAGGGAGGCGCTGGCAGTCGTGGGCCAGGCCTATCACCCTGGTGCTGTCAGGCAGCTGCGCCAGGGTGCGGTCATAAAAGCCGCCGCCCATGCCGAGGCGATTGCCGGTCTCATCGAAGGCGACCAGCGGGGTGATAATGGCATCGAGCCTATGGGCCGGGCACAGTTGATGGCAGGCGAGCACGGGCTCGGGAATACCGTAGAGGTTTTCGCGCATGTCGGTCTGGTCATCGTAGCGGATAAACAGCAAATGGCCTTCGGCGAAGGGATGCAGCACCGGCAGATAGACTTCAACTCCCTGTTGCCACAGAGCGGCGATCAAAGGGCGCGGGCTGATTTCACCGTCGTTTTCAAGATAAAGCGCGACTCGCTTGGCGCCTTTGAGCTCGGCCTGCAGATGAATGGCTGCTTGATGGGCGGCAGATGCCTGGATGTCGTCCGACAGTGCGCGCCTTAGGCTGCGCACCTGTTTGCGGATGGCGCTGCGCGCCTGGAGGTTTTGATGTGCTGGGGCGATGTTCGCCCTGGCGGTGACGGATGCCGTCATAAGTTGAGATGCTCCCCGGAATGCCGCTGCCGGTGTAGCCCTTGAACCGTAGGTTCAAGGCGGGCCTGCGATTACTTCCTAAGGCTTCTCGGTACGAGCCGAGCCTGCTCAATGTCGGTAAAACACCTGCCCTAAAGTCAAAAATATCGGCACAGGGACATTACCAGCTGGCGCACAACCCAGGGAGCAAATTTGGTGGTGTTACACAGGGATTGTACCCGGCGCAAAACCTGTAATCAGTTTAATCGTCCTTGTGGCTTCGCTCAACCAAAGCCTGCTCTAACGTGCGTTGCAGCAGGCGGATCCTGTCATCCATTTGCTGCATATAGTCCTGATTTTTCCTCTGTTCTTCGTAAAGTTCGTGACCAAAATTCAGGGCAGCCATAATGGCCAAATCTTCCCGACTGAGGTTATTCGAACGGCTGCGAAGCGAGGTCAGTTGCTGCTCGAGCTTATGTGCCACCGCCCTGAGTGCCGCTTCCTGTCCGGATGGACACGCGACCGAGTAGGTGCGTCCAAGGAGGGTGATGTCAATGGCGCTGCTGCTCATGGGCTATCCCTGTGGTGGTCTTTATGTGGCGGACTATATAAGGCGGGTTTCAAAAGTGCAAGGCCAAGGCTGAGGATCCGTCGCCTGACTTATCGAGTTTGCTGCTTGCGTGAGCAAAGCTGTGATATGTCGGACAAACGTCACGCAAAATTGCCATAAATCACGGCCACTGAACTTGGTGGTGTTGGCCCCATCTGATAGCATTGCCCCAATTGGTTTGACGCCACGGACAGAAATTTATGGCAACCCCACCTTCTTTGAAAATCGAAAAACTCCTCGCCGCGCTCGAGGCTGCCGAAATCGGTCAGCATCCGGTGGAAGTCCACGGCGCTATGGTCGGCCTGATTGCCGGCGGCGTAGAGCAGGGCCGCGGCGCCTGGCTCAAACCGCTGCTTGAGCTGATGAATGATGGTCAGGCGCTGCCCGGCGACCTGCAACAGCTGGTGGAAGAACTCTTTACCGACACCCAGGCGCGTCTGGCTGAGCGGGACTTTGGCTTTACGCCGCTGCTGCCCGAAGAAGAAGAGCCTCTGTGTGACCGGGTTGAAGCCATGTCACTGTGGGTGCAGAGCTTTTTGACCGGCCTTGCCATTATTCAGCCTGGTCTGAATAAAGCGCCGCAAGATGTGCGTGAAATCGTAGCCGATCTTGCCGCCATCGCCCAGGTGGAAATCGATGTGGCCGAGGATGAAGAATCCGAAGCGGCTTACACCGAAATCGTTGAGTTTGTGCGTATGGCTGCCATTCATTGCTATCAGGAATTCGGCCCCCAAGAAGGCGAAAGTGGCGACGACGGCACAGTGTTGCACTGATTTCAGTTTCCGACCCAGCTAGAGGTTCCCATGAGCGGTGATGCAGGCAGCAATCAAGGCACTTCTCCCCTCGAGACATTTGAGACCGATATCGCCATAGTCGGTGGCGCCATGGCCGGTGCCACCCTGGCACTGGCGCTGGACAAGCTTGCCAGCGACCTTGGCAAACCCCTTCGCATTACCCTGATTGAAGCCAGACGCCCCGGCGATGAACACCCGGGCTTCGATGGCCGCGCCATTGCCGTGGCCGAGGGCTCTATCACCGAACTTAAGCGCCTCGGCGTTTGGCGCCATCTGAGCCAGCTTGGCACCAGCATCACCGACATTCACGTATCTGACCGCAGTCATTTCGGTATGACCGAGCTTGGCAGTGCCGCCTTTGGCCTGCCGTATCTGGGGCAGGTGGTCGAGCTTGAAGCCGTGGGCAAGGCGCTGTTTGCCGCCATTGAGAAAAGCCAAATCCGCTGCTTATGCCCTGATAGTCTGCAACGCCTCGAGGCCGGACAGGAAGCCCACACCCTGGTGCTTGCCAGTGGCGCAGTGCTCAAAGCCAAACTGGTTGTGGCCGCAGACGGTTTGGGCTCGGCGGTACGCAGCCACTTTAACTTGCCGCTGGAGCAGGTGGATTTTGGCCAGAGCGCCGTTATTGCCAATGTGGCGCTGGACAGACCCCACAATCATTGGGCCTGGGAGCGCTTTACCGGCTCGGGCCCGCTGGCGCTGCTGCCAATGGCAGACATTCATGGTCAGCACAGATTATCGCTGGTATGGGCCATGCCGCCTGACGAGGCCGAGCGCTTCCATCACTGCGATGAAGCCGAGTTCGTCAGCGCCTTGCAGCAGGCCTTTGGTTACCGCGCAGGCAAGTTTACGGCCGCCGGCAGTCGTCACAGCTATGAGCTCAAACTCAGCTGGATGCCAAGGCCCATCCATCATCGCTGTGTGTTCGTTGGTAATGCCGCCCAGACACTGCACCCCATTGCCGGGCAGGGCTTCAACCTGGGCCTTAGGGACATAGTGGATTTGGTGGCCGTGCTTAAACAGGCGCTTATCGATAATGACGACATCGGCGATATCCGCCAGTTGCACGCCTATTTACGTCTGCGCGAGCAGGACAGGCGCGAGACCTTGCTCGCCATCGAGTCGCTGGTGCGAGGCTTTTCCAACCAATATTGGCCGCTGGTGGCCGGGCGCAGTCTGGGGCTTAGATTGCTGTCATGGTGCCCACCACTGAAGGCGCCTTTGGCCAGCCGCGCCATGGGCTGGCGCCGCGGCGTGCGGCTGTCGACTGTTTCCCCTTGTGAGGATTGATTGATGCAGAGGACCCAAAGCTGTGATGTGGCCATCGTTGGCGGTGGCATGGTAGGTCTGGCAACCGCCATAGGCCTTGCCGAGGCCGGGCTCAGGGTGACTGTGCTGGATGCGGGCTCCCAGGCTGCTGTGGACGGTGAACCGCGCCTCAGAGTCAGCGCCATCAATCGCGCCAGTGAAGATTTGCTTACATCCCTCGGCGCCTGGCATTTGCTCGATAGCGAGCGTCTGGCGCCCTATGGCCGGATGCAGGTGTGGGACAAGGACGGCATGGGCCGTATCGGATTTGATGCCAATGAGTTGGGCGAAGATAGCCTCGGCACCATTATCGAAAACGACAACATTGCCTTCGCGCTGGCCAAACGTGCTGCCGAGTGCGACAACCTCGATTACCGTGAAGGCGTGCGTTTAAGCCGGCTTGCCTTTGGTGAAAAGGAAGCCTGGTTGACGCTGGAAGAAGGCGACATGCTCTCGGCGGCGCTGGTGATTGCCGCCGATGGCGCCAACAGCTGGGTGCGCAGCCAATGCAATATTCCGCTCACCTTCTGGGACTATGGCCATACCGCCATCGTTGCCACCATAGAAACCGTAGAGCCCCATCAGGACTGTGCCCGTCAGGTGTTCCTGCCGGACGGTCCGCTGGCATTTTTGCCGCTGTATCAGCCAAACCTGTGCTCTATCGTCTGGTCAGTGACCGAGCCCAAAGCGCAGGCACTGCTGGCGATGGATGATGAAAATTTTTCAAAGTCGCTTACCGCCGCCTTCGATGCCCGCCTCGGGCTTTGCCGGGTGGCCAGCGAGCGTATCGGCTTTAATCTGCGGATGCGTTACGCCCGTCATTTTGCCCGTCATCGCCTGCTGCTGGCGGGGGATGCGGCCCACACCATACATCCGTTGGCGGGGCAGGGGGTAAACCTGGGCTTTCAGGATGCAGCCGCGATTATCGATACGGTTGCGCGCCTGAAAGACGAGGGCAAAGACATAGGGGACTACCGTCTGCTTCGGCCGCTGGAGCGTGAACGCAAGGCCGCTGCCCAGGAAATGATTGCCACCATGGAAGGCTTCAAGCGCCTGTTTGAGGGCAATAATCCCATCAAGCAGGCGGTACGGGATCTGGGGCTGAACCTGGTAGATAAGTTGCCAGGGCTGAAAACAGTGTTCATCAAACAGGCCATGGGCAGATAAGCAAACAAGCTTGCAAAAAACCGTCTGCGGCAGGGGTAAGTCAGTGCCACGCGCTGATGGTTTTTGCAGCAAATATCAAACAATTGGCGCAGTTTTTGGCCAGTGAAGAATTTTAACGTTAGTTTTTTGAATGCAATCCATAAGAAAAACTAATGATCTGACTGTTCGGATTAGAAAATTCTCTTGTATACAAATTTGTGACGCAAGGTATAATTTCGCCGCATTTTAACCAGGTGCCGTTTCTATTTTTGGCACCAAAGCCCCGGATAGAAGGGATAACAATGGCTAATAAAACTGTACTCTTTAGCAAGCACCTGGAATCAAACGCCAAGATGGTGGATTTCCACGGCTGGGATATGCCCCTGAACTACGGTTCGCAAATTGAAGAGCACCACGCGGTGCGCCGCGACGCCGGTATGTTCGATGTGTCCCACATGACTGTGGTTGACGTTGAGGGTGCCGATGCCCGTGCCTTCCTGCGCAAGCTGCTGGCCAACGATATCGCCAAGCTGACCGTTCCCGGCAAAGCCCTTTACGGCGGTATGCTGAACCACGAAGCCGGCGTGATTGACGACCTCATCACCTATTTCCTGAGCGACACTCATTACCGCGTGGTAGTGAACTCCGCCACCCGCGAAAAAGATCTGGCCTGGATTGGCGAGCAAGCCAAAGCCTTCGACGTGACCATCACCGAGCGCCCTGAGCTGGCCATGATTGCGGTGCAGGGTCCTAACGCCAAAGCCAAAGCCGCCACCGTATTCAGCGCCGAGCAAAACGCTGCCGTTGAAGGCATGAAGCCTTTCTTTGGCAAGCAGGCCGGCAGCCTCTTTATTGCCACCACAGGTTACACAGGTGAAGCCGGTTACGAGATCATCGTACCGGAAGCTGAAGCCGAAGCCCTGTGGCAGGCCCTGCTGGATGCCGGTGTGCAGCCATGCGGCCTGGGTGCCCGTGACACCCTGCGTCTGGAAGCCGGTATGAACCTCTACGGCCAGGACATGGACGAGAGCGTGAATCCACTGGCGGCCAACATGGGCTGGACCATCGCCTGGGAACCAAGCGATCGCGACTTTATCGGCCGCGAAGCCCTGGAAGCCATCAAGGCCAAGGGCACCGACAAATTGGTCGGTCTGGTGATGGAAGAAAAAGGCGTTCTGCGTCATGATATGGCGGTGTTTTTCACCGACGCTGACGGCAACGAGCAGCAGGGCGTGATCACCAGCGGTACTTTCTCACCCACTTTGGGCTATTCTATCGCGATGGCGCGCGTACCCGGCTCCGTTGGCGATACCGCCGAAGTGGAAATGCGCAAGAAGCGTGTACCTGTGCGTGTTATCGCACCCAGCTTCGTACGCAACGGCAAACAAGCATTTTAAAAGACCCGATTAAGGAACAAGAACAATGAGCAATATCCCGTCTGAACTCAAGTATGCTTCTTCCCACGAATGGATCCGCAAGGAAGAAGACGGCACCTACACCGTAGGTATCACTGAGCATGCTCAGGAGCTGCTGGGTGACATGGTGTTCGTTGAGCTGCCTGAAGTGGGCGACACCGTATCTGCCGGCGAAGATTGTGCCGTTGCCGAGTCTGTAAAGGCCGCTTCTGACATCTACGCCCCTATCTCCGGTGAAGTGGTAGCCGTGAACGAGTCTCTGGAAGATTCTCCTGAACTGGTAAACAGCGATGCTTACGGTGACGGTTGGTTCTTCCGCGTGAAGCCTTCTGACGAGTCTGAGCTGGACAGCCTGCTGGACGCCGAAGGTTATCAAGCAGTTATCGACGAGGAATAATCCTCGCCAGGAAAAACGAAGCCCCCCGGGGCTTCGTTTGTTTTATCCGACATAAAGCAGATCGGTCGCATACCAGACCGGCGTAATTTGAAAGGTTTATCATGACCAAGCAAACCCTCACAGAGCTGGAACAGCATGAGCTGTTTCTGACCCGTCACATAGGCCCCGATGCCGACGAGCAGCAAGCCATGCTGAACTACGTTGGTGCCGAGTCGCTGGAAGATCTGACCAAGCAAATCGTACCCGAGTCTATCCGCCTGGGTCGTGAGCTGAACGTGGGTCCATCCAACGCCGAAGCCGAAGGTCTGGCCTATATCCGTAAGCTGGCCGAAAAAAACCAGGTGTTCAAGAGCTACATCGGCATGGGTTACCACGGCACCGAAGTGCCAAACGTTATCCTGCGTAACGTGCTGGAAAACCCGGGTTGGTACACAGCTTACACCCCTTACCAGCCAGAAATCGCCCAGGGCCGTCTTGAAGCCATTCTGAACTTCCAGCAGCTGTCTATCGACCTGACCGGTCTGGACCTGGCCTCAGCCTCCTTGCTGGACGAAGCCACTGCTGCTGCCGAAGCCATGGCTCTGGCCAAGCGTGTTTCCAAGGCCAAGAAAGCCAACCGCTTCTTCGTAGCCGACGACGTATTCCCACAAACACTGGACGTGGTAAAGACCCGCGCCGAGTGTTTTGGCTTCGAGATTGTGACCGGTCCAGCTGCCGATGCCGCTAACCATGATGACCTCTTTGGTGCCCTGTTCCAGTACACCAACCGTCTGGGTCAACTGACCGACTTCACCGAGCTGTTTGCCAAGCTACGTGAAAAGAATGTAATTGTGACCGTTGGCGCCGACATCATGTCGCTGGTGCTGCTGAAGACCCCGGGTGCCATGGGCGCCGACGTGGTATTCGGTTCTGCCCAGCGCTTTGGCGTGCCAATGGGCTTTGGTGGTCCACACGCGGCCTTCTTTGTGTCCAAAGACGAGCACAAGCGCTCTATGCCAGGCCGTATCATCGGCGTGTCCAAAGACACCCGTGGCAACACCGCCCTGCGTATGGCCATGCAAACCCGCGAGCAGCACATCCGCCGCGAAAAGGCCAACTCCAACATCTGTACCGCACAGGTGCTGCTGGCCAACATGGCGTCTTTCTACGCCGTATTCCACGGCCCACAAGGTCTGAAGGTCATTGCCTCACGCATTAACCGTCTGGCCGACATCCTGGCTGCTGGTCTGGCTGCCAAGGGCGTGACTGTGCTGAACAATCAATGGTTCGATACCATCAGCTTCAAGGCCGATGTGGACGCCGTACGCGCCCGCGCCCTGACCGCCGGTGTGAACCTGCGCTATGACGCCGATGGCGTGATGGGCGTAAGCATTGCCGAAACCACCACCCGTGCCGATGTTGCCGAGCTGTTCGATGTGATCCTGGGCGCCGGTCATGGTCTGGATGTAGCGGCGCTCGATGCCGATATCCTGGCCAAGGGTTCAAGCTCTATTCCTGCTGCGCTGGTGCGTGAAGAAGCCTTCCTGACTCACCCAACCTTCAACAGCTACCACAGCGAAACCGAAATGATGCGCTACATCAAGCGCCTCGAGAACAAGGATCTGGCACTGAACCACTCCATGATCTCGCTGGGTTCCTGCACCATGAAGCTCAACGCTGCCGTTGAGATGATCCCGGTAAGCTGGCCTGAATTTGCCAACATGCACCCATTCTGCCCATCCGAGCAGGCCGAGGGTTACACTCAGCTGATTGGCGAACTGTCTGACTGGCTGGTGGACATTACAGGCTACGATGCTGTGTGCATGCAGCCTAACTCAGGTGCACAGGGCGAATACGCAGGTCTGTTGGCAATCCGCAAGTACCACGAGTCCCGTGGCGAAGGCCACCGCAACGTGTGTCTCATTCCTCAGTCTGCCCACGGCACCAACCCGGCTTCTGCCCAGCTCGCTGGAATGAAGGTTGTGGTTACCGCCTGTGACAAAGAAGGTAACGTGGATCTGAACGACCTGCGCGCCAAGGCCGCCGAAGTGGCCGAGAACCTGTCGTGCATCATGATCACCTATCCTTCTACCCACGGTGTGTATGAAGAAACCGTGCGTGAAATCTGTGACATCATTCACCAGCACGGCGGCCAGGTATACCTGGACGGTGCCAACATGAACGCTCAGGTAGGTCTGACTGCTCCTGGCTTTATCGGTGCCGACGTATCTCACCTGAACCTGCACAAAACCTTCGCCATCCCTCACGGCGGCGGCGGTCCAGGCATGGGCCCAATCGGCGTGAAGAAGCACCTGGCGCCTTTCGTAGCCGGTCACGCTGTGGTTAAGCAAGGTATCGAGAGCGACAACAATGGCGCCGTTTCTGCCGCACCATTCGGCAGCGCCGGTATCCTGCCAATCAGCTGGATGTACATCAAGCTGCTGGGCAGCAAGGGTCTGAAGCAATCTACCCAGACCGCCATGCTGAACGCCAACTACGTTACCAAGAAGCTGTCTGAGCACTATCCGGTGCTGTTCCGTGGCCGTAACGATCGTATCGCCCACGAGTGCATCATCGACATGCGTCCGCTGAAAGAAGCCTCTGGCGTTACCGAAATGGACGTAGCCAAGCGTCTGAATGACTACGGTTTCCACGCCCCAACCATGAGCTTCCCGGTTGCCGGCACCCTGATGATCGAGCCGACTGAGTCTGAATCCAAGGCTGAGCTGGACCGCTTCATCGAGGCTATGGTGGCCATTCGCGGTGAAATCGCCCGTGTTGAGAGCGGCGAGTGGCCGGTTGACAACAACCCACTGGCCAACGCCCCGCACACCATGGCTGACATCATGGATCCGGCTTTCGATGCCCGTCCATACAGCCGTGAGCTGGCGGTGTTCCCAACCGAGTCAGTGCGTGCCAACAAGTTCTGGCCAACCGTGAATCGTATCGATGACGTGTATGGTGACCGGAACTTGTTCTGTGCTTGTGTGCCGATGAGCGATTACGAATAAATGGCTACTTAGCCTTGATAATACGGCGTCACCCCACTGTTTTCGCTGCTCATTTACATGAGTAAACTGCGCGGCGAAAACAGCAGGTTTCCTTGTCTTATCAGCGGCAGCAACGCCATTTTGGAAAATTGCTGCCTGGACTTGCTGCTTGAACTCGAAAGAGGGGCGTTAAATCTCGGTTCCAGTGCTCATTTACAAAAGTAAACTGCGCGCTGGAACCATCGATTTGCCTTGCATGAGCGGCGTCGGCAACGCAATTTTGCTCCGGTTGAGCCTTGGTTCGGTCAGACAATAAAAAACGAGTGCTTCGGCACTCGTTTTTGTTTTAATGGCTTAAGATGTCACCCCACTGTTTTTGTGGCTCTTTACATGAGTAAACTGCGCGGCGAAAACAGCAGGTTTCCTTGTCTTATCAGCGGCAGTAACGCCATTTTGGAAAATTGCTGCCTGGACTTGCTGCTTGAACTCGAAAGAGGGGCGTTAAATCTCGGTTCCAGTGCTCATTTACAAAAGTAAACTGCGCGCTGGAACCTTCGATTTACCTTGCATGAGCGGCGTCGGCAACGCCATTTTGGTCTGGTTAAGCCTTGGTTTAACTGACAAATAAAAAACGAGTGCTTCGGCACTCGTTTTTTATTTTTGGGATAGCTGTTACATCAAACTCTGACTCAGCGCCTTTGCAGCGACTTGCTTCTGAATTGCCCCGGGGTGATGCCAATCACTTGCTTGAACTCACGGATGAAATGGGCCTGGTCGTAGAATCCGGCCTGATAGCCGATGTCGGTGAGTGGGCTGTCGGTGTCGCTTTTAAGCAGTTCCCGGGCGAAGCCGGTGCGCTGGAGGATGCTGTAGTTTTTCGGCGACATCCCCAGGTTTTGCTGGAATAAACGCTCAAGCTGACGTTGGCTGATGTCTATCTCGGTGAGCAGGTTACGAATTTCTCCCTGGCCTTTTTGCTCGGCTATCCAGTTGAGCGCGTATTTCATGCTGGGTTCGGTCGTTTGTGTTTGTGAGCCATGGGCGGTGAGGTAGTGCAGCAGCCGGGTTTCAAGCAGCGCAATGCGCTCAGGCGCGGTGGGCAGCACGGCCAGACGTTCGGCCAGCTCATCGCTTAAGAGCGCGAGCGACAGGTCGGCTGGCGTCAGGGTTTGCCCGAGCATTTCCGACAGGGGCGTCTTTAAAAACGCCCGTCCGGCGCCGGGCCAAAAACGAATGCCGAGCGCATCGACCCGGCCTGAAAGCTCCAGCCTGGTGCTTTGTTTGGTGGGGCCTGTCACCAGACATTGGGCCCTGTGTTGCCAGCCATCGAAGTGCATTGGCGCACCGAAATTGAAGATGATGCCGCTGCCTCCTTCGGGGTGCATGAATTCGGTTGACCTTGTCTCTGGGGCGGCAATGCGGGTGATTTGCCAGTAGCAGCGAACATAGGGCAGCAGCGGGGCGCAGGGCTGATAAACCTGAAAACCAAGATGCGGCAATGTTGACATGGCAAAGCGCTCCAAATACGGGTTGAGTCAGTATATCCCAACCGTCCCCGGTTAATGCCAGTCAATGACATTCCGGCAATCCCCTGTGCATCTTACTGACATGTCGAAAATCTACAATTCGCATTTCCCCTGATTGCTTACCATGCCCGCAGTCGTAAGCAGTCATGCTGTAACTCTCTGAGAGCTGGCTGCTGCGCTTCACTTATCCGTTGTCGAATATGGGAATCACGCATGACACAAATACCCCCCAAGCTATCCAGGTTGCTGATTATGAGTCTTTCAACGTTGTTGCTGTCCTCGGCCTTTGTCGGGCCTTCGGTGGCGTCGGATGATTTTGCCGCAGAAGGGGAAAGAAGAGCCAAAGTCGCCGGCAATGAACTCATTGGTGCACCCGCGCCTGAGCTGACCGTGACCACTCTGGCGGGTGATAGCCTGAATCTTGGCGAGATCTATGGCAAAAAACCGGTGTACATCAAGTTCTGGGCAACCTGGTGCGTGCCTTGCCGCCAGCAAATGCCCGGGTTTGAAGATATTTATCAGCAGTATGGTGATGAGTTGCAGGTGATTGCCGTCAATACCGGCATCAGCGATGACAACAATTCAGTCACTGCTTTTGTGAAAAAGGCGGGGCTGACGATGCCGATGACCATAGATGATGGCTCACTGGCGCGGGCGTTTAATCTGCGGGTGACGCCGCAGCACTTTTTGATTGATACCAGCGGCCATATTGCCTACGTGGGGCATCAGGATGACGAGGCATTTCATCAGGCACTCAAAGAGGTGGTTGCCGGTGCGGCAGCCAAGCCTGAGCTGAGTGAGTCACAGACAAATGCCGTGGCCAAAAAAGCGCAGGTGATTGAGCGGGGTGATGAGCTGAGTTCGCTGACATTAACGGCCCTCGATAAGACTGATTATCCGCTGCCCTCGACTGCTAAGCCGGGTAAGGCAACAGGACTGGTGTTCTTCGCCCCTTGGTGTGAGTGGTATCTGGCGGAGTCTGAGCCTGCTACTGCCAAAGCCTGTCAGCAGGTGCGTGAAATGGTTGAGCAGCACGCCGCCAACAGCAAAGCCCAGTGGCTGCATGTATCCGGTAACCTCTGGTCATCCGAGGCCGATCTGGCCGAATACCAAACCAACTACGCACCGCGTTTGCCGATTGTGTTCGATGAGCAAGGCAGTCTGTTTGGACAATTCGGGGTTAGCCAGCTGCCAACCGTCGTCTATATCGATGAGCACGGCAAGGTCACGGAGAAGGTGAGTCCCAAGGCGCCTGACTTCAGCGAACGCCTCAACGCGCTACTTACCGGGGATATCGCTGAATAACGCAGCACCATAACGTCAGGCCCCTTTCAGCGCGACCCGCAGTTACTTCACAGGGTTGGATGACAGGGGGCTGACACTCAGGACTTGGAGTACAGGCTATACCATGAAAATCATCACCTTTTGGTTGCAAATCCTCGTGGGTTGCATCCTGTTGGCATGTTTGCCTGCAATGGCAAGCGACGGCCCGGACCAAAAGATAGCGGCATCGCTGCTGTTGGAATCAAACACTCCGGCGTCCGGGAGCCAGACTTCCCTGGCTATCCGTATGTCGCCCGAAGCGGGATGGCACGGTTATTGGCTCAACCCCGGTGACGCCGGTTTCCCGCTGCAGCTGAAATGGCAACTGCCGGAGGGGGTCACAGTGGGAGAACTGCAATATCCTGCCCCCGAGTCCCTGCTGATAACCGGCATGATGAATTACATCTATCACGGTGACTATGCCTTGCTGGCACCACTGCAGATTGCCGATGAGGTCGCCGCGGGTACCGCCATCGATGTTGCGGTGGAACTGCGCTATCTGGTGTGCAGTCCCACGCTGTGTTTACCCGAGCAGCAGCGGCTCGAAACCCACTTTATTGTTGGCGACAAGGGCGCGCCCAAGACACAGCAGGACGCCTTTAATGTCTGGCGACAAGCTATCCCAAAACCCGTGGCGGCGAGCGCTGATTTCACTGTCCGCGATGGGCAATTTGTGTTGTCGCTGCCCCTGCCCGAAACCGCTTCCCTGACTGATAATCTGCACTTTTACCCTGAGGTCAACGGCGCGCTGTCCAATACGGCGCCGCAATCCTTTGTGCAAAAGGGTGACCGCCTCTTTATGCAGACCCAGGCCGGTGAGGGGGATGTCAGTGACTTTCATGGTGTGCTGACGCTGGATAAAGGCCTGTCTATCCGGGTCAAGGCGACCGGGCAGGCGGGTGGTGCATTGATGTTCCCAACCGAAGCCGGTTTACCGGCTGCGCAAGAGGGCTCGCTGCTGCCCCTGTCGGTGGTGGCCGTGTTGGGAGCTGTGCTCGGAGGATTGCTGCTGAATCTGATGCCCTGCGTCTTTCCCATTCTCAGCTTAAAAGTGCTGAGTCTGACTCACATGGGGGACGAGCGCCTTGCCCGGCGCGGCGCTGTGGCATACACGCTCGGCGCCGTCCTGGTGTGCGTACTGCTGGGAGCCCTTATTCTGGTGCTGCGGCAGTTCGGTTTGCAGGTGGGCTGGGCCTTTCAATTGCAGCGGCCTGAAATCATAGTGGCGCTTATTCTACTGATGATGGCCATAGGGCTGAATCTGGCCGGTTTGTTTGAAATGGGCACCCTGAGTTCGGGCCGTCGCCTGCAGCAGCAACAAGGACCGGCGGGGGATTTTTGGACTGGCGTGCTGGCTGCCTTTGTGGCCACCCCCTGTACCGGGCCTTTTATGGCCACCGCTCTGGGGGCGGCGCTGGTGCTGCCGACTTACGTTGGGCTCATGGTATTTGCCGGTTTGGGTCTGGGCATGGCCTTGCCCTTTTTGCTGGTGGGCTTTGTACCTGCACTGCGTCAGCGAATGCCTAAGCCCGGTGCCTGGATGGTGACAGCGAAGCGCATTTTTGCTGTGCCCATGTTGCTTACGGCCCTTGGACTGGTGTGGGTGCTGATGCAGCAGACTGACAGCCAGTATGTGTTTGTTGCCCTGTTGCTGGCAATGCTGCTAGGTCTTGCTCTCTGGCTGATGGGATTGCTCCAGCATGGGGGCCGAGACAGGCCTTGGTGGCCAGTGCTTTCGGCGGTCATTATTGTCGCTGGCACCCTGTTCAGTGTACCGCCGGGGGCAGAGACTCAGACATCGAAGGCAGGTGCCGAGACAAACAGGCCACTGACATTTAACGAGAAGGACTTGTCGGCGCTGATCCAGGAGCAGGATGTGTTTGTGTATTTCAGTGCCGATTGGTGCCTGACCTGTAAAGTGAATGAAACAACGGCCATTGAGCGGCAAGACACCCAGGCGGCCTTCGAGCGCGCAGGGATGGCCGTGATGCTGGGCGACTGGACCAATGGTGACCCGCAGATTACCGAATTTCTGGCAAAACATCAGCGCTCTGGTGTGCCTTTATATCTTTGGTATAAAAAGGGGAATCTACAGCCAGAGGTGTTGCCGCAAATACTGACATCCTCACTGCTGATTGAAAGGGCGGGTGGTTGAGGCCGGGCGCCCTGATGATGCTGTGTCAGGGCGCTTGTCGACTTTCCTTCTTTGGTGCTGCAGGTTCGTTGGATGGAGTTACTTTGGTGCCTTGCCGGACGCCCGTGGTCAAGCCGGGGATATAGGTATTTGAGCGGGCTATGGCCAGTGGGCTGTGACGTCACGTTTTGGCGGATTGCCAAAGAGGCGTGCGTATTCCCGCAAAAACTGTGATGGGCTTTCGTAGCCGACCCGGTAGGCCGCAGCAGAGGCATCCATGTTTTCGCCGAGCATTAATCTGCGGGCTTCCAGCAGTCTCAGGCGTTTTTGATACTGTAGCGGACTCATGGAGGTGAGCGGACGAAAGTGATGATGGAACGTCGATTTGCTCAGGCGGGCCATGTCGGCCAGCCCATCCACACTCAGGTGCTGATCATAATGTGATTTCAGCCATTCGATGGACTTGGCAATCCGCAGCCCCAGGTTGCCCGCCGATGCTATCTGCCGCAATCGACTTCCCTGTTCGCTGATAAGAACCCGCCAAAAAATTTCCTGTTTAATAAGGGGCGCGAGTACTGCAATGGATTCGGGTTCATTAAGTAATGCCACCAGACGTTGAACGGCATCCAGCAGTGAAGGTGTGGTATTGCCAAGCACCATGGCGTGTTCTGAGGTGGGGTCTTTATGTGGATGTGGTGGTGCCTGCATAATCAGTTCGCTCATCATGGCCAAATCCAGCTTGAGGACAATGCCCAGATAAGGTTGTTTCTCACTGGCTTCCAATACCTGCATTTTGGCCGGTAAATCCAAACTGTTTTCGTGGCTCTTTACATGAGTAAACTGTGCGGCGAAAACAGCAGGTTTCCCTGTCTCATCTGCGGCGGTAACGCCATTGTTGATGCCTTTGCAGCGACTTGCTTCTGAATTGCCCTGGGGTGATGCTAATCACTTGCTTGAATCCATGGATAAAGTGGGCCTGGTCGCTGGAGTCGGTTTGATAGCCAGTGTCGGGGTATCAGAGTACTTTTGGTTCCGGGTTTATGTTGCCAAGTTGAAGCAGCATCGGCTGGGAAGGGGGCTGGCGTATTCCGTATTTGCGACCATTAATTTTCAGTGTTTGATGGCCAGAAACAGTAGTTTTGTTAATAACTATCGGTTAATGTAGCCTGTTGTCGTATTGGGTTTTCCCCTGAGAACGGATATGGAAATCTCTTGGTTGAACAAGCCTTTCAAGTGGTTGCTTTTAAAGAGTTTTCCCCCCTATGCGCCATAAACAACTTACGCAGGACGCGCCACTTGCTCGCTCTGCCATCTGCCTGAAAACGATAATGAGTAGTTCAAACACTATTAAAGGGTAAGAGTTGACCTATGAAAGAGTGGTATTTCTCCCATAACGGTGAAGTCAGCGGGCCGCTGGGCCTGGCCGAATCAAACCTGTTTATTGCAAACAACCCAAATAGTTACGCTTGGCATCCGTCCTTCGCGCAGTGGATGCCGGTGAGTCACATCGACGAGTTTGATATTGCCATCACGCCGCCACCGCCACCCAAGGCCATTCCCAAAGAGCTGATTGCTCACTTCATTGCCAAAGAGCAGGAGCTGAACAAATCGCTTGGGCGTATCGAAGATACCTTAAGGTCGATAGACAATTCGCGTGCCGAGTTGGAGCGCGACATCAACGACACCAAGGGCGTGACGCAAACCTTGAATCAGGAAGTGAACACCACCCTGCGCAGTATCAACGAACAATACGAAGCGCTGCAGAAAAAACTGGCGGGATTCAAGTCCAAGCAGTCCTGAACCGCACCCTGATAACAGTTAACGGCGAATAAGAATAATGACGATGAAAAAATGGTTTCTATCCCAGGATGGCGAACTCACAGGGCCATTAACCGAAGCTGAGGCTATCGCCTATTTACAGGACAAACCCAATAGCTATGGCTGGCATCCCACCTTCAGCCAGTGGCTGCCGGTGAGTCACATTGCCGAGTTTGTTGGCCGTGTGCCTGCGGTTGAGTCGCCTGCCAAAATTCCCAAAGAGCTGATTGACGGGTTTAACACCAAGCGCACCGAGCTGCAGCACACCTTCGGCGCCATGGATGAGTCTATTAAGTACACCAAGACTTATCTCTATGAGCTTGAACAGGAAATCAATATCTACAAGCGCCTCACCAATAAGCTAAGCGACGAAGTAAAGCAGGGCATTGGCGGCATTGAGTCCACCTATCAGGGCTACCAGAAGGTGCTGGAAGATTTGGTTTATGCCGTCAGTATGGCCAAGGTGGAAATGGAAGAAGTCACCGCCGAGTTCGATCAGCGCCTGCTTGAGCGCGAAAAGGACCTGGCTTCGGCACCGGCCGCGCCTCAGGCCGTGCTGAACACCGCAGCCAGCCTTGGACTCGCCCTCGACCCTGTGGCAGTAAAAGCGGCCGCCGCGCCTGTTATCCCGGCGCCGGCTTTAGCTGAGCCCAAGACAGTACAAAAGGACCCCTTGGCCAGTGCCGCCAAAGACGCCGCCGAGGCGCTTAAGCTGTCCCAGCCTGCGGCCATTGAATTCGATATCGAGCCACCTGCCGCAGAGCCAGAAGTTGTGGCCGAGCTTGTTGAACCAGACGCTGTGGCAGAGCTTGCTGAGCCAGAGGCAGTTGTTTCTGCGCCAATCGAGTCCGAGACAATTGAACTCGAAGTCATTGAGCCTGAGACAATTGAGCCCGAAACAATCGAGCTGGAGCCAGTCCTCCCTGCAGCGCCAGCCAAGGCTGAGCTGGAACTGGTCGGCGACCCGGTGGCTACTTCTGTTACCCCTGATGCCGCCCAAGAGCTGGTGGCCCAGCTTGAGCCTGTGGAGGATATTCAGGCGGAGATTAAGCCTGAGCCTGAACTCAAGCCAGAGCCTAAGCCTGAGCCCAAGCTGCAGGTGGTGCAGGATGCGGTAGCCAGCAAGCCTGCCGCGGCGGAAACTGTCGCCTTGGATCCCGTGGCTGCCAAACCTGCTGCCATCAGCAAGATTGCACCGCCGCTGGATATCGACCCAGTTGCGGCCAAGCCAGCCCAGTTGGACCCGATAGCGCCAGTTGATCCGATTGCAGCGCCAGTTGATCCGATTGCCGCACCAGTTGATCCAGTCGCTGCGCCCCTTGATCCTGTTGCAGCACCTGCCAAAGCAGCGGCAGTGTCGCTCGACCCGGTTGCCACCAAGGCTGACCCCAATGATTTCTTTGCTGAATTAACCCAGCGCTCCCAGTCCCTCGACCCTGTGGCCAGCAGGCCGCCAGCGGGCATGGACAAGCTGCTGTTTGGTTTCAGCCCGGAAGAGTTTGGCGCAGCCAGCGGCGATGCCAAGCCTGCACCTCTGGCCGAAGTGCCCAAGGCTGAGCTGCCTGCCGATGCAGAGCCCTTAGCCAGTGCCGATAAGCAGGCCGATAACAAGGCCGATAACAAGGCGAAGTTCAGCGAACAGCCAGAAGGCGATGAGGACGGCAAGAACGATAAGGGCGAGCCCCTTGCCAAGTTGCAGGCCGTCACCAGCATCTTCAAGTCGGTATTCAAGGGCGAGAAGAAGGATGAGATCCGCTTCCTGTCTGAATCCGAGGCTGGCCCGGGCGCTGCCCAGGCAGAAGACGCCGCCGAGCCAGAACTGGCAGAAGTGAGCGCTGACAAGCCCAAAGAGACTCAGCCCAAGGAAGTGAAGAACGACATCGAAGGCCGGATGCGCCGCCGTAGCAGAAGACGCGGTTAACTCCCGCAGCCTCTTCTGGTCATGCAAACAAAACGCCCGAACCTTGAGTCGGGCGTTTTTGTTTCCGTTGTGGTTACGGCTTCCAGCCTGGGTCAGCTGCCGGCGCTGCGGCGCTTGAGCCAGCAGCCAAAGGGGTACCACAGCTGGCCTAAGAAAGAACGGGGCAGCGGCTTGGTGGTGCCGTAGTGGGCGGGCCAATGCTTGGATGGCACATGCAAAGTACCAAACAGCCAGTCGTAAATTGGCGTGTGGGCGCCGTAGTTGGTATCTATCGCCGGTTTTTCTGAGCTGTGATGCCAGTGATGGAACCAGGGGGTCACCAACAGATATTTAAGCGGCCCAAAATGCAGCCTGGTGTTGCAATGGATAAGCACCGCCTGCAGGGCGGCGAAGGCCACATAGATATCCAACGCAGCCTTGTCGGGGCCAAGCAGATACAGGGGCACCATCACCATGGCGCGCTCAGAGAACATCTGAATAAAATGGCCGCGGGAGCCTGCCAGCCAGTCGAGATCTTCTACCGAGTGATGCACCGCATGAATGGGCCACAAAAAGCCCACTTCGTGAAACAGCCTGTGTTCCCAATAGAGCACAAAGTCGGCGGCGAGGATAATGGCCACCACCTGCACCCACAGCGGCAGTGCCTGAACCCAGGCCTGCACATCGTCACTCACAGCCCAGTGGAAGTGGCTCACATGGTAGTTGGCGTAAAGCAGGATGGCGGAAATCGCCAGATGGTTAAACACAAAGTACCACAGATCTAGCCCCCAGCCGGGTCGCAGGATCACCTGATCCCTGTACCTTGGCAGCAGTTTCTCGAGGGTCATAAAAATAAACACAGAGCCAAGAAATGCAAGGATAAGCCAGTCAACGCCGAGGGACAGCGGCTTTGGTGCCACAGGCCCAACAGGAATTTGCCAGCCGCCAAGCAGAAATGCGATGCTGGTCAAGGTGATACCCGTTATCCCCAGACGGCGATAGCCTCCAAGCACAAAGGTCAGCAAGCCAAAAAACAGTGAAAAATACATGCCGTATTTCAGCACCTGCTGCAGCTCTTTGGCGTCATAAACCGCTCGAAGCTCGGTGGTGGTCAGGTAAGATGGGTACAGGTAGGCAAGCACTGCCAGCAGCGACAGCGCGCCCAGAAACACGCTGGCGTAACCGCTGATTTTGCCTTCTCCGATGCGAAAGGCCTTATGAGGGCGCGACGGCACCTCGCGTTGCTGATATTGATACTGCTCGTTCATGGTCACATCCTTGTTTTGCCTGCCAGTTTAGCGTTGTGGGGCGAGGTAACTGGCCCTTGGTCGGCGCATTGGCGTGCCGCTATTCTAGCAGGGTGCGATACTTTTAACAGAGCAGGCGTACGGCATCAGCTTGTAAACACGGGTTAGGCCGAAAGCCTGGTCAGTGACTGAGTAAATAATACTGTGAATCAATGGGATATAACATGAGTCGAGCCCAGTGCCCGCAAGATATGCCAATCAGCGCCTGCCCCGGCCGCGCAAACTTTGGGTTGGTGTTTAGCCGCGGTTTGAACTACCTTGCAACCGCACTCGGGGCCTTGCTGTTGGCGGGCCAGAGCCTGGCTGCGCCGCTGCGCTCAAACGATAGCAATCACCTCGATACTGCCTTTATCGCCAATGCCTTTATCGCCGTGGTGCATGGGCGGGAATATGAAGCCGGCAGCTTTGTGCTGTCACGTTGGCCGGGGGAGATCAAATTCCATATCCATGAAGGATACCAGGATCCTCAGGCTGTTTCGTTAATCGAGATGCACCTTAGCCAGCTTGGCGACATCAGTGGCCGACGCTTTACCAAGGCCCCCGTCGCTGAGGCCAGATTGGAGATTTTTCTTACCCGCCAACGGGACTGGCAGACACTGGTGACTGACCGTCTCGGCGCCAGGGCCGCAGCAAACCTGCATGGCGCCGTGTGTCTTGCCAATTACAGTGCGCCGGGGGGCGTGATAACCAAAGCGCAGGTATTTATTCCGGTAGATCAGGCCAGGATGCAGGGCAAGCTGGTGTCCTGTGTGGTGGAAGAAATCACCCAGATCATGGGCCTGCCCAACGACAGCGTGGCGGTGTTCCCATCTATTTTCAACGACCGAACCCCGGACGACCTGTTAACACCGCTGGACTGGGTGCTGATAAAGCTGTTGTACCACCCCGATTTGGCGCCGGGGATGACGGCAAGCCAGAGCGCGGCTGTGGTGAAAACCCTGCTGCGCCAGTGGCAGGCTGACGGCACCCTGCAAGGTGCTCCGGCGAAGGTAAAGCAGGGAGAACTCTACCGTGTTCTGGGGCGGCGGTGATGGTCCCTGTGTGTTCACTCTGGTGCAACAACCGCCTTTAAGGTATCTTGGGGCGGAGTTTTCAGGCCTTATGGAATAGCCAAATAGAATCATGGAATTACCTGCACCACTGAACCGCTTTCGTGACAGCATCAATTCGGTTTTCCGTCGGCCGGCTCGCAGCCCTATTACCCGCATGCTGGTGGGTTTTCGCCAGCTATGGCACAGCCTGAACTTTGCCCAGCGCAGCTATTTTGTGGCGACCTTGCTGCTGATAGGCGAAATGGTGTTGATGCTGGATCTGGGGCCTTGGTTTACGGCGGTGTTAACCCTGATGGTACTCGCGGCCCTTGCCAGTGAATTCTGGCCACGTTTTTTGCATGTATGGCACAGTCTGCCCGGCAAGGCAGTGATCCTGCTGTTTTATGCGGTGGTGGCTAACTTTGCGTTGGGGAATGCTGCGGGCATGGTGAATGAGGTGACCGGCGTCTCGGCCGCAAGCCTGCCATACAGCCATAACTTTGCGATTTTGCTGAGTTTACCCGGCTGGTTTTTTATGACCTCCGTGATGATGCTGCTACTCGCACAAGTTGCCATGCCCTTTTATCTGCTACTGCTGCTACTGCTTAAACCCTTTGGTATTCATGCTCTTTGGCATCCTCCCCATTATCGTTTTGTGTTTACCACCGCCTTGGTACGTTGGTTTTGGAGTATTGCGCTGCTGGTGCAACTGTTGATGTTTGGCGCCTTCACCGGCGTGGGCTCGGACTCAGGTACCTTAACGTCCAAGCTGTATGATGGCTTTATGGAGGCGGAAAAAGAGCTGGTAGAAGAATTGCCGCTTAAGCAGACAGATGCTGACCAAAGCGAAGTGATTGCAGCCACTGCGCTCGAACTCGGGGCTGATGAGGCCCTGCTTGATGAGGCATTGGTTGATGACGTGAATACGCCGGATGCGGAATTCGGTATTCATTTGTCCACAAATGGTGAACGGCGCTCGTTGGCATCGATGCCGGTGCAGGAAATGCGTGCCAGAGCCTCGCGCTACCACAGCTTCAGGCAGTCGATGCTGGAATATTTTATCTACCACTATGAGGCCGATAGCCGTTCCCGCTGCGAGCACGAGGATGGCAGCAAGGTGGTGGAATTGAACGACTACGAAATCCTTGAAATCCTCGATCATGAGGCCGGGGATGCCCGCTACAGCTATAAGGTGAAAACCTGTGTGTCACCGGCCTTTGGTCACTGAACACTGTTATTGACTATGCTGCAAACCAAAAAAAGCTGCCTGGGGCAGCTTTTTTTATGGGCAGCTTTTTTATGGAAGGCCTTTCTTATTCGAGGCTCGGGCGGCTGGTTTGTCGGTTATGCCGTTTCAGTGAGCGCTTTGCGACGTGACGCCAGCCGAACTTCATACAGCGCCGCTTCGGTTTCAGTGAATGCCTGCTTCAGTGAGTGCAGGGTGGCCTCAGCCTTGCCGCTACTGAGCAGAAAACCATGGATTTCAGTCATCAGCTTGGCCCATACAGCGGCATCCACTTTATGCCCCTGCTCTAGGCAGGTTTCATAGAGCATATCGAGGGCAAAGGTGTTACCGCCGAGCACCGCCCGTTCCAGCAGTTCTATAGCCCGGTCCGGGTCACGCTTACCCTGCTCGCCGTCCTGCAGCAGGCGTATGGCATGGTTCTGATCCATATCGGCCTGGGCACTTTGGCTGATGGGGAAGCGGTTCAAGAAGTCCTGATAGCTGCTTTCGGCCTCAGTTTTTTCGTACTGTCCCAGGCGTTTGGTTAAGTCTTCCAGCGCCTGCACATGCTCGGGGGCATGGTCGGTGGCCGCCAATTTGTAATATTGCCAGGCGGTAGGCAGGTGGCGGCGTACTCCCAAACCCCGCTCGTAGGCCTGTGCCAGCAAGAACTGGGCGTGGGTCCACCAATCCTCGGCCATCGGCGTCAATATTGCCACGGCTTCGGAGTGGGCGTCGTTGCTGTGCTTATGCAGCAGCAACAGCTCGGCCAGGGTGAAGGCGGCACTGAGGTTATCGCTGTCGTCCTCCATGGCCTGGCGCAGCAATACCTCCGCCTTGTGCAGATCCCGCGCAAGCAGGTTGCCGTTCAGGTACATCATCCCCAGCTCTACCCGGGTGTATTGGTCGTCCACTGCCAGCTCTTCGAGCAGGGCGGCGCCCCGGCGAATGTCATCGCGGTTATGCTCGTTTTGCAACAGTAACCAGGCGAGCTCCCGCTTGGCGCTGCTATCGCCGCCGGCGCTTGCCAGTTCAAACTGCTCCCGAGCCTTGGCGGCGTCGTTGCCATGCTCTGCTGATTGATAGTATCTGCCCAGTTTGAAGTGGGCTTGGGCGTGACCTTTTTCAGCGGCTTTTTTCAGCCAATACAGGGCTTTGCTGCCATCTGGGTCGGTAAGTGGATTGTCGAAATACATGGCGCCCAACTGGGTCTGCAAATCCACATCACCGGCCTCGGCACCGGGACGCAGCAGCGACTCCAACTGCTGCTTATCGCCACCCAATACCGGGTGTGCATTAAAGCTCAGTAAGGTGCGTTGTTTGACGGCAAGGAGCGGGTCCAGCTCGGCGGCTTTGGCGTACCAGTGACGGGCCTTGGCGTCATCGAGCATGCCGAACTCTTCCAGGCTGTATAGCTCAGCCAGCATTTGTGCGGCTATGCCATTGCCTTGTTCGGCTTTGTCCTGCAACAGGGCGGCGAGTTCGTCGTATTTGTTTTGTCCCATCAGGCGCATGGCAGCTTTGATGATGGCGTCGGTGTCACCGTCTTTAAGGCGTTGGCGTTGGCGCCAACGGGAGAAAACGACAAACAGGGTAACGATAAACAGAATGGCAACTAACAGCTTCATAGCGATCCTTCACTGTTTCAAAGCATGGGCTCGCAGAGCGCGGGCCAGTTAATGAAATGTCTTGCAAAGGTTGCCACGATGAAAATAAGTCAAAGGAATTCATGTACATCCCTGCTGCAACCTTGGCTTCTTGGAGGCAGTGTGCATGGATTGAGCTGCAAGCGCAAGGCGATGTGAAGGCCATGTGCCAGGCTGCATGGCCATGCCAGAGGGGGAGTATTGGCCGCAGCCCTTACTGCACTTGAGCCTTTTGGGGCAAAAAGCGGAAGCGACCTGTGATGGGGTAGTCGAACAGCATGTCTTCCAGCACCGGGCCCTGACCTATGTTGTGCACTATCAGCGGCCGCTTGCCATCTTCCGAGCGCTTGTCGGTGACTATGCCGATATGGGGCCTGTGGCCTGTTACCGTCCAGGTCACCAGATCGCCGGGTTGGTAGTCTTCGCCCTTGTCGCTTACTTTAAGTTGCTCACCATGGCGGCTGAAAAAGGTTTGCAGATTGGGCACCCGCCGGTGATCTATGTTGCTGTCTGGCTTGGATAAACCCCAAATTCGTTTGGATGGGTATTGGCTGAAGTGGGCCTTGATGTCTTGGTGCACCAATGCCTGCAAATCCAGCCCCAGGGCACGATAGCTGCGAATGACCACATCGGTGCAAACACCGATATCGGCCGGCACGTCGCCCATGGGGTAGGGAATGCGGTGGTAGCTGCCATCGTAGCGCACCTGATGTTGGGTGCGCTCACGGGCCGCAGCAACCAGCTCGTCGGCGGTGATGGCGCTGGCAAGCCCTGGGGTGAGCAGCAACAGCAGCCAGAATGCGTATTTGAACTGATCTGTCACTTAAGTTTCCCTTTCAATTGAGTCTTTGAAGCTGTGGGCTCAGTGCAGTCGAATGGCCTTGATGATGACCGGTGTTTTTGGCTCATGGAAGGCAATTTTTTTGTCATCATCGTAATATTTTTCAATGACTTCCACATTGGCGATAGCATCCAGAACGGCTTGACCTTCAACCAGTTGCCCAAACACTGTGTAGCGGCCATCAAGATGGGGCCTAGCTTCATGGCAGATGTAAAATTCGGTGGAGCCTGAATTGGGGTCTTCATCCCTGGCCAATCCAAGTGTGCCCTTGATATGGGGATGGCTGTTGAATTCCGCCTCCACCATGGGCTCGATGTTTTCATCCAGGCTGCCCGCCTGGATCACATGGCCCTTTACTACCCGATAAAATGGCTTGCCGTTGTACCAGCCACTGGCGGCCAGCCGCTGGAAGTTGGCCACGGTTTTGGGCGCCTCGCTCGGGAAGAACTCAAAGGTCATTTCCCCCATATTGGTTTCTATGGTGGCCAGGTTGTCGGCGCGCCCCTCGGGGCTCAGCAGCACAAAGGCAGCAGCGGCAATGCAAAGCAGGTAACGGGCAGGGTTCATGGGTTATTCCTTTTATATTATTGGGTTATGTTCTAATTTCTTGATGTGTTGTCCGGCTAAATGTGGATTTGCCCCACCAGATAATCGGCGGCCTTACCTTCCAGGCTTACCCGTTCGCCCTGCAAATGGCACATCACAGTGCCGGGGCGTGACGATATTTGCCTGCCGATAAGCTCGTGCTTACCGAGCCGCGCAGCCCAGTATGGCGCAAGCTCGCAGTGGGCCGAGCCTGTGACCGGATCTTCATCCACCTTGAGCGCCGGAAAAAAGCAGCGGCTGACAAAGTCCACTTCATCTCCGGGCGCTGTGACTACCACGCCTCTGAGGGGCAGGTTCAGCCAGTGCGACAGCGTGGGCGTAAGATTCTTGAGGGTGGCTTCATCCTTTACCCGAATGAGGTAATCGAACCCCGCCAGCACCTCTAAAGGCTCAGCATTCAGGCCGCGAAGCAGCGCTGCAGGCACCTCACAGGCGGTGGGCATGGTGGCAGGGAAGTCGAGTCGGTACCCATGCTGGGTGCGTGCCACCCTGAGTGTGCCGCTGCGGGTAAAAAAAGCCACTGAGTCGGGTTGCCAGCCCAAATGGGTAAATATCACATGGGCCGCGGCGAGGGTGGCATGGCCGCACAGGTCAACCTCTTCCCCGGGGGTGAACCAACGCAGGGCAAAGCCGTCGGCTACAGGGATGAAAAATGCGGTCTCGGACAGGTTGTTCTCGGCTGCTATTTGTTGCAGCAGGGCATCGTCCAGCCACTGCTGCAGAGGGCACACGGCGGCAGGGTTGCCTTCAAATACCCGCTCGGCAAAAGCATCCACCTGATAAATGTCGAGTTTCATTCACATTCCTTATGTTGATATCAGCTTTGTTTGTCACAGATTTAGCCCAGAAGGTCAATCCTTGTTCGCGGCAGCGACCGTGCGTCAGCCGCTGGCCGTTGCGGATTGTGCACTTAATTGGTGCACGCTTTTGGTGCGCAGGCACCAATTGAGTGCGCTACCAAGTGATTTTTTATGCACTTTATTTGCGCGTGGCTGCACTGCAATGGCGCGCGGGCGGCGCTGATGCCCCAAGGCATAAGGCGCTGCCAGTCTGGCCTGCTTTTTGAATTCTGCTACTCATTAACATTTTGGCATCAATTGGTGCCCGACTTTGGGGGATACAAGGTGGAGTCATTGAAAGCGGGCACAGATGTGCTGTTTATTCTGCTGGGGGCCATCATGATTTTGGCCATGCACGCCGGGTTTGCGTTTTTGGAGCTGGGTACGGTGCGGCGTAAAAATCAGGTCAATGCGCTGGTGAAAATTCTCACCGACTTCTGTGTGTCAGCCATGGCGTACTTCTTTATTGGCTACGGCATTGCCTACGGGGTGAATTTTTATGCGCCTGTGTCTGAATTGTCAGTGGATAACGGCTATGAAATGGTGAAGTTCTTCTTCCTGCTGACCTTTGCCGCGGCGATTCCAGCCATTGTGTCCGGCGGCATTGCCGAGCGGGCCAGATTCAAACCGCAACTGCTGGCGACCTTTTTGCTGGTGGGCTTTGTGTACCCACTGTTTGAAGGCATGATTTGGAACAACAACTACGGCGTACAGGACAGCCTGAGTCAGTGGTTTGGCGCGCCATTCCATGACTTCGCAGGGTCAGTGGTGGTGCACGCGGTGGGGGGCTGGATTGGCCTTGCCGCGGTGCTGATGCTGGGTGCCCGCAAGGGGCGCTATCACAAAGACGGTTTGATGACCGCCTTCCCGCCGTCCAGCATCCCTTTTCTGGCACTGGGGGCCTGGATTTTGATTGTGGGGTGGTTTGGTTTTAACGTGATGAGCGCGCAAAAAGTGGAAGGCATTTCCGGACTGGTGGCGCTTAACTCGCTGATGGCCATGGTGGGCGGCACTCTAACCGCCATGCTGTTTGGCCGCAACGACCCCGGCTTTATTCATAACGGCCCGCTGGCGGGCCTGGTGGCGGTGTGCGCTGGCTCTGACATCATGCATCCCCTCGGCAGCCTGGTGGTGGGCGCTGTGGCTGGCGCCCTGTTTGTGTGGCTGTTTACTGCCACCCAAAACCGCTGGAAGATTGATGATGTGCTTGGGGTGTGGCCGCTGCATGGCCTCTGTGGTGCCTGGGGCGGTATAGCGGCGGGGGTTTTTGGTCTGGAGGCGCTGGGCGGTGCCGGCGGTGTATCGCTGGCGACTCAGGTGGTTGGTACCCTGATGGGGATTGCGGTGGCGCTGCTCGGCGGCCTTGTAGTTTACGGCACGCTGAAAAAGCTCACCGGCATTCGCCTCGATGAGGAGCAGGAATACATAGGCGCTGACCTCGCCATTCATAAGATAAGCGCATCCCCCGAGCGGGAGTCGTTCCGCTGAAGTTTCAGTGATTCTCAAGCGGCAGGCAAAGGCAAGGGCTTCCCTTGCCTTTTTGCTTTTCGGCTTAGTCGAAGATAGTCAGGCGCAGCCGCGCTAGGTCAGGCGAGGCGGTATTCAATCACATACAGCGATTCAATGCCGGGATAAATCTCGCGAATAAGCGGCTTTAGCTTATCCAGCGTCAGATACTCCTGGCGGGCATGTTCCTCGGTCAGTTCATCGAAGTTCACCGGCGTGACCGAGATAATGTCGATATCACAAAACCAGCGGTCTGTTTCCAGTGTGTGCACCGCTACCCGGGTGCCGGGGACGTAGTGGCTCTCGGCTTCATCGCGGATGGTGATGGTCTTGTCGCCAGAGAGAATAATCGGCTCGAACCGCTCAAAAAAAGTAATTTTGGTTGGATGCACCGCAGGCTCCATCTTGGTGTTGAATGAGGTTGCCCCATTGTACCCCTGAAGCGCCTTGGTGGCAGGCCTTTGGGCTATTTTGCCAGGCTGAATCAACAAATCCCGTAAACAGGGTAAAATTTTGCTTGCGTCTCACGTTACGTGAGGCCCAAGACTTGCTGTTGTGTCCAGTTAGGGCGCGGATGTATGGACGGTTTTTAAGGAGAGCCTGTGGCGCTGTACAGTGTCAGTGAGCTGGCCAGATTGGCCGGGGTGAGTGTGCGAACCCTGCATCACTATGATGAAACAGGGATATTGTGCCCCAGTGGTCGCAGCGCGGGCGGTTACAGGCTGTATGGCGACAAAGAGCTAATCCGGCTGCAGCAAATCCTGATGTATCGGGAGCTTGGGCTCAAACTCGCCGATATCAAAGCGTTGATGCATAGCTCTGAGAACAGCCCTGAGCACAGTTCAGATCAACAGATGCTCGCTTGCCTTAAAGGCCAATATCAACAGCTTGGCGGCCGCATCGCCCACTTTGAAAAACTTCGGGGCATGCTGGCATTGACCATCGACAGGCTCGAGAACGGGCCGCAGGAGTCTTGGATGACAGATAAACATGCAGCAACGGCGCTTTTCAGTGACTTCAGTGACAAGGCGCGCAGCGAAGAAGCCCTGCGTAAAGAAGCGGTAGCAAAGTGGGGTGAGGAAGCAGTTGCCAAAGGTGGCAGCGGCAGGGATGGACTGACGCCATCGCAAAAGGCGGTGCTGGACGCAGAAGGTGAGGCCATTGCCAGGGCGCTTGCCGGTTTATTGGGCGAGACGCCTGGATCTGACAAGGTGCAGGCGCTGATGCAGCGTCAGCATCGGTGGCTCAGTGCCAATGGCGAGTGCCCCAGGGCGCGGCTTCCCATGCTGGCGGCCATGTACCTTGCAGACGACAGATTCAGGCAGTTTTACGATCGCTTCGGCGAAGGCACGGCAGCGCTGATGCACGATGGTCTGCTGGCCTATGCGGCGAACGACTGAGTTTGTACTGTTCCAGTAAAACCGGCGTAATGCCGGTTTTTACTTGCTAATCAATACCTTCATATTCACGGCAGATAAGCCGGGTATCCGCCTCAGACAGAGCATCACCGGTCAGACCGCATTGGAAATGCCCTTCTGTTGGGCTTTGGTTGTAGCGGCACTGGCGGCACACACCGAAGGCGCGGCCACCATTGGCCTGTTGCAGCTGCTTTAACAGCTCAGTGAGGGCGCCTTGCAGCCGGGTGTCGACTCCATGCTCTGCGTGCAAAGCACAAAGCAGGGGAGACTGGGTCAGTTCACTGAGTAATGCCAATCCGACGTCTGAAGGTTTGAGGTGCACCACCCGCTTGTCTTTGGCATCGGCCTGGCGCTCAATCAGCCCCTTTTTCTCCAATACCTTCAGCGTTTGCGACACAGTGCCCTTGGTCTGGCCCAGGTATTCACACAGAGCCATCAGGGTGTCCGAGTAGCGGTTGCACTCTCCCAGATAGCACAGGGCATCGAACTGCACCGGAAGCAGCCCCAACTCGACTAATTTGTTTCGCCTTTCGCCGCGCAGCAGCGCCGCAATGCGTTCCAGCAACTGCTGGATCTGGATGGTTTCTGACGTCATGAAATAATTGTATCGCCTCGAAACTATGTTGACAAGACTGGATCATTTTGGTTTTAATTGTTTCGACTCAAAACAATTAAGGAGATCCACAATGAAACCGTCACAACTCGCCATTGCAACCCTGTCAGGTTTGCTGTTCAGTGCAGCCGCCATCGGCCACGGCGCTCATCAGGGCGGCATTCAGGCCAAAACCGATAAGGCGATAGAATCCACCTTTGACATAGTGCATGCCAAAATCACCACCAAGGGCAATGTGGCAACTTTCCACATGGGCGTGGAGGGGGAGGCCGGTAGCCTTATTCCCAAGGCCGGTGGCAAGCTCGCGGGCGCTTCGGCCTTTGCCTATGTGTGGCCCACCAGTATCGACAGTGGTGAAGTGGGCTTTGACGCCGGGGCTGGCATTCTGGCGCTGGCGGTGGCGAGCCACCCGGACTTTGACGATACGCCGCTGTTTGATGAAAACGGCGATAACAATACCGACAATGATGGCGACCTGTGGCACAGCCATTGGGTGGTATTGGTAGCCGATGACGCGTGCGGCCCCGGCAAGCTCAAGGTGAAGGATATACCCGAAGGAGCGCGCCCCAAGCTGCCCAAGACCTGGCCCGGTTTGCCCCTGTATATCGACAGCCCCGGCTTTGACCCGCTGCTGAGCGGCGACAGAGTCGAGGTGAAGGTGCCGTTCGACAATATCGATGTTGTGACGTCCGCCAGTTTTGATGGGGTGACGTCGGGGCTTAGAGTCAGCGCCAATCTGCATGCGCCGCTGTTTTGCGTGGTGGATGTGTTCGATGTGGCCTCTGGCGACCTGAGTCTGCCGGGCAAGGTGAATCATTAAGGAGCCTTTTATGTCGCACATCGAATTTCCGCTGGCGCCAGAGCTTGCTGTCAGTGGCTGGCTGAATACGCCAAAACCCTTAAGCCTTGAGGACTTTCGTGGCAAGCCACTGCTGATTTACGTCTTTCAGATGCTGTGTCCCGCCTGCATCAGCCATGGTCTGCCGCAACTTGCCCGGGTGGCGAGTACCTTCGGTGATGACATTGCCATTATAGGGCTGCACTCGGTGTTTGAGCATCACGGTGTCATGGGGCCTGAGGCGCTGCAGGCCTTTGTGCATGAGTATCGGCTCAGGTTTCCCATCGCTATCGACCGTCCGGCGGGACGCATTCCCGAGACCATGGCCCGCTGGGGATTTCAGGGCACGCCGACTCTGGTGCTGCTGGATGCGGACGGGCGGCAGAGGATGCAACATCTGGGGCCGCTGGAAGATATGAAGCTCGGTAAGGCGATAGGCGCTCTGCTGATGCAAGAGACCCTGCTGGCACGGCAGTTCAATCACCGTGAGGCTTCAGAATCTGGCATGTCAGCCGATTCAGGTGCTGAGTTATGTGACGACAGGCTCTGCCAGTTATAACAAGCCGCCTCGGTGACGCTTGTCTCAAACAAAAAACCGGCCAATGGCCGGTTTTTTTATGGTCTCGCCGGGCAAGATTAGCCCTGATTGCGATCGCCACCTTTGGCATTGCTGCGCGGGCGCTGCTGGCCTTGTGGGTGCTGGCCTTGAGCGCGATTGCCGCTGCGGGGTTTGCTGTTGGCAGCTCTGTCTGTCTTCGCGCGGTCATTGCGAGCGCCGCTTTGACGGTTGCTGTCGCTGCGGGAACTGTCATTACGGGAACTGTCATTACGAGCTTTGTCGCTGCGGCCATGCTCTGCACGGGGGCGATCGCTGCGGGGCTTATCAGTGCGCGGCCTGTCACTTCGCGGATGGTCAGTGCGAGCCTGGTCGTTACCGGCTCTTTCGCGGCGTGGCTGTTCGCTGCGGGAGTGGCTTCTGTCCTGCTGGTTGCGCTCTTCCTGAGCCCGGCTGCCCTGACGTTGCTTGGGCTGAGCATTGCGGCCCTGGCCCTGAGGTTTACGGCCCTGGCTGTTATTGCCGGGCTTGCCACCCTGCTTATTGCCTGGCTTGGATTTACCCTGATTTTCGCTGGCTGGCAGGCCGTGAACCGGCTCAAAACCGACAAACTCTTTGCGCGGCAGCGACTGCTTGATCAGTCGTTCGATATCCCTTAATTGCTTGGCTTCTTCACTGGATACCAGTGATGCGGCTTCACCGCTGGCACCGGCGCGGCCGGTACGGCCAATGCGGTGTACATAGTCTTCCGGCACGTGGGGCAGTTCGAAGTTCACTACGTTGGGCAGTTCGTTAATGTCGATACCACGGGCGGCGATGTCGGTGGCAATCAGCATCCGAATGGCGCCGCGCTTAAAGTCGGCCAGCGCCTGGGTGCGGGCGTTCTGGCTCTTGTTGCCGTGAATGGCGGCGGCCTTAATGCCTTCGGCGTCCATTTGGCGTACCAGACGGTTGGCGCCGTGCTTGGTGCGGCAAAATACCAGCACCTGCTGCCAGTGATAGAAGCGGGTCAGCTCGGCCAGCAGTGCCGGCTTCTTGGTTTTGTCCACCGGCACAATCCACTGCTTGACGGTTTCGGCGGCACTGTTTTTCGGCGTAACAGATACCTCGGCTGGGTTGTGCAGCAGTCCGTGGGCCAGGGTGCGGATTTCTTCCGAAAAGGTGGCAGAGAACAGCAGGTTCTGACGCTTGGCTGGCAGCAGCTTGAGGATGCGGCGAATGTCGTGAATAAAGCCCATGTCCAGCATGCGGTCGGCTTCATCCAGCACCAGAATATCCAGCCCGGAAAAGCTCACCACACCTTGCTGGTGCAGGTCGAGCAAGCGTCCGGGGGTGGCCACCAGAATGTCTACACCGCGGCGCAGGGTGGTGATCTGCGGACCAATGCCCACGCCACCGAATACCACTGTGCTCTTGAGTGGCAAAAACTTGCTGTATGCGTGGATATTTTCACCGATTTGTGCGGCCAGTTCGCGGGTTGGCGTCAGAATAAGTGCCCGAACCTGCTTGGGGCCGGCCTTTTGGGTTTGAGACAGTAATTCCAGCAAGGGCAGGGTAAAGCCGGCGGTCTTGCCGGTACCGGTTTGGGCTGCGGCAAGCAGGTCCCGTCCTTTCAGTACCACAGGAATTGCCTGCGCCTGAATGGGAGAGGGGGTTTTATAGCCCTTATGATCGAGGGCTTTGAGGATGGGAGCCGACAGTCCCAGAGAGGCAAAACTCATGCAGTGTACTCTTGCTGGCAGGAAAAGTGCCCGCTGCAAAGGCCAGTCTTTACGCGGGGGCGCAAGCTTACCAAAGCATAGGCCTTACCGCCATCGCAGGGAGGGAATTTTGCGATTGTTCAGTGCCTTTTCAGTTTCATCCCCGTTTAATGGGGATCTGAAACACTGATTGGCAATACCAACTGACTGTCAGCAACAAAGGATGAAACATGAAATATCAGCTAATGACTGCCGCCGCAGCGGCTCTGGCATTGTCGGGCTGTGGCTGGTTCGGTGGCGATGAAAAAGCGGCACTCGAGCAGGCCTGGCTTAACAAGGATGTGGAAATAAAACAGGCGGTTGAGCAAATTCGTACCCAGGGGCTGGAGGCGGTGGCGAGCAGCGCTCAGGCAGGTTCAGTGGCCGCCTGTGTGGCCGACCGACTGGCGAAAGACCCACTTGGGGAACTCGCCACCGTAGAAGGCGCGCTGGCTGAGTCTGCCAAGGTAGCTGAGCTTCTGGCTGAGCTTGAAAACCTGATGTCGCAGGAATTCAGTTTCGATAGCGCTGCCAGCTTGCTGCAAAAGGGTGCCGATATGGCCGCCTATGCCAAGGTGTTGATTGAAGAGCAAGGACTGGAGGGCGCTTCCAGGAGCCTCGCCGCCATGGCCACTCAGGCAGAATCTTTTGCCCAGCAAGACCTTGGCGCTCATTTTCAAACCCTTATCGAAGGTTGTAAAACCAGCGCCAACTGAGTCATTCGGCCTTGGTGGGAATGGTGCTTTGGCGTCTGGGCTCCCTCGCCATCGCCATGGGGCAGCGACCGCAACTGCTGCTGGCAGGCTGTTGAATATTGGCGTAAAGCTTGGCCAGATCGGGAATATTGATAAGCCCTCTGGACTCTTCGATGATGCCTTCGCTGTTCATCTTTTTAATCAGCCGGGAGAAGGTTTCCGGCTGAATCGATAGCCGTGACGCCAGCGTTCGCTTGGGCACATCCAGCGTCAGCTCGCCGCTGTTGGCGCCGGAGCGCTTGCTGTGGCGCACCAAAAACAGCATCAGTCGGTTTTCGGCATTTTGCAGGGTCAGGTTTTCGATCTCCTGCAAATCCTTGTGCAGACGCATGCTCATGGTCGCCATCACCGCCAGGCAGGCTTCGGAGTTTTGCTTCAGCAGCCCCAGATAGGTTTCGGCATCGAAGCTGATTAGCTCGCAGCCCTGCACCGCCTGAGCCGACACCGGATAAAACGGCTGCTGGTTGAATATCAGCGCTTCGGCAAAAGTGTTGAGGGGGCGAACCACCTCCAGCACCTTGAGCTGCCCCTGGCTACTGGTAATGTACAACTGCAGATTGCCTTCCATCACCAGATAAAAGCGCCGTGCCTCGTCCTGGCGATGAAACAGATGTTGCTGCGGCGCCAGATGAATACGGCTGGCGCTGCTCATCAGCACTGCCAGCTCGTGGCTGTTGAAGGAAGAAAACAGGTGGTGCGCCTGGATCCTTTGGCTGGTTTTGGTATCTGTGATCATCTTGCTCCCCCGGTGATTCGCGAAAAGTTGCGCTGCTGCACACCGTGGAATCGGGTATCTATTAAATAAAGCGATACGGGTATTCATCTGGTAAAGCAGGGTTTTATTTGCATCTTTTCCTTTGGGCAAGCTAAGTCACATTTTGATTTGATTCCTTGATCTGGATCGCCTGTAGCGCGATAGCAGCACAGGCATCCTTAATGGTTGCCGTTTGGTGTCAGTGATGATGCTCATGCCCGGTTGCACCTGAGGCATCTGCCGCAGGCCCCTTGATGACTTTGGCTTCAATCTGACGTTCACTGCCATCATCGAAGTGGGCGGTGAACTGCAGGGATTCGCCCTCGGCGGGCACCCGTGACATCGCCATAATCATGCCGTGCAGCCCCATGGGCGCCAGGCTGACCATGGCATGGGGCGCAATGTCTATCTGCTCGACCCGCTGCATTTTGATGCTGTCGCCCTGATGCACGCTTTGGTGCAGTTCAACCCGACCATCGGCAGTGGTGATGGCGATGAGCGCAACTGGCGTGTCGGCGCCGTTGTGCAGGGTGAGATACAGCGGCAAAGCCCGCGCAGATGGCGGCATGGCACGCACCCAGGCGTCATGCACCATCACATCGGCGGCCATGGCGGATGTGGTGAACAGCAAGGCGGCGAGGCATCCAAGGTTGAACAGTTTTGCAGGCATAGTCAGCTTTACAGACATAATCAGCTCCGTTTGTAAAAGTTATCAGGCGCCAGGGGCGGCAAGCAGCGCCGAAAGTTCGGTCTGCATTTCATCCAGCGGGGTGCCGGTGTAGAAAAAGCCTCTGACCCGCCCTTTGGGGTCGAGCACAAAAATCTTGGCGGTGTGGGAGTAGAGATACCCCTTAGCCCCGGTGTCCTTGGCTTCCAGGCTGAGTTTTTTGTACTCGGTGGTCACCTTATCGTCGGCAAGTTTGCTGTAATCGGCGTGGTACAGGGCTGCCACTTGGTCGGTTTTGGCGCGCTCGTCCACCAGACCGATAAAGCTTGGGTCGAAGTAGCTCAGGTATTTGTTCAGGTGCGCCGGGGTGTCGTAGTCGCTGTCGATACTGACAAACAGCACCTGGATCCGGCTGCGCTCATCATCGGGCATGCGCTGCATCAATTGGCTCACATGGGCCATGGTGGTGGGGCAGATGTCGGCGCAGTTGGTGTAGCCGAAGAACATCATGACCACCTTGCCACGAAAGTCGGTCAGCGAGACGGTATCGCCTCTGCTGCTTTGCATACTGAAATCGCCGCCTATGCCCTTGAGTACCGGCATCCCGGCGAGCGCGGCTGAACTTGCCAGCCCCAGTGCGGCTGCCAGGGGGATGAGAGTGCGAAGTTTCATCTTTGGTCTCCTTTGAAAATTAACAGCGGATTTCGGCGCCAAGGTCGGTCACAGGTGGCAGATAGGTTTCGCGGTACTCCTGCGCCTGCGCCTCGCCATCCTCGATTAACACTGTCATTTGCACCTCAATCTGAGCCAGCTCTTCTTCCCCTTCGGCGTTCCACGCCCGCCATTGATACTCAAATCCAACCCGATACATGCCGGGCTGCTCCGAGGGTTGCAGGTTGAAGTTCTTGATTTCGCGCCGACTCCTGACGTAGTGCAGCGACTGCAAAAAACCGAGGTAGCCTGCTGCGTCCGCCGGACCTTTCTCGGCCGCCACAAAGCCCTGTGTGCCTATTTGCTTTGTGACCGGGGTGATTGTCTCCGGATTATCGAGCTGCTCAGTCCAGCGAAACACCAGTGCTTTGATGAGGTTGGTCTCGCTGGCGCTGCGGTAGTTGGAGTCGAAGTCGTCAATTTCATGCACCTGAGGGGTAAGGGCGCTGAGTTTCAGCGTTTGGCTGTCGAACACAAGCTCGGCCTCCAGATAATGCCCGCGGGTCTCGCCGCTGTTGCTGCGGGGCAGGAATTCCAGCGTTACTGCGACCCGTTGCTGACGGCTGTCGTGGCGGTTCTCGTCGCTATCTTCGGGGGTTACCGACAACAGATGATGGGCGCCGCCAGCGGAGCTTTGTGCATATTCCGGCAGTGAGATCTCGGCATTGGCGTTGGTCAGCGTGGTTGGGATCTGCCCCTGATCCAACTTGCCATACCACTGATACACGGCAGCATTGATGGCGTAATCACGGCCATTTTCTTCGGCGGCATGGGCGACGCTTATTAAGCACAGCAGAGGCAAACACAGCAGTGACAAATACAGAAGCGATAAGCCCGGTAATGCCAGGTTTTGCCGAATTGCTGGCAAAGCACTCAGGAGTCTGACCATGACGCCTCCTTCATTTTGCGGCTGAATGCGCCGGGCCAAAGCTGGCCCGGCAATGGCGGGTAACGCCCTTTACTCAGGCGATGGCAGAAGGCTTTCTCACCTGTACCATCAGGTTGTCGTCCCACTCTCCATCCACCTTGATGTGGGCGGCGGCGCCTTTCATGATGGCTTCAATCAGATTGTGGTTAACGTAGGCATGCAGCCCGGGTTGACGGAAGGTATACAGAGCTGCGGCCGCGCTGCCACCTGCGACCATCCAGGTTTCCAAATCCCGTTGTGGCCGGTCACTGAAAGAGCCTGCTGCCCAGACATAATCGCCATGGCCGCCGATGATATGGGGACGGGTGTCGCGGTTGGCCTGGGAGTGAATAAACAGCACCGACTCGCCCACTTTGGCTGGCATGGCATTCTTGCCGGTGAGGGCACCCACGGCGCCGTTGAACACGATGTGGGATGGCGTCAGGGTCTTCATGGCGGCCAGCACTTCTTCCATGCTTTCCATCAACAGCTTGTATTGCTTGTATTGGCCTTTTTCATCCTTGGGCACGTAAAAGTCGGCTTCGCCAATGTAGTAAGCGCGGTCGTAGTGCAGTGGGTTGCCGTCGCCATCGCTCAGGCCTTCCCGTGGCAATACCATGATGGCACCGTGCATGCCCATGGCCACGTGCCAGGGGATCATGATGCCGCCGGGGGCGCAGTGATACACAAAGGTGCCGGCCTTGGTGGCCTTGAAACGGAAACACACTTCCTGACCGGGTGCGACCAGGGTCAGCTCGCCACCACCCAGGGCGCCGGTGGCGCTGTGCAAATCGATATTGTGGGACAACACATTGGTCTTGGGATTGACCAGTGTCAGCTCTACATAGTCATGCTGATGGCACACAATCAGTGGGCCTGGCACGCTGCCATTGAAGGCGCACACCCAGGCTTTTACGCCATTTTCGAGCTCAATTTGCTTCTCTTCGACTTCGAGCCGTACCTCGATGACCTTGGGTTTGCCGCTGGCCACCTGATCATGTTTGGGCACCATTGGCGGCGGCACCAGTTCCTGCTTTACCCTTTCCAGTTGGTCGGCGGTGTAATTGGCCATGCGGTCGCTTTTGGCCTTTGCGCTGGCCGTTGCCGCCTGAGCGCCTGAGCTCATCAAACCTGATGCCAGCCCCAGCCCTACCATTCCGGCACCCACTGAACCGCCGAGGAACTGGCGGCGCTGTTGATTGAATTCGGCAGGCTGCTGCTCTATTTTGTCTTTCATAAATGACTCCACTCGATTATGTCGCTTATTGTGTGGGCCTGTGGCCCTTGTGATGGTGAAATTTGCATCGATTGGTGTCTAAATTAACGCCGCCATGGCAAAAGCAATTGATGCAAGTCAACTGGCGAAAAAAACTTTCCCCTGACGTTAGCGGTAGCGCTAAGTTGATGAGCTAAATGAATAAAATTAAAAGGATTAAACTCCTTTAATATTCATGGAGCTTAGGGCCATCCTTTGCTATCTTGGCGGTAATTCTCATCGCCAACGGGCATGTCCCGGGAAGTACTGCAATGCCCACGGCCCGCGCGCCCCATTTTGCCGCCATCGATAATCTCAGCCACTACGCCCGCAGTCGTCGGGACGGGGCGCTGGCGATTATTCGCAATGTGCTGCAGATGTCGGATATTTCCCCCGCCCGCTTTAATGCCGCCATGCAGGCCATTGCCAGCCATGGTCAGGTGGCGCTGCATTTTCATCCCGACAGGTTCGACAGCCGTGGCCTGATGGTGGCCGAGGGCCTGGCGCAGGACGGCCGTTACCGCTGTCAGTTCGAGACCCGGGTTTCCAGCGGTTTGTTGTCGCCGGAAATTGGTGGTGCCCGCGATCATTGGGAGCGCAGCTTTTTTGGTGAAGTGAGTAACGAGTTAACGGCCAGGCCCAAATATGGCGCGCTGGATCTGCTGCGAGCCCCCAACGGCCCGGCGCCCCGATTCGGCAGTTGCTATCTATTGACCAAGCCAGAAGTGCTTGAAAGAGCGACCTTTTGCTTTCACGACTCCTATCGCAACCCCTGTGACAAGGGCACTGCCGAGGCGTTTGAGCTGGTGATGGCCGCGCTTTTGACCGAGAGTTTTGAGCGCCGTTATGCCCTGGGGGAATACGGTCTGTCGCCGGGCAAATTGATAGAAAGGTTGCTGATTACCCTGAATGAGGATGTGCAGCATCGCTTCATGCGGCCGCTGGCGGGCAATCTGGATCACTACATCGAAGCGCAAATTCATGGGCCTGTGCTGCTTGGCAACGATATCGACGCATTGGTGGCCGACCCAAGTTTCAGGGGCACCGAAATTGAGCCGCTGCTCAATACCCTGGCGAGCCGTTATGACATTAATCTGATGTGGCATCGCGGGTTGTCGCTGGCGGTTGAGGATGTGGTAAGCGATTTTCGTGGCCCGTCGATGCCAACATTGGCCAGGCGGGTTGCGATTGACGGCCAAATCAATGCCTACGCCATCGGCGTTGCCGCAAGAGAAGTGAGCCGTTTCCCCACCCGCTGGCGTGACCGGGGGCATCAGGCTGATGTGCTCAGTGAGCTTAAATGGCTGTGGCATCTGCTGGTACGTTATGGCTCTACCACCGACTGCTGCGCCCCTGAGCCTGATGGGTATGGCGCTGACATCGACCTGCCGCCGGAGCAGGAAGCTGGTGGGGAAAGTGGCGTTGGGGAAAGTGGCGTTGGGCAAAGTGGCGTCGGGGATACAGCAAAGCCACCCGTTACTGACTCCAGTGCCAAGGCGGATGAAGCCGTGCCCGACAAGCCGAGCCGGCAGTAACTTCCTTAACCCAGACTTAAGGCTTTTTTTGATCTGGCGCAAATTTTGTGAATCCCTTAACAAATCAGTCTGCTCGGGTTTATTCGTTAAGAAAACGCTGAGATACTGCCTCCCTGCCGTCGTTTCCGGTCCAGTTGTTGGGCCCAGGTGCAGGGCCCCAATATCGGGCTTGGATGCAGGATATTCATGGACAAATCCCTCGAAAAACAACTTTCCCAGTGGCTGAAGAGTCGCAAAGGCGCCTGCGGTCCCTTTTTGGCATTCAGCGTCGCCCTCGGTGTGCTTGGTGGCGTGCTGCTGATAGCGCAGGCTTTTGTTATCGCAAGCATTCTTTCGGCCGTGGTTATGGAAGCCGCCACGCCATCTTCCTTTGTCAGCGAGTTTGGCGCCCTGGCGGCATTGATTGTGGCCAGAGCCTTATGTGCCTGGGGCCGTGAGCGGCTGGGGTTTGAGGCCGGGCGCCGACTGAGACTTGGCTTACGTCAGCAGGTGCTCACCCGGCTGACCGAACTGGGGCCCGCCTTTGTCAAGGGCAAGCCCCTTGGCAGTTGGGGCGCTGTGGTGATTGAGCAAATTGAAGATTTGCACGACTTTTACGCCCGCTACCTGCCGCAGCTGTCGATTGCGGCGCTGATCCCGCTGATTATTCTTGCCTGCGTATTCCCGATGAACTGGGCGGCGGGCCTTATCCTGCTCGGCACTGCGCCGCTTATTCCACTGTTTATGATCCTGGTGGGTATGGGCGCCGCCGATGCCAATCGCAAGCATTTCTCGGCGCTGCAGCGGCTCTCCGGCCACTTTATGGACCGGCTAAAAGGGCTGGTGACACTGCGGCTGTTTCACCGCGCCGACGCCGAAGGCAAGGCCATCGAAAAGGCCTCGGATGAGTTTCGAAGCCGCACCATGGCAGTGCTTAGGATGGCGTTTTTAAGCTCGGCAGTGCTGGAGTTTTTTGCCGCTATCAGCATTGCGTTGGTGGCGGTGTACTTTGGTTTCAGTTATCTCGGTCATCTGGATTTTGGCCACTACGACCTCGGGATAAGCCTGTTTACCGGCCTGTTTGTGCTGATGCTGGCACCGGAGTTTTATCAGCCGCTTCGGGACATGGGCACCCACTACCATGCCAAGGCGCAGGCAGTGGCCGCGGCCGAAGCCTTATCTGAGCTGCTAAGCCTTGAAAACAGTGCCCATCGGGGCAAGCAGCCTGTGCCGCAGCAGTTTGAGATTGTGTCGAAAGACTTAATCATTCACAGCCATCAGGGCGCCAAACTCGCAGGCCCTTTAAGCTTTACCCTGAAGCCGGGGGAGCGACTTGCGATTGTTGGGCCTTCTGGTTCGGGCAAGACCAGCTTACTCAATGCCTTACTGGGCTTTTTGCCCATAAGCGGTGAGCTTTCTGTGGGCGGGGTGAACTTCCATGAACTGGACATGGGCGACTGGCGCCGAACCATCGCCTGGCTTGGGCAGGAGCCGCATTTGTTCCACGGCAGCTTAAAGGACAATATCGCCATGGGCCGCAGCCTTGATGAAAAGGCATTGCTGGGGCTGTGCGACAAGGCGCAGATTGGCGACTATGTTGCGTCGTTGCCAAAGGGGCTTGAGCATCCCATCGGCGAAGACGGTGGCGGCCTGTCGGTGGGGCAGGCCCAGCGTTTTGCGTTGGCGCGGGCGCTTGCCGGTGAGCCGGAACTCTTCTTGCTGGATGAGCCCGGTGCCAGCCTGGATGTGGACAGCGAGCAACGGGTGATGGCGGCTATCCATGGCGAAAGCCTGGGTAAAAGCCTGCTGATGGTTAGCCACCGCCTGGATGAGCTTGAGCGCCTCGATGGGGTGCTGGTGATGGATGCCGGGCAAATCGTTGAGCGTGGCACTGTGGCTGAGCTCAGTGCATCAGGTGGGCTTTTTGCATCCCTGTTGGCCGAGTCTGGATTGGCCGAAGCAGGAATGCCCGAAGCAGGAATGGCATGGCCAGGTTCAGAGCTGGAAGTACAGGCACAGGAACAGGAACCGCAACTGGGAGGAGATGCATCATGAGTCTGTTCAAGCTCTTCTTACCACTGCTGAAACGCCAATGGCTGATGATGTTCACCGGGCTGCTGCTTGCCATCACCACGCTGCTTGCGGGAATTGGACTGCTGTCGCTTTCCGGCTGGTTTTTATCGGCCACGGCGGTGGCGGGGCTCAGTGTTGCCACAGCTCAGGCGTTTAACTTCTTTACCCCCGCAGGCGGGGTGCGTTTCTTATCCATTGCCCGTACTGCCAGCCGTTATGGCGAGCGTTTGGCGACCCACGAGGCCACGTTCCGCCTGCTGACTGAGCTTAGGGTAAAGGTGTGGCGCGCGCTCATGCCCCTTGGCGATCGTGAGCTGAGTCGTTTTCGCCGTGGTGAGCTTTTGAATCGGCTGGTGGCCGATATCGATACCCTGGATCACTTCTATCTGCGATTGATGGTGCCCATGGGCGCCTTTTTGGCGGTGTTGCTGGCGCTGTTTGCCTTTATTGGCTGGTTCGATACCAAGCTTGCTCTGGTGCTTTGTGGCGGCTTGCTCGCCTGTTTGCTGCTTATCCCTGTAACCTTCTATTTGCTTGGTCGAAACAGTGCCGCTGCCGTGGTAAACGGTAAGCGCCGTTACCGGGTGCTTACCATGGAATACCTTGGCGGTATTGCCGAGCTGTCGCTGTTTGGCGCTTTGGTGGGTTATCGCAATAGTCTCGATGGCGCTGAGACAGATTGGCAAAAAGCCCAGGCGCGGATGGCGAGTCTGCAGGGCCTGTCCCAGGCGGTGATTATTCTCGCCCACGGCGCGCTGGTGCTGACAATGCTGTATCTGGCCGCATCCGGTGTGGGTGAGCGGGTGCCTCCGGGGCCTCTCGCGGCCATGGTACTGTTTGCCTCACTGGCGGTAATGGAAATGATGATGCCGCTGGCTGGCGCCTTTACTCAGCTATCAGGCTGCCTTGCAGCCAGCGATAGGGTGAAGGCACTGATAGATACCGAGTCTTCCATTGCCTTTGGGCCGCAGCCTCAAGCCGCCAGCGGTGACCTGCGCTTCGATGCCGTGTATTTTGGCTATGATGCCAATACCCAGGTGCTCAGCGGCCTTGAGCTGACCGTCCCTGCGGGCTCACGAGTGGCAATTCTGGGTAAAACCGGTGTGGGCAAGTCGAGCCTATTTACCCTGCTGACCCGGGGCTATGATGCCGACAGCGGTCGCATTTCCATCGGCAATACGGATATTGGGCAGCTCTCGGAAGCGGCGCTGCGGGCATCGATGACAGTGGTGAGCCAGCGGGTGCATCTGTTCGCAGGCTCGCTTCGGGATAACCTTGCTATCGCCTGTGAGCACAAACCAAGCGATGAGGCGCTGCTGGAGGTACTTGCCAGGGTGGATTTGGCCTATCTTGCCGAGGGGGAAGAAGGGCTTAAGGTCTGGATAGGTGAGGGCGGCCGTATGCTCTCTGGCGGTGAGCAGCGCCGGATTGGTATTGCCAGGGCTCTGCTCAGGGACACGCCCTTGCTGCTGCTTGATGAGCCCACCGAAGGCCTCGACAGACGCACTGAGCGGCGGATGCTGGCGCAGCTGTTTGCCCACGCCGAAGGCAAAACCCTTGTCATGATCAGCCACCGCCTGACCGCCATGGCTCAGATGGACGCGATTCATTTGCTGGAAAATGGCCGGATTGTCGCCAGTGACAGCCATGATGAGCTGCTTGGCAGTCATCCGGAGTATCGGGCGCTTTCCCTCGCCAAGGGCTAAAAAGCGGTTAATTCGACAATAAAAAACAGGGCCTTTGCCCTGTTTTTTGCCTCTTGGTTAGTCCAAACCGGGTTAGTCCAAACCGGGTTAACCAAGCCTTTTTGAAAACTCAAGGTAGCGCATTACTTCGTCTTCTTTGAACATCAAATCATCACCTTCTCCCTGAGCCGAGAGCAGGTTTTCCCGTGCATAACGCTTGATGGTGATGGGTTTTTGGTTGAGGATTTTCGCGACCTCATCCAATGTCAGCATTTTATCGCTCATCTGGCCTGTCCTGTGTGGGTTGCTACTGGGGATTTTTCAAGTATAGACAAAGTCTGCTTAAGGCAAGAAAAACAAAAAGCCGGGCATCAGCCCGGCTTTCTTTTACGCGAAATGCGTTATCAATCAGCGTCACCCAGCGACAGCAGGGTGGCGTTGCCGCCGATGGCGGTGATGTTGTTGGTGCGGGTCTTTTCGGTCACGAAACGAGTCAGGTAGTGTGGACCACCGGCCTTTGGACCGGTACCAGACAGGCCCTGACCACCGAATGGCTGCACGCCAACCACGGCACCAATCTGGTTGCGGTTGATGTACACGTTACCCACGTTCACCTTGTCGGCAACTTCCAGGGCATGGCCTTCGTTGCGGCTGTGGATCCCCAGGGTCAGACCGAAACCGGTAGAGTTGATTTCGTCGATAACCTTGCCAAGGTCGGCAGCCTTGTAACGCACCACGTGCAGGATAGGACCAAAGTTTTCTTTGCTCAGCACCTTGATGGAGTCGATTTCCACCGCGGTTGGCGCCACGAAGTGACCGTTCTCGGTACCTTGTGGCAGACGCAGCTGGTGAATAGGACGACCCACTTGGTTGATGTGGTCGATATGGGCGTTCAGGTTGGCCTTGGCGGCAGCATCGATAACCGGGCCCACGTCGGTTTTCACCGAGTTGGGGTTACCCACAGTCAGCTCGTCCATGGCGCCTTTGAGCACCTCAAGTACGCGATCGGCAATGTCTTCCTGCAGGTACAGCACCCGCAGTGCCGAGCAGCGCTGACCGGCGCTGGTGAAGGCAGAAGAAACAACGTCATTCACAACCTGCTCAGGCTGGCTGGTGGAGTCAACCACCATGGCGTTCTGACCACCTGTCTCGGCAATCAGCGGGATAATGGCGCCTTCGCGGCCAGCCAGGGCACGGTTGATCACCTTGGCAGTCACGGTAGAACCGGTAAAGCACACGCCGCCGATACGCTCATCAGCGGTCAGCTTGGCGCCTACAAGGGCACCGGTGCCTGGCAGGAATTGCAGCACATCTTTTGGAATACCGGCTTCGTGGGCCAGCTGTACGGCGCGGAAACCAACCAGACAGGTCTGCTCGGCAGGCTTGGCGATAACTGTGTTACCGGTTGCCAGCGCGGCAGCCACCTGGCCGAGGAAGATGGCCAGCGGGAAGTTCCATGGGCTGATACACACGAAGGGGCCACGGCCCTGGAGGAACAGCTCGTTCAGCTCGCCTGTAGGGCCAGGCAACAGTTCGGGCTTGCTCATCATCTTCTTGGCCTGAACGGCGTAGTAGCGGCAGAAGTCCACGGCTTCGCGCACTTCATCGATACCGTCCTGAATGCTCTTACCGGCTTCACGGGTACAGAGGGCAATCAGTTCTTCGCGGTTTTCTTCCAGCAGATCTGCCAGCTTTTGCAGGGCATTGGCGCGGGTTTCAACCGGAGTACGGCACCAGGAAGCAAACGCGCGGTCGGCACCTGCCAGTGCCTGCTCAATGGCAGTCTCGTCGGCGAAGGCGACCTGACCCACCTTCTGGGTGGTGTCGTATGGGCTTAACACGTCACGGACTTCGCCGGACAGGGTTTCACCGTTTACCAGCGGGCCAGCGGTCCACTGAGTGTCCTTGAACTTCTCCAGGGCGGCGAAGAAAGGCTCGGATTCGGAAATGATGTTCATATTGAGTCCCTTGGAGTTTTTGCGCTCAGCACCGAAGATGTCGGCGGGCTGTACTATCTTGTTGTTTGCCAGGGTCTTGTAGCCTTGCAGGGTTTTCAGCGGGTGGGTCACCAGCGACTCGATTGGCGTCTTGGGATCAACCAGCTTGTGTACAAATGAGGTGTTGGCACCGTTTTCCAGCAGACGACGCACCAGGTAAGGCAGCAGGTCTTTGTGGGCACCGATAGGGGCGTAGATACGCACCGTGGGTACGGCTGCTTCGGCCAGCAGGGTGTCATACAGCTCCTGACCCATACCGTGCAGACGCTGGAACTCGTACTTGCGATCGCCAACCATGGAGGTGATGGCGGCCACGGTTTGTGCGTTGTGGCTGGCAAACTGCGGATAGATCACGCCGCGGGTAGCCTCAGACAGCAGATAACGGGCACAGGCAAGGTAAGACACGTCGGTAGCGGCCTTGCGGGTAAACAGCGGATAGCCGCCTTCGCCGGCCTGCTGAGCCCACTTGAGTTCGCTGTCCCAGTAAGCGCCTTTCACCAGGCGCAGCGGGATTTCATCACCCTGTTCTTTGGCAAGGCGAGTCAGCCACATCAGCACTGGCAGGGCGCGCTTGGAGTAAGCCTGCACCACGATACCCAGCTGACCCCAGCCTTTTGAGGCATCGGACTGATACAGCTTCTTGAACAGCTTCAGTGACAGCTCGAGACGGTCAACCTCTTCGGCGTCGATCTGGATACCGACATTGAGGCTGCGCGCCTGCTGCACCAGCTTAACCAGGGTGTCGTACAGCTCGGTCATTACCCGGTCTTCGTTGGCCACTTCGTAGCGTGGGTGCAGCGCAGACAGCTTGATGGAGATGGTTGGACGCGGGGCTTCGGTTTCGTCGAACTGGCCTGTGCCCAGCGCCTGAATGGCGTTGGAGTAGTCGCGGAAGTACTTGTCGGCGTCCTTGGTGGTCAGGGCCGCTTCACCCAGCATGTCGTAGGAGTGGGTGTAACCCAGCTTGCGCTTGTCGACCGCGTTTTTCAGACCTTCTTCGATGGTGCGGCCCAGTACGAACTGCTTGCCCATGATCTTCATGGCGGCGTACATGGCCTGACGAATGACAGGTTCGCCAAGACGGTTAACCAGACGGCTCAGCAGGTTGCTTGGCGTGCCGTCCATGTTTTTGTCGAGTTTGACAATCTTGCCGGTCAGCATCAGACCCCAGGTAGAGGCGTTTACCAGCACAGAGTCACTCTTGGACATGTGCTCGTCCCACTTGGCACCAGAGAGCTTGTCCGCGATCAGGGCATCGGCGGTCTCGGCATCGGGAATACGCAGCAGGGCTTCGGCCAGACACATGAGAATAATGCCTTCCTGGGTTTCCAGGGAGTACTGCTGCAGGAAGGCATCGATGCCGACCATTAGGCCTTTCTTCTCGTACTGACGTACTTTAGCCACCAGATCGTGGGCACGACTGGTGACGCGTGTGATCTCTTCGTCGCTCGACGGAACCAGCGCGATCAGCTCCTTGAGGTAGGCTTCCTCATCAACGATGTAGTTATGACTGATCAGACTGAACAATTCGTCGAGATTGGCGTTGTCGTAACGACCTGCCAGTACTTCACTCGCTTTGAACATAGTTATCTTTCCATCTGGGCCGGTTAAGGGGTAATCGGGTAGTACGGCTCGGCTTCACCCGAAGCTCCGGCGGACGTCTTTTTCATTTTGTATACAATTTGACGCCTCGGGCGCGTGAATTATACATGCAAAATGTGATCGGTGACACTGGACGGCGAACTAATGTGAAGATTGTTTGATTTGGATTAATCGAGGCGGGCGTAACGCACAATTGACAAGGCCCGGTCGTTTGAAACTGGCCGGGCCTTGGGGATTTTTAAGGAGGATTTCGCGGTTAATTCATCCAGCGACCGGCGCGTTTGCGCTGGGGTCTTGGCAGGTAAACCAGAATCACACCAAGGAACAAACCGATAGCGGCAATAATGCCCCCTTCCTGCCAGTGACGGATGCGCTCGTTGTCACGCAGGGACTCGGCTTCGGCCTGGGCTTTGTCGCGGGCTTCTTCGGCGCTGGCCTTGTCGGCGGTGGCGGCACGCACCAGCTCATCGGCACGGGCCAGTTGTTCACGCAGGTTGCCAATGGTACCGGCGCTGTCTTTGAATTCTTCGCGAACTGATGCCAGCTCAGCCTTGCTGTCACTGAGGGCCTGCTCGGCTTCTTCCAGCTTTTGTCTCAGGCTCTTGTCGCTGCTCAGGGCATCGGCACGTACCCAGCCTTCACGGCCACGGTGGTCGACGATTTTGGCGTAGTCGTTGGAGGTTTCGCCGGTGAAGGTGACTGGCGTACCGGCGCTGACACTGCCCAGAATACGGAAGCTGGTGCCCGGGCCATTGTGCAGATAGACGTAGATATCATCGGAGATTACACGGGACTGGCCCTCGGCCATCAGCGCGGGAGAAAGGAGCAGGGCTCCGGCAAGAAAAAGGGGTCTGAGCACAGATAACATCTCATCAGCAAAAGTGTGCCACCATGCTAGGGATTTGGGGCGCTCAATGCAAGAGGGAAGTCTTGCGACTTCCCTCTTGATTTTGGCTCTTGTTCAGTGAGTTAAACTGACGTGTCAGCCGCCGAAAATACCGCGGATGATATAGAAGAACACGATGGACAGACCGGCGCCCGCAGGCAGGGTAACAACCCAGCTGACTACGATGTTGCGCACAACGCCCAGGTTGATAGCCGCAATACCACGGGCCATACCTACACCCAGTACCGCACCCACCAGAGTCTGAGTGGTGGAGATTGGCAAACCGGTACCCGAGGCGATAACCACGGTAGAGGCAGCCGCCAGCTCAGCGGCAAAACCACGGCTTGGGGTCAGGTGAGTGATGTTCTTGCCGATGGTTTGCATTACGCGCTTACCAAAGATGGCCAGACCAAACACGATACCGAAGGCGCCCAGAGGCAGAATCCACCAAACCAGTGCAGACTTGGAAGCGATTTCACCACCGCTGTTCACCACAGATACTACGGCAGCCAGAGGGCCGATGGCGTTGGCCACGTCGTTGGAGCCGTGGGCGAAAGCCATACAGCACGCAGACACAACCATCAGCACGGCAAACACTTTTTCCACGTTGGCAAACTGGGTGTGGCGATCAGCTTTATCGGCCATTTTCAGGCGGCTGATAAAGATTTTACCCACGATAGCCACGGCAATACCGATGGCGATGGCCAGCGCATAAGCCTCAACGGCAGAGAAGTGCAGACCAACGTGCTTCAGGCCCTTCTTGATGGTCACCAGTGACATCACAAAACCAGCCAGTGCCATGTAGAAGGGCACGAAACGCTTGGCGTTGTCGAGCGGATTATCGGTATTGAAAATCAGCTTCTGCGCACTTTGGAAAATCAGGAAGGCGATAAAACCAGAGATGGCCGGGGTCACAATCCAGGAGCCCACGATACCGGTAACCTTACCCCAGGCTACCGCTTCGGTGCCCACACCCACAGCGGCAAAGCCGATGATGGCGCCCACAATAGAGTGGGTGGTAGATACAGGCCAGCCCAGAGCGGATGCCACAACCAACCAGATCCCGGCAGCCAGCAGCGCCGAAATCATGCCGTATACCAGCAAATGTGGTACTTCGGCAAAATAACCGGCATCGATAATGCCGTTACGGATGGTGCTGGTTACTTCGCCGCCAGCCAGATAGGCGCCGGAGAATTCAAAGATCATCGCAATGATGATCGCCTGCTTGATGGTAATGGCGTTGGAACCTACAGAGGTACCCATGGCGTTGGCTACGTCGTTAGCGCCAATACCCCAAGCCATCAAGAAACCGAATGCAGCCGCAATGCCAATAAGCCAAGGGCCATAGGTGACAAAAATATCAACCATAATAGAAAACCTTCGTTATACGCGAGCCAACATCAGCTCTAAACGGGAACCGACTCGCTCGGCCAGGTCAGCCAGATCGCCAACCCATTCGATGATTTTATAGAGGAACATCACGTCAACGGCGCTCATGCCTTCTTCGATGGCATACAGGCCGCGGCGGACGGCGATTTGCAGATCGTCAGTGTCTTCTTCGATAGCGTCGAGTTCACGGACCATCTTTTCAACCAGGGCCACTTCACGACCACGGAAACCGGCTTCAAGCAGTTCGTCGAGTTCGTTGATGGCTTCTTTGGCCAGTGCTACCGCGTCCAGACAACGCTTGAGGTAGGCCATAAAAGGTTCCTGGATCGGGGCAGGGATAACCAGGTTGCGGCCGATAATACGACCAGAGATGTCTTTTGTTTTATTGGCAATCTTGTCTTGCTGGGTCAAAAGCTCCAGCAGATCGGTTCGTTCAACGGGCATGAACAGACCGCCAGGCAAGGTCAGACGGATTTCACGCTTCAATGCGTCCGCTTCTTTTTCTGCCTTGTTGATTTGCTTGCGAAGTTCGGTTGCTTTATCCCAGTCGCCTGAGGTTGTGGCTTCAAAGAAGGGAACCAGGATATTGGCACACTCGTGCACTTTGTCGATGTGCTCTTGCAGAGGCTTGATTGGCGATTTTGCAAACACGCCCAAAATGGAGTTTACTGGCATAGCCGTTTACCTATGTAGGTTATTCCACTATTGGAAAATTGCGGGCGCATGGTAACTCATGCGTCCCCGTATTGAAACTGTGTTTTTACCTAAAAAACGTCAGTCTTTATACTATCGGGTTATAACCTAACCCGCGGCGCAAATCATACTGACGAATTATGACAGCTATGTGACATTATGACGCCAAGGTGTCAGTTCGATGAATTTTTGATGACGCAGTAAGGCCTTGACCCCATGGATGCCGAGATAGAACTCAAGCTTTTTTTCCTTCCTGAATTTAAAGATACCCTCATTACTGAGATCAATCACCTGTTTGTAGAGACTTTTCAGACAGATGTCATGCTCAGTAATGGTTATTTCGATACAGACGCACTGCAACTGCGCAGTTGGGACATGGGATTGCGGGTCCGCGGCCGAAACGGCAAGCGGGAGCAAACCATCAAAACGGCCGGAAAAGTGGTCGGCGGCATTCACAGCCGTCCCGAATATAATGTCGATATTGACACAGATACCCCGGATCTTACGCTGTTCCCAGCACGTATCTGGCCTGAGGACGCCGACCTTGCCGATACCCAGGCCAAGCTCAATTGCGTGTTTCACACCGACTTTCGCCGTCTGACCTGGCTGGTGAGCGAGGGGGCAAGCCAAGTCGAGATTGCCCTCGATGAAGGCACTGTTCGCAGTGGGAATCGTGAAGAGCCCTTATGCGAGCTCGAATTTGAACTGATGTCAGGTCAGGCCGCTGATCTGCTGACGTTGGCTGAAAAGCTGATGGCCAGGGTGCCGATGCGACTGGGTAAGGCCAGTAAGGCGCAGCGTGGCTACCGTTTGGCCGGGCTGGGTGCCAAACCCATGTTGGCACAGCTCGATACTGTGCCACTGCCGCCCCAGTGCAGCGCTGCCGAGGCTTTTGCGGCAACACTTGAAACTGCGCTTGAGCGTTGGCAACTGCTGGAAGATGCCATAGCTCAGTCGGCCGCCGATCCGCAAAGTGCGGCGCCGCTGTGGGCAAGGCTGCGCACCTGCATTGGTTTGCTTGAGGCCGGTTGCCGTCAATTTGGTGCCTTGAGTGACAACCTGCAAAGCGGCTTTGGCCAGGTTCGCCGTGCGCTCGCCTTTGTGGATGATGCGGTGGCACTCTCGGCCATTGCCGAAAACCGTGACTCCCTGTTTGGTCGGCGTCCCGATGCGCAGCGCTGGCAAACTGAAGCGCAAAACTGGATGGCTCAGGAGAGTGTCCAGGCCAGGCTCGAATCACTTTGGCGCCTGCCGGCCTATGGCAAGGTGCAGCTCGAGCTGGTGACCTTGCTGTTTGGCAATCCAGTAGAAAGCGATTTGGCTGTTAAGCAGGTGGCCAATCAGTTGCAACAGGCCTCTTGGGAGGGCATTCAGCAACTGATGCCCGCTAAAGCGTCTACCACTGACTTTCTTGCACTGGGCGCTGCGCTTGATGATGCGTTGCTGGTTGGTCTGGCTTACGGCGAGCTCTACAGTGCTGATGCCCGCAGGCAGTACCGTGCCCCCTGGCAGGACCTGCGCCGGGGTATAGATGCACTGCGCGCCTATGTGCTGCTTGGTGATATGGCGGGCCCTGATGCCGAAATGCAGGACTGGCTTGAAGACAAGGCGCTGAGTTTGATGCATGCCCTTGAGCAGAGCCATAAGAGCGCCCTGGCGCAGCCGCCCTATTGGCGTTAAGCACAGCAGCTAACAAACCCGGAAAAGTGCTTAAAAACAACAAAGCCCGCCGAAACAGGTGGGCTTTGTTTTAGCGCAGGACCTTGATAAGCGTTTAAGGCGTTTACAACTCGTCATCCCCATCGCTGCGCACATCTTTAATCGCCCGGCGCAGTGCCGCCATTTCCCTTAACATAATTGCCTGATTCTCTTCCATGCGTTTCAGCGCCTGCTCCATCTCCTGGCGCAGGTTTTCGGCGTGAGCTTCCTGACGCTCTTCCTCGTCCGGTGCCACAAACACCGAGGCCATATAACCCGAGATGATACCGAAGAAGCTGACGCCGCAGACAATCACCATGGAGCCGACGATGTGGCCAGCGGTGGTCACAGGATAATGGTCGCCGTAGCCCACGGTGGAAATCGTAACCATAGCCCACCAGATGGCTTGCTCGGCGGTGAGTATGTTGGAGCCCTCGGCGGGGGATTCAACCAGCAAAATCGCTACCGATGACAGGGTGAGTATGGTCACCAGGGCCACCAGCAGGCTGGCGAGGGTGGCTTGTTTGCGTTGACGCAATACCTGCGACAGCAGCGAGCGGCTCATACGGATAAGGCGGATAACCCGCAAAATCTGGAACAGCCTGGCAAAGCGCAGCGCCTCGATAGCGGGAATACTGGCGACAAAATCAATCCAGTGATGGCGGATAAAAAACAGCTTGTCTTTGGCGCGGAACAGACCGGTGAAGAAGTTCAGCATAAAGATGCTGCAAATCCCGGTGTCTATCATAAACAGCAGTCGGTAGGTTTCTTCATCGAGCCGACCAAAGGTCATGACCAGCACCACTATAACGGCCAGCAGTGACAGCAGCATCATCGCCAGTTCAATGGGCGCTGGTGCCTTGATGCGTTTCACGTGGCCGTGTGTTGGTTCAGACATCTGACTCCCCCAAGTCATATTGGATCTGTTCAGTCTTCGGAAACGAACTGAACCAGGTCTTCCAGTACCCGTTTTTTTATCTCAAGCTGTGCATCGGCGCTGAGGCCGTATTTCTCGGCCAGTGCCACATAGTCTTCAGGGCTCAGAGATACCGTCAGTCTTGGCCGGGTAGGGCGCTTGGCCACCGGCAGCCCCAGAATGGCGCGAATTTGATCCGAGGGGCTGCGGTTGGCATCCAGTGCCGCCTTACGGATTTCGTATTGGAACTTTTCATCCAAATCAAAGGCCACCTGGGTCGCCTTGGCGGCCTTTTGGTTTTGCAGCCAGGTTTCCGGCAGCGGGTGTTTGGTCTTGGTCATGGGTGATTTCCTGGCCAGTACTCGCGAATAAGGCTGAGCGGTTTTGTCAGGCCAACGAGAACATCGGTTTCGCCGCCTTCAAACACTTCCACTTCGAGGCTGAATTGTTCGCTGTCGTCTTCCAACTCGTAACGCTCAAAGGGCTCGCCGGTGGCGCCATTGGCATCCTGGGGCGGTTTGAGGCCGCGATAATCCTCTCGGTGAAAATAGCCAAACAAGGCGAAGCTCACTTCATGGTATTGATTTCCAAGCCACTGCTCAAGCCTCTGCGGAACGGTTTGGACGGTGAGACTCGCCTGGCTGTCCTCCTCAAAAATCTCACCAAAGGCGTCGAGTCCAAACAGGGTTTCGACTTCGGGGCGGCTGATTTTGAGGCTGAAATGCACCTGGGGTTCATCGTCATCAACCAGGGTCATAAACAGGGTATCGCCGCCAGCGCCCTTGAGTTGCCACTCGATTTCCTGACTGCGCTCGAACTCGTAGGTGTTGATGGCGATAACTTCCAGTGACTGACCACGAAGCTGCGCTGGCAAACCAAAGTCGTTGTCCAGGCTGATGATATCGCCCCGCATTAATTCACGGGGGTGACGAATAACCCTGGCCTTGGGCGGTTTATCGCCAAACAGGCCTTTAAGAAAGCTCATTGGGTGCCTCCATGTGAAGCGAATGTGTGCCCTGAAAACCAAACGACAACACCCGGCACTGTGACCGGGTGTTATCAAGCGGGCGCTTAGCCCTTACGGGACTTGAGCCTTTCGAGTACCGCGTTGGCGTCACTCTTTTGCTCACCAATGCCGGCCTCGGCCAGTTTGGCGGCAAGCGACTTGTCGCTGTCCTCGGCTTCCAGCGTCTCGGCGGCCTTCATGCGGTCGTCAAACTGCTGCTGACGGGCCTTGATGCGCTCAAGCGATTCTTTGGCATTCAGCAGCTTGGAGTTGCTGGAAGCAAAGGAGTCGGTGATAGAGGCGGTCGCTTTCTGTACGCTTTCGGTGGTTTTGACCATCGACAATTGACGCTGATAATCGGCCAGCTGACGTTCGGTCTTTTTCACCAGATCTTTCAGCTTGGCGGCGTTGTTGGAGAAAGCTTCGTTTGAAGACTGCTGCTCGGCCAGCTCCATTTCCAGCTGGGCGATTTTCTCAGCCACTTCCAGCGCCAGTGCTTCGTTGCCTTTTTCCAGCGCCTGGGTGGCATAGCCTTCGTGTTCGCTAATGGCACGCTTGAGGCGATCCACTTCGCGGGCGGCGGCCATTTCTTTGGCCATCACTTCGGTCAGGTCGCGCTTGGCTTTGGTCAGGTGTTTTTCGGCGTCACGGATTTCCTGCTCGAAAATGCGTGTGGCATTGGCGTCGACAATGCTTTGGCCTACTTCGTTTGCACCACCGCGAAAGGCGGTCAGGATCTTGTTGAGAATGCCCATAATGCAGCTCCTTAGTTCAGGTAATCGGCCATTTCGGCAATAACTTCGAGACAGTTATCGGACAGGACGCTGAGCTCCTGCTCGATTTCGGCCATGCTGGATTTGAGTGACAGTGCGCCATACACCACATATTTGTCGTCGATTTTGGCAAAGGCCGACAGTGGCATGGGAATGTTCAGCTCCAACATGGTTTCAAACATATCGGCACGGGTTTCGGGTTTGACTTCGTCTTCGCCCCACAGATAGCTGATACACAGCACCTGGTTATCGGTAACCGACACAAAAATCGGGATCTCCTCCCGGCCTACGATATTGACCTGCAACACCTCCACGTCACCTTCAATGGGATAGCAGTCAAACCGGAAACCGGTCTGGCTGTTGTCACCCAGTCCGTTAAGGTGATTGGCGATAGCGTGGATATTCATAGTCGTCCTCTCTGACATATTATGTCTGTGTTTCAAGATAACACCGGGACATAATATGTCAAGCGTTATCTTGGCCGAAATTTCGCCGCCTTGGCGAGTCCCTAAAAAAGGTTGATACCGCTCTCTTCTTTCCAGGCTTCCAGATGGTATTGATAAATCACCTGGGTGCCGAAATGGTTTATGTCCACCTCTTGTTCACGCAGCAGGAACCCCGGCGGGAAGGCAAAGGCTGCGCCAATCATTTCTTTGTTCACCCAGGGGTGAGCCGGAGCCGTGCCGTCCAGAACCCGCTGCTCGGGTGAGCCATTTAGGGTGCCCAGGGTCCAGCCCCATTCGCCGAAGCTCGGCACATTCTGATGATATCTTGCCACCTTAAAACCCGCCGATTCGAGGGTTTTGCCAATGCTTAAAAAGGCGCGGGTGGCGTGCCATGGCGACGTGGACTGAATGGCAATGGCGCCATCGTGGCTGAGCACTTCTTTGAGCTTGCGATAAAACAAATCCGAATAGAGTTTGGATAAGTCCGGATGATTGGGGTCCGGCAGGTCCACCAAAATCACATCGAAGTGTTCACCGGCTTCAATCAGACGGTCGATGCCATTAAAGGCATCATCAAAGATAAGCCGTACCCGCGGGTCATTGAGGGCATTGGCATTTTGGTGGATAAGCCGCTCGGCAAGGCGTCTTGGCATGGTCTGCGGCGGCGATTGAAACAGCTTCACCAGCCGTTCATCCAAATCCATCAGTACCAGTTCCTGTGGGTTCCAGCGCAGTGCATCCCTTGCTGCCAGGCCGTCACCGCCGCCGACAATCAATATCCGCTGCTGGCGTGCAGCGGCCATCATCGGTGGCCACACCAAAAAGCCATGGTAGATATGCTCATCCTGGGTGGAAAATTGCAGCCTGCCATTGAGGTAAAGGGAATACACAGGCTCTGCCTGACCCCGTGGGCGTTCGGTAAACACCAACTGCTGAAAGCGGGTGGCCTCAGTGTAGATAACCTTGTCTTTGTAGAGCAGATTATTGAAGTCCTGCTCCAGTGGCGGCCCTTTTACCGCGAGCAGCACCAGCGCAAAGGATGCCAGAATATGCCCGGCAAGCAGCCAGCCAAAACCTCTCAGGCGTGCACGAAAACGGAAAATAAAGGCAAAGCCCGCCAACAGGTTAACGCTGGCAGTGAGCGCTGCGGCCAACTGAATATCCATTGCCAGCATCAGCCCGACCCAGATGGCAGCGCCTACGCCTGCACCTATGTAGTCGGCGCCGTAAATGGTGCCGGCGTTATGCAACAGGTGCTCATCTGACAGCGCCTGACGCACCCGGGCAATCAACGGAATTTCCATGCCAATCATCAGCCCCAGCGATGTGCCTACCACATAGGGCAGATACTGGGCAGCTTTTTGCAGCGCGCCCAACAGGCCGCCATTTGGCATCAGATCCGGCGGCAGGCCAAAGGTATCGGCGAGCAATTGTGGCAGGGTTTGCGTGAGGCCAATGGCTGCGGCGCACAGCAGCACACTGCCGGCCCCGAGCAGCGCTACTGCCAGTTCCAGCAGGGCAAAGCCAACGAAAGGATTGCGAATGGCTCTGGCGGCAAAGGCGCCCACACCCATGGCCACAATCATCAGACCAATCATGGTATAGATGGCCGCTTCCATGGCGCCAAGGATGCGCCCGGCATAGTGGCTCAGCAGATACTCGTAAATCAGACCGCAGCCTGCGAGCGCCGCCATAATGCCAAGCAGCAGCGCATCATCGGCCCGGCCAAGGTGTTTGGCCGGGATTTTGATGTCGGCTGTGGCCGACACCCTTTGCGTCTGGTTACTCACTTCAGGCCATCAGCCCGGTGAGGATAAGGGCAATAGCAATGCTGATGGCCACTTCCACCGCGGCAAGACCCACGTTGTGCTGACGCTCCACTTCATCGGCAAGATTAATACGTGCCAGAACCAGCAGCTTCACCAGCTTAAGCAGCAGGCTAAGCACCAGCAGCATTACCACTGAGAAGCACAGCCAGCCAAGCAGGTTAACCACATAGGCCGTGGGCTCAAACACAATAAAGTGGCTGGCGGCATTGAAGGTGAGTGCCATGGCGAGCATGTGTCCCGAGTGACGGATTGCAAGCGCCGTATGGCCTTTGGCCAGCGCTTCTTGCATACAGGCGCCCTGATTGCGGGCGCTGTAGCGGCTTTCACGCATCCGCGTCAGCAGCACCAGCATCAGCTGCGACACCACAAAGGCGGTGGTGATGGCGATAAAGGTGTTGATGGTCAGGTCGTCCACCCACAGCAGGCTCGCGCGAATGATAATAGCGGTGGCCACAGCCGCGGCGGCATCCACCAATGCCACAGACACATTGCCTTTGAGGATGTGGGCGTTTTTGTCGATGTTGTTGAGGGCGATTTTGTCGTGCATCACCCGGCCAACTTTAATCAGCAGCATGCCAAACAGGCCATAGGTGCCCATGCCAATGGCTTCGGTGGCATAGTTGGGGGCCGCGGCGCCTGTTATGGCACCGGTCAGTACTATCCCAAGTGCCAGCACGGCGCCTGCTGTGCTGATCCCGAAGGCGAAATTGTCTTTTTCGGCCAGTTCCTTGCTGCTGTTTACCTTGACGCTCCAGCCTTGCAGATAACGCATGGCGGTGAGCAGCAGAACAGCGATGGCCAGATCGATGGCCAATATGATCAGCAGTTCCTGAGTCAGGCCATAGTCTTGTAACAGTGTCATCTTTCAATCCTTATTCTGTTCTCACTTGCCACGGCGGGAGCTGCGGCTGGTGCGGTTTCCGGAATCGCGGAAACTGCTGTCCTTGGCGTAGTTGGAGCGAAACTTCTGCCTTTCGGTGCGGGCCCTGCTGGCCTGAGCCACGCTGGGGGCCTGCTGGCTCTGACGGGACAGTCCGGTCGCGCCGCTGCGGGTCTTGGCGTAGGGGCTGTCGAAGCGTTTGCCCTGATTGTCGAAGCGCTTCTTGGTCTGCGTAAATACCTGTTGCTGCTTGAGCACATCTCTGGGTGAGCTGTAACGGTAGCGGCCGACATCGTGGTAGTAGCTGTAATGACGACGGCTCGACCAGTTGTCGTAATACACAGGGCGATGGAACAGGTTGGAGAACATGGCGTACATGCCATACCAGGCCCAGAAAGAGGTGCCATTGCTGCCAGTCTGCCACTCGCCGTAGGCGGGGTTGCCAATCAGCTGGCTGCCGGGGCCAAAGTCGTCACCAAGGCTTGCCAGCTCTGATTCACGGCTCACTGCATTCACCCGCGGCAGGCTGCCACCTGACATGTCGGCGAGGGTGTTTAACGGGTCAGACAACATATCGTTGTAAAGCGCCGGGTCGGCGGCCTGATAGAGGTTTTCAAGCTCATCGAGGCGCATGGCTTCATCAACAAAGTTGGCGGGATTTTTGGCCTCATCGAGGCGGCGTTTCAGGCTCTCGAACAGAGGGCCTTTGCCTGCGTCGGTGGCCAGCGCCGAGACAATCGGTGCCAGTGACGGGTCCTGTTGATTCAAGCGCTCGGCATAATGCCCGATAAGGGTGGCGTTACGGATTTCGCCCTTATCCAACATGGCACCGAGGGTTGCCAGACGGCCTGCGTCCAGCTCAAGGTATTTTTCAATTTGCCTCGCTTGTTCGGCCGCCCCGTTATCGGAACAGCCGCTCAGCGTCAGCATCAGCATCACGGCTCCCAGCGGGAACAGTATGCGGCTAAGCCATCCTGCCATTTTATCTCCATCTTTCCTGCCATTTACCGGCGGGAACCTGACTAAAATTCAGGGAATATTATCGGTCTAGGTCATCCCCGGCTGTTTATAGTAACCTTAACCGGGCACCGGCGTCCCGGGTTTATCCCAAGGCCGGAAATGCATTACCTATATCACTCTTGACATAATATGTCGATACTCGGTCGCCAGGGATTAGTATGTCGCACACGCAGCAGCTGGAAACACCACAGGAAATTCTCGAACAGGGCAACAAATGGCTGGCATCGCTGGCGATCCAGTGGCCCGATGGCCTGGCCGCGCTGAGTGCCGGGCAGAAACAGGAGCTGTGCCAGGTGGCCGGGCTGAGTGATTTTATTGCCCGTGAATTGCTGCGCCACCCCGAGCGCATCAGCGCGCTGTTTGCCGGTTTGCTTGATACTGTAGACAGGGCCAGTTTCGACCGGGAATTGCACGCCCAACTTAAAGATGTGAGCAATGAAGAAGAGGCCAAAGCGGTGCTGCGCCGTTATCGCAACTTCCAGATGGCCCGGCTTGCCTGGCGCGATTTTATGGGCAAGGTGGCACTGAAAGAATCGCTGCTGGATATTTCGGCTCTGGCCGAAGCGCTGATTGTGGCCGGTCGCGACTGGCTGTACCGCGACATGTGCCAAAGCCTGGGCACGCCCTGCGACAGCGAAGGCAAACCGCAGCCGCTGATGATCCTCGGCATGGGGAAGCTGGGTGGCCGCGAGCTTAATTTCTCCTCCGATATCGACCTGATTTTTACCTTCCCGGAGCACGGCGAAACCCAGGGCGGCCGCCGGGCGCTGGATAATCAGCAGTTCTTTATCCGCATGGGCCAGCGGCTGGTAAACCTGCTGGCGCAGGTCACAGTGGATGGCTTTGTGTTCAGGGTCGATATGCGCCTGCGCCCCTACGGCGACAGTGGCCCGCTGGTGGTCAGCTACAGCGCCCTTGAAGATTACTATCAGGAGCAGGGCCGTGACTGGGAGCGTTACGCCATGGTCAAGGCCCGTGCCCTTGGCCCCTGGTGCGGTTACAGCGATGAGCTGCACAGTTTGCTGCGCCCCTTTGTGTATCGCCGCTACATCGACTTTTCGGCCATCGAATCCTTACGGCGGATGAAACAGCAAATTGCCCAGGAAGTGCGCCGCCGTCAGCTGACTGACAATATCAAGCTTGGCGCCGGCGGCATTCGCGAAGTGGAGTTCGTGGTGCAGAGTTTCCAGCTTATCCGCGGCGGCCGCGAGCCTAGCCTGCGCACCCAAAGTCTGTTTGGCGCCATCGACACCCTCTACAGCCTGGGGCAACTCGAATACCTGGCGGTGGATGAGCTGAAAAATGCCTATGTGCTGCTAAGAAGAGTGGAAAACCTGCTGCAGGCCATTGACGATAAGCAAACCCAGACTCTGCCGGACAATCGTCTTGATTGGCAGCGACTGTGTGCGCCGCTGGACATGGCCAATGAGATTGACCTTCGCACCCATATCGAGGCGGCCATGGGCAAAATCCACCGCCATTTTCGCGACACAGTTGGCGGAGAAGAAACCGAAGAAAATCATGAGCATTGGACCTGGCAGTTCTGGAATGTGCAGGAAGAAGATCACGCCGAGGCGCTGCTGAAAGATCAGCAAATCGACGATGAAGAGTTCTGGCCATTATTGAAGGGGTGGCGCGAAACCATGGCCAGGCGCCCCATAGGCCCCCGCGGCCGCGAAACCCTCGACCGGCTGATGCCCAAACTGCTTGGCGAGCTGGTGGCCATGCCCCGGCCGTCGGCCGCGTTTGCGCCCGTGTTCAATGTGGTCGAGCAGGTGCTGACCCGCACCACCTACCTTGAGCTTTTGTGTGAAAACCCCGGCGCCCGCGCCCAACTGGTCAGCCTTTGCTGCGCCAGTCCCTGGATTGCCGATCAGTTGGCCAAGTTCCCTATGCTGCTGGATGAGCTTATCGACCCGGCGGCGCTGTACGACATTACCTCGCTGGATGATTACGGCAGTGAGCTGCGTCAATATCTGCTCAGGGTACCGGAAGACGATATGGAGCAGCAAATGGAGGCGCTGCGCCAGTTCAAACTGACTCAGCAACTGAAAATTGCCGCTGCCGATGTGACTGGCGTTTTGCCGATTATGCAGGTGAGTGACCACCTGACCTTCCTCGCCGAGGCCATTATCGAGCAGGTAGTGCATCAGGCCTGGGGACAGGTGGCGGCCAGGCACGGCGTACCATCGCATCTGGAGCCGGGCGAGATGGGCTTTGCCGTCATCGCTTACGGTAAGCTGGGCGGCATTGAGCTTGGCTATGGCTCGGATCTGGATTTGGTGTTTTTGCACAATCATCAGGGCAGTGGCGTTACCAATGGTGATCGCCAAATCGACATTGGCCACTTTTACGTCAAGCTTGCCCAGCGGATTTTGCACCTGTTTTCAACCCGCACCACATCGGGCGAGCTGTATGAAGTGGATATGCGTCTGCGGCCGTCCGGCGCCTCAGGGCTCTTGGTCAGTGAGATTGAACGCTTTGGTGAATATCAGCGCGATGAGGCCTGGACCTGGGAGCATCAGGCGCTGGTGCGCTCGCGTTTTGTGTTCGGTGACAATCAGTTGGCGGGGCAATTCAGCCGTATTCGCGCCCAGGTGCTGGGGCAGCAGCGCGACCCTGGCAAATTGCAGCAAGAGGTGCGGGAGATGCGCACCAAGATGCGTGAGCACCTGCTGAAGGTGGACGAGAGCATGTTCGATTTGAAGCAAAGCCCCGGTGGCATCGCCGATATCGAGTTTATTGCCCAGTATTTGGTTTTGAAAAACAGCTTCGAGCACGATGAGTTAACCGTTTGGTCTGACAATGTGCGGATTTTCCAGACAGCCGCCGAACTCGACATTCTGCCGCTGAATCTGGCCCAGCAGTTGATTGCGGCTTACTGCACCCTGAGGGATGAAAACCACCGTCTGACGCTGCAGCGGGAGGCGGGTCAATTGCCGTTTATTGCGGTATCGGATCACAGTGAGCGGGTCCTGTCGATTTATCGGGACATTCTGGGTGATGAGCAGCCAGGCCAGGCGGAGAGGGGCGAGTGAGCTGTGGATTGGGGGATTGCCAGTATCTGATTGCGGCCTGCATCGATAAGCGTCCGGCCTTTATGCACCTTGAGCAGCTTGAGGGCTGGCAGGGCATGGTGGATGGGGAGATTGCGGCCATCGGCAATGCCTGCGGTAACGGCTGGCGCAAGGTCTTTAATGTGTACGCCAAGCTGCTGTGGGCGCTTGCAAAAGACCCCGTGATTGCCAAGGCGCTGCGTCCGGCATTATCGTCCGTTGCCAATTTTGACCGTTGGCAGGATTACCGCGACGCTTGCCTGCTGCGTTCTTACTCAGGTACGGCACTGCTGTTTTCCGAGCCCTGTTTTTCAGAGCCCACCTCGTCAGGCTCAGTCTTGAACGAGACAGGTTCAGTCTTGAAAGAGCCGGGCTCTGTCTTGAAAGCTCCGAGCGAGGGGGCGGAAAACCAACCCCTGCATATCATCATGGGCAGGGGATATGGTAAGGCGCTGGCCTGCAAAGCCGAGGCGCCCTATAGCCTGGAGTGGCTCAATGACGCCTTCGCCATCGACCGTCACCGGCGGGTTATTGTCTGCCCCTATTTTGATTATCGACAGCTCAGTGATGCCCGCATCGACACCCTTGTAGGCCTGGTGAAAAGCCTGTCTGCCCAGGATAGTGGTCGCTGAGAAAAGGATGTGTGAACGGACTTATCTGAATTTACTCAACATTTTTATCCAGCATTATTTACCCAGGATTGTCAGACGCCATTCAGCTTGAATGTGTTACTTACAAAGGTTAATGGTAACAAGTGTATCTGCAGTGCGGGGTTATCTGCGATGATCCGGGCGGCGATGCCAGTAAATGATGTAACAAACGACAGGAGTTGAAGCGTGAAAAAAGCAGTGGTACTCATGGGTGTGTGTCTGGCGAGCCTGGGGCTCGGCGGCTGCGAGAACCTCACCTGGGTGGAACCCAAACCGGCAAAGGAAGTCAATCAGCCACAGATCCCCGAACAGGATGGCATGGTGCAGGACAACGAGCGCATTCTGGAAGAGGCACGCCGCGACGGCAGACTTAATCGCTGAACGGCTCGTTTGGCGCCGCCGGGCTTAAGCCTGGCTTGGCGGCCCGGAGACGATGTTTAGCCTGGGCCGCGCGAAGATGTCCGGCGCGAATTTGATGACCCCGACCCCAATGCCATACAAAGCTTAGCGACAGCCCCAACCCCAGCAGAGAGTGCAGCACGCTGGCCACCAATTGGCTGTCGCTGCTGCTGAGATAATAGAGTCCTATCCCGGTTAACATCAGCAAAAGCAGCGCCAGCGCCATAAAGATGCCACTGAGATGGTTTTCCCTTCGGCGCCATCCGGCGCGAATATGCACCTGCCACAGGGCGCCAAGCAACATCAGCAGTACAGATGCCGCCAGGGTGTGGGTGCTCACAATTCCGAGCCTGAGGCTGCCCGGCAGGTTGAAGTCCAGTTCCCACTCCAGTTTGAATTCCATCACCCAGGGGTACATGGCAATTCCGGTGAGGCTGCAGGCAAACATGGCTGCAAGCAGTAAGTAGAAGAACCCGTCCGGGTAGCCATTCAGACGTTTCATGCGCTGTTTCTCGCGATTATTTCCGTTGGTAATTGGCCGCCCAGAGCGCGGACAAGGCCGGGCTCACCAAAGGCGGCTATCTTGGTCAGGGCGTCGGCGCGCCAGGCAAAAGGGGCAATCACAGTGTGCAATTCTGCCTCGCCGGGCGCCGGACGGTCGGTAAGCACCAGTGCCGGATAGTTGGTCGTTGGCGCAGCGCCGTGGCGAGAGCTTGCCAGCGCTTGATTGCAAAGGTAGAGACTGACGCCAAAGCCCTTATCGGAGCGCAGTTGCACCCGGGTGGGTATATCGCCAAAGGCTTTCAGATCGCCGCCTGCATTGACTGAGCCTGACCGGACGCCGTAGCGCTTAAGACAGGCAACAGCCAAATCCACTGCATAGCCTTTGGCGATGCCATCCAGAGTAAGCAGAACCGGACGTTTGAGCCGGGCTTTATTCGATGCAAGTTCAATGTCTTGCCACTTGCCCCGTGGCAAAAAGTGGCCGTGCTGATGCTGGGGCAGAGCGCCGCGACTGACCAGCTCGGCACCGAGGGTCACGTTAAAGCGATTGGCGCTTAGCTTGCCAAGGCTTTTGGCGAGCCTGAGCAGTCGCATGCTGTGACGACTGAGCTCAACCCAGTTGCCGGCGCCCGCGTTCAGGCGCGACAGTTCGCTGTCCGGCCGGTGGAATGACAAGCCTTCATCGATTTGTTTTATAACGGCAAAAGCCGCCTCAATGGCGGCTTGGGGGCTGGCATTACCTGCGTCGCTGATGCAAATTTCGCAGAAGGTGCCAAGCAGTGGCCGGGCGCGCCTGATGCTCATGGCGTCAGGCTTGCTGGCTTAAAAACAGTTGATGGATCACCAGCAGCCGTTTGACCCCGTCGAGCAGGTTACGACAGCTCAGGGTGGCGCCACTGATGTTGGGCACATCCTCTTCCAGCTTGAAGGGATCCTTCAGGGTCTTGCCCTGAAAGTTGGCGCGCCAACTGGCTTCACGCACCTCGCCGCCATGGGTTTCACGGTAGCTCAGTACTTCAATGCCAAGCACTTCGCCACTGGGGCTGATGGCGGTGGCATAGGTGATGTACTCATGCTTGCCAATCACGTCATCGACAATAAACCAGCCTTGCAGTTGGCCGTCTTTTTCTGCCCGCCAGATTGGCTGGCTGCCCTGGCGCTGGCGGGTGCCTGCGTGGGACTTGATGGCGCTGCGGGCGTTGCTGTCAAACAGGGTGGGGCGCTCGACAAAGCTGCTGGCGCCAGGGAACAGCAGCTGCTGCGCCTGGGGGATGCTCAGGTAATCGGCGGCCACGGCGGGCGCCGCCACAAAACCCATGGGGATAAACCACAGGCTGTTATTGAATACGGAATTTGACATGGAAGGCTCCGATAGGGGGCATGGCGGCCATGCCCCGGTCAGCATCAGAAGTTATAGGCGACCTTAAAGCGCCATTCCTGCTCGGTTTTTTCAATCAGGTGCAGGCTGGTGTCCTGGCCATCAAACTGTTCGCCGCCACCGGCAAGCTGCGGGAACCAAGTGAGGGTTGCCCACCAGTTGGCGCTGCCGTAGTGAATAGATGGACCGGCAAACCAGGACCAGCGCTCCTGACCCACTTCGGTTTCAAACTCGGTTTCGTACAGCACTTCGGCGCTGACAAACCAGTTTGGCGCGAAGCGGTAACTCAGACCCGTGCCGAATTTAAGCTCGATTTCCATTTCAGGATCGGTCGGCCAGTCGAAGTCTTCAGGCAGATTGTCGATAGGAGCGCGATCGGCGTAGGTAGTTTCCACCGCCAGGTTGCCAAGCCACACCAGCTCGCCTTCGAGCAGGTACTTCTGCGTTTGCAGACCAAGCTCCAGCGACAGGGTGTCTTTGTCGTAGCCAGAGTGCTTGTCAATCCAGTCATAATCCAGCGACAGGCTGGCCTGCAGGCCCAGCGTCTCCATGGCGGGGCTCAGGAACATGTAAGCCATGCCCACTTCTACGCCAGAAGCTTTGAAACCTATATCCTTGGCGCCGGGCAGATAGCCATCAATCGAGAGGCCTTCGGTGTCGAGCGACATAAACTTGGCCGATACCGAGGAAGAAAACTTGCTGGATACGCCGTATTCGTATTCGGTTTCGAAATCGATGCCCTGATACGAACCCTGACTCTTGCCATCACGCACAGTGACTTTCTGATACAGCTCGGAAGCGCCCTTTGGCAGAGCTTCGGCGCCTTTGAGGTAGCCAAACAGATCTTCACCGGCAACGCTTTGCTGGCTGACAGCAGCGGTCAGCAGGGCAAGTGTGCACAGCCCAAGTTTTGTTGCTTTCATGTTCATTCCCATCTTGATGTTATGTTCAAACTGCTGCGCATTTTAGATAGTAAAGATATAAATGAAAATAGTTTGCATTAAACTTTGGTGTGGGTTTTATGGTATGTCTTTGATAAATATGATTAATAAATTTTAAGATTATTTTAAGTTTGTTGGCTTGATACTGCGTGGCTGAGAATTTCCCTTAACCAGCGGTGGGCGGGTTGGTTGTCGACCCGCCGTGGCCAAACCATGTAAACCGGAATGGGGCGGCTCTTGAAGGGGAAGGGCAGCACCTGTAATTGCAGTAAAGGTGCGTAGGCGTGGGCCAGTCTGGAGGGGGCGATGCCGATGGCTTCGCTGCGGGCAACACTTGCCATCATGCTGATTTCACTGCTGTTCTCACTGTATAGGCGCCGCTGGGGCAAGGGCTCTTCGCAGAAAATCTCTCCCAGACTCAGGCCGTGGCGGCTCAGATTGAGCACGCAGTGGCGCTCGGCGGCAAATTGCCCGGCTGAGAGATTGCCACGAATGCGGGGGTGCTTGCCGGCGGCCACGCAGACAAAGTGCTCTTCAATCAGCAGTTGGCTTTTAGTGCTGTTGCCAGAGGGCGGGAGTATGTCTATCACCATGTCGGCGCTGCCACTGTAGAGCGCCTGATAGACACCTTCGGGATCGGCTGTCATGTCTTTAAACACTATGCCGAGCTTAAGGCCGCGCAGCAGAGGCTCAAGCAGGGGTTGCAAGGTATGGGTTGCCGCTTCATAGGTGTATACCGTGAACTGGCGGGTGCTGGTGGCCGGGTCAAATGCCTTGAAGGCATCCAGGGTAGCGGCAATGTCTTCCATGGCGACAGATAAACCCTGATACAGCTGATGGCCTGCGGCGGTGGGGGTAATGCCGCGTCCGGCGCGTACAAACAGCTCTTCACCTATCTGGGCTTTGAGTCTGGCAATGGCGTTGCTGACCGACGATTGGGTCAGCCCGAGAATATCCGCCGCCCGGGTGAATGAGCTGTGCTGATAAACGCACAGAAACACCCGTAGCAGGTTGAGATCCAGTTTGCCGTAGTCGCCCATGTAACCCTGTATTTGTTTCAGGTAAAACAATAAGGTAACTCCAATAGTGGCATAAAAAAAGAGGCAGCACCTGCTGCCTCGATGGGCGTTTTTTAGTTATTGCTGATGCCTGCGGCCCCAGTGCTTGTCGCTGTGTGCCGGACTGGCCTGATAGTAGATGCTGCGATTGGCTTCGGCGGCAGCTTCGCTTGGCAGCGGCACAATCTCAAATCGTGGGTCGAATTCCACCATCAGGCTTTTCAGGGTGGCCAGCACCTGGGTATTGCCCTCTGAGCTGGCTTTGCCGGTCTCAAACAGCTGCTTGAGGCTGACCTGGCCCAGATTCATGGCGATGGCATCACGATTGTTGAGGGTCAGTGTAAGGTCGGCCCCGGCTTTGGGCTGCTCAACCCGGATGTTATTCAGGTTGCCGTTGGCAAGCTCGACATAATAGGTTTCCCCGATGTCCGGCAGTACCAGATTCATGCCAAAGCTGTGATGCTGCGCCTTGAGTGAGTCAATCCGGGTCGCCATATAGTCGAGCAGACTGCCGATAGGCAGGTTGGCAATCACATCGGCAGAGGCCGATTTCAGCTCACCATCCTGAATCCCGACCCTGAGCTCCTGGGCCCCGGACAGATAGACGTTGCGCCAGCCCGCGCCTTCGGATTGATAGCCAAGCTGCTCGTAAGTATCGGCCAGCAGATTACGGGCCTCGAGATTCCCGGGCTCAGCAATCACTACCTTGTTCAGCGCAGTGGCGACAAAGTTGTATTCACCCTGGCTGTAATCCTTTTTGGCTTTTTTCAGCACCGATTTGGCGCCGCCCATGTACTCCACAAATTTAGCCGCTTCTGCCTTGGTAGGCAGGGGATTGAGATTCGCCGGGTTCATATCGAAATAGCCAAGATACATGTTGTACACCGCGCGGGCATTGTGGCTGTAAGTGCCATGGTAGCCATTGGTATGCCAGGCTTTCTGGATGCTGTCAGGCAGCACTTTTTCGATTTCCCAGCCGATGTCCTGCATCACCACGCCTGAGTTGGCCAGTCGCAGCGATTGGTTATGCACAAAGCCGTAGTTGTCGCGCTGCAGCTTCATATAAGCCTGAATATTGTCCTTGTCCCATACCGGGGCACTGTGGGCCGAGAACAGAAACTCGGCATTGCCACCCCAGGCTTCCAACATCTGGTTGATGGTCTTGGACCACTTGAGCGCATCTCGCACCTTGGCGCCGCGCAGGGTGTAGATATTGTGCATGCCGTGGTACATCACCTCGGCGCCCCAAATGGTTTGCATCGACGGAATATAGGCCACCGCCTCTGACGGTGCTTCGGTGCCCGAGGCGTCCATAAAGATGATGTCGAGGCCGTCGATGTTTATCTTCTCGAACTTCTGGCCCTGCGCGTTGGTTTCAAAGTGCGGCACTATGTAAGTGATTTCGCCCTTGGCGATGCCGTTGGAAAGTGCTGCATCCACAATGCCGGTGTCGTTGTAGGACAAGGTGGCACCGTACTGATACGAGGTTCTGCGCGCCATGGCATTACCCGCCAGCACATTCTCATCCACCATTTCGGAAGTGATGTTGTGGGAGCCGTAAATCTTCACCTGTGGGAAGCGCTCGGCCACAGCCCGTGAGCCGCCAAAGTGATCGGCGTGGGAGTGGGAGTACACCATGGCGACTACCGGCTTATCACCGCCGGGCAGGTGTTTAAGGGCAAAATCCAGGGATGCCTTGGCCGACTCATAGGTAGTCAGCGGATCGAACACAATCCAGCCATTGTCGGTGCGGACAAAACTCATGTTGGCAAGGTCGGTACCACGCACCTGATAGATGCCGTCTCTGACCTCATACAGACCATAGGCTTCGTTGTTGAGCTGGGCCTGACGATAGAGTGACGGGTTCACGGTTTCCGGTGTTTTGTCACCGATAAATTCAAACTTGTCAGCCAGTTGTGCGGCGCTGGCATCGTCGAGTCTGGCAATCAGCTTGGCGCGGGTGTTGTTAAAGGCGGCCTGGTCGGCAAAGTTGAGTTTGGCCTCAACGGCGGCGTTGTGGGTTAGGGTGGCTTCGGTGGCCGGTTTGCCCTTATAGCTAAAACTGGTGGTCAGGGCATGCTCATCCTGCCCTGCACCATGGCCTGTATCCGCATGGGCGGTAGGGGTTGATAAGATTGCAATGACAGCCACAGAGACAACGGAAAGTTTCAGCATCTTGGTGCTCCTTGTGAAATTGGCATTTGCCGATAGCACCGAGTTTAGAAAGACTGCATATTTCAATAAATGCAGGTAACTATGGTTTTGTTATTTATATTGTGAATGTGTGGTAAAGAGTAACGCTGGGTGAATTGCGCCCCCGGATTGGCGCTGAGGATACGACCGCATCCCTGTTAAAACGCACCTCAGACAACAAAGACGCCGGCAGAGAAACGAAAACGCCGACCCTAAGGTCGGCGGAATGGCAGTGATTCAATCAAGCTTGTCAGAGGCTTTGTTTGCTGTGGTCGACCGATTTACGATCGTACAGCTCAAACGGAAACAGATTGCGGATCCGCTGGGCAACGCTGTCGGCCACGTTGGCTGAGATGTGCAGTCGCACATCGCCGGCGCGCTCGGCTCTGATGGTGCCGGTGAGCTTTTCAGACTTGGCCAGTTGACGACATTCCCGCTCGAACTTCTCCGGGATCTTGCCTTTGTGGCTGGTCATACGGCCATCTTTGAAATGGATTTCGAAGAGTGTCAGGCCCTTTTTATTGCTGAACACCAGTCGATACAGAATATAAATGCCAATAGCAATAAACAAAATTTTCAGGAGGTTAGCGGTCATATCATCTTCCCTTGCCGTTTTTGTTTAAGATACGCCTTAAGTTATCGTCTGAAAAGTGGCCCAGATCGCATTTGTCAGCTTGAGAAAAGCTGGCTTGGGCACTACATTTTGCTGTAGGAACACTGCCCGTTAAGGATGACGATATGCCGCTTACCAACGCCCGCGACTGGTCACTGATGTGTGACAAACAAGCCAAACTGATTGAAAGCATGCGCAGCCATTTTCCGGAGCGCCATGAGCCGCTGACTGAACTCAGTCGTCATTGGCGGGAACTTAAGCAGCAGCTCGACAGTGGTGCCATTCCACGGATGACAGGTGTGAAATAGCGCCGATCCGATACAGGCAATAAAAAACCGCCAATAAAGGCGGTTTTTTTAGGCGGGAAGGGAGAAAGACCGGGGCTTAGAAAGCGTAGCTTACGCTTGCCAGCACAGTCCCTTCACTGTTGAACAGGTCATCTTTGATGGTCACGTCACTGTCGATGTTGTTATCCAGCCAGGCCAGAGACAGACCAAAGCCAGCCACTTCGGTAGACACACCGATGGAGTAATCGATAAAGCTGTCACCGAAGCCGAAATCTTCATCTTCAATGGCATCGCCGAAGTTGTTACCTACGTGCAGATCCAGGCTCCAGTTCTCGGCAAATTCCCAGCTGTAGTTCAGCTCGAGGTAGTGGTAATCGTAGTCTGAACCACTGTAGTCATTGGTGTACCAGTAGGCCGCACGGAAACCGTGGAAATCGGCACCTATGGTACCTTCAAAGTAATCGTAGTCGCTGGTTTCACCGAAGTAGTTGTAGCGATACAGGGTCACATCAAATGACAGATCGTCATTCACTTCATGATAGTAACCGGCATAGATATCCAGTTCGATGTTGGTGTCATCATCGGGACCGAAGTCAACGTTGCTGGCCCAGGCGCCGACAAAGAAACCTGAATCTGTGGAGTAGTCGATACCACCGGAAACCTGCAAACCGCTGTCGGTTTGAGAGATGCCACGGAAGCGGTAGTCGTTGGCAATGCCCACTTCACCGGTCAGTTCGCCGGCATTGGCCAGGGGTGACAGCAGCGCACCTGTCAGAAGGATCCCAGTCAGCTGTGCAAGCTTGTTTTTATTGAAATATTTATCCACGCTTGATTCTCCATTTTACTTTTGTTGACAGGGACGACGCCGAGGCGTCCGTCCTCATTGATTGCCAAACATCAGCACAGGGCTGCGACCTCATGGCGGGTTTTACGAATCAGTTTTGCTCAAAAATTACATAGACCTTTTTGCAATGTTCAACCACTTCCCATGTGCCTTGAAAACCGGCGGGGATAACGAACTTGTCTCCAGCCTCCACGGTCAGACTGTTACCGTCAGCGTCGCGGATAATGCTGCACCCTTCGAGGATGTCACAATATTCGTGTTCAGTATAGTTGACATTCCATTTACCGCCAGCACTTTGCCAAATCCCCACATGAAACTGGCCGCAACCACTGGAATAATGATTGGTAAGTGCTTGTTCAGGATTGCCCTCTATTCGCTTTTCATCGGCGAGGAAGTAACGCTCCGTTTCAGTTTTTGCATTGGAAAAGTGTTGAATATCTTTGACCGAGATAGCCATTTTTTACTCCAAAAGGGGCGCACAGGCGCCCCATCGGGTTTTACTTCATGGTTGGCATAACAAACTCAGCGGCAAGTTGTTTGCCCTGAGGCCAGCGTGCGGTGATGGCCTTGCGCTTGGTATAGAAGCGCACGCCATCCGGGCCATGCATATGCAGCGGGCCAAACAGTGAACGCTTCCAGCCGCCGAAGCTGTGGAATGCCATTGGCACGGGAATGGGCACGTTTACCCCGACCATGCCCACCTGAACGTGATGGCAGAAGTGGCGTGCTGCTTCACCGCTCTGGGTGAAGATGGCTGTACCGTTACCAAACTCATGCTCGTTCACCAGCTGCAGGGCACTGGCGTAGTCTGGCACTCGTACAATGCAAAGTACCGGGCCGAAGATTTCTTCCTTATAGATAGTCATCTCGGGAGTGACCTCATCGAATAGGCAGGCGCCGAGGAAGTAGCCATTGGCCTTGTCTTCCATCGACAGCGTACGACCATCGACCAACAGCTTGGCGCCTTCACGGACGCCCGCTTCCACATAGCCGGAAACCTTGTCCAGATGCTGGGCCGAAATCAGCGGACCCATCTCCATTTCAGGAGTCAGACCGTTGCCCACCTTGAGGGCAGCAATCTTGGGCAGTAGTTTTTCCACCAGGGCGTCACCCACGTCGCCCACAGCCAGTACCACAGAAATCGCCATGCAACGCTCACCGGCAGAGCCGTAGGCGGCGCCCATCAGCGCATTGACGGCTTGATCCAGATCCGCATCCGGCATCACCAGCATATGGTTCTTGGCACCACCAAGGGCCTGCACCCGCTTGCCGTGAGCGGAGGCGGTGGCATAGATGTACTCGGCAATCGGCGTGGAGCCCACGAAGCTCACTGCCTGCACATCTTTATGGGTCAGCAGGGTATCCACGGCTTCTTTGTCGCCGTTAACCACGTTGAACACACCATCTGGCAGACCGGCTTCTTTGAGCAGCTCGGCAATACGCATCACTGAGCTTGGGTCTTTTTCAGACGGCTTCATGATAAAGGTGTTGCCGCAGGCGATGGCGATGGGGAACATCCACATGGGGACCATCACAGGGAAGTTGAACGGGGCAATACCGGCCACCACACCCAGCGCCTGGTTCACGGCCCAGGCATCTACACCTGTGCCCACCTGAGCTGTGTGTTCGCCCTTGAGCAAATGCGGAATGCCGCAGGCAAATTCCACCACTTCGAGACCACGGATAAGCTCGCCCTTGGCATCATCGAGCACCTTGCCGTGCTCGCGGGTGATAAGCTCGGCCAGTTCGTCCATATTGGCTTCAACCAGTGCCTTGAACTTGAACAGAATGCGGGCGCGGTTGAGCGGGGTCATCTGTGACCAGCTCTCGAACGCGGCCTTGGCGACGGCGATGGCGTCACTTACTTCCTGGGCACTGGCCAGGGATACTTCGGCGCGTGTTTCACCGGTGGCGGGTTCAAATACTGATTGGGTACGGGTGCTCTTGGCAGTGTGCTGACCGTTTACAAAATGAGTAATGCTTTGCATGGTTATCTTTGGCTACCTATTAATTCTGTTTTTCAGCCGATGGCCTTGATGGCATCTGCCAGGGTATTGATCATCTGGTCGATATGTTGCTTTTCGACAATCAGTGGTGGAGACATGGCGATGATGTCGCCGGTCACACGCACCAGGGTGCCGTTCTTAAAGCAGTGCTCGAATACCTTGTATCCGCGTCGTCCAACGCCTTCGGCATTGGGCGCCATTTGTATCCCAGCCACCAGACCTATGTTGCGGATGTCAATCACATTGGGCAGATCTCTGAGGCTGTGGACTGCATCTTCCCAATAGCCTTCCAGCTCTTTGGTCCGATCAAACAGTTGCTCTTCTTTATAGATATCCAGGGTGGCCAGCGCGGCAGCGGCAGCTACCGGGTGACCTGAATAGGTGTAACCGTGGAAGAATTCAATCAGCTCTTCGGGGCCGGTCATGCAGGCATCATGGACATCCTGACTGACGAACACAGCGCCCATGGGGATGGCACCGTTATTCAGCGCCTTGGCGGTGGTCATCAGATCCGGTGTTACTCCCCAGCGCTGGGAAGCAAAGGCGTCGCCCACACGGCCAAAGCCGGTAATAACCTCGTCGAAAATCAGCAGGATGCCGTACTTCTGGGTGATGTCACGCAGACGCTTGAGGTAGCCTGCAGGAGGCAGAATTACACCAGCGGAGCCTGACATGGGTTCGACAATCACCGCGGCAATATTCTCTGGGCCGTGGAGAGTAATCAGCTGCTCAAGCACTTCGGCCTTTTCCAGGCCATGGGCTGGGAAGCCGCGGGAGAAAGCGTTCTTGGCAATGTCCAGAGTATGGGGCAGGTGATCTACACCCTGCAGCAACTGCTGGCTGAAGGTGCGGCGATTGTTGCCGATGCCGCCAACGGAGATGCCACCAAAGCCTACGCCGTGGTAGCCGAGTTCGCGGCCAATGAAACGGGTGCGGGTAGGTTGGCCATTGGCTCTGTGGTAGGCCAGGGCCATTTTCAGCGCTGTGTCGACAGACTCACTGCCAGAGTTGGTAAAGAAGATACGGTTCAGACCGGCCGGGGCTATCTCGGCCAGGCGGCTCGCCAGCTCAAACGCGAGCGGGTGGCCCATTTGGAAAGACGGCGCATAGTCGAGCTCGCGGATCTGGCGGCTGACCGCTTCGCTGATCTTCTGTCTGCCGTGGCCTGCGTTGCAGCACCAGAGGCCGGCAGTGGAGTCGAGTACGGGCTTGCCGTCAACGTCTTTATAAAACATCCCTTCGGCACCAGCCAGCAGTCGTGGGCTGGCCTTAAACTGGCGGTTTGCCGTGAACGGCATCCAGTAATGCTCAAGGGATGGTGTGTCGTGTCCTGTAGATGCGCTGATGTCGATCATACATTTACCTTGATCCTGATGATTATGTGGGTGTTGTGGTGGTTAATATTCGCTATGCTATGTCAGAAATAATGAACATGGAATACCTTTGTGCATTTATTTGTGCCAAAAAAGCTGCTTTTGTAAAAAATATTGAAATAAGTAAGGGCTGCGCGTAATCTGGCACCAAAGGCTTTTGCGCCTCCCATTTGAGAGGGGATCCGGCGCAGGGGCGTAAATCCCCGCACTTTTACTGCTGTTTGGTTGCAGTTCCTCTATAAATAGCTGCAACGCCACTTATATAGAGCACAAGACATAAGTGCTCCGCCGGTGGGCAGCAGCTGGCGTAGGGTGGCGAGCCAACGCCTTGGGCGGAACGCAGACGTGATGCCGCGTCTGACAATCGGTAAACATTAATAAACATAATAATCAAGTGGATACGAGGTCATCATGAGTACACCCCAGAGCCGCAGCGAGTGGGAAGCACTGGCACAGCGTCTTGAGATCAATGGCAAAGCCTTTATTAACGGCCAGTATTGCGATGCCGTGGGCCAGGAAACCTTCGAGTGCATCAGTCCGGTAGATGGCCGGGTGCTGACTCAGGTTGCCAGCTGCCAGCAGGCCGATGCGGATCTTGCCGTGGCCAATGCCCGAGTGACCTTTGAGTCGGGCGTGTGGTCACAGCAGTCACCGGTGAAGCGCAAGCAGGTGATGATCCGCTTTGCCGATTTGCTGGAAGCCAACGCCGATGAGCTGGCGCTGCTTGAAACCCTCGACATGGGTAAGCCCATTGCCCATTCCAAAGCCGTGGATGTTGCAGGAGCTGCCCGCGCCATCCGCTGGTCAGGTGAGGCAATTGACAAGATTTATGATGAGCTGGCGCCAACCCCCCATAACGAAATCGGTATGATCACCCGCGAGCCCGTGGGTGTGGTGGCCGCTATCGTGCCCTGGAACTTCCCGATGCTGATGGCCTGCTGGAAGCTAGGTCCTGCACTTGCTACCGGTAACAGCGTGGTGCTCAAGCCTTCAGAGAAGTCGCCACTCACCGCCATTCGTATGGCGCAGCTTGCTAAAGAAGCCGGTATTCCCGATGGGGTGCTGAACGTGCTGCCGGGCTTTGGCCATACCGTGGGGCAGGCGCTGGCGTTGCACATGGATGTGGATACGCTTGTATTCACCGGCTCGACCAAGATTGCCAAGCAGCTGATGGTGTATGCGGGTCAATCGAACATGAAGCGGGTGTGGCTGGAAGCGGGCGGCAAGAGCCCCAATATCGTATTTAACGATGCGCCGGATTTGCAGGCCGCAGCCGAAGCTGCAGCGTCTGCCATTGCTTTTAACCAGGGGGAAGTGTGCACTGCCGGTTCCCGTTTGCTGGTGGAGTCAGGTGTCAAGGATGAGCTGCTTAAACTTATCGTCAAAGAAATGGAAGCCTGGCAGCCGGGTCATCCGCTGGACCCAGCCACCACTTGCGGTGCCGTGGTGGACAAGCAGCAGCTCGATACCGTGCTCAGTTATATTAAGGCCGGCCACGATGAAGGCGCCAAGCTGCTCTGTGGCGGCGAGCGCAAGCTTGAGGAAACCGGTGGCGTGTATGTGGCGCCTACGGTATTCGACGGCGTGACCAATCAGATGAAAATTGCCCGTGAGGAGATCTTCGGCCCGGTGATGTCGGTGATTACTTTCGATGGCATGGATGAAGCCGTTGCCATTGCCAACGACACCATCTATGGCCTGGCCGCCGGTGTCTGGACCTCGGATATCAGCAAGGCCCATAAGACTGCCAAAGCACTGCGCAGCGGCATGGTGTGGATTAACCACTATGATGGCGGCGATATGACAGCGCCATTCGGTGGCTATAAGCAGTCCGGCAACGGCCGTGACAAGTCACTGCATGCCTTCGAGAAGTACACCGAAATCAAAGCGACCTGGATAGCGCTGTAACACCGCTGACTTTCAGACATAAGAAACCCGCCAATCGGCGGGTTTCTTTTTCATTACGCATTGATATGGCAGCTAATCAGAAGATGTCCATAAAGCGGTGATACAACATGCCAGCTGCCAGCAGCGGTGAGCGCAGCGCCGGACCGCCGGGGAAGGTCATGTGCTTTACCTTGGCAAACACATCAAAGCGCTCTGTATCGCCCGCTATTGCTTCAGCCAGCAAGCGCGCCGCCATATGGGTAGCATTCACGCCGTGGCCGGAATAGGCCTGGGCAAAATAGATGTTGGGCGCATCCGGCAGGGTACCAAGCTGAGGCAGACGGTTGGCGCCAATACCTATCATACCGCCCCATTGATAATCGATACGCACGCCTTTGAGCTGCGGGAAGACCTTCTCGAGATTGGGGCGCAGTGCCGCCTCAATATCGGCAGGATCTTTACCTGAATAGGTACACAGGCCGCCAAACAGCAAGCGACCGTCGCTGGAGAGGCGGAAGTAGTCGAGGGCGATACGCATGTCGGCGAACGACATATTTTTTGGAATGATTTGCTGGCACATCTCCGCTGACAGAGGTTCGGTTGCAAGCAAATAGCTGCCTGCTGGCAGTACCTTACCGCCCACGTATGGCTCAAGCTTGTGACCTATATAGGCATTACCCGCGAGCACCAGTTGGTTGCAGCTGACTTCGCCGCGTTCGGTCAGTACCTTGGGCTTATCGCCCTTGATGATTTTGGTGGCTGCGCTGTATTCAAAAATCTGCACACCCAGTTCGCGGGCCACTCTGGCTTCACCCAGGGCAAGGTTCAATGGATGTAAGTGGCCGCTGCCCATGTCCATCAGCGCGCCCTGATAGCAATCAGAGCCTATCACTTCACCTATGTCGGCCTTCTCCAGCAGCTTGAGTTCGTGGCGATAACCTACCGATTGAAGATGCTCCAGCTCTTCGGCCAACTCCTTCATATGGCGGGGTTTTACCGCTAAATCACAGTAGCCCATGGTCAGGTCGCAGTCGATGTTGTGGGCCGCAACCCGCTCACGCACTATATCCACCGCCTCAAAACCCATCTGGGTGATGGCGTCCACGCCTTCCTGGCCGATATCGTTTTTAAACTGCTCCAGCCCATGACCAATGCCGCGGATAAGCTCACCGCCGTTGCGGCCAGAAGCGCCCCAGCCGACCCGTTTGGCTTCCAACAGGGCTACGCTGAACCCTTTTTGTGCCAGTTCAATGGCCGTATTCAGGCCACTGAATCCACCACCCACAATGCAAACGTCCACCTCCAGAGCACCGTCCAATACAGGATACTGATATATCTCTTTGGCGGTCGCAAAATAGAAGGATTCCGGGTACTTGTCGCTGTGTATGGGTGAATTGTTTGCCATAAGGGCTCCGACACTGGTTTTTATTGTAAATTGGACTTGTCTCTGTATACTCATCACACTTTTTGCGGATTAATTTACAGTGTTCGTTTTATTTAACACGCAATGCCGCTAGAATACAATCTGTATCTGCGCCGTCCTTTTGGAGACGCTTGTGCCTTTAGGTAGCTCAGATACTTGAGTTTGCTTGATAAATTATAGTTTTCGAACATGGGGTTTCTTGGCAGTGCTCAGGTTCGGAATACACAATTTGCACTTTATCTGCTGTGCAGATAACTGAACCTGTTTGGGGGGTGACAAATTTGGATATCGGAGCCAGTCTCAAAGCTGTTCGAAAAATGAAAGGCTTGTCCCAGCGTGAGCTGGCCAAGCGTGCCGGTGTAACCAACAGCACCATCTCAATGATTGAGAAAAACAGTGTGAGCCCTTCTGTCAGCTCGCTGAAAAAAGTGTTGTCAGGCATACCCATGTCGCTGGTTGAGTTCTTCTCGATAGGTGATTCTGCATCGGCAGAACAAAAAATCGTATACCGCGCCAACGAGCTGTTGGATATAGGTACCGGACCACTGGAGTTTAAACTCATTGGACGGGACTATCCCAATCGCGCCATGTCAGTGATGAGCGAAACCTATCCGCCAGGCGCGGATACAGGTGAAGAGATGCTTAAGCACGTGGGCGAAGAAGCGGCGCTGGTCATTTCGGGCAAGTTTGAACTGACTGTCGGCGACGATGTATTTGTCCTCGAAGCAGGCGACAGTTATTACTTCAACAGCGAACTGCCACACAGATTCAGAAATCCCTTCGACGAACCCTGTCAGCTGGTGAGTGCTACTACCCCGGCAAACTTCTGATGTGATTATCCACTGCGGCCCTTACAGGGCCGCAGTCGTTTCTGCCTTTTGTTAATCTTCTCTCTGCCCGCGATTTGGCTGCATTTTAAACGCCAATGTAAATAATTTTAACCAATCTGAGCCCAAAGCCTCGCCACGCCTGAGCCCTGCTGGCCGTCATGCTCCCGCCTCGTATCAGCGTCAATTTGTATCAATATTTTCAACAAATTTAACTACTGCCTATTCTAAGTTTATGAATTTATTTGGTTAAAAATTTGTTGGATTAAAAGTGGTTCGAACAGGGGGAAGGGCTATTGCCTCGTTCAATATTTCGGTGTACTGTGTGAAAAAATGAACGCCATGTTTGAGGGCGATCACAAAACTCAAACATTGACCCACATGCAAGGTGAAGTATGTCTGACGCCACGATACCCGTGATTGGTGTCTCTGCCTGCAATGCCCCACTGGGATTGCAAACTTTTAATATCGTAGGAGAAAAGTATTTATTGGGTGTGATCAACGGGACAGGCGGTTGGCCTCTGATCATTCCCTCCGTCGGTGAAGGTATACCGATGTCGGTGATACTGGAACGCCTGGACGGCATTCTTTTTACCGGTTCGCCCTCCAATGTAGAGCCCCATCATTATGCGGGGACTGCGAGCGAGCCGGGTACTCACCACGATCCTCGTCGTGACGCCACCACACTGCCACTGATCAGAGCGGCGATTGCCGCCGGTGTGCCAGTGCTGGGAATTTGTCGCGGCTTTCAGGAAATGAATGTGGCCTTCGGTGGCAGCCTGTATCAAAAGCTCCACGAAACAGGCAAATACATGGAGCACAGGGAAGACAAACAAGCACCGCTGGAGGTGCAGTATGGTCTGGCCCATACGGTTACCCTGGAGCCCGGGGGGGTGATTTTTGAAGCCTGGGGCCGCAGCTCGGCGGAAGTTAATTCCGTCCACACTCAAGGCGTTGAGCGCCTTGGAAACGGGTTGCGGCCAGAAGCGTATGCTCCGGATGGCTTGATTGAAGCCTTTTCCGTAAAAGAAGCCACAAATTTCGCCCTTGGCGTGCAGTTTCACCCTGAATGGAAGGTAGCCGACAATGCATTTTATCTGTCGATTTTCAAAGCCTTCGGTGATGCGTGCCGACGCAGGGCCCAAGACCGAGTGAGATAACAAGATGGAAAAGCTAATCGCGTTTTTGAAAGAAAAGAAAATTACCGAGGTGGAATGCGTCATCAGTGATATGACAGGCATTGCCCGTGGCAAAATCGCCCCGGTAGACAAGTTTATTGCCGAGCAGGGCATGCGTCTGCCAGAAAGCGTGCTGCTGCAGACAGTGACCGGCGACTATGTTGATGACGACACCTACTATGAGCTGCTGAACGAAGCGGACGTCGACTTTCTGTGTGTACCCGATGAAAACGCCGTGTTCGAGTTGCCCTGGTGTGTGGAAGCTACCGCTCAGGTGATCCACGACGTGTACGACCGCATGGGAAATCCCATCGAGCTGTCGCCACGTAACGTGCTGAAGAAAGTGCTTAAGCTTTATGAGGACAAGGGTTGGGAGCCTGTGATTGCCCCCGAGATGGAATTCTATCTGGTGGCGCGCAACGGGGATCCTGATCTGCCGCTGAATCCGCCGCTGGGACGTTCCGGCCTTCCTGAAGCAGGTCGTCAGTCGTTCTCTATCGATGCTGCCAACGAATACGACCCGCTGTTTGAAGACATGTATGAGTGGTGTGAAGCCCAGGGCCTGTTTATCGACACCCTGATCCACGAAGACGGCCCGGCGCAGATGGAAATCAACTTCAGCCACGGCAATGCGCTGTCGCTGGCCGACCAGGTGTTTGTGTTTAAGCGTACCCTGCGTGAAGCGGCGCTCAAGCACAACGTGTGTGCCACCTTTATGGCCAAGCCGGTGACCAACGAGCCAGGCAGCGCCATGCACATTCACCAGAGCGTAGTGGATAAAAAGACCGGCAAGAACATTTTCACCAAAGAAGATGGCACCAAGAGCGCCAACTTCCTCGGTTTCATCGCTGGTCTGCAGCGCTACATTCCCGAGTTTCTGCCATTGATGGCGCCCAGCGTGAACTCGTTCCGCCGCTTCCTGCCCGGTACTTCTGCGCCGGTAAACCTGGAGTGGGGCGAAGAGAATCGCACCTGTGGTCTGCGCATTCCTGAATCATCGCCGCAGAACCGCCGCATCGAAAACCGTATTCCAGGCGCCGATGCCAACTGTTATCTGGCCATTGCCGCGAGCTTGCTGGCCGGTTACATCGGTATGGTGGAAGGCCTTAAGCCAACCAATCCAGCCCTTGGCCGCGCTAACGAGAGCCGTACTGCTGAAGCCAACCACCTGCCACTGACTTTGGAAGAGGCACTGGTGGCGCTGGGTGAGAGCGATGCAGCACGTAAATATCTGGGTGATGCCTTCACCACCGGCTTTGTGGCGGTGAAGCAGGCGGAACTGGAAAACTTCAGGCGCGTGGTCAGTGCCTGGGAGCGTGAATTCCTGCTGTTGACGGTATAACAAGCACAACGAGCCGGGGCTTGCCCCGGCACTGAAAGGGGAAGGGCGAAGATGCAACAACAAAAGCAACATCACATCGGCGCACTGCAGGAGATGGATGCCAACCATCATCTGCATCCATTCACTGACACAGCCGATTTGGCGCAGCGTGGCACCCGCATTATCGAGCGTGCCGATGGTGTCTATATCTGGGATGCCGAAGGCAACAAACTGCTCGACGGTATGGCCGGTCTCTGGTGCGTGAATGTGGGCTATGGCCGTGAAAGCATTGCCAAAGCTGCCTTTACCCAGCTCAAAACCCTTCCTTTTTACAACAACTTCTTTCAGTGCACCCATGAGCCGGCCATCAAGCTGGCGGCCAGGATTGCCGATCTGGCACCTGGGCACATGAACCGGGTGTTCTTTACCGGCTCGGGCTCCGAGGCCAACGACACCAATCTGCGGATGGTGCGCCGTTATTGGGATCTGAAAGGCAAGCCCGGCAAGAAAACCATCATCAGCCGCAAAAATGCCTACCACGGCTCCACCGTGGCCGGTGCCAGTCTTGGCGGCATGGGCTTTATGCATCAGCAGGGCGACCTGCCCATTCCCGGCATAGTGCATATCGACCAGCCTTACTGGTTTGGCGAAGGCCGTGATATGTCTCCCGAGGATTTCGGCATCAAAACGGCCCGGGCGCTGGAAGCCAAAATCCTGGAGCTTGGCGAAGACAAGGTCGCAGCCTTTATTGCCGAGCCATTCCAGGGGGCCGGTGGCGTAATTATTCCGCCAGCGAGCTACTGGAATGAAATAAAAAGCATTTTGGCAAAGTACGATATTCTGTTTATTCTGGACGAAGTGATCAGCGGATTTGGCCGAACCGGTAACTGGTTCGCGGCGCAAACGCTGGATCTCAAACCCGATTTAATCACCATCGCCAAAGGCATGACCTCAGGGTATATCCCCATGGGCGGGGTGATTGTGTCCGATCGGGTGGCCGATGTGCTCGTCACAGAGGGCGGTGAATTTGCCCACGGCTTTACCTACTCGGGCCACCCGGTTGCCGCCGCGGCGGCGCTGGAAAATATCCGCATTCTCGAAGAAGAAGGCTTGGTGGATAAAGTGAGACAGGATACCGGCCCCTACCTGCAGGACAAGCTGCAGACACTGGCGGCTCATCCTTTAGTGGGCGAAGTGCGCGGTATGGGCATGGTGGCGGCTATCGAACTGGTGGCAGATAAGGACACCCTGGCCAGATTCGAGAATGAAATCGGTGCCGGAATGCTGTGCCGTGAGGCCTGTATCGCAAGCGGTTTAGTGATGCGCGCTGTGGGTGACACCATGATTATTTCGCCGCCACTTTGCATCAGCCGCGATGAGATTGACGAACTGATTTTTAAAGCAAGTCAGGCACTTTCACTGACGCTTGAGAAGATTGCAGCTCAGGGTAACTGAGTGCATATTAAAAGCCTGCCAATGAGGTAAAAGAGGTACTGGGCAGCAGCAACTGCCGATGCAGTTTTTCAGGTTGTAGCATTGGTCCTAACAATAAAACTAAAGCCGGCCGCGCCGGCGACACAATCAGAGTAATTGGCTTTCAATTACGGCTACCTGCAAAAGGAGATAGCATGAAGTTATTACAAAAAATGACCGCTCTGGCATTGGCGACCGCCGGTATTATGGGCAGCGCTGCGGTATCGGCCGAAGAAGTGGTTCGGGTGTACAACTGGTCTGATTATATTGCCGAAGACACCCTGGAAAACTTCCAGAAAGAAACTGGCATTCGGGTGATCTACGACGTGTTTGACACCAACGAAGTGCTGGAAGCCAAGTTGCTCTCCGGTCGCAGTGGTTATGATCTGGTGGTGCCTTCTGCGCACTTCCTGGCCAAGCAGATCAAAGCCGGCGCCTTTATGAAGCTGGATAAGTCCAAGCTGCCAAATGAGAAGTACCTCAACCAGAACCTGATGACCCAGCTGCAAAAGAGCGACCCGGGTAACGAGCACGCCGTGCCTTACCTGTGGGGCACCACCGGCATCGGTTTTAACGTAGCCAAGGTAAAAGAAGTGCTGGGCGAGGATGCGCCAGTGGATTCATGGGAACTGATTTTCAACCCAGCCAACGCCGAGAAATTGGCTAAGTGCGGTATCGCAGTGCTGGATTCACCTGATGAAATTCTGCCACCTGCGCTGAACTACCTGGGTCTGAACCCTAACAGCACCGACCCAGCCGACTATGAAAAAGCCGGTGAAGTTCTGCTGAAAATTCGTCCATATCTGAAGTATTTCCACTCTTCACGCTACATCTCAGATCTCGCCAACGGCGAAATCTGTGCTGCTATCGGTTGGTCCGGTGACGTGCTGCAGGCTCAGGCCCGCGCCGAAGAAGCCGGTAACGGTCAGGAAGTGGATTACCGCATCCCTAAAGAAGGTGCACCACTGTGGTTCGACATGATGGCTATTCCAGCCGATGCCGCCAACCCAGGCAATGCGCACGCCTTCATCAACTACCTGATGCGTCCTGAAGTGATTGCTTCCATCAGTAACTACGTGGCTTATGCCAACGCCAATGATGGTTCAACCCCTATGCTGGACGAAGAAGTGGCCAAGAACCCCGCTGTGTACCCATCAGAAGAAACACTCGCCAAGCTGTACCTGGGTGAAGTGCGTCCAATGAAGACCCAGCGTGCCATGACCCGCATCTGGACCAAGATCAAGTCTGGTCAGTAATCGACATTTGGGGCAGCGGATGGCTGCCCCACCTTTGACTCTATATTGCACAAGTAAACCGAGTTCCAGAAGGCCGGAGGCTCGTTCTGGCGCAGTTTGGAATGGAGAAGTATTATGGCTATGACCTCGGGCGTCACCAACAAACCAACGACAAAGACGCAGGAAGAAGTGCTGCTCAAAATTGAGCGGGTAAGCAAGCTGTTTGACGATGTTCGCGCCGTAGATGACGTGTCGCTGACCATCAATAAAGGGGAGATTTTTGCATTGCTCGGCGGCTCAGGCTCGGGCAAATCCACCCTGCTGCGGATGCTGGCAGGCTTTGAAAGACCCACCGAAGGACGCATTTTCCTCGACGGTCAGGACATTACCGACCTGCCGCCCTACGAGCGTCCGATCAACATGATGTTCCAGTCTTATGCGCTGTTCCCTCACATGACTGTGGAGCAGAACATTGCCTTTGGTCTGAAGCAGGACAAACTGCCAAAGGACGAAATTGCCCAGCGGGTGCAGGAAATGCTCAAGATTGTGCATATGGAGCAATATGCCAAGCGTAAGCCACACCAGCTTTCCGGTGGTCAGCGTCAGCGTGTGGCTTTGGCCCGTTCGCTTGCCAAGCGCCCCAAACTGCTGCTGCTCGATGAGCCGATGGGCGCGCTGGATAAGAAACTGCGCACCCAGATGCAGCTCGAAGTGGTTGAAATTCTTGAGCGTGTAGGCGTGACCTGTGTGATGGTTACCCACGATCAGGAAGAAGCCATGACCATGGCTGGCCGTATCGCCATCATGAGTGATGGCTGGATTGCCCAGGTAGGCAGCCCCATGGACATCTATGAGAGCCCCAACAGCCGCATGATTGCCGAATTTATCGGTACCGTGAATCTGTTTGATTGTGAAATCATCGAGGATGAGGCCGACCACGCGATTCTGCAATCGCCCACCTTGCCGCAGCCTTTCCTGATTGGACACGGTGTAACCACCAGTCTTGAAGACAAGCATGTGTGGCTGGCGGTGCGCCCCGAGAAGACCCACATCAGCCGCGAGCAGCCTGAAGGTCAGTACAACTGGGCCAAGGGCAAGGTACATGACATTGCCTACCTCGGCGGTCTGTCGGTGTATTACATCAAGCTGGAAGACGGCAAAATCATCCAGTGCTCCATGACCAACACCGAGCGCCGTGCGGATCATCCCACCTGGGAAGATGAAGTCTACATCAGCTGGGAGGCCACCAGTGGCGTGGTATTGAGATCATGAGCAAACGAAAGAAAGGTTTTCGCTTTGCCATTCGTGGCAGGCACTTTACCCTCGGCTTTCCCTTCCTGTGGCTGACTCTGTTCTTTGCACTGCCATTTGCGATTGTGCTCAAGATCAGTTTCTCCACCGCGGCGATCGCCATTCCGCCCTACGAGCCTACGTTCACCTACGTGGATCAACTGCTGAATGTGGCCTTGAACCTCGGCAACTATTTGTTGCTATTGGACGATTCGCTCTATTACACGGCCTATCTTGGATCGCTCAAGATGGCGGTTGTGGCAACCCTCGGCTGTTTGCTGCTGGGCTACCCCATGGCCTATGCCATCGCCCGGGCGCCGGTGAAGATGCAGACGGTATTGCTGCTGCTTATCATGCTGCCGTCCTGGACCTCGTTCCTTATCCGTGTGTACGCCTGGATGGGCTTGCTGGCTGACACCGGCCTTATCAACAATGTGTTGATGTGGCTTGGGGTGATTAGCGAACCGCTGAAGATAATGAACACCAACATCGCAGTATACATAGGCCTTATCTACGCCTACCTGCCGTTTATGGTGCTGCCGCTGTACGCCAACCTGGTGAAGATGGACGTGAGCCTGCTGGAAGCTGCGGCGGATCTCGGTTCCCGAAGCATTAACACCTTCTGGCAGATCACCTTGCCACTGTCCAAGGGCGGTGTGATTGCCGGCTCTATGCTGGTGTTTATTCCGTCGGTGGGTGAGTTCGTTATCCCTGAGCTGCTCGGTGGTCCGGACTCGCTGATGATAGGTAAGGTATTGTGGCAGGAGTTCTTCAACAACCGTGACTGGCCGGTCGCCTCGGCGCTGGCGATAGTGATGCTGGGACTTTTGATTATCCCCATTACCCTGTTCCATCATTATCAGGCCCGTGATTTGGAGAAAGAGGCATGAAAAAGCTGAGTTTTTCTACCGTGATGTTGTGGTTGGGGCTCATCTTCCTTTATGCCCCTATGTTTATCCTGATTTTCTACTCCTTCAACGCGTCCAAACTGGTGACCGTATGGGGCGGATTTTCGGCCAAATGGTATGTGGAGCTGTTTAAGGATCAGCAAATTCTCGATGCGGTCTGGACCAGCCTTGAGATTGCCTTCCTGTCGGCTTCCATGGCGGTGGTGCTGGGCACCATGGCGGCCTTCGTGATGACACGTTTTCGCCGCAGCTGGGCCAAGTTGTCGCTGTCGAACATGATCACAGCGCCACTGGTTATGCCAGAGGTGATCACAGGTCTGTCGCTGCTGCTGTTGTTTGTGCACATGGCCGACCTTATCGGCTGGCCTGCCGAGCGTGGCAGACTCACCATTTGGCTGGCGCACTCCACCTTCTGTGCCGCCTACGTGGCCGTGGTGGTGTCGTCCCGTTTGCGTGAACTGGACATGTCGATTGAGGAAGCGGCAATGGATTTGGGGGCTACGCCGCTCAAGACCTTCTTCCTGATCACTGTGCCCATGATTGCGCCGGCGCTGACCGCGGGCTGGCTGCTGTCTTTCAGCCTGTCACTGGACGATCTGGTTATCGCAAGCTTCGCCTCTGGCCCTGGTGCGACCACGTTGCCGATGGTGGTGTTCTCCTCGGTGCGTTTGGGGGTATCGCCCAAGATCAACGCCCTGGCGACGTTAATCATCCTCGCGGTATCGCTGATGGCTTTCCTGTCCTGGTACTTTGCTCGCCGGGCCGAGAAGAAGGCCAAGGCCGCCATGGAATAGTGCCTGGTGGCGCTTGGATTAACCTGCAAACGGTCGCTTCGGCGGCCGTTTTTGTTTGTTTAATATATTCAACAAATATGCAAAATATTCGGCAAATACGGCTAGAGTTTCCCTTGTCGAAGGTGTAGGATGGTTCCGTTGTTTAAAATAATGAACATAAGAAAGAAGGAAGCATCATGTCTGCTACACCTCATACCGAGTCCTACTATGCCGCTTCCGCCAATGACACCCGCATTCGTCCTCGTCTTGAGGAGCATCTTGAAACCGACGTGTGTGTTATAGGCGCAGGCTATACGGGTCTGTCCTCGGCATTGCATTTGCTTGAAAGTGGTTTCAAGGTCGTGGTTTTGGAGGCCGCCCGAATTGGTTGGGGCGCCTCGGGTCGCAATGGCGGCCAAATCGTTAACAGCTATAGCCGAGACATTGATGTCATTGAAAAAACCGTTGGCAAGGAAAAGGCCAAGCTGTTCGGTGAAATGGCATTTGAAGGCGGTCGTATCATTCGCGAGCGCATCGAAAAATACAATATCGACTGCGATCTGAAAAACGGCGGCGTATTTGCCGCACTCAACCAAAAGCAGATGGGTCACCTCAAGGCGCAAAAGGCGCTGTGGGAAGCTCACGGCCACACTGAGCAGCTGGAAATCCTCGACGAAGCCGGTATTCGTAATGTGGTAAATACTGAGCGCTACGTCGGCGGTATGCTGGACAAGAGCGGCGGTCACATTCATCCGCTGAATCTGGCCCTCGGTGAAGCCCGCGCGGTCGAAAGTCTCGGCGGTAAAATCTTTGAAGACTCGGCTGTGCTGGATGTGGTCGAAGGTGAGCCTGCTGTTGTTAAAACCGAGTTCGGTCAGGTAAAGGCCCGTTTTGTGGTGGTGGCCGGTAACGCTTATCTTGGCAAACTGATGCCTGAGCTGATGGCCAAGTCCATGCCCTGTGGCACCCAGGTGATCACCACAGAACCCCTGAGCGATGAGATGGCAAAGAGCCTGCTGCCACAGGATTACTGCGTTGAAGACTGTAACTACCTGCTGGACTATTTCCGTCTCTCCGGCGACAAGCGTCTGATTTACGGTGGCGGCGTGGTGTACGGCGCCCGCGATCCGGACAACATCAAGTCCATCATTCTGCCGAAAATGCTGGAGACTTTCCCGCAGCTTAAAGGTGTGCGTATTGACTACACCTGGACAGGTAACTTCCTGCTGACCCTGTCGCGTCTGCCTCAGGTGGGCCGTATTGGCAAGAACATCTATTACTCCCAGGGCTGCAGTGGCCACGGTGTAACCTACACCCATCTGGCGGGCAAACTCATTGCCGAGGTGCTTAATGGTCAGGCTACCCGCTTCGATGTCTTTGCTGAACTGCCCCATTATCCGTTCCCAGGTGGCCACGCGCTGCGGGTGCCATTCAGTGCCATCGGTGCCTGGTATTACACCATGCGTGACAAGCTTGGCATTTAACAGCGTTTTCGGCGTAAGTGCCCAGTAACAGATATCAAGTAACAAGGAGTCAGCTGTGCAGCTCAAACGTCCTTCACTATTGAAAACAAAGTGTTATATCAACGGCGAGTGGCGCGATGCCCTGTCCGGTGAGACAGTGACCATTGCCAATCCGGCCACCAATGAGGCCATAGCTTCTGTGCCGGTGATGGGCCGTGATGAAACCCGCGAGGCCATCGCTGCCGCCGAAGCGGCGCTGCCAGCCTGGCGTGCGCTTACCGCCAAGGAACGTGGCGCCAAATTGCGCCGTTGGTTTGAGCTTATGCTGGAAAACGCCGACGATTTGGCGTTGATGATGACCACAGAGCAGGGCAAGCCGCTTGCCGAGGCCAAGGGCGAGGTGGTGTATGCCGCCTCCTTTATCGAGTGGTTTGCCGAAGAGGCCAAGCGTCTTTACGGCGATACCATCCCGGGTCACCAAGGCGACAAGCGCATCATGGTGATTAAGCAGGGCGTGGGTGTGACTGCGGCCATTACGCCGTGGAACTTCCCGGCGGCGATGATAACCCGTAAGGCCGGCCCTGCGCTGGCTGCGGGGTGCACCATGATAGTAAAACCTGCGCCTCAGACGCCTTTCACCGCGCTGGCGCTGGCCGAGCTTGCCGAAGAAGCGGGTATGCCACCTGGCGTATTCAGCGTGGTTACCGGCGATGCGGTGGCCATTGGCAACGAGCTTTGCGAAAACCCCGTGGTGCGCAAACTGTCGTTCACCGGTTCCACCGGTGTCGGCATTAAGCTGATGCAACAGTGTGCACCAACCTTGAAGAAAGTCTCGCTGGAGCTCGGCGGCAACGCACCCTTTATCGTGTTTAACGATGCGGATCTGGATGCAGCCGTTGAAGGCGCCATGATTTCCAAATACCGCAACGCCGGTCAAACCTGCGTCTGTGCCAACCGTCTCTATGTGCAGGACGGTGTGTATGATGCCTTCGCCCAAAAGCTAGCCGCTGCCGTGGCCAAGCTCAAGGTGGGCAATGGCGCCGAACCCGGCGTGACCACAGGCCCGCTTATCAACGCAGCCGCACTTGAGAAGGTGCAGAGCCATCTGCAGGATGCGCTGGATAAGGGCGCGACCCTGGTTGCCGGCGGTAAGCCGCTGGGTGGCAACTTTATGGAACCTGCAATTGTGACCAACGTGGATGCCAGCATGAAGGTGGCCCGTGAGGAAACCTTCGGCCCACTGGCACCGCTGTTCCGCTTCAGCGATGTGGATGATGTGATTCGTCAGGCCAACGATACCGAGTTTGGCCTTGCAGCTTACTTCTACGGCCGTGACATCTCCCTTATCTGGAAGGTGGCCGAGGCGCTGGAATACGGCATGGTGGGCGTGAACACCGGGCTTATTTCCACCGAAGTGGCCCCTTTTGGCGGCATGAAATCATCGGGTCTGGGCCGTGAAGGCTCCAAGTACGGCATCGATGAGTATGTAGAAATCAAATATATCTGTCTGTCGGTGTGACCGGCGAAACAGGAGTACCCTATGAGCTTGACCAATGATTCATTGATGGTTCGTCGCCGCGCTGCTGTAGCCGGTGGCGTTGGCCAAATCCACCCTGTGTTTACCGAGCGCGCCGAAAACGCCACCGTGTGGGACGTGGAAGGCCGCGAGTACATCGACTTTGCCGGCGGCATTGCGGTGCTGAACACCGGCCACTTGCATCCCAAAGTGAAGGCCGCCGTGGCCGAGCAGCTGGAGAAGTTTTCTCACACTTGTTTTATGGTGCTGGGCTATGAAAGCTATGTGGCCGTGTGTGAAAAGCTGAACCAGTTGGTGCCCGGCGACTTTGCCAAGAAGTCGGCGCTGTTTACCAGTGGCTCTGAAGCGGTGGAAAACGCCATCAAGGTAGCCCGCGCCTACACCAAGCGTGCCGGTGTAATTGCCTTTACCTCGGGCTACCATGGCCGCACCATGGCGGCGCTGGCGCTGACCGGTAAAGTGGCGCCTTACAGCAAGGGCATGGGGCTGATGCAGGCAAACGTGTTTCGCGCCGAGTTCCCCTGCGCGCTGCACGGGGTGAGCGAAGATGACGCCATGGCCTCCATCGAGCGTATTTTCAAGAACGACGCCGAGCCAAGCGATATTGCCGCCATTATCCTCGAGCCAGTGCAGGGCGAGGGCGGTTTCTACGCTGCGACCCCAAGCTTGATGAAGCGCCTGCGCGAGCTCTGTGACCGCGAAGGCATTATGTTGATTGCCGATGAAGTGCAAACCGGCGCTGGCCGTACCGGCACTTTCTTTGCCATGGAGCAAATGGGCGTAGCGCCGGACATCACCACCTTCGCCAAGTCGATTGCCGGTGGCTTCCCGCTCTCGGGTATTACCGGCCGCGCTGAGGTGATGGATGCCATTGGCCCCGGCGGCCTTGGCGGCACCTACGGTGGTAGTCCGCTGGCCTGCGCCGCAGCGCTGGCTGTGATTGAAGTGTTTGAAGAAGAAAAACTGCTGGAGCGCTCAAACGCCATCGGCAAGACCATCAAGTCTGCCATTGGTGAGCTGGCCAGCCGTTATCCGCAAATCGCCGAGGTGCGTGGTCTGGGTTCCATGATAGCTATTGAGCTGATGGAAAACGGCAAGCCTGCCCCTGAGTATTGCCCGCAGGTGCTCACCGAGGCCCGTAATCGCGGCCTTATCCTGCTGTCATGCGGTACCTACGGTAACGTGCTGCGGATTTTGGTGCCCATCACGGCGCCGGATGAGCAAATCCAGCGCGGGCTTGAGATCATGGCTGAGTGTTTCGAGGCCGTACTCGGCAAATAATCTCAGCAACAAAGGCGGCCCATCAGGGGCCGCTTTTTTGTTGGATTAAATGATGTTATTGCGCAAGGTGTTACAGGGCAGGGAAGCTCATACCGACTATACTCAGACATGCCTTTTTTGGATTTTTGGGGAAAACCATGAAAAGACTTCCTTTGCGTCAGAAGCTGCTTTGGATGACCTCGGCACTGTTTCTGGCCACAGTGGCGATTATGTCCGTCAGCCTCTGGACCACATTGTCTGCCGATACCGAGGCGCTTGCCAGTGAGGTCGATGATGCCCTCAATGATGAAATTCGTGCCAAGCTGACTGCCAGTGCCGGTCGATACGGCGAAAAGGTGGCTGCATTTATCAACGAGGCCTACCGTATTCCCTATTCGTTTTCTGCGATGATGGAAGACAGTGCCCTGAATCAGGGGATGAGCCGCGAAGCAGTGCAGTCGGCAGTGGGCGCCATTTTGCAAAAAAACCAGCAGATATCGTCCATGTATTCCCAGTTCGAGCCCAACGGCTTTGATGGCCGCGACAGCGAGTTTACCGCGTCCGGACTGATGCACTCGGTGGCCGAGGTAGGCACCCTCGAAGTGTATTTTTATCGCAACGACGATGGCAGCATCACTCAGCAGCAAGTGGATGATGCCAGTGAAAAATACGTCGATACTCTCAATGAATTCGGTCTGCGCGAGGCCGAGTGGTACCTGTGTGCCAAAGACAGCGGCAAGCCCTGCCTGATGGAGCCCTACTTATACGAAATCGAACCCGGCAACAATATGCTGATGACGTCGCTCACAGTGCCGATAATGCGCGGCGGCCGTTTCCAGGGCGTGGTTGGGGTTGATTTGAACCTGCCGGTATTTCAAAAGCTGATTGAGGAGCTCTCGGCCAGCCTCTATCAGGGCAAGGCCAAGGTGACTTTGCTGTCCGGTAAAGGGCTGGTTGTGGCGGCGAGCCACTATGACAAAAAAGCGCGGCCACTGGCTGAATCCATCGACAGTGGCCTGTCACAGCAGATCCTGGCGCTTGGCAAGGGAAGTGGTTACTTACTGAATGACACCAGTCTGATAGTGGGTTACCCCATTGAGATCCCACTGTCGGGCAGTCAGTGGCTGCTCAGCATTGAGGTGCCCCGCGAGATTGCTTTTGCCAGTGCCGACAAGGTGCACGACAGCATGGAGGCCATGGCATCGGGCATGGGCCGCTTCGTGTTGCTGCTGGGTATTGCGGTGGCGGCAGTGGCTGTGGTGCTGATAGCCCTGTTTATCCGCAGCATTGTGGCGCCTATTCAGCAAATTCAACAGCGGGTAAGCCAGCTTGCCAGCGCCGAAGGGGACCTGACCCAGACGCTGAAAGTGGAGGAGCATGCTGAGCTGATTGCCCTTGGCGATGGCTTTAACGCCTTTATCGGCAAGCTTCACGGGCTTATCAGTGACCTTAAGTCGGTAGCCACTGAATCGCGCCATGAGAGTGAGGCCACCGCACGTATTGCCGACGAAACCAAGCAAAGCGTAAACCGTCAGTACAGCGAAATCGAAAGCGTGGTCACTGCGGTAAACGAGATGAGCCACACCGCCCATGAGGTGGCCAAGGCGTCTGAGCAAACTGCGTCTGAGTCGTCGGCAATGGCATCGCAGGTGAAGCAGAGTCAGGATAGCCTCACCGAAGCGGTGAAACTGGTTTCCACCATGGCCAATGAGTCTCAGCAGGCGAAAATTGCCGTGGGCAAGGTGGCCGACAGCAGCACCAATATCAGTAAGATTTTGGAAGTGATCAGTGCCATTGCGGCGCAAACCAACCTGCTGGCGCTTAACGCGGCTATCGAAGCGGCCCGCGCCGGGGAGCAGGGCAGGGGCTTTGCGGTGGTTGCCGATGAGGTTCGTTCGCTGGCATCCAAAACCCAGGCTTCAACTGATGACATTGGTCGCTTAATTGATGCGCTGCAACAAGAGGTCAGCGGCGCCACCAACATTATCGACAATGGGGTGGAGCTGGCCGAGCAGGCAACAGCGCAAACCGAACGGGCATTTGAAGCGCTGTCATCCATGGTGGAGCGGATTAATGAAATCTCCAATCAGGTGACCCAAATTGCCACCGCAGCCGAAGAGCAAAGCTCGGTCACCGAAGAGGTCAGCCGCAACATCACCGGCATTTCTGACTCGGCAGCCGAGCTGATGCAGCTTGCCGAACGCGCCCGTGAAAGCAGTGAGAGCCTGGCCAAACTGGTGGGTCGCCAGGATAGTGAACTGGCCAAACTTCGTACCTGAGGTCATTCAGTACAAAAAAGGCAGCCCGGAGGCTGCCTTTTTTCAATTGGTGTCAGCAGTTAACTTAAGCTGATGTCCACATCGTTCAGCGGCACAGCGCAGCAGGCCAGGATCAGCCCCGCGTTTTGCTCGGCTTCCGATAAGGCTTCGGCTTTGTGCTGCACCACCTCGCCGCTGACGAGCCTGCATTTACAGCTACCGCAGATCCCGGCGCGGCAAGACCAGGGGATGCTGATGCCCTGCGACTCGGCCTGAGCCAGCAGGCTGGTTTGGTTGTTGCCTTGAAACGCCTTGCCCGCGATGCGAATGCTGACGGATTTCTCTTCTCTGGCAGCAGGAGCTGCCAGGCCGCCAAAGCTTTCGGTGTGGATTTGCGCCTGGGATACTCCTACTGCCTGCAACTGGGCTTCCACATGTTGCATAAAGCCAACGGGCCCGCAAATATAGGCTTCGGTGGTGGCGAGTTGATGCTCAAGCCTGGCGATGCAGTTTGACTCGTGAGCAAGCCAGCGACCGCGATTCCCTTGCCAGCTGTCATCGGCCTTGGTCAGCCAAATCTCTAGCGTCATGCCACTGGCGGCAAGTTCACCTAACGCCTCGGCTTCCGGGATGTCCTCCTGGCTGCGGCATTGATGGATAAAATGGATATGAGACAGTGGCTTGGCATCAGTTGTTGCGCCGCCTTGCTGAGTGGCCTTCAGCAGGGCGGTGCGGGCCATGGCCAGCATGGGGGTGACACCTGAGCCTGCGCTGACAAGCAGCAGTGTTGTGCCCGCCCTGGGGCTGAAACGTCCTTCGGGGCGTCCGCAGAGCAGAGTGCCCCCAATCGCCAGTTCGTCATGCAGCCAGTTGGAAATATGCGCGCCTTCGGTGCGTTTTACCGCGATATGATACCGGCCGTCCCCCGGGGAATGGGTCAGGCTGTAACGGCGGATGTGGCGCTCACCATCGATGTCCACGGCAAACACCAGGTGCTGGCCCGGCAGGAATCCCGGCAGTGGTTTTTCATCGGCGGCTTTGAAAGAGAAGGCACAAAAATCACGGGCAATGATGCGTTTCTCGGTGAGGATTAGCGCGCGTTTTGCCGGAGCCAGATTGCGATAGTGTTCGCTCTCCTGGGTTTCCAGTACCTCAATGACATCGTCTTCGTGGATGGTGCCTTCGTTCAGGGCTATCAAATTCTGGCCAAAGTTGACATCGCCATTGGCACTTTTGCGAAACTTGCTCAGGGTCGAGAGTGGTTCACCCTGGGGATGGAAGCGGGCGGTGCCGGGCTGCACCGTGGTCATTACGCAGCGGCCACAGGGCTTGGCCACATCGAACTCGACCTCACCAATACGAATACGCTTCCAGGTATCCTCTTCGAAGGCGCGGGTGTCTGAAACCACCAAATTGGTGCGAAATTGGCTCATCTGGCTGATGGCGTCGGCCCGCAAATTGAGATCTTCAAGCGAGGCATCACTGATAAGCAGCAGTGGATAGCCATCGGCAAAGCTGACTCGGGTGCCGAGCTTTTCGCGGTAGCGGTCGGAGGTTTCGCCAAGCCATAAAAGCTGTGCACTTTCGCCTAAAATGGATGACACCCAGGCATCAGCAAGTGGATGGGTGGCCAGGCCATTGAAGCTGTCTTTCCAGACCCGGGTTGGTACCTGGGTGCGTTGAAAGGCCGATGCTTGCAAACGCAAATCCGGCTTACCGGTAAACCTGAGCCAGAGTTCACCGGACTGAATGGCTTCGTCGGTTCCAAGCGGCTGGATCTGTTGCAGTAATGGATGGGTTCGGGCGGTAATGAACTCGCCATTTGGCCGCACCACCATAAAGCGGCGATCCCCGGCAAGCCCTTCTTTGCTGACCCGCGCCTGAGACAGCCTCTGCGCGGCCATGGACTTGACCGGATAGATATGGATTTCACTGAGTTTCGCCATTGGCCTTCTCCCTGCATCGGCGGCAAAAGGCTCACTATATACGTTTCGCGGGCAAAACAGCAGCCGTGAAGCGGGGTTTGATGACGTGGTCGGGCTGCGGGCCTGCTATTGCTTGCAGCAAAAGAAAGGGGCGCTGGGCCCCTTTGGCGTCGTTAAGGCGTTCTCAGGGCCCCTTTGGCGTCGTTAAGGCGTTCTCAGGGCGTGATGACGAAGCTGCCCTGCATGATGGCCCAGTGGCCGGGGAAAGAGCAGAAGAAGCGGTAGGCCTCAGCGGGCGCCAGGCCTTCCAGGCTGAAACTGACAGAGGTGGACTCGCCGCCGCCCACCAATGCCGTGTGCGCCAGCACCCGGGTATCATCGGCCTTGATGTAAGCTGCGTCGGGGCCAGCTGCCATGCCGTCGGTAGCGACCGCCTGGACATCGGCAGCTTTGGTCAGCACCCAGTTATGGCCCATGGCTGTTTTGGGCAGGGTACCAGTGTGGGTCAGGGTCAGAGTGACCTGTTTGCAGCTGGCCGGAACCGTCAGCTCCTGTGCACTGAATTGCATGGCGTCGTTGGCGCTGATACTGAGTTCGCAGTCGGAGGCAAAAGCCGGTGCTGCCAGGGGGCTGCTGCCGAGCAGCAAAGCCAGAGTGAAGTGTCGCATATGCTTATCCTTTTTTGAGTTATCGGCAGGATAATAGCAATTGATTTTATGCAAATGGGAATTATTTACATTTGTTATCTAAGCTGGTACGACCTTGGTTCGCCTTAATCATTAGGCGGACTTTTCATGCTTTGAAAATGTGCTGTCTATGTTAAAGTATCGCCACCTGCCAACAGCAGGTGAATGAATCATAAGGATAAAGCCGTATTTTATGCGGTAACTTGGGGCGAGATTGCCCGTTTTTAAGGAGAAACCATGGAATACTTTATTGGTGCACTGAAAAAGTACGCTGATTTTACAGGTCGCGCCCGTCGCAAAGAATACTGGATGTTCGTCCTGTTCTACTTGATTTTTTATGTTGTGACTATTGGTATTGATATGGCTTTGGGCACGACATTTATCGCCGCAATTTTCTCGCTTGGTTTGTTGCTACCTTCTCTGGCCATCGGTGCCCGCCGTCTGCACGACACGGGTCGCAGCGGTTGGTGGCAGTTAATCGGGTTTATCCCATTGATTGGCGCTATCGTACTGATAGTTTTCTACTGCCAGGACAGCCAGGACGAAAACGATTACGGTGCCAACCCTAAGGCGCTGGCCTGATACATCCGGGGGAGGCATTGCCTCCCCTTGTCTTTCAGTCGTTTCAGGATGAAACGGCATCGACTATCACGGAAGCTGACGATGACCCGATATCTGCTCCCTCTGTTCGCCCTGTTTGCCGCAGCGAATGTCCAGGCCCAAACCCAGGAGTTATCTCTGTTTGGTGCCCCTTTCTCATTTGAATTGCCGGACGGCTGGAAACAGGCGGCGCAGGACAGCCGCGCAGACATGGTCAGTTCCGAGTTTGTGCCTGCGAGCGAAAACCTCAATCAATGGGGCGCCCTCATCTGTATTCAAAGCTTTAAACTGGCCGGTGAAGCGCCGTCGCCGGAAGTGTTCCTCGATAGCCTGGCAAGCCAGTATCAGCGCAGTTGTGAAGGTGAGTCGTCTTACCACAAGTTGGGCGAAACCCAGCTCGATGGTCATCAGGGCTTTCATGGCATCTTGGGGTGCAGCCGGATGCCCAATCAGCACCAATCCATGGAAAATCAGCGGCCGTTTTTCAGCGAGCCGGAAGGTGAGGTGGGTTACTACACGGTTTTCCTGCGCCCGGGGCAATTGCTGCTGATGCACAAATCCATGCGAGGCCAGGTGTTTGGCGCGCAGAATATTCCGCTGACACCCGCTAACCATACTGAATTTATTGCCTCTATGTTGCCACTCAGGCTGAAGTGAAACGCCAGTAAGGCAATACAAAGGTATTAGACATTTATACGTATAGACGTCTATAATGCGCCGCCCGCCGAGTTCGGGCGGTTATTTTTTAAGTCAACCCTTTGGGTGCCCGCATTGGCGGGAGAATCGGGAAGTCGGTGCAAATCCGACACTGCCCCCGCAACGGTAATGGCGTTTTGCCTGAGTCCGGAGACCGGCCCAAAAGAGGTTTTGCTGTGGATTTCGGTGGGCAGATCCGCACATGTGGCTCCCTTTGGGCCGCCGACAACCTGCCCCGTTTCCCTTGAAGGAGAAAAAGGAAAATGGGAACCAAACCTTCTTTTATCGCACTGGCCGTGGGCGCTTTGCTTGCTCCTGCAGCTTTTGCCGGATCCTCTGCCGTCGTGGCAACTCTTGATGATGCTGACGCCAAAACCCTTGCCGACGAACACCTGGTGGTGATCGGTCGCCAGCTCGACACCCCGTTGAATATTGCCGCCAATGTGGCAGTGATTACCGCTGAAGAGATAGCTCTCAGCGGTGCCACCGACCTTGCGGGTGTACTGCGCGGTCAAAGTGGCATTCAGGTGAGCGATAACGGAGTAGGCCCCGTGTTTGCCATGCGAGGCTTTGGTGCTGGCCAGGCTGCCAACAACACCTTGATTCTGGTTGATGGCCGTCGTCTGAATAACATCGATATCGCAGCCCCGAGTTTGTCGGCGGTTTCTGTCAGCCAGATTGAACGAATTGAGATCCTCTCCGGCAGTGCCGGTGTGCTCTACGGCGACCAGGCCGTTGGCGGTGTGATTAATATCATCACCAAGCGCCCGGAAGGTCAGAGCGGCGGCGCCAGTATAGGTGGCGGCAGTTTTAACAGCCTCAATGCCTCGGCCGATTTTGCCACCGAAATCGGTGCTGGCTGGCATGCCTTCTTTGGTGGTCATTTCGATAAGAGTGATAACTACCGCGATCACGCCAAGAGCGAGACCGGCAGCCTGCTGGGTCGCCTCGAGTACCGGGGGGATAGCAATCAGTTTTTTGCCGAAACTTCGTATTTCGACAACGACAGACAGCTGGCAGGCTCGCTGAATGAAGCACAGCTAAACGACAATCCGCGTCAGGCCAATGAATACAATGCCACTGATTATCAGCATGAAATCACTAAAGCGGCCCGCAGTGGTTATCAGCATCAGTTAACCGAACATTGGGCCCTGGGCGCCGATGTGGATTACAGCGACACCCAGGTGAACTACATCAGTTGGGGTGGTCAGGGCACCACTGAGCGTTCACTGCTGGCATTCTCGCCCAAGGCTATCGGCAAATATCAGACCCGTGCCGGAGAGCTGAAGCTTATCACGGGCTTTGACCTGTCCCGCGGCGAGTCGGAATTTGAATCTGCTTACATGAGCCGGGGCAACACCCAAAAGCTGTGGGCTGGTTTTGTGCAGGCCAGCGTGCCGTTGACCGAGCATTTCAGCTATGTGGTGGGTGGCCGTTACGCCGAAGTGACCGATGACATTCGTGATGGCAATACCTTCCCCAATGGCGGCGAGCTTGACAACGATGCCCACGCGCTGGAGCTTGGCGTCAATTATCGCCCTTCCGATGCAAGCCGCTTTTATCTGCGTGCAGAAGATAACTTCCGCTTTGCCAAAGTCGATGAGCAGGCCTACACCTCCCAGGGCAGCTTAAGACCCCAAACCGGCCGCAGCTACGAAGCGGGCTGGGATTATCTGGGCAATGCCCAGGCGCTGCGTCTGAGCCTGTATCGCCTGTCGCTGGAAGATGAAATCGTATTCGACCCCAGCGCCGAAACGCCAACCGGCGGTTTCTTCCAGGGATCCAACGTCAACGCCGATGAGTCCCGCCGTTATGGCGCAATGTTGGATTGGGACTGGCAAATCAGCGATGCCGTTAAACTGGGGCTGGACTACCAGTACACAGATGCCGAATTTACCAAAGGCCCCAATGACGGTAAGGCGCTGTCCTGGGTGGCCAGACACAGCGGCCGCGCCTTTGCAGGTGTGAACCTTGCAGAGCACTGGCAGCTGTATCTGGACGCCAGCTATACCGGCAGCCGCTTTGTTGAGGGTGACAATGCCAACGCAGGCAACCAGTTGGATGCATTCTGGCTTGCCAATGCGGCACTGAACTTCAACATCGACGCCATCAATGCCAGCCTGCGGGTGGATAACCTGTTCGATGAGCAATACGCCGCTTCTGGCTATTACAGCGAGTGGGGCAATGGCTATTATCCCGGCGAAGGCCGCAAGATCAGTCTGACCTTGGGCGTGCGCTACTGATAAACGCCTGAAAACAAAAAGCCGGACTTGTGTCCGGCTTTTTTTTCGGCGATAACAGGTGTACTGAAAGGGAGACAGCTGTGCGACTGAGATATTGTTTGGCCATCATATTGATGCTGAGCGCCTGTGGCGGTCCGCGTTTGCCTTATTTGGGCGAGAATGCCCGGCTGCTGGCTTTTGGCGACAGTCTCACCGTGGGTGTTGGTGCCCCGGATGACGGCGATTATCCGGCGCACTTGGCCCGTCTGTGTGACTGTGAAGTCATCAATGGCGGGATCTCCGGTGAAACCACCGCCGAAGGGCTTACCCGTTTTGCCGAGGTGCTGGAAGAATCCCATCCCGATATGGTGATCTTACTCGAAGGTGGCAATGATATTCTCAGAAACCTCGACAAGGTCGACCTAAAAGCCAATTTGGCGGCTATGATTAGGGAAGCTCAGGGCAGGCAAATTCCGGTGCTGTTGGTGGCCGTACCCGACAGGCAATTGTTTTTATCGCCACCGGACCTTTATGCTGAACTTGCCGATGAGTATTCATTGCCGCTGCTGGAAGACACCCTGTCCAAGCTCCTGACTGACAGCGCCATGAAATCGGACACTGTTCATTTAAATGACGCTGGTTACCGGGTTTTGGCCGACGATATTTACCGTTTGGCGAGCCAAAGTGGTGCCTTTTGATGACATGTGGCTAAAAAAGTGCAAACCCCGGGAAATCAACTTGACCGAGAACAGGATTTTATGGGTAAATTCCCCGATAATAATAACCAGGGCGGGTGTTGGTCAGGTCTTATTTCGTTGCCCGGACAAGAATAGGTTAGTTTCATGACTGAGCTTGAGCATCAGGTTTTTTCTCAAATCAGGGCGATCATTGCCAATGAAGAACAGGTCATTGGTCGTCGCGGGATCCTTATCCCGCTGAAAAAGGCCATCATCGCAGACGGTGATGTGCGTAATGTGGTGGACATAGTGTCCAGCGATCCCGCGTTGGCGGCGCATTTGTTGTGGCGCTCTACCACTGCTCACGCTGGTGGTGTAGCCAATAACAGCAAAAACCGCAGCCTTAAGGATGCGCTTATTCGCCTGGGTCAGGTCAACATTTACCGCTATGCCTTCAGTTTTTACCTCAAAGAGCGCCTCGATGAGCTGCCCCAGCCGTACAAAAAGTTGGTGCAGGGCTACTGGCGCCTGACCGAGAGCATTGCTGCTTCTGCGGTCGACAGCTTAAAAGATGTCGGCAGCCATATAGACCCGGATGAAGTGCAAACTCTGGCGCTGTTCAGCGTGTTCGGCCAAATCATTGCGCTGACCGCCTTTGCTTATCTCAATGCTGAGTCGGAAGAGTCGTTCCCGCTCAGTATCATCAAGCAAATCATAGATACCCAACAGCAGACGCTGACGCTGGAAGCCTTTGATTCACTGGGGCTGGATGAGGAGCTTAAAGAAGAGTTTATGATTGCTCACAACCTGCGTCAGACCCGAAACCCCAACTCAGCCGGTCTGGTGCTGCGACGGGTGTTGTCGATGCGTGGGTTGCTGCTGAATCCACTGTAAGAATGCTAAAAAAACGCCTGCATTTGCAGGCTTTTTTTATGGGTACTTTTCTATAAATCGGCTGTTATCGCGGCTGGCGGGCAATGCCTTCTGCGGCAACCAGTTCCAGATAACGTTGCAGCTGACTTGAGTTGGCACTGCCACGACGGTAGGCGCCAAACAGGGGGCGTTTTAAGCCCTCAGCGCCGAGGCGCACGCTGGTCAGGCTGAGTCCCTGGGCTTCGCTGATTGACCAGCTTGGCAGGGCGGCAATACCATCCTGGCAGGCGATGCGTTGCAGCAGTACCGAGGTGAGGTCGCAGGTTTTCTGCACCCCCGGGGTAACGCCAGCAGGCTCCAGAAACAGCCTGAACAAGTCCAGGCGCTCCAGTGGTACTGGATAGCTGATAATCGGCAGTCCTTCCAGATCCCGTGGCAGCACCTGTGGCTTGTTGGCCAACGGATGTTCGTTGGCAACAGCCAGACGCACTTCAAAATCAAACAGATGCTGATAAGCCAGTTGGTGGCCGGGCACAGGATCGGACGTCAGCACTATGTCCAGCTCGCCAGATTCCAGCGCGTTGAGGGAGTCGAACAGGTGACGACTGGAGAGATCCAGATCTGAGTCAGGAAACTCTGCCCGGAAGGCTTCCATCACAGGCATCAACCAGCGAAAACAGCTGTGGCATTCAATCCCAACCCGAATAAGGTTGGCATCACTCTCCAGCCCCTTTTTCAGTACAGACTCGGTTTCCATCACCCGCGGCAGAATTTCTTCGGCCAGATTCAGCAATCTGGCACCTTCCTGGGTAAAGGACAGGGGTTTACTTTTTCTCACAAACACAGGCGAGTTGATGCGGGTTTCCAGCTCTTTAATCTGATGAGACAAGGCAGACTGGGTGACAAAGCGTTTTTTGGCCGCGGCCGCGAGGCTGCCACTCTCTTTCAGTGCCATCAGGGTGCGAAGGTGTCTTAGCTCTATCATCTCTACTCCACATGAAGTTTGTTCATGTTGCCCGTGAATGCAATTCGTTTGCTTGCCAGAAGACTACCACAATAAACTTCTAGACGTCCAGACGCCTATTAAAATTTGTTTAACAGGGGTCTCTCTTTGAATTGTGTTCATATTAAACCAATAAGGTATACAATATGCAATTAAATAGTCTTGGTTTCCCACGGATAGGACGTCGCCGTGAGCTGAAGTTCGCCCTCGAGCAATACTGGCGTGGAGAGTTGTCCCAGAGCGAGCTACTGGCACAGGCCAAGGCTCTGCGGCAGACCCACTGGCAGTGGCAGGCTGATGCTGGGGTAGAACGTTTGCCGGTGGGGGATTTTGCCTATTACGATCAGGTGCTGACCCTGGCGGCGACCTTAAATGCTATTCCTTTGCGCCACCGCGATGGCGATAAGGTGGATCTGGATACCCTGTTCAGGGTTGCCCGTGGCCGTGCGCCAAGCGGCAAAGCCGCAGCAGCGGCGGAAATGACCAAGTATTTCAATACCAATTACCACTACATAGTGCCCGAGCTTCACGCCGACCAAACTTTTTCCATCGCCTGGACTCAGTTGTTTGATGAAGTTGAGGAGGTCAAGGCGCTGGGCTACGACCCCAAGCCCTGCATTCTGGGCCCCGTATCTTTCCTGTATTTGTCGAAAGCCTACGGCAGTGAGTTTGATAAATTAAGCCTGTTGCCTCAGCTGCTGGCTACCTATGCTGAGCTGCTGGCGCGCTTTGCCGCTCAGGGCGTGAGCTGGGTACAAATTGAAGAGCCTGTGCTGGCGCTGGATCTGGATGAAAGCTGGCAGGCAGCCTTTGCCACGGCGTACCAGGCTTTTACCTGTGTGTCGGTTAAACTGCTTTTGACCAGCTACTACGGCTCAGTGGCCCATCATGCTGACATCATAGGTGCGCTGCCGGTGGCGGGGCTGCACCTGGATCTGGTGTCTGCGCCGGAGCAGCTTGAGGTCTTTTTGCCCAAGCTTGGACAGCAGCAGGTGCTGAGTTTGGGGCTTATCAATGGCCGCAACGTGTGGGCCGCCGATCTTGATGTGATTGCCGAGCGTATTGCCCCGCTTGCAAGAGATCTTGGCGATCGCCTGTGGTTGGCAACTTCCTGCTCGCTGCTGCACACGCCGGTTGATCTCGATGTGGAAACCACCCTTAAGCCTGAACTTAAGCGTCAGCTCGCCTTTGCCAGGCAAAAGCTGTTGGAGCTGAGAAGTCTCGATACCCTGCTGACCGTCCCCAGTGGCCCTGAAGCTGCGGCGATTGCCGCCGAATGTGCGGCGCGCCGCGCCGAGCGCGCCCAGGCCGCCGATGCCGCGGTGGCCGCCAGGCTGGATGCACTCACCAGCGCCGATTTTGAGCGTCAAAGTGCGTTTGCTGCCCGTCAGCAACAGCAGCAACAGCGGCTTAAGCTGCCACTTTTGCCAACCACTACCATTGGTTCTTTCCCGCAGACCCCGGCCATTCGAGCCCTGAGAAGCCGTTTGCGCAAAGGTGAAATCAGCGTCCTTGAGTACGATAACCAGCTTAAGCAGGTGTGCCGCGATACCATCGACCGCCAGCTGAAACTCGGCATAGATGTGTTGGTGCACGGCGAAGCTGAGCGTAACGACATGGTGGAGTACTTTGGTGAGCAGCTCGAGGGTGTTGGCTTTACCAAAAACGGCTGGGTGCAGAGTTACGGCAGCCGCTGCGTAAAACCGCCATTGATATACGGCGATGTATCTCGCCCTAGGCCGATGACTCTCGACTGGGCCGAGTACGCCCAGAGTCTGACCGACAAGCCGGTGAAAGGCATGCTGACCGGGCCTGTAACCATTCTGCATTGGTCGTTTGCCAGGGAAGATATCAGCCGCGAGACTATCTGTAAGCAAATTGCACTGGCGATTCGCGATGAAGTGGCGGATCTGGAGCGCTCAGGCATTGCCATTATCCAGATTGACGAGCCAGCGTTCCGCGAAGGGTTGCCCTTGCGCCGCGTTGACTGGCAGACGTATCTCGACTGGGCAGTGGACTCCTTTAAGCTGAGCGCTGCCTGCGTGCGGGATAATACCCAAATCCACACTCACATGTGCTACAGCGAGTTTAACGACACCATAGCTGCCATTGCCGCCATGGATGCCGATGTGATCACCATCGAAACCAGCCGCTCGGCCATGGAACTGCTGCGCGCCTTCGAAGACTTTGAATACCCGGCCGAAATTGGCCCGGGTGTGTACGATATTCACTCGCCCAATACACCGGATGTGGAGGCCATGGTGGCGCTGATGGAACGGGCGGCCAAGCGCATTCCGCTCCGGCAGCTTTGGGTCAACCCGGACTGTGGCCTTAAAACCCGTACCTGGGATGAGGTGGAGCCGGCGCTGCGTAATATGGTCGATGCCACCCGCGAGCTGCGTCGCCGCCTGGGCTGAGGCTTGGCTCTGAAATCAGGGACTATACTGAGGGAACAATACCGAAGATGCAGCCCAAGGCTGGATCTTCGCCATCAGGAGGCTTGCCATGAATCATGTCTACAAGATAGTTGAAGTCACAGGTTCCTCTACCCTCAGCAGCGACGATGCCATACGTAATGCAGTGGCTGCGGCGGCGCAGTCACTGCATCATCTGCGTTGGTTCGAAGTGATAGAAACCCGAGGTCACCTTGAAGCGGGTGTGATAGCCCATTGGCAGGTAACGGTGAAAATCGGTTTTACCCTGGATACGCCTTAGGCGTCTCTGGGCATGCCTTTTTCGATGGCGCGCACCAGTCGCGCCGTCTTACGACTCTCTGTAGTGAGGCCACTTTGCTGACGGGCAATGGCCCAGTGAATGTGCTCTGCTACCATCTCATCCATGTTTTTATCCATGAGCCGTGCGTTCAGGGCGCTCAGCACTTCTTCGCTTGCCGGCGCATTCCCGAGTGCTACCGCAATGTTTCTAAGCCACCTTTTATGGCCAATGCGGCGGATGGCGCTGCCCTCGGTCTCGCGCAAAAAGGTAGCTTCATCCCAGGCGAATAAGCTTAGCAGCGACGGCAGCTTGAGTGGCTGGCGGGTTTGAAAGTCGGCTTCAGCTGACAGCGGTGAGCCACTGTTGACCGGACAGGCCAGCTGGCAGTCATCGCAGCCGTAAATGCGATTGCCCATCAAGGGGCGGAATTCTTCCGGAATGGCGCCCTGCAACTCAATGGTGAGGTAGGAGATGCAGCGTCTGCCATCCACCACATAGGGCGCGACTATGGCGTCGGTCGGGCAGCTTTTGATGCAGGCAACGCAGGTATTGCAATCCTCGGCAATGGGAATGTCGATGGGCAATGGCAGGTTAACCAGCAGCTCGCCCAAAAAGAACCAGCTGCCAGCCTGATGATTAAGAATAAGCGAGTGCTTACCGGTCCAGCCCAGGCCGGCTTTTTCCGCCAACGGCCTCTCCAAAATTGGCGCCGAGTCGACAAAGGGGCGAAAGTTTGACGATGCAAAGCCTCGCTCGGCAAGCCAGGCATCGATTTGCTCACCAAGCTTTTTCAGTCGATTGCGGATCAGTTTGTGATAATCACGGCCCCCGGCGTAACGGGAAATGTAGCCAAGGTTGGGGTCGCGCAGGTTGGTGGCAAAACCGGCGTTTTCGGGCAGATAATCCATACGTGCAGCAATCACCCGAATGGTGCCGGGGTGCAGCTCCTGCGGGCGGGCACGCATCAATCCATGGGTTTCCATGTAAGCCATCTCGCCGTGGTAGCCCTTGGCGAGCCAGTCGAGGAATTTGGGCTCTTCGGCCGATAAGTCGGTGTCCGTGATCCCAAGCTCAGCAAAGCCGAGTGCCTTGCCCCAGGTTTTTATCTGGCTGGCAAGCTCACGAAGATCGGCGGCACAAGGGAGGGATTCGGACATGAGATTAGACTGGCTGGCTGAAAACCCCGACATCTTAGCAGCTTTTACCATCATCGTCAGGCCAGTGCTGGAGTGGTGTGGCAATGACCGCTATGCTGTAACTATGATTTATCCGCACTTGGTTGCTTAAGTCGGCAAACGCTTCTGCATCCGTGGGCGAGATATTGGACGCTTCGCTGCCGCAAGGACTCGCCATGCGCCGATTTGGCCTCACCTGCTTTGCTTTGATGTTGCCATTGCTGCTGACATCGGGCTCGGCTTTGGCCGATGAGGTATCGCCTGTACCGCCGCAACTGCGGCTACTCACCGAGCCGCTGCCGCCTTTAAGTTACATGGAGCAGTCGCGGATGACTGGCTTTTCGGTTGAGCTGGTTGAGCGGTTAAAGCCAAAGGTTGAGGTTAGCGCCGACATCGAGATGCTGCCTTGGGCGCGGGCCTTTAATATTGCCTCCCACACCCCAAATGTGATGTTGTTTTCCACTGCGCTACGGGACAGTCGCCGCAGCCAGTTCGACTTTGTCGGCCCCATCGCCACCGCCCGAATCATGCTTTACAAGCTCACATCCGATGAAGCCTTGCCGACGGATATAACCGAGGCATCGAAACTGGGCAGCCTCGGGGTTTACCGTGGCTCACCCGCCGAGCGTATTTTAAAGCAGGCAGGGGTGCAGAATTTTGAGGTCTCAAGCTATCCCTTACAGTCACTGCGCCAATTGCTGGCGGGCAGAGTGCGTTTCTGGTGCCAGGTTGATTTGACCGTGGACCGGTTGCTGACGCAGGCCGGTACCAGTGAGCAGGCCTTAACCCCGCTGGCCGAGCTTGAGCGGATTGAGCTGTATCTTGCGTTTTCACGGGGCACCTCAAAGGAGATGGTGGAGCGCTGGCAGCAAGCCTTGATGACCTATCAGGAAGAGGGCGGATTTGCCGAGCTGTACGAGTATTGGTTCAGGTTGCCGCCTGAGTCTGACCGCAGTCATATTCTCTGGCGACTGACGCCAGAGGGGTGAGGAAGATGCGAACAAGTAGCACAGCTCTGGCTTTGATAGCAGCGACAGTTCAAGGCATTCAACTGAAGGCATGGCTGGGCGCCTCCGCTGTCCTGCTGAAGTTGAATAACGCCGCAATGGTGTAGCTAACAAAGCCCCGCAGGGCGTGGCTTACAGCGGTATCTGCGACGTTACCTGCTTTTGAAATCAAAGAGGTGCGAAGGACTAGGGCCATTCGCTGCGAACTGTGCCTTGCATCTATCCACTTTAAGCCGACGCAGAGCAAGCGAGGGACTTATTCGTACCTTCCTTAAGCGTCCTTTTCTACCCGATTGCGGCCGTTGTGCTTGGCGCGGTATAGCGCGTGATCGGCGCGGTTGAGCAGCGCCGAGAAGTTCTTGTCTTTTTCCGCATCAAAAGCGGCCACCCCGGCACTGATACTCATGCCCAGACCTTCGGCCACCTTGGACAGGTCAGTGCGCTCTATATTGCTGCGAAGACGCTCAGCAATTTCAACCGCTTGCTCAAGCGTGGTATTGGGCAGCAGCGCCAAAAACTCTTCACCGCCAATCCGGCCAACCAAATCTCCTCTACGCATCTGGCTGCCAGAGCAGCTGGCCATGGCCATCAATACCTTGTCACCAATATCGTGACCGAAGTGGTCGTTGATTTTCTTGAAGTGATCGGCATCGAACAGGATAACTGACAGCGGTTGCCCCTGTTTGGCACTGCGGAATAAAGCGTCGCCCTCATGATAGGTGTGGCGACGGTTTGCCAGTTGGGTCAAATGGTCGGTCAGCGCCAGCCGCTCCATCAGCCGCGAACGCTGGGCCTGCTTGAAGGCAAATACTGACACTATGCTGAGAATGATGATACCCATGACGATAATGGTCAGCTGCAGAAACTTGTTTTCCTGCAGTATGGTCATCTCTTTTTCTCTGAGCCTCTGAAACTCAATCAGTTGCTTGTTTTGGTTCTCAATACGGTCAGTGTCAAAACGGGTGCGCATTTCGGTGGTGCGCTGGGACTGCAGCTGATTATCCAGCTCAGCATGAATGGCGTTTTGAATTTCCAGCGCATAAAAGGCATTAGCCCACTCTTCCAGCGCGACATAGGCTTGGCTCTTGGTGAGATACAGCTCGGCAAGCCCGCGTTTATTCTGAATTTGCTGAAAGCTTTCTTCGCCGATTTCAAGCAGCGGCAGCGCCTCGTTGGCCTTGCCTTCCGCCAGCAGAATTTGCGCCATAAACAGATGCTCGTAAGCGTAAAAACCAACGTGCTCGGGCTTGATTAGTGGGAATGCCAGTTCGAGGTTGGCTTTGGCTTCTTTGAGTCTGGCGAGCTTTATCAGGCTGCCGCTCATGTTCACCCGGGTAGTGGCGACACTGATGTAGTCGTTCCGCTCCTGCCAGGCTTGCAGCACCTCCTGATACATCTTCAGTGCCTGCTCCTGATCGTTCATGGTCTCGTAGGCCATGGCGATTTCGGCCTTAACACCGATGACCCCGAATTCATCCGCCAAGTCCCGATACATCTCTTCCAGCTCTTCGTAGTAACGAATCGCGGTAGCCGGATCGCCAAAACGACGATAGCTGGTGGCAAGTTCCATCAGGTTGAAACGGGCCCAATACTGCAGGTTGAGGTTTTCGTAGAGGTGCTGCGCTGTGATGAGATCTTCCAGCGCGTCGGCAAAGTTGCCCTGATAAGAGAGGAGAGCGCCGCGCACACCGCGGGCGTCGGCGATAAGCCGTGGCTCTTCAGCCTGATACGCCAGCGCCACCGACTTGTTGAAGTCATGCATCGCCTCGTTGACCAGACCTTTTTGCTGCAGCGTCCAGCCTCGGCACAAAATAAGATCAGCATTGGTTGCTATATCTGATTGCACCGACGGCAGTGCCAGTTGTTCGTTCGCAAAATCAATCGCTTTGTCCAGCTCGCCTTCCTTACTCAGGTCAAATGTCCAGCATTGGAGCCGCTTGAGTTTCAGATTGCGCTGCAGATCATCGGGGGAGATATTGGCTGCGATTTGATTGACTTTGCTTTGAATGACTTCGAATTCTACCAGGTCGCCGCTCTCGATCTCTTTGATAAGATTATCGATTTCTTCCAGCGATAGATCTCCCGCCAAAGCAGGAGATGTAGGGCCAAGCAGAGCTGCGGCCAAAAGCACAGAAGTGAGCAACACTCGGATCATGAAGAGTTGGCGTCGTTTGTTATTATCTTTATTTAGGATAAATCATAACCGTATGTTGTGGCGTTTCCCAACAAATTATTGATAGGTTCAGCAAATTTACCTGTTTCATTCTGCTGGATTTTTGCACCGTTTTGCATTTGTCCGGCGGAATGTGTATAAGTCGGCCTCGGTTTTTTAACGAGTGAAGCAAATGAAACACTGGATACTGCTGAGCCTGTGTTTGTTGTCCTTTGTCACTCAGGCCAAGGACAGCCTGGAAACATCCGGTGATGCACTGCATTACCTGCTACCCGCAACCGCGCTGGGCGCCACTTTGTTTTATGAAGAAGGCAACGAAGGCTCGTGGCAACTTATCAAAGCTGCCGTGGCTGGCCGGGTTATTACCGAGGGGCTTAAATACGCGGTGGAAAAAGAGCGCCCTGATGGTTCAGGGGATGATGCCTTTCCATCGGGCCATACCGCAGACACCTTTATGGCAGCCACCTTTATTCATCAGCGATATGGCTGGGAATATGGGGTACCTGCCTACGCGTTGGCAAGCTATGTGGGCTATACCCGGATTGAGAGTGACCGGCATGAGATTGAAGATGTGCTGGCCGGTGCTGCTATTGGCGTGCTGGTGGGTTGGTACTTTACCGAACCCTATGAAGGGGTAAACATAGTGCCTGTGGTGGCAGATAATCATGTTGGCCTTTACATCAGTGGCCGTTTTTAAGGACGTAATATGTTTGAGTTAACCGATACTTACCGTGCAGAAGCCCAGGCTGTGGCCGACAGTGTGGCCGGGCGGGTGGTCGCTCTTGAGCGTCTACCTGAGCCTTTAATCGCGGCTTACCGAAATCTGTGCGATGAGCTGCTGGCCGATGAAAGCAGCCGCTTCACAAACGCCTGGGATGCCTTACCCTCCAGTGCCAAAGCCTTGTTTGAGCGCAGCCGCTTTCACGGCTTTTACATTGCCAATGCATGGATCCAATTGAGTATTCTGGCGCAGGACATTGTTGAGCGTCAGGACACCGACGAAGCTATCGCCGAGCAGGAATACAGTGGCCTGTATGCCCGGATGGCACAAGAGTCGTTGAAAGAAAGCCTTAAGAAGCTGAAGAAAGCCAGAACCGATCGCAGCATGTTAAACAGCATGCGTGAGGTGATGGGGCTGTAAGTTCGCTTTGGAAGAATAAAACGCCCGGCTTAGGCCGGGCGTTTTTTATGGTGGACAGCAATCAGAATGAAGTGCGTTTGTAGCGGCGGTATTCCGGATACCAGAAGTTCGCCTCAATCGACTGCTCCAGCAGTTCGTCTGTGGTATCCAGCGCATGGCCCTGGGCAATAGCCACCTTGGCAACGGCAAAGGCGATGTGCTTGCTCACTGTGTGGATTTCTTCCAGTGGCGGCAGCAGTGCGCCTGTGCCATTGATGGCAAGCGGCGAGCATTCCGCCAGCGCACGGCTTGAAGCCATCAGCATCTCATCGGATACCCGCTTGGCGCCGCAGGCCAGCACCCCAAGGCCAATGCCGGGGAAGATGTAGCTGTTGTTGCACTGGGCAATATCGTAAGTGACATCATCTACTACCACAGGCTCGAACGGGCTGCCGGTGGCCACCAGTGCCTGACCGTTGGTCCAGTGCAGAATATCCTTCGGAGTGGCTTCAACCCGGCTGGTGGGGTTGGACAGCGGGAACACAATAGGGCGCTCACAGTGGCTGTGCATGGCGCGGATTATTTCTTCGGTAAAGAGACCCGGCGCACCGGACACCCCAATCAGCACTGTCGGCTTGGCGTTGTTGACCACATTGAGCAGCGACATATTGTCGCTGAAGTCCTGCCATTGGTTCACTGTATCAACTTTCTGCGCCAGCTTTTGCTGGAATGGCAGCAGGTTGGGCATGTTGTCCAGTAACAGTCCCCAGCGGTCGACCATAAATACCTGGCTGCGGGCCTGCTCGTCGCTGATCCCTTCGGACACCATTTGCGCCACTATGGCTTCGGCAATACCACAGCCTGCGCTGCCGGCACCGAGGAAGGCAATTCGCTGGGCGCTGAGCTGAGTATTGGCGGCTTTACAGGCGGCGAGCAGGGAACCGACCGTCACGGCCGCAGTGCCCTGAATGTCGTCGTTGAAGCAGCAGTACTTGTCTTTGTACCGCTCAAGCAGTGGCATGGCATTTTTCTGGGCAAAGTCTTCAAACTGGATCAGCACATCCGGCCAGCGTCGATGCACGGCTTCCATAAAGGCTTCGATAAATTCTGCGTACTCGTCGCCGCCAATGCGCGGATGGCGCCAGCCCATGTACATGGGATCTTCCAGCAGGTGTGGATTGTCGGTACCCACATCCAGGGTGATTGGCAGGGTATAGGCCGGACTGATGCCGCCACAGCTGGTATAGAGTGACAGTTTTCCGATGGGGATCCCCATGCCGCCAATGCCCTGATCGCCCAGACCCAAAATACGCTCGCCGTCAGTTACAACGATAATTTTTACCTTGTGACGGGTGGAGTTGTTGAGGATGTCGTCAATCCGATCCTTGTTGGGATAGGAGATAAACAGACCCCGGTTGCGGCGGTAGTTCTTGGAGAAGCGCTCACAGGCCAGCCCCACAGTTGGGGTGTAGATGATGGGCATCATCTCAGCGATGTGGTTTTGCACCAGACGATAGAACAGGGTTTCGTTGGTGTCCTGGATATTGCGCAGATAAATGTGCTTATCCAGGTCGTTACTGAAACTCTTGAACTGATCGTAAGCGCGGGATGCCTGCTCTTCGATGGTTTCGATGGCGTAAGGTAACAGGCCTTCGAGGTTGAAAAATATCCGCTCTTCTTCGGTAAAGGCACTGCCTTTGTTAATGAGCGGGGCCTCAAGAATGGCGGGACCGGCGAACGGTAAATATAGCGGGCGTTTGTTATCGTCCATGGGCTACCTTTTGATTGCTTTTTTGGGTATGAGCGGTTGGCTGTCAATAACAGTAAAGATTATCACGAAATGTGATCTTTGTAGCTTTGGCGGGAAAGTAAATTGCGGATTTTTTCACAAATAAGCGTTTTAAACACATGTGCTTATGTGTCGAAAACGTTAAAAAATACGCGTGTATGGCGACACGCGTATTTTCAAGGCTGTTTAATCGACCTGGCGGGTAGCGTTAACGGCCACGATGATGCCTGGACAATCCTTTGAGGAAATTGCGCAGCAGCTGATTGCCGCAGGGGCGATAGTGTTTGTGGTCTGGGTTGCGGAAAATGGCGCCAAGTTCCGACTTGGATAAATCAAACCCAGCCTTGGTCAGCAGCGCGAGAATGTCATCCTCTTTGAGCTCCAGTGCAATACGGATTTTTTTGAAAATCAGATTGTTGTCGAGCGGCGTGGGCTTGGGAATGTCACTGCCGGGCTTCAGGCCACGGCGGCTGATAATCAGCCCATCGAGGAACTGGCACAGTTCTTTATCGGTGCAGGGACGAAAACCCGGCTCATCGTCTTTTTTCAGCATGGCCAGCAGCGCATCTTCGGTGATGGGCTGATGCACCAGGGCAAACAATTGCACCATCCCGGCATCGTTAATATCCAGGGCGAAGCGCAGACGGCGCAAAATATCGTTGTTGGTCATAGTTGTCCAGATTGAGGAGCTGATTTGGCGGCAAATGCCGAATGCAGCAATTATACCCAAGGCAGGCCCTGGGTGCGACTGTCCACTCGGCTTTCAAAGGCTATTGGCATACTCACGAACCAAGAGTCTGAGTTTGTCCATTCTGGCAAAGGCGCGCTCCATATCGGCAAGATCCCGCGAGACATTGTCCAGCATCACCAGTTGCAGGCCGCTCTCGGGGTAATAGAGCATCAGGCTCATATAGCCGGGTACATAGCCGCTATGGCTGTACTCCAGAGGGGTATCGACGATTTGAAGCCCGAGTCCATAGCTCATGGGCCCCCATCTATGTTCCCGTTCTGCCCATGGTGTGACCATGGCATTCAATGCCGATGCCGTTAGCAATTTGCCGCCAAACAGCCGGTCCTGAAAATCTGCCATGCCGTCCACGGAGGCAATCAGGAGTCCAGAGGCAAGTTCAGGCTCGGAAATAGTGAGTTCAGTGGCGGTAAACCTGGGGCCATTTTCTGTCAGCTGCTCTTGAAAGCCCGCCTTGAGTCTGGGCTGACGGGCCATTATCTGGCTGAGTTCACCGGTTTGTGCCTGGATATCCCATTGCTGGCTGATGAAAAAGTCATTCAGCGCCACTTGGAGCCCTGGCTTGTGATCTTGCTGAATGTTTGATTGGACACTGGGCTCTGTGCTGGAAGGGGCAGGGAATAGCAATCTCGCCAGCAGCTGATAATTGGCATTGCTGTAGACAAATGCGGCCTTATCTCCCTGCTTCTTGTCATGTAAACCACTGCCATTTCGATTAATTTCCGAGGTGTGGCTGAGTAGCATCAAGGGTGTCAGTGGCGCAGGCCGTCGCAATATCGCCGACAGGGCATTCTGATCCAGCGGCTGATTTAACTGCGCTTCATGCTGCGCCAGATAGAAAGCGGCAAACACGGTTTTTGACATGGAACCAATCACATAAAGATTGCCCTTGGTCGCATAGGCCTCATCTGATGTTGCCCGTGGACTTAGGTAAAGCGGGCGGCCGTGCTGGCGCAGCAGCACCTCGCCTTGAAAGTCTGTCGCCAGCTCTTCATCGATTGCCTTTGTCAGAGTTAGTGTCTTCTGAGCAAGATTTTGCCCCTCCGTGGTGTCATCTGCTTTCGCTACCAGGCCTGTGATAGACCACAGTGTGAAAGTGCATAAGAGCCAGGGTAGTGTCCACTCCATCCTTTTTACGACAGACATAAGTTTCCTTCAGAAAAATGTGCGCAATTGTTTCTGTGTTGTTGACATTGTTAATGATTTGATTAGCTTGGAAGCGTACATCAGTAATTACTCATCGATGGGAGTGTGCGGTCGCCGGTGGGAAAAAACAACAATCCACACAATTGGGGAATGACTATGAAAGCTCAAAAATGGATCCCGAGCGCTTGCGCTCTGGCGGTGGCTCTGGCGTTGCCATCCATTGCATCAGCGGAAGATGGCGCAAAAGTTGAACGTATCGAAGTGACAGGTTCGCGCATCAAACGTACCGACCTTGAAGGGCCCTCACCCATTCAATCCATCGGCAAAGACGATATTGCCAATATGGGGTTTGATAACCTGCAGCAATTGCTTGAAAAGATCCCCGCCAACGGAGCCGGTGCCTTCTCAACCCGTGGCAACAGCCAGGACTCTACCGCCAATGGTGCAGCTTCTATCAGCCTTCGCGGAATGGGACCTGACGCAACTCTGGTGCTTATTAATGGTCGCCGCGTGGCCATCAGCTCCTTTGCTGAAGGCGTAAGCAACTCCTTTGTTGATATCAACAACATTCCCGTATCGGCCATTGAGCGCATTGATATTCTGAAGGATGGCGCTTCAGCCATTTATGGCTCTGATGCCATTGCCGGTGTAGTCAACATTGTGCTGAAAAAAGACATCGAAGGAATCGAAGTTAATCTGGGCTACGGCACAGCTACTGGCCCAAACTACGATGAGCAAACTGCCAGTCTGGTGTGGGGAACCAAGGGCGAGAAGGGTAACGCATCCATCATCCTCGATTACTTCAAAAATGGCACCCTGAGCGCCGATGAAATGGGCCGCTTTGGTACGGCGAATCAGGAACCCTACGGCGGTGAAGATTTCCGTTCATCCCGCGGTTATCCTGGCTATTTCTATGTAGATGGCGTGAAAACCATCGACCCCGATTGCCCTCCTGAAAACGCAACGTCCGGCGGCAGCTGTCTGTTTGACTATGGTCCGTATAACCTGACAATTCCCGGTGCTGAGCGCGTGGGCGCCATTGGTCAGTTCGAATACTTCCTTAATGATGATTTGACTGCCTTCCTCGAATTTGCGGTGCAGCACAACACCTCTGAAGCCGGTGGTGCTGCCACACCACTGGATGAGTCTGCAGGCCTTACCGTACCCGGGTCGCATCCAAACAATCCTTGGGGTAAAGACATTCAAATTGGCCGTTACCGCCCGGTAGATGCCGGAGCGCGGCGCTGGGATATTGAATCTGACAGTATGCGCTTGGTGGCTGGTCTGCGCGGTACAATTAAAGAGTGGGATTGGGAAGTAACAGCTCAAAAAGGTCGCAGCGAGTCGACCCAATCCGGTGACCGCTCTCAGGGCTGGGTGCGGGTGGATTATCTGCAGCGTGAAATCGATGCCGGTCGCTACAATCCCTTCGGTGCGGCGGTTAACTCACCGGAGGTGATTGATGCCATTACCACCAGTCTGGTGCGTCAGGGGGTGTCTCATATGACAGCCTATGATGCCAGCGTGACTGGTCAGGCGTTCACTCTGGGCGACCGTGATGTGATGATGGCTGCGGGTGTGGAATACCGTGAAGAGGATGTCAGTGACGTGCCTGATGAGCAGTTCCAGCGTGGTTTGATTTTTGGTACCGAGTCAGTGTCTGCCTCTGCTAATCGTGATCAGTGGGCTGCCTATGTGGAGTTTTCACTGCCACTGGCTGATAACTTCGAACTGCAATTAGCTGGCCGCTATGACCACTACAGTGACTTTGGTTCCACTACCAATCCTAAGGTAGCGTTTCAGTGGGGGATTACTGACGAGCTGACAGCCCGTGGCTCTTGGGCTACCGGCTTCCGTGCGCCATCTCTGGCGCAGATTGGCTTGGGTCCTTCAGAAGAAAGCAGCTTCTTTATCGATAATTATCGCTGCGCAGCAGACGGTGTGGATTGTACAGCCCTCGATTACAACACCGAGTTTGCTGGCAACTCAGAGCTGGGACCAGAAGAGTCTGAAACCTGGAACGTGGGTCTGATTTGGGCACCATCCCAAGCGTTTGATATTGGTTTTGATATCTTCAGCATTACTCAGGATAACAAGATTGATAAGCAGCCGTTGGGCGAAATCTACAATGCCAATTGTAATGATCAAAGCAGTACCATCTGTGAACGTCTGGCGCCACAGCCTGGTCAGTCACTGGGCCCCATCGATGTCATTCACTCAAGCTTTATCAACCTGAGCGCTCAGGAAGCGCAGGGTATGGATCTGTCGAGCCATTACACTATGGAGATGGACAGCTATGGTGACCTGAAATTTGGTCTGGAGATGAGTTATCTGCACAAATTCGAGAAAGATGGTCGCGAATGGACCGGTGAATACCGTTACCCACAGTATCGTTGGTTGGCAACTACCAACTGGAGATTGGATAACTTTGCCGCTAACCTCAACCTCACCTATATTGGCGAATTTGAAGATACACCGGATATTGATTTCGATGGCGATCTGGACTTCGACCGGAACCAGTCCCGTACTGTGGACTCACAGATATTGGTCGATATGTCAGCATCTTATCGTTTCAGCGAAACTTTCAAGTGGACAGTGGGCGTAAACAACGTGCTGGATGAAGAGCCGCCATTTGCTATCGGCGATGGTGACTCAGACCTTTATGGTTATGTGATGTCAATTCACAACCCATTGGGCCGTTACGTGTACACCAAGGTGACCATGAACTTCTGATAACCGCATCAGCAACAAAAACGGCATCCAGGGGATGCCGTTTTTTATGTATTGCAATTGCTATGTACAGTAATAATGCCTGAGGCTTATTTCAGCTGGGCTGCGGCCCACTTGGCGCGGCTTTCACGGCTTTCACCGAGGCTATTTTGCTCGCGGAAGGCTTTGTAGCTCTCCACATCCAGAGGCACCAGGGTCACTTCGACTTCCAGCATCAGTTGGCACTCTTTTTTGATGCGCCAGGCGGAGGTGTTGTACAGCTCTGCCAGGGGCAGCGAGCTTAAAAACTCCGGGTTGTACTGGGCGTACAGGGCTTGCGTGGGGTAAACCACAAAGGCCAGGCGGCGCTTGGGCTCTTTTTTGAACATGGCTTCGATGCCGTCTGAGGTGTTCAGCACCTGCATCTCAATCACTTCGTCGATATCCAGCAGTTTTTTCTGTGCCAGACCGGGCGCTTCAGTGCTGCCTGCTTCCCAGGCAATCACCTCATCTTCACTGTGGCCGGTGACTGTGCCCGCCTGCGCAGGGCTCAGGCCCAGTGACAGCCTCAGGTACTGCATTTCAATGCCGTTGAGGCCAATCTCTTTTGCCATGATGGTTTCCGTAATTAACTGTTCATCCAGACGTCTTCGGCCCATTCCCAGAAGGAGTCCCACTGGTCTTCGGTGAAGTCGCCAAAGGCCCAGTAGTGTACCTGACCTTCCTGATCGATACAGTAAAAGTTATCGCCGTTCTGGCAGATAGGTATCATGGCGCGGGGCAGGCCGATGGACCAGGCATAAGCAGCCACTTCCGGTAAGAAGGTGTGGCTTTGACGGTCGGCGGCTGTGACTGGCTCCAGACTGCCCACAATCACGTCACTGGCATGCAGCAGGTATTCTTTTAGCTCAGATGGCAGTGGGATCAGTATCTCTTCTTCCACGTCAATCAATTGATCAAATGAAGGCAGTTCCAGCGGTACCGGAACCTGTTCACTCATTTCTTGTAGTTGTTCGATGAGTTCGTGCATGGTGATTACTCCTTGGAATTAGCCGAGTATAACCATGGCCTGATATAAAAAAAAGGGCGCCCTGAGGCACCCTTGATTTGTATCAGTTTTTACTGATTTTTACCCTTGTGGGCGCGTCTGGATTACCAGATTTTCACGCGCTTTTCAGGGGCCAGATACATGGCGTCGCCTTCTTTCACATCGAAGGTGCTGTAGAACTCAGGCATGTTCGACAGCGCGCCCAGGGCGCGGAACTTGGCCGGTGAGTGCGGGTCGGTGGCCACGCGGTTACGCAATGCTTCTTCTTTCATCTTGGCGCGCCAGATTTGGGCAAAGCCGATGAAGAAGCGCTCGTCGCCGGTCAGACCGTCGATAACCGGCGCTTCTTTGCCGTTGAGTGACATCTTGTAGGCCTTGTAGGCGATGGTCACGCCAGACAGGTCACCGATGTTTTCGCCGAGGGTCAGCTCGCCGTTCACGTGCAGGTCGTCAAACACCTGATAGCCGTTGTACTGCTCAACCAGGGCCTTACCACGGGCAGCAAACTCCTGCAGATCCTGCTCGGTCCACCAGTCACGCAGGTTACCTTCGCCGTCGAACTTGGCACCCTGATCGTCGAAGCCGTGGCCCATTTCGTGGCCGATAACCGCACCGATACCACCGTAGTTCACAGCATCATCGGCTTCCATGTTGAAGAAAGGTGGCTGCAAAATAGCGGCAGGGAACACGATTTCGTTCATGGTTGGGTTGTAGTAGGCGTTCACGGTTTGTGGGGTCATGTGCCACTCGTCGCGATCGATTGGGGCACCCAGCTTGGCCAGCTCTTTTTCATGCTCCTGAGCAGACGCGCGCTTGGCGTTGCCAATCAGGTCATCGGCCTTGATGGTCAGCTTGCTGTAGTCTTCCCACTTGTTGGGGTAGCCAATTTTTGGATTGAACTTGGCCAGCTTGTCTTTGGCGGCTACCTTGGTGTCGGCGCTCATCCAGGACAGCTCTTCAATGCTCTTACCGTAGGCACCGCGCAGGTTTTCAACCAGTTCCTGCATACGGGCTTTGGCTTCTGGTGCGAAGTGACGCTTCACGTACACTTTACCTACCACTTCGCCGAGCATGCCGTTTACTGAGGCAACACCGCGCTTCCAGCGTGGTTGCTGCTCGGCCTGGCCGTTCAGGGTCTTGGAGAAGAACTCAAAGTTTTCTTTGTCCAGCGCTTCGGTGAGGTAACCGGCGGCGTGGGTCAGGGTTTGCCACTGCAGGTAAGTCTTCCAGCTGTCCAGCGACTCACTCTTCACCAGGGCGTTCAGGCCTTCAACAAAGCTTGGCTGGTTGATGATGATGTCGGTTTGCTTGTCGGCACCCAGAGCCGCCAGATACAGGCCCCAGTTGATGTCCGGCGCCAGCTTTGGCAGGTCGGCAACCAGGTACTTGTTGTAGGTCTTGGTGCTGTCGCGAACGTCAACCACGTTCCAGTGGGCGTTGGCGATGGCAGTTTCCAGCTTAAGTACGGTCTCAGCAGCTTCTTTACCGCCGCTCAGGCCAGCCAGTTCGTACATTTTTTCGATGTGAGCCTTGAAGGCGTCACGAATTTTCACGAAGCGCTCGTCTTCGTTGAAGTAGTAATCTTTCTCAGGCAGGCTCAGGCCGTATTGCCAGATGTGAGTGGCATAGCGGCTGGAGTCTTTGGCATCCACACCAATGTAAAATGCCATTGGAGTGCCGCCGCCAACGATTTGGCTGTGGGCGAAAAATTTCACCAGATCGTCAGTGTTGGCAATGCCCTTGATGGCATCCAGCTCTGGCTGAATAGGGGTGATGCCCAGCTTGTTGAGGGTTTCCACATCCATGAAGGAACGGTACAGATCGGCAACTTTCTGCTCGTCTGTGCCTTCTTTCAGGTTCGGGGTTGCAGCTACTTCGTCGATGATGGCTTTTACGTCGTCACGTGACTTTTCACGCAAATCGTAGAAGGCGCCGGTGCTGGTGCGATCGCCCGGGATCTCGGTGTTCTTGTTCCAGGTGCCGTTCACATAGTCGTAGAAGTCATCCTGTGGGCGGACGCTCTTGTCGAAATTGGCAAAATCAATACCTGAGCCCAGGGCTTTGGCTACGGCTTCTGCGGCTGCGGTTTTGGCGACTTCAGGCGCTTTGGTTTCTGCAGCTTTTTCTTGATTGCACGCGGCCAGACCCATGATGAGCGAGGCACACAATCCCCCGATGAGTACTTTTCTCATTGCTTTTCCTTGGTTGTTTCGCCTCCGTTCGATACCTTTTTAAGTATTTCGTCCGGTTAACAGGCGGTTACTGTGCTTGTGTCCGGCCGATATGTTAAGGCTTTTGCAGGAATGTAAACAAGGGCGGGGCAACAATAGTTTGTTAAGGGTTGTAAGCAAAACTGTCGACATTGCCTTTTAGTGTCGCCGCGGCATAATGGCGGCGCAAATTCACTGTGGGATAGATGATTGTGAGACTGGATAAATTTCTGGCGGAAACCACCGACCTTAGCCGTGGTATGGCAAAAAAGGCCATTAGCGGCGGCGATGTTACCTGCAACGGTGAGGTGGTGACGAATCCGGCCTTTAAAGTGCCGGAGGGCGCGCGCGTCTGTCTTGAAGGTGAACACCTTGAGCTGGTGGGCATTCGCTATCTGATGCTGAACAAGCCGGTGGACACCATTTGTTCCACCCAGGATGAATACTATCCGTCGGTGATTTCGCTGCTCGATATTGCCCGTGCCGACAAACTGCACATTGCCGGGCGTCTCGATGCCGATACCACCGGGCTTGTGCTTATTACTGACGATGGTCAGTGGTCGCACAAGATCACCTCCCCAAAGCGCGATTGCGCCAAGCGCTATCGGGTACAACTGGCTGACCCGCTTACTCCGGATTTGATTGATACCTTTGCCGGCGGGCTGCAACTCAATGGTGAAGAGGGGCTGACCAAGCCTGCAGTGCTTGAGATCCTGGCGGACACCGAAGCTCTGCTCGGCATTACCGAAGGCAAGTACCATCAGGTAAAGCGGATGTTTGCTGCGGTGGGAAACAAGGTGGTTGGCCTGCACCGCGAGGCGGTAGGAGCCATCGAGCTTGACCCGGCGCTTGAGCCTGGAGAGTGGCGTTACCTGACCGAGGCCGAAATAGCCTCTGTTAACTAGCGTGTGAAATCGCTTGTGAAGTAGCGCAGCGAACTCGCCTCCAGCCTGCGGTTAACGGCGCCGCTGTTCACGTGCGCCACTTGATGCAAAAGTATAAAAAAGGCCTTCAATGAAGGCCTTTGTTGTTTTTCTCCGAGTGTCTGGCTCATTCCAGCGACAGGGTGCCACTCAGGGTCGAGAGTTCAATCACTCCCTTGCCGTTGCCAAGCTGCATGTTCAGGCTGCTGCCAGCACCATACTTAGACTTCTTGGGTGCTTCGCTGGAAATGCCGTTGCTAATTTTGCCTCCCGGGCCACCATTGATGGCGACGCGAGCGTCGGCATTAGTGAGCAGCTTAATCAGGATATCGCCGCTGACGGACTCCCCCGATACCTTCACATCACCTTTGAGTGCGAGCTCTGCATCGCCACTGACGGCGTTGTACTGCAGCGCGCGGGCATTGGCGAGCCTGGCTTCAGTATCGCCCGATACCTGTTCGATATGCACCACCTGAGCTTCAGTATCGAGCTTGATATCACCGCTCACGGACTTGTAGCTGGCATCCGGGCTGCTGGAGTCCTTGTCCTTGATGGCGCCGGAGACGGTTTCCATGCTCACTTTGCCGCTCAGTCCTGTGGCGTCAATTTCACCGGAAACCGTGTTGAAGTTGACTCTGCCGCCAAGTGCGCCTGCCTTGATGTCGCCGGATACAGTACCAAGATCCAGCTCGCCATTGAGGCCATTAACCTGATAGTCGGCTGACACGCCTTCGGCTTTCAAGGTCAATGCGCTTGGCACCTTAATGACCAGATTTGAGCCCTGATTGTTTTTACCCTGATAGCTTTTGGGCATCTTGTCTTCCAGCAGAATACGGCCGTCCTGGCTTTCAAAAATCAGACCTTTACTGAGTTCGTCCAGGGTGCCCTGCACCTGAATTTTGTTCTGATCCCAGGGGCTTAATTCAACGTTGCCGCGTTGAACCCGGATTTCCAGCACCGACTGGGCACCAAGGTCCAGGCTTTGGTCCACTTTTTCGGCGGCAAATAATGGGCTTGCGAGCAGGCACAGCAGCGACAGTGAATGCAGTGTCTTCATAGGGTGTCTCCTTGTGTGGCGCCGGCTGGCAACCTTTGTCCCTGGGTGAGAAGTTCAATTTCGCGGCGCTGGACCCAGAGCCAGAGCTGCCAAAGTTGTTTGTCATTCGGATTGGCTTTGAGCGAGCCAAGGATTAGCCGCGCGGCCTCCCGAAGCTCTTTAAGCCCGGCATCCACCGGTTCCTGAAAACCCACCCGTTGCCAGCCGTGGTTGGAAGACTCGGCAAGGGAAGCCACTTCCTGGCGATGAGCAAGCTCTATGCTTTCAATCAGCGGCAGCAGGCTGGTATCCACTTCGGGTGCATTGCCATTGGGCGTCAGCGGCATCAGCGGCATCAGCGGTGTCAGGGCCAGCAGCAGCGTTGCAGCCACCGCGGTGGGCACATACCAGGGTAGCCTTGTGGGCCGTGCTTGTTTCCGGTCTTCTTCGGCCCGCGTTGGCTGCGGGCGGTCGAGTCTTGCGGCAATTGCATCCCAGTTAGCCGCGGTCGGCGTCAGCTCCCTGGGGGCATTGGCAATCAGTTGGTCGAGGCGTTTGTCGGCTGCATTGGTCATGACAGCATCTCCTTCATCAGTTCCCGCGCTCTGTGGTAGTGGGCTTTGCTGGTGCCAGCTGAAATACCAAGCACTTTGGCCACTTCCTCGTGGGAGAAGCCTTCAACGGCAAAGAGTACGAATACCAGTCGCGCCCGCTCCGGCAGTCGCAGAATTAAACGGTCGAGCAGAAGATTATCGTCCTGCGACGATGACTGCGGCGCGTCCTGTAACTGCCAGTCGGGGATGAAACGTGCCCAAAAGTTGCGGTGCTGCTTGAGGGTATTCAGCGCCTGATTGAGCGCCAGCGAATAAAACCAGGTGCCAAACTGGCTCTCACCGCGAAACTGCGGCAGCTTGTGCCACAGGCGTACAAAACTTTCCTGCAGAATTTCATCGGCAAGGCTGGGCTCGCCGCCAAGGCGCAGTGCCAGGGCATAAATCCGTTTATGATGCCGTTGATACAGCTGTTCAAAGGCGAGCTTATCGCCGTCAGCGGCCAGCTGGGCCAAATGGCTGTCGCTGACGTCTGCTTGCTGTGTACTGGCTTGCTTGGAGATGGGGAGCACCTTGGGTTCCATCGGTCTTTGTTTGCTATTTAAGACAGATGCCCAAGATAGAAAGGTTTAGTCGGGATGCCAATTTTTTTACATCCCGACGGTTAATTGCAGTCAAACGGATGTGAAAACGCTTATATCGGCTCGCGATTGGTTTGGTTAAGACGCTGATATACAAGCCTTGCTCCGGCCAAATCGGCAAGGGCGGAGCCCACACTTTTAAACAGGGTGATGTCGTCATCCGATTGTCTGCCACCAACTTCGCCGCTGCAAAGCTGTGAAAGTTCGGCCCTGACCGAAGACAGGGCAAAACGCCCTTCGGCTACCGGCAGCAGCAGTTCTCCAGCTTCGTTAAATACATTCAGGCGTGAATCGACGAAAACCTGAGCATTTATCACCAGTTCTGTATCACATTCCCTACAGTTTTTATGGTGATTGCCGACAAAGTCGGTATGGGTACCTGGCGTGACCAAGGCGCCGCTGAAAAGCGGCTCCGGGCTGCCGGTGGCACAGCTGATGATATCGGCCCAGGGTACATCCTGTTCAAGGGTCTGGCTGATGGTCACTGTCATATCTGGCCTTGCCACCTGAATTTGCCGGCACACCTGCTCGCATTTGGCAGAGTTTCGCCCCCACACTCTGATCTCACGGATGGGTCTGACACTGGCATGCGCCAGGGCCATGAAAGGCGCCAGATTCCCCGTGCCCATCACCAGCAGCCGGGAGCTGTCCTTTCGAGCCAGGTAATCGGCCGCCAGCGCTGAAACCGCCGCGGTGCGCCAGTAGGTAACACTGGTGCCATCCACCAATGCCTGCGGAGCACCGGTTTGACGATCGAACAATAGAATTTGCGAGTAAAGGCTCTGAAACCCAGGATTTTTGGCAGGATTATCAGGAAGGTAAGTAAAGGCTTTCACGCCTATGCTGTCGTCGTCCCAGGCTGGCAGAACCGCAAAGGCGTCGTGGCTGTCGGCGGCCAGCGGGTAAACCTGCCGCTGTGGAATGGAAGACGGGCGGGCAAATTGTTGCCGCAGGGCAGCAATCAGGGCATCAAAAGTCAGTGACTGATGCACCTGGTGGGCGTTGATAACGTTCATGGGCAGCACCTGTGTGGGCACGTAAAGCAAAACGTGCAGAGAAGAATTTTGGAATATTGTATGCAATATTGCTTGGCGCTGTAAATGTGCTCTTTTGCCGTGCTGGTGTGAATGCTGGCCTGGTTAGTGTGTATCTGTAAAATCTACAGTAATTGAATAATTTAATGGTAAAAATTGCTTTTCATTTGCAAAATTGCAACAGAAAATATTGGTGACATTTTTGTGACAGGGATGCGTCCGTATACCAATTTCGAACTTAGGGTCTACAGTTAATAAGAGCGGGCAACCGGGGAGAGTAACATGCTCATTCGTCAAAAATTAATGCTCAGTGCAGCCCTGTCTATCGGTGCACTGGTCGCCATGTTTGGCCTTCAGCTCTACTCGGGGAAAACTCAGGTGGAATTAGCCCTTGCCGCCCAAACCGTGGTGGAGCTTGAACGGGATATGCTGGAGCTGAGAAAGGATGAAAAAGACTTTCTCGACCGCAAAGAAATGGAGTACGTGGCTGACCATAAAAAGCACGCTGATGCCTTGCTGACCAAGCTGGTCTACATCCAGCAAGTGTTTGCCGAATATGAGATCCCCCCGACGGCGCTTAACCGCTTTGAAGTGCTGGTGAATCAGTATCTGGCTTTGTTTGCCGATGTTGTGGTGCTTGAGCAGCAAATTGGCCTGAATCCAAAAGCCGGGCTGTACGGGGCACTGCGCGATGCAGTGCATAACGTCGAAACCCTGCTTAAGCAATACGATCAGGCCGAGATTGCGGTGCAAATGCTGCAACTGCGTCGCAATGAAAAAGACTTTATGCTTCGCCGTGACGCCAGCTACATGGATAAGTTTCAGAAGACGCTGGGGAATTTCAACTCAGTGCTGGACAACGCCGATCTGGACGAGTCAGTGAAAGTGCAGGTTCGTCAGTTGATGGCGGATTATAAAAAGAACTTCGAAGCCTTGGTGAATAAAGAGAAAGAGTTTGGCTTGGCTAAAGAGGAAGGCAAGCTCGGTGAACTGCGCAAAGTGGTGGGTGAAATCGACCTGATGACACTCGAGCTGCGTGAGCTGGCACTGGCCGAGATCCACGACGAAGAGTCAGACAGTGTCTTTATGGCCACCACCCTGTTTGCGGTGATTGCCGCGCTGGTGGCCATTGTGACCCTGATGATCATTCGCGCCATTATTCGCCCCATCAACAATATTAACCAGGTGATTTCCCAGGTGGGACGTGAAAAGGATTTGACCCTCAGATGCGATACCACCAGTGAAGATGAGATTGCTGAAGTTGGCTTGCACTTTAATCAGATGGTGGAAAGTTTCCAGGCACTGATCCAACAAGTGAATGAAGCCGTTGCTGTGATGCACGAGTCGTGCAGCGAGCTGTCTGAAAACGCCACCCGCACCTCTGATGGCGTGATGCGCCAACTTAACGAAACCGATATGGTCGCCACCGCCATTACTGAAATGGGCGCCACCATCGATGAGATTGCCAAGAACACCGAACTTGCCGCCGAGCGCGCCAATCAAACCCACACCAATGCCCAGAATGGTCAGTTGGGCGTGGAGCAGACCATCGAAAAAATCCAGTCGCTGGCACAGCAGCTCAACAGCTCTGCCACTGTGGTTTCTGAACTTGAGCGCGACAGCGGCACCATCGGCAGTGTGTTGGATGTTATTCGTGGTATTGCCGAGCAAACCAACCTGCTGGCGCTGAACGCCGCTATCGAAGCGGCCCGTGCCGGTGAGCAGGGGCGGGGTTTTGCGGTGGTGGCCGACGAGGTTCGCTCTCTGGCCATGCGTACCCAGGAGTCCACCGAAGAGATTGCCGGCATTATTCAAACCCTGCAAAGCCGTACCCGCTCCATTGTGCAACTGATGGAAGCCAGTCAGCGTCAAGGCGGTGAAAGTGCCGAGCAAGCGGCCAGTGCCGGTACCTTGCTGGCGCAGATCAATGCCGATGTCACCAACATTATGGACATGAGCACCCAGATTGCCGCTGCCATTGAAGAGCAAAGCTCGGTGGCCGCCGAGGTGAACAAGAACGTGGTGATCATCCGTGACATCGCCGATGAGTCTTCCCATGCCGCGCTGGCCAATGCCAAGGCATCGGACGATGTGCGTGAGCGGGCGGAGTACCTCAAAAACGCCGTGAGTCAGTTCAGGATTGTGTAGCGATTCAATATCGCCTAGATCTTGAAAAGTCATATAAAAGCCGCCATTGAGCGGCTTTTATTTTTTCAGCAAATTCTGTGTCGCTGGCTAAGCTTAAAGTATGAATGGCTGGGGCTGGGACTATGAGGCTAAATCACTTTACCTTGCTGCTTGGCGGTGGACTCACCCTAATAGCGTTTGTGACTTCCTTTCTGCTCTATGGCCTGTTTCTGCGGCCAAGTCTGTTGCATGAACTAAAAGATCAGCAAGTAATGGAAGTTCGCGCCTTGCAGGCTGGGATGGATTTCTTTCGTCAGCCACTGACCACCTTCAGTTTCGATTATGCCGTGTGGGACGAAATGGTAGAATTTGCCAAGAGTCCTACCGATGAGTTTGTCGAATCCAATCTGTATGACGAGGCCTTTGTAGCCGCTGATATGGACGGCGCCTTCCTGTTTGATACCAAAGGCAAACTGATCTGGGCCTATCAATCTCAGCCCGGACTGCTGCCGGAGGACATTCAGAATCAACCCATTTGGTTTGGCCGGGTGCTGCCGGGGGAGGATGAGCTTGCCAACGACAGACCAAGCAGTCGTTCAGGGATCCTGAGGCACGGCGCCAAGGTGATGTTTTTCAGTAACAGTACAGTGTTGCCAAGTAAGGGCGTGGGCAAGATTGTCGGCAGCTTTATGGTGGTACGCATAGTGGATGTGGCTCTGACCGAGAAGCTTAAGCAGCTTACGCTGGTAGAATCCAGCATGGCACTGGCGAACCCCAGGCTTCACGGCAGTTTGCCTACCCTGCAAGGTCTAATCACTATCCAGGATGTGCTGCAAACTCATCAGTGGCTTTTGGAAGATGTGTTCCAGTCTCCCGCGTTGGTACTTACCGTCAGGCATCAAAAGGGCGAGCTACCGTCCTTTATTTCCCGTGAGTCTGGGCTGATATTCATTACCTTTATGGTGGTACTGCTGATTGGTACTGTGCCAATTTCGCTGCTGGTGTTAACGCCCCTTGGCAACATCAATCGGGTGCTGATGAAGATGACTACCAGAGGGCGGATGATAAAGATAAATCAACGCTTCTTTTTGGATGAGCTCGACAGATTGACATCGTCTTTCAACCAGCTTGCCGAAATGCTGGAGCGGCACCAAAACTACCTTGAATCCTTGTCACTGAAAGATCCACTCACAGGTATTGCCAACCGCCGTGGGCTTGAAGCATTTGCCGAACGGGCTCATAAGGAGTGGCGGGAAGGTAAGGGGGCGTTGGGCTTTTTAATGGTTGATGTGGATGAATTTAAAAAGTTCAACGACACCCAGGGCCACAGTGCCGGCGATAAAGCACTGCTCGCGATCGCTCAGGCGCTGCTGATTGAATGTCGCCGCCGCGGTGAACTGGTTACCCGTTTTGGCGGTGAAGAATTTTGTGTGGTTGTTCATGGTGATAATGTTACCCAAATTGAACGTCTGGCCGAGCGGATGTTGGTGCGGATCCGCTCCATGGCTATTCTTCATCCGGCAGGGCAATTTGGCTGCGTCACCATCAGTATCGGTGGCATTCTGTTTGAGCGGTATGACAGACAGTTTGATGATACTTCTTGGCAGGATATGTTGGTGATGGCCGATAAGCAGCTGTATCTGGCGAAGTCTGAGGGCAGGAACCGCGTGTGTCTGCGCTTTATGCAGGCGGCCAAGTTGGTGAAAACTGTTGGTTGATGCGGGACCTGCTGCTTTGAGTGCCTGACGTTTTGAGAGCCCAAGTGCGATAGCTTGCTTTTGCTCGCTTTCCTTTCTCGTTTAGTATCCTTGTATCTCTCCTTACATTACTCATATTGTTGACCACAGTTGATATCGGCTGCGGTGCACATCAGCTCATTTAAAACATCTGGAATAGCGTTCAGGGCGCCTCTGGTTACAGGTGTCCTGAACCTCGGAGAATGGCCCGAGAGGTAAGTGGCCGTGCTGAGTTGATTTACACCCCGCCAGACTTTGGAAAACGCGCCGGCAGAGAGCTGAATGCGTATCCCAAAACGCGGCATACAGGCTACGAGGTGACCAATCGACATGGCAAGTAAGCCGCGTGGTCACTAATCGACGTGGCAAATAAGCGCTGAGGCAAATAAGTGCGAGACTGAGGAGCGGTAAATAAACACCTGATGAGAGTCATTTCTTACTGGTGCAAATAAAAAGACCGCCGTGGCGGTCATTTTAAAGGGGGGACTTAGGTTACTTATTGCTGCCCATTCGCTCACGCTGGGTGTCCGGTCTTTGCGGTTACAGCAGCAAAGGCAACAGCAGTAGAAGCCGCGGCTAATCCGCTACAGCCGAGCAATCCCGGCGGCTTACAGGGTGAAGGTACCCACCTGTTTGCGCATTTGTCCTGCCAGGCTTGCAAGCTTCGCCACTGCATTGGTCATATCGTTTGAAGCCTGGGTTGAGGTCTGGGCGATATCACTGATGGCGATAATGCTGCGGTTGATACTCTCTGCCACGCTGCTCTGTTCCTCCGCCGCCGTCGCGATATGGGTGTTGAGCTGGGTGATGCTATCTACTGCGGTGACGATTTCCCTGAGGGCAACGCCAGCTTCATTGGTACTGCGGTTGGCTTCATCTACCTGATTTATCCCTTGCTCCATGGAGCTGACGGCACTTTTAACCCCTTGTTGCAGTGACTCAATCATCGACTCAATTTCCTGAGTCGATTCACTGGTGCGCTGGGCCAGGGTTCGCACTTCATCCGCTACCACCGCAAAACCGCGTCCCTGCTCACCGGCACGGGCTGCTTCGATTGCGGCATTCAGCGCCAGCAGGTTAGTTTGCTCGGCGATACTCTTAATCACATCCAGCACCCGACCAATGTTCTGGCTCTCGGTTGCGAGCTGGCCAATCACTGAGGCTGTGCTTTGGATTTGATTGGCCAGTGCCGACATGCTGGAAATGGACTGCTGGACAATATTGTCGCCTTTGGTCGCACTGTCGTCAGCGCTTTTGGCCGATTGAGCGGCTGAGTTACTGCTTTGGGCAACCTCGGCCACGGTTGCTGTCATTTGATTCATGGCAGTTGCAGTCTGCTCGGTTTCCGACTGCTGCTGATACATGCGTTCGTTGGCTTGCTGGGTAAATTCATTCAACTCATCAGCGGCATCACCCAGGGTGCCTGCAGCGTCGGCAATACTCTTTAAAATGCCCTGCAGATGCTCCACCACGCCGTTAAGATCTTTGCTGATGTGTCCAAGCTCGTCTTCATGGAATACGTCAAAGCTGACTGTCATGTCGGATTGCTCGCGGATAAGCCTGAGCTTTCGACGTATTTCGGTTACCGGCAGCATTACCCCGCGGTTGACCCAATAGCCGAATAGTGAGGTGACCACCACCGCGAATACTGCCAAAACGGAGAACCAGACAACAGAGCTTGAGTGGAGCGACTCTACCTTGGCACGCTCTTCACCGGCTATCTTGATTTGCAAAGTAACCAGTTCGGCGATTTTGCCGCTGATGGGGTCTATCACATTGTAAAGCGGCATGATGTCGTTTGAGAGTTGGCCGCTGATATTACCGGAAAGGCCGTTCAGCTTATTCTGTAACTTGCCAATTTGCTCGTTGGCCGGGCCAAACAGCCCCTCGGCTTCACTGGCGAGTGCTCTTTCTTCGTCTGTCAGTTCGGTGGCCATGTATTTGCGCCAGCGCTTGTCGATGCTCTGGCTGGCATCTACCAGGCCACTTCTTGCTTCTTCCGCGCTGAAGCCGCCGGCATTGGCCTTGTTGATGGCATCAATAACAAATACTGCATAGTCATCGCCAATCAGTTTGAGATCTTCCAGAGGTACCACACGATCGTTATAGATGCTGAGCACGCCATCTTCGATTTTCGACATGATGGTCAGCGACGCGCCGCACAATATGATCAGTAAGGACACGGGAAGAAAGAAGCCAAGCAGCATTTTGTGCTTGATCTGCAACTGGTTCATCACACACCCCCAAACAGGGAAATGACGCTTCCTTGATGGTGGCTCAGTCATGCCTTTGGTTGAGCCATAACTATAGGTATAGCAAAAGGAGGGGTAATTCGGGGGAGAAGGGGAATTTCAGGCACAAAAAAACCTCGCCTGAGCGAGGTTAATTTGTTGGTACAGGTGAGAAGACTTGAACTTCCACGCTCGTAAGAGCACCAGCACCTGAAGCTGGCGTGTCTACCAATTCCACCACACCTGCACTGTATTGTTAAAGACTCTTTGTGTTAATTGGTACAGGTGAGAAGACTTGAACTTCCACGCCCGTAAGGGCACCAGCACCTGAAGCTGGCGTGTCTACCAATTCCACCACACCTGCACAATGAGTCTTTGTACAGCTAACTATAATCGCAAAGTGGTACAGGTGAGAAGACTTGAACTTCCACGCCCGTAAGGGCACCAGCACCTGAAGCTGGCGTGTCTACCAATTCCACCACACCTGCACTGTACTTCTTTGCAATTTTTCTCAGTCGCCTGAGCACCTTAAGTTGAAGGTGGTGCCCGAACCCGGAATCGAACCAGGGACACGCGGATTTTCAATCCGCTGCTCTACCAACTGAGCTATTCGGGCGACGGGGTGCATTAAATAGCTTTTGGGGTTTTGAGTCAACTCTTTTCTTAGGAATATTTCAAAAATATGTGTGTTTGGATAAGTTTTGCCCAAAACCGCCTGAAAGCGGTGTTTTTGTGTATTTTTCTTGTGCAACCCGGTTGGGTTCGCCGTTTTTAAGAAGGGTTTTTGCCGGACGGCAATTTGGCTGTAGCGCCCATGTAGAAAGCGAAAAGGAAAATCAAAGCGTAGATTTTCAGGCTTGGGTGGGTAAAAAAACAACGCCCGGCGATTTGCCGGGCGTTATAAAAGGGAGGAATGCTCAGTCTTGCAGCATTTCGTTGTTGGGATAATTCTCCCGCATCACCATCAGTACGTGGGATTTAAGCTGTTCTTGGCCCAGCTCATCATAAGCTTCGGCCATGATTTCCAGCGCCCGTTCAGTAGAAGGGGTACCCGGGAAGGACTCCATCACAGATTGAGCACGCACAGCGGCGGCACTCCAGGCGTTCATCTTTACATAGTATTCGGCTACCTGAATGGAGTAGCGTGCCAGACGATTCTTCAAATATTGCATCCGCTGACGGGCATCGGCGGCATACTTGCTGTTGGGGAAGGTCTTCAGCAGCCGGTCGAAATCCTTGAAGGCATCCATGGCGTTCTTGGGATCCCTGTCGGTACGGTCGATGTTCATCATCTCGTGGAACAGATAGCTGTCGGCCTGCATGTTTACCAGACCCCGCATATATTGCACATAGTCAACATCGGGGTGGGTGGGGTTCAAACGCAGGAAGCGGTCGATGTTGGCAATCGCCTGTGGCGTATCGTCCAACTTATAGTAGGCGTAGATCAGATCCAGTTGCACCTGAGTCTTGTGCGGGCCAAAGGGAAAACGGGAATCCAGGGCCTCCAGGCTCTTGACTGCTTTGGAGAAATTACCCAGCTCCATGGAGGTTCGGGCCTGGGCATAAAGCGCGTCAGGCGACTTCTGGCTCAGTACAACATCTTCCTGACTACCCGAGCTGCTACAAGCGCTCAGAACCAGGGCTAACAAGGCAACGGCCGAGCCTTTGGCAAATTTTGACATACGCGAATTCAATTCTTTTGAAGTTGTAGTTAAGAATTCTTCCATTTCACGATAAAATGGAGAACATCCGATTGTAACAGATAGCACACCAATTTGGACCCCAATGCAGGGGTACGGTTCCCATGACCCAAGAGATTAATCTAAAAAGCGAGATTTCAGCAACACAAACGGGGCTGAGACTCGATCAGGCCGTCGCGGAATTATTTCCCGACTATTCACGCACCCGCATCAAGGAGTGGATCCTGGCGGGCAACGTCTATATAGATGGCGTTGCCGTGACCAAGCCCCGTGAAAAGGTGCTGGAATCCCAGGTGATCGAAATCGAAGCCTTCCTCGAAGAAGAGGTTGTGGCTGAGGCTCAGGCCATCGATTTGGATATCGTCTATGAAGATGATGACATTCTGGTGATTAATAAGCAGGCGGGCCTGGTGGTTCACCCGGGGGCTGGCAATGCCGATGGCACCCTGATGAATGCACTCTTGCACCATTGCCCCGAAATCGAGCATGTGCCCAGAGCCGGTATCATCCATCGTCTGGATAAAGACACTACAGGTTTGATGGTGGTGGCCAAAACCGTCGAGGCCCAGACTCATCTGGTGGCCGCATTGCAAGCCCGTGAAATCACCCGTGAGTACGAAGCCATAGTGCTTGGCACCATGACCGCTGGCGGCACAGTCGATGCGCCTATCGGCCGTCACCCGACCAAGCGTACCCATATGGCGGTGCATCACAGTGGTCGTCCTTCGGTGACTCACTACCGGGTGGCAGAAAAATTCCGTGCCCACACCCGCTTGCGCCTGCGTCTGGAAACAGGCCGTACCCACCAAATTCGTGTCCACATGGCCCATATTGGTCATGTACTGGTGGGCGACCCTGTATATGGTGGCCGTCCAAAACCACCAAAAAATGCCAGCCCGGAGTTTTTTGAAATCCTGAAAGCCTTCACCCGCCAGGCGCTGCACGCGGTAAGGCTGGAGCTTGCGCACCCGGTCACCATGGAAATTATGACCTTTAATGCGCCTATTCCTGAGGATATGGTGCAGTTGACCAAGGCGCTTCGCAAAGACACCGAAGCCAACCCGCAGGATCACCTGTAGCATGCCCATCGGCGACTGGCTCATCCCTCAGGGGGTACAGCTGGCGTTTACCACCCGTAACGGTGGTGTAAGCCAGGCTCCGTACAGCAGCCTCAATTTGGGGCTGCATGTGGGGGATGATGCCGGCTGCGTGCTTAAAAACCGTGACATCCTGTTTGATAAACTTGGGTTGAAATCTCAGCCAGTGTGGCTCAATCAGGTGCATGGCATAGAGGTGCACGAGGTGCATGAGGTGCGTGAGGTGCATGAGATGCATGAGATGCATGAGATGCATGAGATGCATGAGATGCATGAGATGCATGAGATCAGTTGCGATGTGCTGACTGCCTTGTCATCAGCAACTGACTCTACTCACGCAGACACTCAAGTCGATGTTCAGGCTGATGTTATTGATGCCGATGCCAGTTATAGCCGGGTGCCTGGCGCCGTCTGTGTGGTGATGACTGCCGATTGTCTGCCGGTGCTGTTTGCCTCCAAAGATGGCCGCGAAGTAGCAGCTGCGCACGCAGGCTGGCGAGGCCTGTGTGACGGTGTGCTTGAAGCCACGTTGGCAAAGTTTGAATCACCCACAACAGAGATATACGCCTATCTTGGTCCTGCAATAGGACCAAAAGCCTTTGAAGTGGGCGCTGAGGTTCGCGCGGCTTTTATAGCGCAGGATGCCGACGCCGAAAGCTGCTTTGAAGACATTGGCGGCGGAAAGTTCCTGGCCGATATTTTTGCCCTAGCCCGCCAGCGTCTTGGCCGTGCAGGTATTAAACACTGTTTTGGCGATAATATTTGTACCTACTCCAACCCTGCTGACTATTTTTCTTATCGCCGCGATCGGGTAACTGGCCGCATGGCTGCGCTTATCTGGCGAGATTGATTCACTTTTTTGCAGTGGGTGAATTTTGCCCACTTGAAAAATCCCCATTCAGCCCCATCTTTTAGCTAACCCAGGAATTCCTGCAGTTCGTGTTTCAGGAGGCTGTATGCGACTCGATCGTATGACCAACAAATTCCAGATAGCTATATCCGATGCGCAGTCTCTGGCGCTTGGCAGAGATCATCAATTTATCGAACCCGTTCACCTGATGATGGCATTGCTGAATCAGGATGGCGGCTCTATTCATCCTTTGTTAACTCAGGCTGGCATTCGGGTGAGTAACCTGCGCTCGCTGCTGTCTCAGGAGCTTGAGCGTCAACCTCAGGTGGAAGGTACCGGCGGCGATGTGCAGTTGTCGCAGGCGCTCATTCGTTTGCTTAACCTGTGCGACAAGCTGTCGCAAAAGCGTAAAGACAAGTACATCTCCAGCGAGCTGTTTGTGCTGGCGGCGCTGGAAGGTAACGACACCCTGGCGCAAATCCTCAAGCAGGCTGGTGCCACTAAAGAGCGGCTGGAGCAAACCATTGAGGATATCCGTGCCGGCCAGAAGGTGGACGACCCCAACGCCGAAGATAATCGTCAGGCACTGAAAAAGTACACGGTCGACCTGACCGAGCGCGCCGAGCAGGGCAAGCTTGACCCCGTGATTGGTCGCGACGATGAAATCCGCCGCACCATTCAGGTATTGCAGCGCCGCAGTAAAAATAACCCCGTGCTCATCGGTGAACCCGGTGTGGGTAAAACCGCCATCGTCGAAGGGCTTGCCCAGCGTATCGTCAATGGCGAAGTGCCTGAGGGCATCAAGAATAAGCGGGTGTTATCGCTGGATATGGGCGCGCTGGTGGCCGGTGCCAAGTATCGCGGTGAGTTTGAAGAGCGCTTGAAAGCCGTGCTCAATGAGCTTGCCCAGGAAGAAGGCCAGGTTATTCTCTTTATCGATGAGCTGCACACCATGGTGGGCGCCGGTAAGAGCGATGGCGCCATGGATGCTGGTAATATGCTTAAGCCTGCGCTGGCCCGCGGCGAGCTGCACTGTGTTGGCGCTACGACTCTGGATGAGTACCGTCAGTATGTGGAAAAAGATGCCGCCCTTGAGCGCCGTTTCCAAAAAGTGCTGGTGGACGAACCCACAGTAGAAGACACCATCGCGATTTTGCGTGGTCTGAAAGAACGCTACGAGCTGCACCACCATGTGGAAATTACCGATCCGGCCATTGTTGCGGCGGCAAGCATGTCGCACCGTTATGTATCGGATCGTAAGTTGCCCGATAAGGCTATCGACCTGATTGATGAAGCAGCCTCCAGCATTCGGATGCAGATTGACTCCAAACCCGAGTCACTTGACCGCCTTGAGCGCCGCGCTATTCAGCTCAAGCTGGAAGAGCAGGCGCTGGCGAAAGAAAACGATGAAGCCAGTCGCAAACGTCTGGAGCATTTGCGTCATGAGCTGAAAGACGTTGAAGCCAAGGCCAATGAACTCAACGAAATCTGGCGTACCGAGAAAGCAGCTTTGGCTGGCACTCAGCATATTAAAGCCGATTTAGAGCAGGCGCGGATGGATCTGGAAGTGGCCCGCCGGGCCGGGGATCTGACCCGTATGTCTGAGCTGCAATATGGCCGCATACCCGAGCTTGAAAAGCAGCTCGATTTGGCCGCCCAGGCGGAAATGCAGGACATGAAGCTGCTGCGCAACAAGGTTACCGATGTGGAAATTGCCGAGGTGTTGTCCAAGGCAACCGGTATTCCTGTGGCCAAGATGCTTGAAGGCGAACGTGAAAAGCTGCTGCAAATGGAGCATGCGCTCCATGAGCGGGTGATTGGTCAGAACGAGGCGGTGGATGCGGTGGCCAATGCCATTCGCAGAAGTCGCGCGGGCCTTGCCGATCCTAACCGCCCCATCGGCTCATTCCTGTTCCTTGGTCCGACCGGGGTGGGTAAAACTGAGCTGTGTAAATCGCTGGCAAAATTCCTGTTCGACACCGAATCGGCGTTGGTGCGCATCGATATGTCGGAATTTATGGAGAAGCACTCGGTTTCCCGTTTGGTGGGGGCGCCTCCTGGCTATGTGGGTTACGAAGAGGGCGGTTACCTTACCGAGGCCGTGCGCCGCAAGCCTTATTCGGTCATTCTGCTCGATGAGGTTGAAAAAGCGCATCCCGACGTGTTCAACATTCTTTTGCAGGTGCTGGATGATGGTCGCCTGACCGATGGCCAGGGGCGTACTGTGGATTTTCGTAACACAGTCGTGATCATGACCTCGAACCTTGGCTCCGACATTATTCAGGAACGTTTCGGTACCCTGGATTATGCCCAGATGAAGCAAGAGGTTATGAATGTAGTGGTACACAGTTTCCGGCCGGAGTTTTTAAACCGGATTGACGAGACTGTGGTGTTCCATCCTCTGGATGCCGAGCACATTAAAAACATTGCCTCCATCCAAATCGAGTCGCTGCGTAAGCGTCTGGCCGAGCGTGAGTTTGAACTTGAACTCAGTGATGAGGCGCTGGCCTTTATTGCCAGAGCCGGCTTTGACCCTGTTTATGGTGCGCGGCCGCTGAAACGGGCGCTGCAACAAGAGGTGGAAAATCCACTGGCGCAGAAACTGCTGCGGGGTGAGTTTATCCCCGGTAAGCCGATCCGGGTCGACTGCCAGGATGCAGAGTTGATATTTGCTCAGTGACTAAGACGGGCCTGAAGCTGAAGCTTAGGCATTCGGCGAGCGATAAGTTGATGCAGTAAAAAAGGGAGCCAATCGGCTCCCTTTCTTTTTTTTATCATCAGATGCTGGATGGTCCTTGGGTTACTTGTCCTTACAGAACAGTTCAACCCGTTTCTTTGAGTCGGCGAGGGCGGCTTCACGGTCATCATCAGACATCACCACAGGTTCATTGGTGGTCGGATCGGTTTTGGTTACCCGGTTGAAATTGGAGAGCACTTCAAGATTCTGTTTAGCTTGCTCACAGATGGCATCTGCCTGCTGGGCGTTTTGCTGACGAATAAGGTCAGCATTCTTTTGCTCTTCACTTGCCTCGGCATCCTGCTTGGTAGTCACCTTGGGGGAGTCAAAGCCAATCCGTTTGGGTTCAATTTTTTTGGCATCCAGGGTTTGCGCCTGAGCATCTTCTGCTGGGGGCTGCTCGCTGTAGTGGGTGACGCCATTCTTATCGACCCACTTATATATAGTGGACGCACCGGCCATGCCACTTGTCAGCAGCAGTGACACCAATAACACCTGGTATCTGGTTCCCATATAACCTGTCTCCAAAAGCGCTCGCCAGAGGCGGGCGAAAGTGTGATATCTTGGTAAGGATGTTAATCAATGATACTCAGTGTATGCAAAATATTGACAAGCCAACAGTAAAAAATCGCGGTATCTATTTGCTGCCGAACCTGTTTACCACTGCGGGGCTGTTTTCCGGCTTCTATGCGGTGATTGCTTCCATGAATGGTCAATTCGAATCGGCAGCGATTGCAGTATTCGTTGCCATGCTGTGCGATGGGTTGGATGGCCGGGTGGCAAGATTGACCAATACCCAGAGCGAATTTGGCGCCGAATATGACAGCATGGCGGATATGGTGTCATTCGGGATGGCACCGGCACTGATTGCTTATAACTGGGCTTTGTCAGATCTTGGCAAAATTGGCTGGCTGGCGGCGTTTGTTTATTGTGCCGGCGCCGCGCTGAGATTAGCTAGATTCAACACCCAAGTAGGTGTCGCCGATAAGCGCTGGTTCCAGGGGCTGGCGAGTCCTGCGGCCGCTGCCGTGATTGCTGGCACCGTCTGGCTTGGCAATCAGTATCATATTGATGCAGGTTCGGTGAGTTATCTGTTTGCTGCCGTCACTATCTGTACCGGTCTTTTGATGGTCAGTAACTTCCGCTATCACTCATTTAAAGAAGTCGACTGGCGCGGCAAGGTCAACTTTATCGTAATCTTGCTGGTTGTTGGTGTGTTCGTGGTTATCTCGGTCGAGCCAGCACTTATCCTCTGCCTGGGGTTTTATCTTTATGCACTGTCAGGGCCGGTTATTACTATTCGCTCCGTCAGGAAGCTGAAGGTTTCCCATGTGGTTGGTGATGATGAAGAAGATATCGACCAGGAAACACCGAAAAAGCCCGCGCAGGAGATGGATAACCAAAGCCAGACGCCTCAGCCAAATCAGCAGTCGAACTCGGATGACCCGCATCAGCCATGAGTCCGGCAGCATATAAGCGCTAGTGCTGATAAACGCTGGTAAAGCCACAACTCAAACCCAAACGCCGCATTGCGGCGTTTTTTATTTGGAAAAGTCGCCTGAAACTGACCATACTTTGATCCCTTCGGCGTTGTTTTGCTCGGGGCGGTGAAAACTTGTTCGCTTGAGCGTTTGGGTGCGAAAAAAACCTTGCGCAAAAGTTTGGGGTCCCTATAATGCGCATCCACTGACACGGCAAGCGGCGCTAAGCGTAGCGGGTTGTGAAGGTGGTTGAGATGAGCGAAAGCGAGTTTCAACAGCGCGAAAAGAAAGTTTGCAAAAACTGCTTGACGCGAAAACAGGAAAGCGTAGAATACGCAGCCCTGACCCGGTGAGCCCAGCGCGACCGGATGTTCTTTAAAAATCAGATAAGACAAGCAAATCTGTGTGGATACTCGCAGGTTGATGAAGTCGACAAAACGATTTTATCAATGAAGGAGTTTTCATGCAGAGCATGACAGCAGAAATTCATTGAGACCAAAACTTTAATTGAAGAGTTTGATCATGGCTCAGA
>NZ_JAKUDL010000004.1:0-448420 GCF_022484835.1 Shewanella zhuhaiensis
GCCAGACGCCTAATTTGGGCTTAGCCCAAAGGAGCGGTAGTTCAGTTGGTTAGAATACCGGCCTGTCACGCCGGGGGGTCGCGGGTTCGAGTCCCGTCCGCTCCGCCAATTTACATGAAGCCTCGTCAGAAATGACGGGGCTTTTTTGTTTGTTCAGGATTACATGAGCGGTAATTCAGTTGGTTAGCTTTTTATTAGAGCAAGCCAGCCTGTCACCCCGGGGGCGTGGGTTTGAGTCTCGTCTAACGCCGTCCTTGCTTATCAGCCCAGTTCGGCATCCATGCCTTTCGCTCGCGGGCACATCGCTTCGCGACACTCGCCCGCCAACTTACATGAAGCCTCCACTGGGCGTGCCCGACATAAATGACGGGGCTTTTTTGTATTTATCGCGCCATAAAGTGCTGCGCACTTTAGGGCTCGACTACCAACTTAAGACGAAAGCCTCTGCAAGCGCTTGCAAATAAGGATTCGAGCTCTCTTCGTTTCTGATTTCTTTCCATAGTCTCTGAACACTCCCGCAGCCCACCGCCGTGTGTCCCTGTTTGTCTGATTTTGCGTTCCGTCATCCGTCTGGCCGGGTTTGAATGTTACACTCGGACTTTATTGAGATTTGTCGGGATAAGACAGTGGATCAGGAATACAGACTCGAACTGGTGAATTGGCTGACCTCTATGGGCTTGCGCCCTGAGGATTCAGAAGGACTTTCCATGATTGCCTTGTTGGGCGCATCGCTTATCATCGCCGTTATCGCCTATCTGATAGTGCGTCGTGGTGTCGTGCGTGCCATGAATCTGGTGATCCAGCGCTCCAGCGTGACCTGGGACGATGTGTTTATGAACCACAAGGTGCTGGAAAAGCTCTCCATGCTGGTGCCTGTGATGGTGCTGGATCTGCTGCTGCCCATAGTGCTGGCCGAACACAAGCTGGCGGCGAATCTTGCTGATCGGCTGATCAATGTGGCTCTGGTGGTATTTCTTATCCGCGCCCTCTATTCGGCCCTCGATGCCGTGAACGACATTGCTGATGCCCGCGAGATAAGCCGCCGGCTGCCAATCAAGAGCGTGGTTCAGCTGATAAAACTGTTCCTGTTCTTTGTGGGTGTCATCATAGGTATCTCGGTGCTGGCAGATCAGTCTCCGGTTATCTTCCTCTCCGGCTTGGGTGTGGCCACCGGTTTGGTGATGTTGGTGTTCAAGGACACTATTCTCGGTTTTGTCGCCGGTATTCAGCTGGCAGCCAACCGAATGGTGAGCAAGGGCGATTGGATCCAGATGGACAAATACGGCGCCGATGGTGCTGTGGAAGAAGTGTCGCTGACCACGGTGAAGGTACGCAACTGGGACAATACCCTGACCATGATCCCGGCTTATGCGCTGGTGTCAGATGCGTTTCGTAACTGGCGTGGTATGTCTGAGTCTGGCGGCCGTCGCATTAAGCGGGCGCTGAACATCGATATCAACAGCATTCGCTTTCTAACGGAAGACGACAGGGCGCGGCTGGAGCGGATTAATCTGCTGAAGAAGTATTTACCTGAGAAGGTAACTGAAGTGACCGAAGCCAATGCGGACGTGGCCGATATGGACGTGATGGTCAATGGTCGGCGCCTGACTAACGTGGGCACTTTCAGGGCCTATTTAACCGAGTATTTGCGCCATCACGATAAAATTCACAAGGGTATGACCCTGATGGTGCGCCAGCTTGCGCCCACCACCGAAGGCTTGCCCATCGAACTTTATATCTTTACCAACGATACCCGCTGGGTGGTGTATGAAGGTATTCAGGCCGATATTTTCGACCATATCTTTGCCATCTTGCCGGAGTTCGATTTGAGGGCGTTCCAAAACCCCACTGGCCAGGATATCCGCAGTATTCGCGCTAATTCTTAATAGCGAGTAAGGCTGCCAGGCTGACAAAGACGCCGCCGCTGGTTCTGTCGAACCAGTGCAGGCGGTTGCTGGCACTGAGCTTGGGGGCCAGCATGCTGGCGAGACTGGCATATATCATCACAAAGCTGAAGTCGACCACCGCCCAGGTACCAGCCAGAATGGCCAATTGAGGTCCCTGCGGCGCACTCATATCGATAAACTGCGGAAACAGGGCCGCAAAGAACAGCAAGTCTTTGGGATTGCTGATCCCCACCAGAAACGCCTGTCTGAACAAGTCCACAGCCGTTCCCTTGCCTTTTGGCATTTCCAGCTTGATATCGCTTGGGTGAGCTTTGGTGAGCAGCAGTTTTATACCCAAATACAAAAGATAAGCCGCGCCGCACCATTTCAGCACTGTAAAGCCGTATTCGGTTGCGGCCAGCAGTGCGCCCAGCCCTGCCGCCGATGCCAACATCAGACACAGCGCGGCCAATACACTGCCCAGTGCGGTTGCCAGCGAGCGCTTTTTGCCAAAGTGCATGCCATGGGACATGGACAACATGGCCATGGGGCCCGGCGATATGGCGATCAGCAATATGGCGGCAAGATAGAGTAAAAAGGTGTCGGGGCTCATGGGATTGTATACAAAAACAGGATTGGCCGAACTATAGCCAGTTCGGCCTGCTCAGGCAAAGACTAATTGTCTATTTGGTATGGCCGCGCTTATTTTTCGCTGGGCACATAATCGGGAATTGCTTTGGGAAAGCGGCCACGAATGCCACGATAGAACTCGATGATGCCATCCATATCGGCCTGCATATCGCCTGTGGTCGGCCTTGGGGCGGCTATCACTATCTTGCGCTCGGCAAAGTCCAGTCCCACGGTGACGATAGGCACATTGGCCTTAACGGCAATGTGGTAAAAGCCGGTTTTCCAGCGGCTAACATTGCTGCGGGTGCCTTCGGGGGCCAATGCCAGCTTGAATTCGCGGTCTTCTTCGAACAGAGCGCTTACTGCATCCACCAGATTGTTGTTTTTGCGTCGGTCGACCGGACTGCCGCCAATGGCGCGGAAAAACCAGCCCCAGGGTGGAATAAACAGCTGATGCTTGCCCAAAAAGCGGATGCGCTCGCCCAGGGCGCCACGGGCCATCACGCCCACGATAAAGTCCCAGTTGCTGGTGTGGGGCGCGACTGTGATGATGTAACTGGGCAGGGCGGGTAAGTCGCCCTCAAAGCGCCAGCCGGTGAGTTTCATCAGCAGGCGACATAATGCTTTAAACATGAGTCTCGATTTTTGTTGTTGGTTTATTTGAGGATTCTAGCCTTAATCCTCCCGGGTTGCCTCTGTTTCTACTGTGATGCGGTTTGCAGCTTAAAGCGCTGGCTTCCCAGATTTCGGCCTTTGCCGTCGTAACGCACTTCGGTAAAGCTGATATGGCCCCGAGTATCCTGCAGCAGCAGGCTGGTCGAGCGGGTGCCGTATTCATTATGGCGGATGTAAATAGACGACAGGCGCCGTTCCCATTCGAGGCTCACGCCGGTTTGTGGCAGGCGGGTATCTTCAGGACGGGACTCATCCCGCATCATTTCCAGCAGCAGCGCTTCATCCGGCATTCCCGGGGCGCTGACCAGGGCTTCCAGCGCTTGCTGCCCTTTGGCCATCTTGGGCCAGATATCATCCATGGCGCCGTTGCTGATGGCGTGACAGCCGGGGGAGAGCTGCTCCAGACTGCGTTGCAGGCTGTTAAAGCAGTAAAACGTCTGACCTGACCCAAACACCAGGTTAAAGGGGTTATAACTTGGCGCCTGTTTCTCAAGCCATGGAACAAAGGCGTCATCGCCTGACAGGTATTTTGGGATAAGCTCACCTCGGCTTCGGCGATTGTCACTGTGATCGGCGGGGCTGCGGATATTGGTGAGTGCGGCGATACTGCCGCTGCGATTCAGTCCAAGCCAGGTGCCACCGGCCAGTAAATCTTTGCCTGCCAGCAGGTTTTGCTCTGGTGGCCAAAAGTGGGCGGGTTCGGTGGGTCTGTGGTGAAACTCGTCTCTGTTGGCACAGAGGATAAGCGGATAGTCGGGGTTAACCCCAATCGCCATAAACAGAATGCACATAGCAGCGCCGGTTGGTCGGTGATGTACTCAGCCTAACCATAGCCCGGCGTTTTGAACAGTCTGAAATCTCAGGACTGAGTGGGATCAGTGATGATGTCCGTGATGGCCGTGATCGTGATGATGTGGCTTGGGCATGCGACCATGCCAGAGCCTGCGCAGAAACTTACGTGGTCCCAGGCGCAGCAAACTGGCGGCAAACAGCAGCGATACCAGTGTCAGTGCGGCGATTTCAATCTCGTGGGGCAGGTGCCACAGGGCTGCAGCTTCAGGGGCAAGTTGAGCGCCAACCAGCAGCAGGATCGCCAGCAGTGCCAGGGCGGCTATTCGCAGCTTGATGCTCATTCCCGTCAACTGACGAATGCTGAGCCATGGTGCGGCCAGCAGCACCAGCAGTACCGCCGGGGCAGACCAGCCACTGTAGGCCAGCGACATCGCCAGTACAGTGCCGCCCAGATTACAAAAGCGCATTGGCAGCAACACCACCAAGAGCACAGCCAGTTGCAACCAGGGGTTGGACAAAGGCACCGACGGATGACCAATCAGATTGGCCAGCACCAGACTGAGCAGTACCCATGGAGCGCTGCGGTCAACCAAATGGCTGAAACCAAAGCCAAAAGCATTTCCGGACTGCTTGCCGTGGGGATCCACAGGCACAATCCGCGCCTGTGTTAGCAGAGTGCCAATCAAAAAGAGTCCCAGTGCCTGCGCCAGTGCATACACAGGGCCAAGCATCCAGGCTGTTACCACCAGAGCCTCGGGGCCAGCGAGCCGTTGCAGCCAGGCGAGGGCGGGTTTGTCGGTGTCCGGGCGTATGCCCAGCTTAAAGCGCAACGCCGCCACGGCATAAGCCAGTAGCAGCGCAGGGGCTAATTGCATCAGCCAGTGCAGCAGTTGCTCGCTGCCGTGATGGTGTTCGTGGGCATGACCACTGTCGGCCACCGCCAGCAGCACGAACAGCAGCACTATGCCCAACAGGCTGCCGATCCCGGCCTGATATTCGTGGCTGTTATCGCCCGCATTGGGCTGGCCATGGGGCTGGTGCAGCACCACGTGCAGAATGGAGCCGGTCACAAAGGCTTGCAGGAAAACGGTATTTTCGAGGCTCAGACGCTCAATGATTTGCTCGCCACCGAAGAAGCCAACGGCAGTCAGCAGCATCATTCCCAGCAGAATAAGCAGGGTCCAACGGGCGCCGATTTGTGGTTTAAGCAGCCACCAAATAGCCAGACCCACCGGCAGTCGGTGCAGTACAACCCCAAGCGCCAGCAGCGCCGAGCCGCTTTCGTGGGTGGCCAGCACCATGGCACCACCATCGGTAATGGTGTGCAGCATCAGGCCGCCAATCCCCAGGATCAGGGTGAGGTTGTGGGTTAAATCGGAATAGCGATGGAACAGTTTTTCGCTGGCTGTCGGGCCCCAAAGCCCCAAAAACACAAACAGCAGCGACAGCAAACCGCCATGGGCCAGCAGTTCGGGCAGTATGTGGATCAGCACCAATCCGCCCAGCGAGACGAAGATAAAGCCGTCCAGCCCCTTCTGCAGCCCATTGCCGTTGGCAATCAGGCGATAACACAGAGGGCCCAGAAGAAGGGCGATGCAGCTGGCAAGCAGATAAAACATGAGGATCCGGTGCGATTTGAAAAACGCTGTAGTATACCAGTTGCGAGCTAAATGAGCAGTGCCCTGTCAGGAATTTACTGTTGCTGACTTAAGTGGGGGTGGCACTCGCCATAAATGTTAAATTTCCAAGTGAGTTTCGCTGAAACACAGTACAATATTCAAAGTTTTGGATTCGCCACCATAAGTATTCGCCATGGATATTCTGTCAGCAGCAGTGATGTTGTTTTTGATCATGGACCCCCTGGGCAACCTGCCCATTTTTGCGTCCATTTTGCGTCATATCGACCCGAAGAAGCGTCGTAAGGTGTTGATCCGCGAGCTGCTGTTCGCGCTGATCATCATGCTGATGTTCCTGTTTGCCGGCGAAGCTATCCTCAGCTTCCTGAATCTGCGCTCTGAATCGGTGAGCATCGCTGGCGGTATCATCCTGTTTTTGATTGCCATCAAGATGATTTTCCCAAGCCCGGGTGGTGTCACAGGTCTGCCCGCCGGTGAAGAGCCCTTTATTGTGCCGATGGCGATTCCGCTGATGGCTGGCCCTTCTATTCTGGCTGCATTGATCCTGCTGGCCCACACCGACAGCAGTCGTATGCTGGATTGGACGATTGCACTGGTGTCTGCCTGGGCGGTAAGTGCCTTTATTTTGATGTTTTATAAGGGCTTTACCCGCATCCTTGGCGAAAAGGGCCTGACGGCGGTCGAGCGCTTAATGGGCATGGTGCTGGTGATGATTTCGGTACAGATGTTCCTCGATGGCGTAGCCAACTATCTGAATAAATCAGTGGGTTAACGGCCATCTTCTGTGCTTGGCAGGCGGTTTGGCTTGCCAAGCTTCCAAGCGGGTGCGAATATCTGGATATTGTATCCATATTCTAAAATCCCATGTCTGCCTGTCTCATGCTTTGTGCTCTGGCCCTCCCCGCAACCGATCTGCTGCCCTATGAAGGCGTGCCCCGCGAGGCGGAGCGTCGCGACAACCGCGGTAACCTGTATTTGCCTGCGGTCTACACCGACCTTGGAGCCTGGCACGGCTACCATCAGGCGACTGACAGCGCCCGTGGCCGCTTTCCCGGGCCTATGATTATCGCCGAGGAATACAGCATTCATCTTGCCGATGCCATTGAAGTCTGGTCGGTGGCCGCCGATGGCGTGGCGCAGGTGCCCGAAACAGCCGCTTTCAGTTCCCGCAGCGAGCCCTGGGGCCTGTTTCAGCAGCTGCAGTGGCCGGTCGCCAGCCTGACGCTGGCGCTTGAGTACCTTGATAGCCGTACCGCCATTGCCAGCACACGCATTACCAACACCTCCGATAAAAGCATTCAATATCAGCTCAAGCGTGAAGGTGCGCCCTTTGCCGTGCACAAGGTGGGGCCACTGACCCATGCACCTGTGTTGGGCGCAGTTGAGGGGAGCCGCTCGGTGCAGTGGCCCATGGTGAGTGTGCGTGACACCTGGAATCTTATGCTGAGTGATGCCAGTTTTCAGTTGGTATTTGAAGACAACCCTGAGCTTGAGTTGACCCCAAACAAGGGGTACACAGCGACCACATCCATTACGCTGGCACCCGGAGAAACCAGGCAGTTTCGCACCGCCCACAGGTATTTTCACACCGACAAAGAGCGCACCGGCTGGCAGCTCGATTGGGGGCAGGTAGACGCTGAATTGGCAGCGAATCATCAGCGCTGGCAGCAGCGCTTTGCCCGGCTCACTCCGGCAGGCGACCAGGCACTGGATGCCGTAGCTGCCAAGGCGCTGATGACCTTGGCGCATAACTGGCGTTCGGCCGCCGGTGCCATCAAGCGCGATGCCATTACGCCGTCTTATTCGTACAAGTGGTTCAATGGCGTTTGGGCCTGGGACAGCTGGAAACAGGCGGTGGCGTTGGCACGGTTTGACAGCGGGCTTGCCAAGTCCAACGTCGAAGCCATGTTTGATTACCAGTTTGGTGCCGACGATCCCATCAGGCCACAGGATGCAGGTAGTCTGCCCGATGCGATTTTTTATAACCCCAGCCCCGACAGAGGCGGCGATGGTGGCAACTGGAATGAGCGCAATGGAAAGCCACCTTTGTCGGCCTGGGCCGTTTGGGAGATTAACAATCAGGCTCATGACAAAGAATTTGTAAAGCGTATGTACCCAAAACTGCGGGCATACCATCAGTGGTGGTATCGCAACCGCGACCATAACCGCAATGGCTTGGCGGAATATGGCGCCAATGTGCATCCGGCCCATGTGAAAGACGGCAAGGCCGATCGCGAAGCGATTGTGCAGGCGGCAGCCTGGGAGTCGGGGATGGATAATGCTCCCCGTTTTGATGACCGATCTGGCCTGCAAGTGCTTGAGAACCGCGATGCAAAGGGCAACTTGCTTGGCTATTCCCTGAGCCAGGAGAGTGTGGATCTCAACGCCTATCTGTTTGCCGAGAAACACTATTTGGCCAAGCTTGCCGATGGTTTGGGAATGGCTGAAGAAGCCGAGAGCTGGCGCGATCAGGCAAGCGTATTGGGCGAGCAAATTCGTCAGCTGATGTGGGATGAAGACAGCGGCTTTTTCTACGATATCGACAGCGAGTCAGGTAAGCCTCTTATCCAGGCCGGTAAAGGCGTGGAGGGCTGGATCCCGCTGTGGGCCGGTGTTGCCAGTCAGGCGCAGGCCAAGCGGCAAATCGCCGCCCAGCTGGGCGAAGACAGCTTCGGCACCTATATTCCGTTTCCAACGGTCAGCAAGGATAACCCCCATTTCGATGCCAGACATTACTGGCGGGGCCCGGTGTGGCTGGATCAGCTGTATTTTGCCCTCGAAGGCCTCGACAAGTACGGTGAAAGGGATAAAGCCATTGCGCTTTCGAAGGCGCTGTATCAGCGTGGCATCGGCATTATGGGCACGGCGCCTATTCACGAAAACTACCACCCACTGACCGGCGAGCCACTGCATGCCACCAACTTCAGTTGGTCGGCGTCGGTGTTGCTGCTGATTCATCAGCGCTGGCTCAGCGGCCCCAAGCCGTAAAATTTGCTGAACCCGGCCTGAACACCTTGCAGATACCCTTGTTGCAGCATTGAGACAGCAAAAGACTGCTGTTAATGTTCTGTTCCCGGGCTGTTGCATCTTTTGGATGATGCCCGGAGCGCGGAAAGCACAGCGCAGCTCTCCTCGCAGGCTACACTTGAGTGATGCTCAGAAATCCCGAGCGGTAAGTAAGAACCAACCACAGAAAATTGGTTCGAAGGAAGGTTTAGATGGTCAAGACATTCAATATCCCCAAGCTGAGTGCGCTGGGGATCCTGCTGGCATTAACTGCCGGCAACACCTTTGCGGCCCCGGTGGCCGGCACCCCGGCTGACAGCGGGGTTATCAACAAAGAGCGGGTACTTTACTGGCTTATCAAGCGCGGCGAAGTAGCGGCAGATGCCAGCGAGGCCGAAAAGGCCGAAGCGGTAGAAGCCTTTATCGGCCGTGCCCGCAGCCAGACGCCGGCAATTGTCGAGCAGCAGATCCGCGAGCAGAGCCAGTTAACCCAGGCACGTCAGCGGCAAAAAGCACGTTCATCGCTGCAGGCAGTAGCCGATGCCGACGTGACCAAAACCGTTAAGGTTTTGGGCGTACTGGTGGACTTTCCTGATTTGCCCCACGATAACAACGGCCTGGTTGCCGGTGATACCGACATGTATTACAGCAGTTATCCGGTGGCCCACTATCAGGATTTGCTGTTTTCCACCACGGGCTTTAATGGCCCCTCGAATCAGAATCTGATCTCCGGTTATCAATACTTCCAGCAGGCATCCGGTCAGTCTTTCTTCTTCACCGGTGCTGTGCGTGACTGGGTGCGGGCCGACAATAACGCGGCTTACTACGGCGGCAACGATCCGGCCAACGACGATAACGATAAAGCCGTGCCTGAACTGGTGCTCGAAGCCGTTACCAAGGCGGTTGCCGGTATGAGCGCGGCCGAGCTTGCCAGCTACGACATTGAAGATCCTTACGATGTGGATGGTGACGGCAATCTCGATGAAGCCGATGGCATTATCGACCACATCATGCTGTTCCACTCCAGCATTGGCGAAGAGGCCGGTGGCGGTAAACTTGGCGATGATGCCATTTGGTCACATCGCTTCTTCCTTAGCAGCGATACCCAGGGCAAGTACGGTAAAGCCGTTACCGGCACCAGCCTGCGCGCATATGGCTACACGGTGCAGCCCATTGATGCGGCTGCCGGGGTGTGTACCCACGAATTTGGCCACGATCTTGGCCTGCCCGACGAATACGACTATGACAACAGCGGCGACGGTTCTCCCGTTGGCAGCTGGTCATTAATGTCCGGCGGCAGCTGGACAGGCACAGTGGCAGGCTCTGAGCCCGTGGGCTTCAGCCCCTATGCCCGCTCTTATCTGCAAAAAGCCTACAAGGGTAAGTGGGTGAATGAGCAGCAGGTGGATTTCGATAGCCTCAATGCCTCGGGAATGGAATACACCTTGGTTGAAGGTGTGAATGCCAACGGCGTAAACCAGCTGTCGCTGAAGGTGCCGCTGGCCAATGTGCCGTTCAAGGCCCCTTACGCCGGTGATTATCAGTACTATTCCAGTCAGGGCAACAACCTCAATAACGCCATGTCGTTCAACATCGACTTGCCTGCGGCCGCATCTCTGACCTTGAAGATGTACGCCCATTGGCAAATTGAAGACGACTACGACTATATGCAGGTGCAGGTGGATGGTACCCCCATTCCCGGCAACAACACCCAGGCAACCAGTTACTACTCCCATGGTACCCATGTGATTACCGGTAGCTCCAACGGCGCCTGGGTCGAGCTGACCTACGATCTGAGCGCCTATGCCGGTATGAGCAAGCAAATCAGCATTGTGTATCGCACCGATGAGTTTGAAGGCGGCTATGGTATCGCCATCGACAACCTCAGTGTGGTGTCGGGTACTGCTACCCTGTACAGCGATGATGCCGAAACCGATGGCAAGATGACCCTGGCCGGCTTCAGCCGTATCGACGATACCCGTCCGGGCGAAGAGCAGCGGTATCTAATCCAGCTGCGCAGCCACAACGGCATCGACAAAGGGTTGGCAAGCCACAACTACGACCCGGGTGTGGTGGTGTGGTTCGAGAACTTCAATTTCACGGATAACAACACCACCAAACATCCGGGTGAAGGCCTGATTGGGGTGGTGGATGCTGATCAGAACCTGATTGGTAACTATGGCACCGACGTGCAAATCCGTGATGCGGCATTCAGCACCCGTCAGCAAACGCCTTACACCCAGGATCAGCACTTAAGCCCTGTGAGCCTGTTTGATGACTCGCAGGATTACAGCGCGCCGCTTAAGCCTCAGGCAGGTATCAAGCTGCCCAAGCTGGGCTTGACCATGGAAGTGCTGGAGCTGGCGAGCGATAACAGCAGTGCCCGTGTGCGCATCAAGAAGCACGATGGCAGCACCACTGAGCCTGCGGCTCTGACGGCAGACATTGGTGTGTCATTCAGTGATGCCACTGCAAGCTTTACCAGCAATGCTGCCGGTGGCGATGGCAGTTACACCTATGCCTGGAACTTCGGTGTGGCCAACGCCACCTCTACAGTGGCTAACCCCAGCTACACGTACGGCAGCAGCGGTGACTACACAGTTACTCTTACCGTTACCGACGGTGCCGGTGCCAGTGTCAGCGACACCCAGCAGGTATCGGTAACGGCGCCGCTGGTGGCCAGTTTCAACCAGAGCGTAAGCCAGCTCAGCGTGACCTTCACCAATGCCAGCAGCGGCGGTGACGGCAACCTGAGTTACAGCTGGAGCTTTGGTGACGGCCAAACCAGCACGGCAGCCGCCCCAAGCCACACCTACGCGGCAGCGGGCAGTTACACTGTGACTCTGACCGTGACCGACGGCAAGGGCGTCACGGCGAGCCAAAGCCGTACCGTGAGTGTGACCGCGCCCGTTACCCCAACCGAGGGTAACAGCAGTGGCGGAGGCGGTGGTGGCAGCCTGGGTTGGCTGGCGCTGCTGGCACTGGGCTTTGCAGGTGTTGCACGTCGCCGCTGAAGTTAAGCCTTAACAAAAAAACGCCCCTTTATGGGGCGTTTTTTATGGGCTGATTTGCTGCATTGTAAAGTGCTTGGTGCCTGCAGCCTCTGCTCGGTTCAATCGCGTTTACGGCGGTAGTGGCTTTTCACCATGGCATCCAGCAGCACCTGGGTACTGAGATGTTCAAAGTTCTGCGCCGATGCCAATTCATCAAACAGCGGCGCGCCGCCGCCAAGCACAATCGGCAGGCGGGTGATGATAAGCTCATCAATCAGATCGGCCGCCATAAAGCTCTGTACCGTTTTGCCGCCGTCAATGTAAAGCTGCTGAAAACCACGTCCATTGAGCATGGCGACCAGCGAAGCCAGGTCGCCGCTGACGAGTTGCGCTTTGTCTGCGTGGCTTGGCGGGATCTCAGTCAGGCTGTTACTGAGCACGAATACCGGCACCGGGTAGGGCCAGTCCACATCGAAACTGCACACGGTCTCGAAGGTGGTGCGTCCCATCACTATGGCGTCTATGCCTGCTAAAAATTCACTCCAGCCAAAGTCTAGCCCATCGGGATTGGGTACGGCGTGCAGCCAATCCAGACCGCCATGTTTATCGGCAATAAAACCGTCGAGACTGGTTGCGATATAAACGATATTGGCCATCTGCACGCTCCGTAATCACTGGTTGCTGAGGATGATGTCCATTGCCGCGGGCAGGAAAATTTCGCTCACGGTCAGCTCTTCATCTTCGCAGCCAAAGTAGCGCCGACGGCCCCATAATCGACCTTGGACATTTTGTCCCAGGCTGGCCGCAAGGCTCGCCAGGGTGCCGCAGGATTGGAAACCGGCCACTTCGATGCGGCCCGGAGTAAAGTGGCTGCTTGAGAATAACAGTTCGCCCAATGGACGGTCGCCAAGGCCGGTAAGCTCATCGCCGCAGCGCGCCAGTAACGACTCGGGCACCAGGGTGCGGGCAAATACCCAGGGGGTGCCATCGAGGATAAGCAAGACTTCGCGCACCCAGGCATGAGGCAATTGGCTCTCGTGCGGGGCGGTTTGCAGCAGGGCTTCACCCAGCACTTTTACTTCAAAATGGCGGCAATGGGACTTGAGTTTGGCGGTCAGACTACCGGTGGCCAACAGCCATTCGGTCAGGGGCGTGGCGGGCAGGGCCTCAAGGTCGTCCGGGGCAAACCAGCGGATGGATTCACCGTAAGGAAAACTGAGACTGGTCACACTCATGGGTTGCTCGCTACAATAGAAAAGTACAACGGCCCAAGTCTATCATGTTGATGTGGCTGTCGATAGTTGGCGACCGGACGCATATCCGTTCACAAGGAGTTCAGGTTTTGATGAAACAGATACTGACACTGGCATTAGTAGTGCTGTCACTGGGCATGCCCGCGTGGGGCGAAGAAGAGAAAAAGCTGGAAGAATACGCCTACTACGGCTTCGAACCTGAAATCGTCACCAACTATATTTCCAACCGCAAAAAGCTGGGCTTTGTGCGGATCAGCGTTGAGCTGATGGTGAAAAATCCGGACGACCTTATTCAGCTTGAGCGCCACGATCCGCTGCTGCGCGCCGCCATTATCGAGATCCTCGGCAACCAGCCGGAAGAAAAGGTGAAGTCACTCACCGGCCGCGAAGAAATTCGCCGCGAATGCTACGATGCCGTCAATCGCCTGATTGAAGCCGAAACGGGTAAGGCATTGATAGTTAACTTGCTGTTTACCCGATACCTTTACGACTGATTGCTGCAAACGGCGCCATCGGGCGCCGTTTTTCCTGCCCATGAAACCCAAACAAACCCAAGGCAAGGGGCTTCACCCCGATAACGCCCACCGTGATGGTTATGACTTTGGCGCGCTGGTGGCAAGCTTCCCGCCGCTGAAAGCCTTTGTGCGCCCCAATGCTTATGGCAATCCCTCCATCGACTTTGCCCGCCCTGAGGCGGTGAAGGCGCTAAACTGCGCGCTGCTCAAACACCACTACGGCATTCAGGGCTGGGATATTCCCAAGGGCTTTTTATGTCCGCCGATACCGGGACGGGTGGATTATCTGCATCACCTCGAAGATTTGCTGACACAAACCCCGGCGGCTGAAGGCTTGCCTGTGCTGGATATAGGCACCGGCGCCAACGGCATTTATGCGCTGTTGGCGGCGAGCCGTTTTGGCCGCGAGGTGGTGGCTACCGACATCGCCAAGGCGTCGCTGGCCAATGTAGCCAGGGTACTTGCTGCCAATCCGCAGCTCAACGCGCGGGTGAGTTTGCGACATCAGACCAACCCCAAGCGCATTTTCGCCGGGGTGGTGACGGATGAAGAGTGCTTTGCCGCTTGCGTCTGTAATCCGCCTTTCCATGCCAGCGCTGACGATGCTGCCGGTGGCAGCCGCAAAAAGTTGGCCGGGCTTGCCAAGAGCCGTGGCAATCAGACTGGTAGCGCCGAAAAGGCCGGGGCGCCACGGCTTAATTTCGGTGGTCAGGACGCAGAGCTGTGGTGTGACGGCGGCGAGCGCCGCTTCCTGCTGCGGATGATTGAAGAGAGCGCCAGGCGGCCGCAGTTGTGCCTCTGGTTTACGTCTTTGGTGTCCAAAGGGGAGAATGTGCGCCCCTGCAAGCGACAGCTGGAAAAATTGGGCGCCGCCGAAGTGAAAGTGCTGGAGATGCACCAGGGGATGAAGATCACCCGGGTGCTGGCCTGGCGTTTTAACTGAAGACTCAAAGCAGGGGCTATTGCCCCTGTGACCACAAGAGTTGTCCGGCGCCACTGAGGTCGTAACCGCCCAGCATAGCTGCCACCTGGCGGGTATCCGGGGCGGCGAGCATGCCCAGCAGCTGCTGCAGCTGGCGTCTGAAATAAATGCCCTGAGACATCACAAAGTCAAACGACTCGGTCAGCAGCGGCACAAAGGCAAGGCCGCTCTCGCGGGCCACCGCCTGACAACCAAAGCCAATATCCGCATCGCCTCTGGCGATATAGCCCGCCAGCTCGCGCTCGCTGAAGGCGGTAAAGCGCACATCCAAATCAGTTATGCTGCTGCCCTGCGACACCAGCCAGTGCTCCAGATGTTGCTGACTGCCGGCGCCATTCTGGCGTCTGACCCAGCGCAGCGGCTGGGCAATAATTTCGCTTTGCTGCTGCACTCTGTGGTGCAGGTCGGGGCGGACAATCAGCCCCTGCTGGCGCTTGTAGCCGTGTACCAGAATCCATTGCTGGTGGTTTTGATAGCCCTTCAGCAGCCCGGTGTGGCGGATGTTGCGCTCATCGAAACTGCCCCAGTGCAGGGTGCAGACATCGGCATAGCCCTTGGCCAGCAGCTCCAGCCCCAAGCGGGAGCCGGTGGCGCTGTAGCTCACCAGTTCGCGGCTGCCGATTTTTCCCATGAGCCTGGCAACCAGCATCGACAGCAGCGGGTCGTCACTGCCGCTGATAATCAAGCGGTCGGTCAGCATGCCGCTGTGGCAGGAATCCATGACCCAGCGGTCAATAAGCACTTTTGGAAACAACCACTTGCCCGTCACTTTGGTGGCGGGAAGAATGCGGTCGTTGGCCATGGCGTAAACTTTCTTCTCATTGAGATCCAGATACTCGGCCACCTGTTTGGCGCTCATGTACACCAGTTGTGCTTCGTCGGTCATCGTCCTTGTTATCCCTTCGCCATATCGAATTGAATGTTATCGGCGCCGTTGTACACCAAAAAGTGTCTGCCCTTGGCGCGGGCAATCATGGTGATGCCCAGCTGCTGGGCCAGCTCCAGCCCCATTTGGGTCACGCCGCTGCGGGACAGCAGCACCGGAATGCCCATCTTGGCCACCTTGATCACCATCTCTGAAGTGAGCCTGCCTGTGGTATAGAAAATCTTATCGCCGCCGGTTTCGCCCTTAAGCCACATCTCGCCCGCCAGGGTATCCACGGCATTGTGGCGGCCCACGTCTTCGACGAAGGAGAGTATTTCTTCGCCTTCGCACAGGCCGCAGCCGTGCACGGCGCCAGCGTTTTTGTAGGTCTCGTTATAGTCGTTGATATTACGAAGCAGCCCGTAAAGGGTGCTCTGTTTAAGGCCGGGTACCGGCAGTTGGATCTCATCGAGTCCGGCCATCAAATCGCCGTAAACCGTGCCCTGGCCGCAGCCGGTGGTGACGGTTTTTTCAGACAGCTTCTTGTCCAGATCTTCAATGACTTCTTTGGTGATCAGTGCCGCTGAGTTTACGTCCCAGTCAACAATCACCGACTCGAGCAGGCTCAAGTCTTTAATAAATCCCTGATTTTTCATGTACCCCAGCGCCAGTGCTTCGGGGCGGGCACCCAGCGTCATCAGGGTCACTATCGGGCGCCAGTTCAGATACAAAGTCAGCGGCCGCTCGCAGGCTATCTGCTTGTCGAGCACGGCGCCGGTTTCATCCACGGCGGTCACCCCTATGGTCAATGGGGCTTCGGCAGCGGTTTTGATAAAGCGGGTGTGGGGTTTTTCGGCCGTCATGGCAAACCTCGTTGGAGAACCTGACAAGGTCTTAGCAAGTATCGTACCCGGCGACGAAAGTGTGATCCCGACCGGGGCTTTTCCGAGCTTTTGCACTCGCTGGTGGGCGTTCTGTCCCACCCGTAAAAGCAGGTGGGACAAATTGTCCTATAATCAGCAGGGTTTTGATGATCCAGTTCAAACTTCTCCGGCCCTGCGGCTGGCACCCTTCTTGCAGTCTGGGTGTAGAGACCTGGCCGGGGCAGTGCCGCTCCCGGTCGTAATCCCAAGAGGATGAGAGAAGATGCAACACACTCAAAGCGTTTGGCCCATGTATGTGTCGCTCAGGAAAGTACAAAAACAGGTGGGGCGTTGGGCTTCAACCAGTTGGGAACTGGATCAGGTGGTGCCTGCCAGTCAGGGCCCGATCGAAGGCGCAACCCTGGTGCTGCTTGAGCTGTATCTGGATGAGCGCGCCAGCTATCGCCTGAATCTGGACATGGACAATCCCATGCTCTACGTCGTCTGCGATGAGCTGGAAGATGGCGCTTGGGTGCCCATGGCCATCAGTGCCGATCAGAATGTGGCCGCCGGATGCCTGGAAGGCGATACCCCGGTGCTCAATATGCCCATGCCCGAAGCCGTGGCTTGCTGGATTGAGGCCTTTATCACCCGCCATGGCGAGGTGGAAATCAGCGCCCATCGCCGCAAGCACGTTAACCGCCGCAAGGAGCTGGCCGAAGCGAACGCACGGAGGCCCTGATGAGCGATACCTCCCAGGGTTTCCTGAGTCGTTGGCAGGCGCGCCGCGAAGCGGTTGCTGCCGAGCAAGCTGCTGAAGACGTCGAGCTGACGTCGGCGGCAGAGCCGTCATCGCCTGATAGTGCCGATACCGTGGCCGCAGAGGCCAGCGCAGAAACCGCTATTGATGCCCAGCAGCCTGCCGTTGATGGCGCCGAAGAAGCCGAACTTGCCGCCGAGCCCTTGCCCGATCCGGAAAATATCGAAGTGGGCGGCAGTTTTGCCCGCTTTATGTCCAACGATGTCGACCCCTTAACCCGCACCGCAGCGCTGCGCGCGCTGTGGAAACAACCACAGTACAACCACATAGATGGCTTGATTGAGTACGCCCTCGACTATTCCAACCAGCCCAAACTGAGCGTCGATGCTTCGATGGAGCTGGCCAAGAAGGTGTTCCGCCATGTCGTTGAATCCGCTACCGAAGAGGTGGAAGCAGAGGCGAGCGCCCTGGCAGCCACCACGGAGGACAATTTGCCTGAGGTCGCCGACGAGGTGTCCCAAAATGGCCAAGCACAAGGAGACGAACCTCAGGGCCCTGTCGTTTAGGGTTAGTTTAGCCGAGTTTAATGTCCACAAATCTGGTATGTGAATTGCTGTATTTAAGCTGGTCAGCCGGCGCCAAGTAGCGCAAAACAAACAAAAAAACGGCGGCTCTTACGTACAGAAACAGCCAAAGAACTGTTCAGGAACGCAACGTGAGCATTAGTCAAACAACACACAGAGCCGGGCACAGTGAAATACGCCGTCAGGTTCTTGCACAAACCCGCATTCTCGGGAACTTGATTCCCCCAACGGTGAGCTATTCCACCGAGGGGCATGTTTTGATTGTCGGCGCCGAAGACATTGCCAGGCTCGCGGCCGGGCGTTTGTCCGCCATGGCGAGCCGGGTGATCCTGGCCACCGACGATATCACCAGCCAGGATGAAACCCATCTGGAGCAGGTGATGGCCGCTGCCCCCGAGGTCGAAAGCTTCTACAACAAACTGGTGTCCATCAAGGGCTTCCTCGGTCAGTTTCAGGTGACCGTAGAGCAAAATGGTACCCAGGCCGCGCTGTCCACTGTGGCCATTCGTCGCCCCCATTTCGACGTGGTATTGGACCTGTCCATCGAGCCTGCCATCAACCTCGAAATGCTGCCACCCGGTTATTTCCATGTGGGTCAGGATGGCGCCAAGCTTGAACAGGCGCTTGAGCAAATCCCTGATCTGGTAGGGCAGTTCGACAAGCCCCGCTACGTGAAGGTGAACGCCGACCTGTGCGCCCACAACCGCAACGGCCTCAGCGGCTGTACCCGTTGCCTCAATTTCTGTCCCGCCGATGCCATTCAGAGCGTGGAAAAGAAAATTGAGATTGACCCTTACCTGTGCCATGGCGCCGGTAGCTGTACCAACGCCTGCCCAACCGGCGCCATCAGCTACGACCTGCCCAATCCTCAAGCGCTGCACAGCTTCATTGGCAAGCTGGTGAGCCGCTTCCGCGAAGAGGCCCAGGAAGCTCCGGTCATGCTGTTCCACGATCAAAACCAGGGCCAGGCGCTGATTAACGATGAGCTGCCCGGTGAAGTGTTGCCGGTGGCGCTGGAAGAAATCACCGTGGCCTCGATGGACCACTGGTTGGCCGCGCTTGCCTGGGGCGCCCGCGAAGTGCTGGTGCTCAACACCCAGGCCACGGCGCCTACTCTCACTTCCATGCTCAAGGGCGAAATCGAGCTGGCTTGCCGCATTCTTACCGAGATGGGTCAGCCTGCTCGGGTACGCCTGATTGATGAAGCTGAATTGGCCGCGCTGACGCCAGCACTCGATATCAGCCTCGATTGGCCGGTGATAGTGCCTGCGGCCTTTGGCGCCACCACCAAGCGCGAAACCCTGTACGCCGCCATCGATCATCTCAATGCCCAGGCCGCTGGCGTGACCACGGTTGTACCCATGGGCAATGTGCCCTTTGGTCAGGTGAAAGTGGCTGAGGCCAACTGCACCTTGTGTATGTCCTGTGTGGCCATTTGCCCCACAGCAGCACTGACCGACGGCGGCGATGAGCCCAAGCTGCTGTTTACCGAGCAAAACTGTGTGCAGTGTGGCCTCTGTGAAGCCGCCTGCCCCGAGAAGGTCATCAGCCTCAGTGCTCAGGTGAACTTCGACCCCGAAAGCCGTAAGGCCGCCAGGGTGCTCAAGGAAGAAAAACCATTCGAATGTGTGCGCTGCGGCGCGCCCTTTGCGACCCAATCCATGGTGCACCGGATGCTGGATATGGTCGGCATGCACTCGGCATTTGCTGCCAACATCGAACGACTCAAGATGTGTGGCGACTGCCGTGTGAAAGACATGTTTGAAGACATTCTTCAAGATCCGGAAAAGCAACTGAGGTAAGAGACGCGCTATGACCCAAGCCATTCGACAAGTATCAGAAAACGATCAGTTCCGGGCCGATATCTACCAGTTGTTGGCGGCCTTGCTGCGCCGCGCGCCTTCTGCCGAGCTGCTGGCCTTTTTGCAGGCGCTGGAAGTGGACGTGGATGAAGACAACGACATGACCCGCGCCTGGGCTGCACTGAAGCTGGCCGCCGGCCAGTTCAGCCCCGAGCAGCTGGAAGACGAGTATTTCACCCTGTTCCTCGGCGTCGGTTGCGGCGAAATCCTGCCCTACGGCAGCTGGTTTATGACAGGTTCGCTGATGGACACGCCGCTGGCGCTCCTGCGTCAGGATCTGGCCCAAATGGGCTTTGAGCGCGAAGAAAACGTCAAGGAGCCGGAAGATCACGTGGCCGCACTGTGCGAAGTGATGGGCGTGCTCATCCTCGAAGCGCCGGGCTATCGCCAGCTGGCCTTCTACCAGCGCCATATCGGCAGCTGGATAGAGCGCTTCTGTGACGCCGTGGCCAAGGCGCCCAGTGCCGCGTTTTACGGCACAGTGGCTCAGCTTGCCAAGGCCTTCTTTGCCGTGGAAGCCAATGAGTTTGAACAACTGAGTCTGGACATTCCGGTGAATTGCCCGGGCTCGGCCGATATTGCCCCAGCCAGTCAGGAAGCCGTTGAGGTTCACTGAGGGGTAACAGTAAACAGGCGGCTTCGGCCGCCAACCAAACAGCCGGCTCAGGCCGGATCCGATAACAACAAGGAGACAACATGAAGAAGCCAGCTTCCGAAATGAGTCGTCGTGAACTGCTTAAGGCGCTTGCCATCGGCGGTGGTGCGGTTGCCGCAGCCACTGTAGCCGGTAGTGCCACTGCTGCAGCCCCAACCGAGGCCGCGTCAGAAGAGCAAAGCGATAAGTACCGCGAGACAGAACATATCCGCAATTACTACGCCACCCTGCGCAACTGAGCAGCCGGGCATTAACTTAAACCAAGGAGATTAAGATGCGATTGACCCGCACCTCCACCGAGGCCCGTCAGGCTGAAAAGCCCCGCCTCGGCATGAATCGCCGTCAGTTCCTCAAGTCTGCCGGTTTTGCTACCGGTGGTATCGCCGCTGCTTCCATGCTGGGTACCGGCATGATGCGCCGCGCCGAGGCCAAAGACGTGCCACACGATGCGCCTACCGAAGTGAAGCGCACCATTTGTTCTCACTGCTCCGTTGGCTGCGGTATCTATGCCGAAGTACAAAACGGCGTTTGGACCGGTCAGGAGCCAGCCTTCGACCACCCATTCAACCAGGGCGGCCACTGTGCCAAGGGTGCCTCTCTGCGTGAACACGGCCACGGTGAAAAGCGTCTCAAGTACCCAATGAAACTTGAAGGCGGTAAGTGGAAGAAACTGAGCTGGGATCAGGCTATCAACGAAATCGGCGATAAAATGCTGAAAATCCGCGAAGAGTCAGGCCCCGATTCCGTGTACTTCATGGGCTCGGCCAAGTTCTCCAACGAACAGTCTTACCTGTACCGCAAACTGGCAGCCATGTGGGGCACCAACAACGTCGACCACTCTGCCCGTATTTGTCACTCTACCACTGTAGCCGGTGTGGCCAACACCTGGGGCTATGGTGCGCAAACCAACTCCTTCAACGACATGCGCAACTCCAAGTGCATGCTGTTTATCGGCTCCAACCCAACCGAAGCGCACCCAGTTGCCATGCAGCACGTGCTCACAGGTAAAGAGCGCGGCGCCAAGATCATTGTGGTTGACCCACGTTTCACCCGTACTGCAGCCAAGTCTGACGAGTACGTGCATATCCGTCCCGGTACCGACATCCCCTTCATCTACGGTCTGCTGTGGCATATCTTCGAAAACGGCTGGCACGATGAAGCCTTCATCAAGTCACGTGTGTACGGCATGGAACGTATTCAGGACGAAGTGAAGCGCTGGACGCCGGAAGAAGTGGAACACGTGGTGGGCGTGCCCAAGGCACAGATGTACCGCGTGGCCAAGATGATGGCCGAGCACAAGCCTGGCACCATCGTTTGGTGTATGGGTGGTACCCAGCACCACGTAGGTAACGCCAACACCCGTGCTTACTGCATTCTGCAGCTGGCGCTGGGCAACATGGGCGTGTCCGGTGGTGGTACCAACATCTTCCGTGGTCACGATAACGTGCAGGGCGCCACCGACTTCGGTCTGCTGTTCGACAACCTGCCTGGCTACTACGGCCTGACTTCCGGTGCCTGGGGCCACTGGAGCAACGTGTGGGATCTGGACCCTGCCTGGGTTGCCGGTCGTTTCGACCAGGGCGAGTACATGGGCAAGAAGCCACAGACCACGCCCGGTATTCCTTGTTCTCGCTGGCACGACGGCGTGCTGGAAGACAAGACCAAGATTGCACAGAAAGACAACATTCGTCTGGCCTTCTTCTGGGGTCAGTCGGTTAACACCGAAACCCGTGGCCGTGAAGTGCGTGAAGCACTGAACAAGATGGACAATGTGGTGGTGGTTGACCCCTTCCCAACCATGGCCGGTGTAATGCACCAGCGCACCGACGGCGTGTACCTGCTGCCTGCCGCGACCCAGTTCGAGACTTACGGTTCTGTCACTGCCTCTAACCGCTCGCTGCAGTGGCGTGATCGGGTTATCGAGCCACTGTTTGAATCCCTGCCTGACCACGTGATCATGTACAAGCTGGCCAAGAAGTGGGGCGTTGAAAAAGAATTCTGTAAGCACATTCAGGTCAACGGCGACGAGCCGCTGGTGGAAGATGTGACCCGCGAATTCAACCGCGGCATGTGGACCATTGGTTACACAGGTCAGAGCCCTGAGCGTATCAAGATGCACCAGCAAAACTGGGGCACCTTCGATGTGAACAGCCTCGAAGCACCCGGCGGCCCAGCCAAGGGTGAAACCTACGGTCTGCCATGGCCATGTTGGGGCACTGCCGAGATGAAACACCCCGGCACCCAAATCCTCTACCGTACCGACCGCGAAGTGCGTTTCGGTGGTGGTAACTTCCGTGCCCGCTTCGGTGTGGAGCACGAAGGCAACAATATCCTGGCCGAAGGCACCTACTCCAAGGGCGCAGAAATTCAGGACGGTTACCCCGAGTTTACCGCCGACATGCTCAAGCAGCTCGGCTGGTGGGACGACCTGACCGAAGAAGAGAAGAAGCATGCCGAAGGCAAGAACTGGAAGACCGACGTATCCGGCGGTATCCAGCGCGTTGCCATCAAGCACGGCTGTATTCCTTACGGTAATGCCAAGGCCCGTTGTATTGTGTGGAACTTCCCTGACGATATCCCACTGCACCGCGAGCCGCTGTACACCCCGCGTCGCGACCTGGTGGCCAAGTACCCCACTTACGATGACCGCATGGTTCACCGTCTGCCAACCCTGTACAAGTCAATCCAGGAGAAGGACTTCGCCAAGGACTTCCCACTGGCACTGACCTCCGGCCGTCTGGTGGAATACGAAGGTGGTGGTGAAGAAACCCGCTCCAACCCATGGCTGGCAGAACTGCAGCAGGAAATGTTCATTGAAATTAACCCTGCCGATGCTGCTGACCGCGGGATCCGCGATGGTGACGACGTGAAAGTACATGGCCCTGAAGGCGCCGTGATCACAGTTAAAGCCATGGTGACCCCAAGGGTGATTGCCGGTGAATGTTTCATGCCATATCACTTTGCGGGCATCTTTGAAGGTGAGAGTCTGGTTAAGAATTATCCTGAAGGCACAGTGCCTTACGTACAGGGTGAATCTGCCAACACAGTGCTGACCTATGGTTATGACCCTGTGACTCAGATGCAGGAAACCAAGTCCAGCCTGTGTCAAATCACCAAAGCCTGACCGTAACTTGATGAGGAGAAAGCCATTATGGCAGTCATGAAATTTCTGTGTGACACCAAGCGCTGCATCGAGTGTAACGGTTGTGTCACCGCCTGTAAGAACGAAAACGACTCCGCCCTCGAGTGGGGTATCCAGCGTCGCCGTGTAGTCACCATCAAAGACGGTGAACCCGGCGAGGCCTCAATCTCGGTTGCCTGTATGCACTGTACCGACGCCCCCTGTATGGCGGTGTGCCCGGCGAACTGCTTCTACAAGACCGAAGACGGCATAGTGCTGCACGACAAAGATACCTGTATCGGTTGTGGCTACTGCTTCTACGCCTGTCCTTTCGGTGCCCCGCAGTTCCCGAAAAAGACCGCCTTTGGCAGTCGCGGCAAGATGGATAAGTGCACCTTCTGCGCCGGTGGTCCAGAGGAGAACTTCTCCGAGGCCGAGCGTCAGAAGTACGGTGCCAACCGTATCGCCGAGGGCAAGCTGCCCATGTGCGCCGAGCTGTGTGCCACCAAGGCCCTGCTCGCCGGTGATGCTGAAGTGGTATCCAACATCTACCGTGAGCGCATGGCCGCCCGTGGCAATCCCAACGTTGTCTGGGGCTACAACCCCCAGACCGGTGAGATTAACTGAGGCCAAGCTGTGGCGGCGAAATCGGCTTAGCGCCTGAGTTCGTCGCCGCTAAAGGAGTGAAAATGTTATCCAAAGCGTTCAACAAGTCGTTGCAGCAGATCTGGTCTGTGGCCTTGTTGGCGATTGCACTGGCGCTGGGTTCCGTTTCTGGAGCCTGGGCTGCCGATGAGCAATCCAGCCAGCAGCAAGCCGCCAAGACCAGCGATGCCGATCTGTGGCGCGCGGTGAAGGCCGGTGAATCCGGTTACACCACGGCCCAGGGCGTCGAAGCCGGCGTGCTGATTAACGTGGCCGGTAATCAGGGCAAAGAAGTCCGCAACCAGTACCTGACCCCTGTCATGGGCTTTGCCGTGGTGGGTGTATTCGGTGCCTTCCTGCTGTTCTATCTGGTCAACGGTCCCTCGAAGCTGCACCACGGCTTCTCGGGCAAGCTGGTGGCCCGTTGGAGCAAGGCGGATCTGTGGATCCACTGGGTGATGGCCATTGCCTGTATGCTGCTGATCTTCACCGGTTTGACCATCATGCTCGGTCGCCATGTGCTTGAGCCATACGTAGGGGCGGGCCTGTGGGCATCGCTGATCTACGGCAGCAAAACCATTCACGACTTTGCCGGGCCTGTGTTCATTCTGGCCTGGGCCCTGTGCGTGGTGAAGTGGATGCCGCTGCAAACCTTCAAGCTCTACGACCTTAAGTGGTTCCTGCTGGTGGGTGGCTACATCAACTTCGGTCCCTTCAAGGGTAAGCACCCCGACAGTGGCTTTGCCAATGCCGGTGAGAAGATGTGGTTCTGGACCCTGACCATTTTCGGTCTGTTTATCAGCGTGACCGGGGTGATGCTGGTGTTGCCAGGTCTGGATCTGCCACGGGAAGCTTCAATGGCCGCCCTGCTGATCCACGCCATCAGTGCCATCATCATTATTGCCTTCACCATAGTCCATATCTGGATGGCGACTGTGCTCAGTGAAGGTGGTATGGAGTGTATGAAGTCCGGTTACTGTGATGAGAACTGGGCTATCCAGCACCACAACCTCTGGTACGATGAAATCAAGGCCAATGGCAGCCTGAAATACAAGGACTGACGTTTAGTCCCGTGCTGAAAAGGTCCAGTTTTGACTGGGCCTTTTTGCACAATCGGCACCACAACCTCTGGCTTTCTTACAAAATCCAGCGAAATCAAGGCCAATGGCAGCCTGAAATACAAGGACTGATGTTTAGTCCCTTGCTTAAAAGGCCCGGTTTGACTGGGCCTTTTTGCACAGTCGGCACCATAACCTCTGGCTTTCTTACAAAATCCAGCGAAATCAAGGTTAATGGCAGCCTGAAATACAAGGACTGATCGAGTCCTTCAAATGAAAAAGCCCAGTGTTGACTGGGCTTTTTTATGCCTTTTTCTCAGCGCCTGTATTTGCACATCTCACATCGCAAGGCCGCCGTTCTGCAACGGTTGCCGGCGTTATTTGCGCTGTGTCCTCTCATGTCTCAATTGCACAAAAACGTCACAAATTTAACTATTTATCTTTGTTGTATCAAAGGGTTACAGCTTCGCATTTCGTGCGGTTTTTTGCACTTGTTAACAAATCCAACCCGTGAGCCGCAGCAGGCGGCGCGAACACTGCGCCAGATCAATTCCTGTGCGCCCGCGCGCGGCTACAGTGGCGGCGAAATTCAGCTAACCCATTAATAAAAATGGGTTTAATAACAATAGTCGTGCTTTTTGTTAACAAAGGTCGGTTAGCCGGGCTAACCAACTCAGGAGCAAGTATGAAAGCAACCCCTTCCAGCGCAGAGCGCAGGGCGTTTCTCAAGGCCATGGCCGTGGGCAGCGTTGCCGGTGTGGCGGTGGCAGCCACGGGCACAGCAGTCGCCAAGCCCGTTGAGCATGCTGAAACAGCCGATCAGGGCTATCGCGAGACTGATCATATCCGCCGTTATTACGCCAGCTTACGCGGCGAGTAAAAGGAGACAGTGATGAAACTGACCCGCAAATCTGACGTCGCCGCCAAGGCCGAGGCCAAGCCACTGGGCATGAGCCGCCGTCAATTTATGAAAACGGCCGGTATTGCTACCGGTGGTATCGCCGCCGCCTCTATGCTGGGTACTGGCATGATCCGCCGTGCCGAAGCCAAAACCGTTTCTGTGCCCCACAATGCGCCTATCGAAATTAAGCGTACCGTGTGTAGCGCCTGTGCCGTGGGCTGCGGTCTGTATGCCGAAGTACAAAATGGTGTCTGGACCGGCCATGAACCCGCCTTCGACCACCCATTCAACGCCGGTGGCCACTGTGCCAAGGGCGCTGCGCTGCGTTACCACACCCATTCTGACAAGCGGGTGAAATACCCAATGAAGCTTGAAGGCGGTAAGTGGAAGAAGCTGAGCTGGGAACAAGCTGTCAGCGAAATCGGCGACAAGATGCTGAAAATCCGCGAAGAATCCGGTTCTGACTCGGTGTACTTCATGGGCAGCGCCAAGTTCTCCAACGAAGCGGCTTACATGTACCGCAAACTGGCCGCCATGTGGGGTACCAACAACGTCGACCACTCGGCCCGTATTTGTCACTCTACCACCGTAGCCGGTGTGGCCAACACCTGGGGCTATGGTGCGCAAACCAACTCATTCAACGATATTCGCAACGCCAAAAATATCTTCCTGATTGGTGCCAACCCTGCCGAGGCGCACCCGGTGGCGATGCAGCATATCCTTACCGCCAAAGAGCGTGGCGCCACCATTACCGTGGCTGACCCACGTTTCTCGCGCACTGCGGCCCACGCCCATGTGCACCTGCCACTGCGCCCCGGCACCGACATTCCGCTGGTTTACGGCCTGATGTGGCACATCTTCGAAAACGGCTGGGAAGATAAAGAGTTTATCCGCCAGCGCGTGTTCGGCATCGAGAAAATCCGTGAAGAAGTGAAGCGCTGGACCCCGGATGAAGTGGAAAACGTCACCGGCGTTTCCAAAGAAGCCGTGTACAAGGCCGCCAAGCACATGGCAGAGCATAAGCCCGGCACTGTTATTTGGTGTATGGGTGGTACCCAGCACACAGTGGGTAACGCCAACACCCGTATTTACTCCATTCTGCAGCTGATCCTCGGCAACATGGGGATTCAGGGCGGCGGTACCAACATTTTCCGTGGCCACGACAACGTGCAGGGCGCCACCGACATGGGCCTGCTGTTCGACAACCTGCCCGGTTACTACGGCGTAACCACAGGTGCCTGGCAGCACTGGTCCCGCGTATGGGATCTGCCGTTCGATCAGGTGAAAGCCCGCTTCGATGCCAAGCAGTACCTCGGCCGCGACCCTATGACCACCCCGGGTATTCCCTGCTCGCGTTGGCACGATGGTGTGCTGGAGGACAAGGCCAAGCTGGCTCAGAAAGACAACCTGCGTCTGGCCTTCTTCTGGGGGCAGTCGGTGAACACCGAAACCCGTCAGATGGAAGTGCGTGACGCGCTGGATAAGCTGGAAACCGTGGTTGTGGTTGACCCTTACCCAACCATTGCCGGTGTACTGCACCGCCGCACTGATGGCGTGTACTTGCTGCCTGCGGCCACAGTGTTCGAAGGTGAAGGCTCGGTAAACAACTCAGGTCGCAGCGCCCAGTGGCGTCAGCAAGTGGTTGAGCCTATGTTCGACTCCAAGCGCGACATGGAAATCATGTACCTGCTGGCCAAACACGTTGGCATTGCCGATGTCTGGACCAAAAACATCGAGGTGAAGAACAACCGCCCCGTGCCCGAAAGCGTGATGCGCGAGTATGCCCGCGGTATGCGCTCCATCGGTTACACAGGTTGGTCGCCAGAGCGTATCAAGGCCCACACCATGAACTGGGGCGACTTCTCCAACGAAACTCTCGAGGCTGTCGGTGGCGTCAACAAGGGCGAAACCTATGGTCTGCCATGGCCATGTTGGGGTCTGCCAGAGCAGAAGCATCCAGGCACCCAAATCCTCTACCGCACCGGCATGAACGTGAATCAGGGTGGTGGTAACTTCCGTGCCCGTTTCGGGGTGGAATATCAGGGCGAAAGCCTGCTGGCCGATGGCTCTTTCTCCAGGGATGCCGACATTCAGGACGGCTACCCAGAGTTTTCCGCCGACATGCTCAAGCAGCTTGGCTGGTGGGATGAACTGACCGAAGACGAGAAGAAACTCGCCGAAGGCCGTACCTGGTCGACCGACCTTGGCGGCGGCATTGTACGTGTGGCCCTGGCCCACAACATGGTGCCTTACGGTAACGCCAAGGCCCGCTGCCGCGTGTGGACCTTCCCGGATGAGATCCCGACTCACCGTGAGCCACTGTACACCGCGCGTCGCGATCTGATTGCCAAGTACCCAACCCACGACGACATGCAGGTGCACCGTCTGCCAACCCTGTTCAAGACCATTCAGGACAAGGTAGTGGCCGACAACCTCGACAAGAAGTATCCGCTGATCATGACCTCAGGTCGTCTGGTGGAATACGAAGGTGGTGGTGAAGAGTCCCGCTCCAACCCATGGCTGGCTGAGCTGCAACAAGAGATGTTTGTTGAAATCAACCCAGCCGATGCCGCCGACCGTGGTATTCGCAACGGCGATACCGTGTGGCTGGAAGGCGCCGAGGGTGGACGTATTCGCATCAAGGCCATGGTGACCCCAAGGGTGAACCCGGGCGTGACCTTTATGCCTTACCACTTTGCCGGTGTGATGCATGGCGAAGACCTGCAATACCCCGAATCCGGTGGCATAAGCACCAAGCCCTACGTGGTGGGTGAGTCTGCCAACACCGCGCTGACCTACGGTTACGACCCTGTAACCCAGATGCAGGAGACCAAGGTGTCCCTGTGTCAGATAGCTAAGGCCTAAGCGCGGTAATCGAGGAGATAAGTCATTATGGCTACAATGAAATTTTTGTGTGACACCAAGCGCTGCATCGAGTGCAACGGCTGCGTCACCGCCTGTAAAAACGAAAACGACTCCGCCCTCGAGTGGGGTATTCAGCGCCGCCGAGTGGTCACCATCAAAGACGGTGAGCCCGGTGAAGCGTCTATCTCGGTAGCTTGCATGCATTGCTCCGACGCCCCCTGCATGGCGGTGTGTCCGGCCAACTGCTTCTACAAGACCGAAGAAGGCATAGTGCTGCACGACAAGGACACCTGCATCGGCTGTGGCTACTGTCTGTATGCCTGTCCGTTTGGCGCGCCCCAGTTCCCGAAAAAGGGTGCCTTTGGCAGCCGCGGCAAAATGGACAAGTGCACCTTCTGTGCCGGTGGCCCGGAGGAGAACTTCTCCGAGGCCGAGCGCGAGAAATACGGCGCCAACCGTATCGCCGAAGGCAAGCTGCCCATGTGTGCCGAGCTCTGCTCCACCAAGGCGCTGCTGGCCGGTGATGCGGAAATCGTTTCCAGCATCTACCGTGAGCGCGTTGCCTATCGTGGCGCCGAGAACGGTGCCTGGAAGTAACACAGCCAAAGGGGGCGGCATAGCTGCCCCCGAGCGAGGTTATCTATGAACAATTGGTTCAAAATCCTGGCCGCGGCTGTGGTGCTCATGATGGGCATAAGCCTTGGTCATGCCGCCGACACAGTACCGGCAGCGGACCCACAAATGTGGGCTCAGCTTAAAGACGGTGCCACCGGCTACACCACCTCCACCAGTGAGTTCCACAACCAGCCGATCAACACCTACGACTTGCGGGTGCTGGAGCTGCGCAGTGTGTTGTTGGCACCTGGGCTGATGGCGGCACTGTTTGGCATGATCCTGGTATTTGCCCTGTTTATCATGGTCAACGGCATCTCCAAGCTGCACCATGGGTTTTCGGGCAAGCTGGTGTATCGCTGGTCAAAGCTCGATGTGAGCATTCACTGGCTGGGTGCCATTCCCTGTCTGCTGCTTATCATCACCGGGCTTATCCTGCTGGCGGGGCGCTTCTTCTTCCAGCCATATGTGGGTGAAGGCGTGTGGGCCGCCATGGTGTACGGTGCCAAGCAGGTGCACGACGTCATGGCCATCCCCTTCATGATTGGCTGGGCGCTGATGACCCTGATGTGGGCCAAAAACCAGCTGCCGAAAATGTACGATGTGAAGTGGTTTATGGTGATGGGCGGCTATATCAACTTTGGCCCCTTCAAGAACCAGCACCCCGACGCAGGCTTTGCCAACGCCGGTGAAAAAATGTGGTTCTGGACCTTCGCCCTGTTCGGGCTGGTGATCTCGGCATCCGGTATGTTGCTGCTGTTCCCCAACCTGTTCGAGCCAAGTCGTACCTTAAGCCTGATTGCCCTTATTCTGCACGGCATCAGCGCCATCATCATCTGTGCCTTCTCCGTGGTGCATATCTTCATGGCCACAGTCATGTCTGAGGGCGGTATGGAGTGTATGGTGTCGGGTTACTGTGATGAGAACTGGGCTACCCAGCACCACAACTTGTGGTTTGATGAAATCAAAGAGAATGGCACCCTTAAGTACAAAGAGTAATCTTTGGCTTACGTGGTGCTGAGAGGCCCGGTTCCTGGGCCTCTTAAGCCAAGCCAGGCACCACAATTTGTGGTTTGATGAAATCAAAGAGAATGGCACTCTCAAATATCAGGAGTAAGTACTTCGCCCTTCACCTTTGAAACTGAAAAGCCCCGCGATTGCGGGGCTTTTGGTTACTTGACAGCATTGGAGTGGAAATTTTAGCTTTCGCCGCTTTGAGTTGATTTAGCTAAGCTGCAAGAGAAGAATTGTGCTTCCCATCTTTTTCTCAAGTCCTTCCTGGATCTCCTCTGCCGCCTAGCCGTTGGTGAAAGCCCCCTCAAGCTTTTGTCGAAAATTGCCGCTGGTTCAGGCGCTCATCTTTGATTCGACGGAATCTGTTACGGTATCTTTCGGACAGGAGTTCCTATGTCGTGAATGGTAGGATATTCGAGAAAGGTCATGCCTCACTACACCTTTTCGTTACCGCTTGTCGGCGGCACCGATGGGGAAGGGGATATGTCTTTGATTGCGTGTACTGATTCAATAGGAAGGTGAAACTCAAACTAAGCGCATTCTCCAACCTTAACTTCCCTTTAGTCATATTCTTCGAAAATTCATGCGAGTTTCCACGTATTTAAACAAGAACCATACCTTGCGTATTTATTTGGTAAGTGTTTTTATTATTTTCTTGTTGCGAATGGACAGGTCGTAGCAGTCGAACTCTAACAAACACTGGTTAAGGATGAAAATACATGAAAGTGTTAATGGCGCTAATGCTAACGCTGGTATGGATGTTGGCGAGCTCAGTGGCGAATGCATATACACAGTTAACAATAGACGATTTCGTAAATGATCCACTCTTAATCGATGCGGAGTTTTCACCAGATGGCAGATATCTGGCATTTATCCGTAATGATGGTAAAAGTCGTGATGTAATTATCAGGGACTTTTCGCAAGAAGGGGCACCTATTACCGGCGTTTTGCAGGATGAATTTATTCGAGCTGACTCTATCAGTTGGGCCAACAACTCTCGCTTGATAGTGAACCTAATGGTGCCTTATGAGCATATCTCCCAGTTAAAGAAGAAGGCTGAAACAGACCCTGGATTTGATTTAGATGAGTATGATTACTTCAGGCGATCTATCTCCATGAATATTTACTGCCAAGATAAGGTGATTTTGCTCAACCACAAAAATTACAATCGAAGGAACTTGAACCTGTCAAAAATTTCCAATTTGCTTGCAGGAGATGACAAACATATATTAATGCCTGCTTGGGGCTATGATGGCCTAGAAATAATGAAGGTAGATGTTTACACAGGCAAGGGCCAAGTAGCGTTTAAGGGGGGAGCTCGTACCTACAGTATATTAACAGACAACAATGGACAGCCCACTTTCCGGCTTGATTATTACGGCAATAGTCGCAGTGTCAAAGTTTACGAATATACCCAAGAGCGTGAATGGATAGCTATAGACCACATTTATTTTGAGCAGGGTGATGATGATGAGTTCGATTTTGAAGGCCTGATGGGGATAGGCAAAGAGGGGGAGCTGATTTATCGAAAGCGAAATGAATTGAGTGGCTATTTTGAAATAGTAAAGTACAAAAAGGGAAGCAAAGATAAGCAGTTAGTGGCTTTTTTGCCAGGGGAAGATATTTATTCTCCCATGTTTGATTCCTTTTCAGGTGAGTATTTGGGGTATCAGGTGCAGCGAGATTTGATCCGCAACGTATATTTGGATAAGAACTATCAGGCTCATTATGACAAGGTCGCTGAGGAAATAGGACATAATAATTTCGCTTTTTGGGCATCAAGCTCCAGCACAAATCGGGCGGTTGTAAGGAGTAGTGGTGCTGATCATCTTGGTAAGTTTTATGTGTATGATTTTAAATCACAAGTCTTGACCTGGATTGGGAATGTGCACAATCACCTCATTCCTGAAAACTTGGGGTTGCCAGCCAAGGTAAACTATATCGCCAGAGATGGCCAAAAGTTGCGCATGTACTTATTATTTCCACCTAATTATGATGACACCAAAGCCTATCCCATGGTGGTTTTGCCTCATGGTGGTCCACATTCACGCGATAGTGCCAGTTTCGATATCTTTGCCCAGTACATGGCTACTCGGGGGTACATCGTCATTCAACCAAACTTTCGTGGTTCCACCGGCTATGGCTTAGAGTTTGAAAAAGCGGGCTATAAGCAGTGGGGGCGTTTAATGCAGGATGATGTCTCAGACGCTGTAACCTATATGACCAAAAACGGTTATGCCGATAAGTCTCGAGTGTGCATCGTAGGGGTATCTTATGGCGGCTATGCTGCTCTGATCGGCACTATTAAAACCCCCGAGCTTTATCGTTGTGGAATAAGTATTAATGGCGTGACTCACTTAAAAGATCAAATAGCTTTCGATATGGACTCCGCAAAGATTAACGAAGACCAAATCGAAGAAATACTATATGAGCGTATTGGTCATCCTATTCAAGACTCAAAAATGCTCGATGATAATTCACCTGCGTTGCTTGCATCCAAAGTCGCCTTGCCACTGTTGATTATCGCAGGTGACAGAGATCAAGTTGTGCCCATCGCACAGGCAGAAGGTATGGTTAAGGCACTGAAGAAGTCAAAGAAAGACTTTAAGTTTGTCGAATTGACTGACACCGGTCATAACCCGTTTATTAATAAAGATAGTGCTGCCAGAGTGTTTCAGGAGGTGGATCAATTCCTTAAAATCTACCTAGGTGAATGACTGAAAAGCTCTATGAGGACACCCAAGATTATTTCGCGTGGTGCGAAGATTTAATTAAGACCTCACGCGGAGGGCTATAGATATTATTGGCGCGTTTTGCTTGGTTAAATAATTGATTTAAAAGCGATTGTTTGGCTTGATGACTGTCTTTGACCGGTTTCAGCGATGTCAAATCTCAGAAAATCTCTGATAAGTTGGTTTGGATGATTTCGGTCAGCAAAGTCACTTCTGGCAGTTAGCTGCACCTTGTTGCTCTATGAGGACTGGCATAACTCGTTCACTGGGGGGCTGGTTGCACATAGTCCCCGTTCGACGCTGCCGAGGGTGTTGCTGAAAATGGCGTAGCGAGGCATGGCCGTTCACGGGCGTCCTGCCCTTTACGGCATAGGGACTCCTGATCAGCACCGGTTGAATCTGGGGCGAGTGTTATGCAGTTGCAAGCTCACGAGCGCGAGGTACAGACGCCGAACCGGGATGGATTTACATGGATGTAAAGCCGAGCGTCTGTCGCGTTCGCCAATTTTCGGCATAAGCCTGAGGAGCTGTCAGCGTTGGTTGGGGTGCTCTTTCGAGTACAGAGTGCTTTGGGCAAGCAAAGCATTTTGCCCGGGTCTGGGCTGAAAGCCCACGATCTTCTGCCAAGCGAAGCTTGGATAATAAAACTCCCCACCTGAACTGGGGGGCGAAGCTCAACGATTTTGGCCAAGAAGCTTGGCAACAAAGCCTCAGGGTATCGAAGAAACCCATAATTGTTGGCAAAGCCAGAGGGCGGTATGGAGTGTATGGTGTCGGGTTACTGTGACGAGAACTGGGCTACCCAGCACCACAATTTGTGGTTTGATGAAATCAAAAAGAATGGCACTCTTAAATATCAGGAGTAAGGACTTCGTCCTTCACCTTTGAAACTGAAAAGCCCCGCGATTGCGGGGCTTTTTGTTGCTTGCAGCAACGGGGACTCAATTTCTGCTTGGGCTGCTTTGAGTTGATTGAGCCAGGCCGCAAGAGAAGTATTGCGGCTGTCCCATCTTTTTCTTGTTGAGGCTCAGATAAGACTCAGGGTCACATCCACGTTACCGCGGGTGGCGTTGGAGTAGGGGCATACCTGGTGCGCCTTTTCAATCAAGGCTTGAGCCAGAGCTGGCTCCAGACCCGCAAGCTTGACGCCCAGCTCCACACTGATGGCAAAGCCCACGCCCTTGGGGTTGGCACCAATGCCAACCTTTGCCGTAACCTCGGGTTCGTTTGGCAGACGCAGCTTGTCCTGACCGGCGACAAATTTGAGTGCGCCGATAAAACAGGCGGAATAACCGGCGGCAAATAGCTGCTCTGGATTGGTGCCCGGACCGTCATTGCCACCCAGGGCCTTGGGGGTGCTGAGGTTGACACTCAGGCGACCATCGTCGGACGCAGATTTTCCTTCGCGTCCACCGATAGAAGTGGCGCTGGTATTGTACAGTGCGTTCATAAGTATTCCTCTTTAAATGGGTGTCTGGTTGCGTTCGTTTAGCCACATCTTTGGATTAGTTATTGCGATAACTATATCCTGAAATAAAAAGCCATTCCGGCGCCTTGGTGACAAAGTTATCGCAATAACTAAGTGTGTGCAAGTTAAAATTGCTGCGCAAAGTGAAAGAACGCCCGCAATGTGAGCAGGATCACATATGAGTTGGCCGACAGGAGTTGAGCATTGTGACGTTGTCGCAGCCTGGTGAGGCGGCGGGAAATAGCAGGGTCAGCTGCCGAGTTTGTGGCGCAGGTCGTTCAGCAGCTGCTTGAGCGCTTGCAGCTCAGGGACTTCCATACCGCAGTGGCTGATGATGCATTGGTTCACCTCAAGGGCCTGTTGCTCCATGGTCTTGCCTGCTTCGGTCAGAGAAATCACCAGAGAGCGCTCATCCTCATCACTGCGGCGCCTGTGTACCAGCCCCTGACTCTCCAGGCGCTTGATGACGGGGGTCAGGGCGCCCGATTGTTGCCCGAGACGCTCGGCTATGTCCTTGAGGCCCATTCCATCCTGCTCCCAGAGGATCAGCATAATGAGGTACTGAGTGTACGTCAGGCCCAGTGGCTCCAGCAGTGGTTTGTAGAGTGAGGTCATCGCCAGCGAGGTGGAGTAGAGGGCAAAACAGAGCTGGTTGTCCAGAAGCAGGCGTTGATGGCTGGGCATGGCTTTTATCTTCACTGACTTGTCTGGCGGCACTATAGCAAATGCGACCGGGACGGGCAAAAGCCACGACAGGACCCGGCCTGGAATGGAGATTTGGCATCTTGCCTGTGCCTCATTTTACGCGGCCGTCTTACGGGCGAGCTTATGTTTCTCGTTTGTAAGCGCTGAATAAACAAACTGTGTATTCAGCATGGCTAAAATATGCGCTGCTTAACAAAAACCGTTGGTGGACTCTGGTAGCTTGGGCAAATCCGTAACAGCTCACGTTTTGCCTATATCAAAGGGGGTAGTCTTAGGGACGCAGTTTCGGAATCTTCTTTTTGATTATCAAAAAGATCCATTTCGAATGATCTTTGACAGGAAGCCCTATGACCAGCAACAGCAGCACCCTAGCCATCTCCAAGGCCGCCGAGGCCCGTGTCGATATCAGTTTGCCTGACTGGCTGCTGAGCACTGCTGAGCGGGTGATGAACTTCTATGTCGACCGCAATCTGCGGCTCGATACCCTGTCCGTCGATACCATGCCCGCGCCTGTGCCCGGCAAAAAGTACATGCTGTACGCCCATGTGCCTTTTTGCCATACCCTCTGTTCTTACTGCACTTTCCACCGCTTTACCTTTAAAGAGGATAAGGCGCGCGCCTATTTCATTTCGCTGCGCAAAGAAATGACAATGGCCAAAGAACTTGGCTACGATTTTGAGTCCATGTACATAGGCGGCGGCACCACCACAGTGCTGGAAGACGAGCTGGCCCGCACTATTGAGCATGCGCGGCTGCTGTTTCCGTCGATTAAGGAAGTGTCCTGCGAGTCAGACCCGCGCCACCTGGCAAGCCCCGAATTTCGTCAGCTCAAGGGCTTGGTGGACCGCATGTCCATCGGAGTGCAGAGCTTTGATGATGGCATCTTAAAGATGACCGATCGCTTCGAGAAGTTTGGCTCTGGGCTGCAAACCTTCGACCGTATTCAGGCGGCCAAGGAGCTGTTTCCGATTATCAATGTGGATTTGATTTTTGGCTTCCGTGGCCAGAGCGAAGAGATTATTCAGCGTGACCTCGACATGGCGCGCCGCCTGGACCCTCGGCAAATTACCACTTACCCGCTGATGATCACCCACCAGACCCGTAAGAGCGTAAAAGGCACGCTGGCGGCGCCCCAGGCGGATCTGGCCCGGCAGTACAGTCAAATCCTCACCAGTTTGCGCGGCCAGTACAACCAGCTGTCGAGCTGGGCCTTCGGTAAGGCCAACGACGAGGGGTTTGATGAGTACGTGATTGATTATGATGAATATCTTGGGGTGGGTTCGGGCTCGTTCAGCTTCCTTGGCGATACTCTGTATGTGAACACCTTCTCGCTGCGCAAATATCAGGAACGCATCGAGGCGGGCAAGATGAGCGTCGAGCAGCAAAAGCGCTACGATACCAAGGCCATCATGCAGTACCGCTTCCTGCTGGGGTTATTCTCCGGCCGCCTGTCGCGCCAGTATTTTCGCGACACCTTTGGGGTAAACCTCGATACTGCGCTGTTTAAAGAAATGACCGCCATGAAGCTGATAGGCGCGCTGAAAAACGACCCGGCCAATCCAGAGGAGCTTATCATCACCGACAACGGCAACCTGATGGGGCTGCTGATGATGAAAGAGTTTTACTCCGGCATGGACAACGTGCGCGCCCAGCTGCGTAAGCCATTGAAGTCGTGTGATATGTAGCTAAGGTTTGCTTGTATTTGTGGTTGCGGCTGACTCGGCGCTGGCCTGATTGGGATAGAACAGCAGCGCGCTGCCGTCATTGAGCGCTTCTTCATAAAATCCTGCGAAGTCGCGGTATTTGTCTGTGTTCAGTACTTCAATTTGCAACCTGCCACAGCTGATATTGGTTAGTTCAGTGAAGCCGTATTTTCGGGCTTCGCTGATGGCTGCTTCGGCATCGTCAATTTCTTCGATTTGCCGCAGGAACAGCATACATTTGTGCCTGCTACCTGGCTCAGGCGCATGCCATTGGTACTCAGACTCTCCGCGATAGTGACCGGAAAAGCCGTAAATCATCACAACAGCCATGGGTTTCCTCTTCTCCTTGAGCTACTCAGTCAGGCTCGCTGAGCCGTAAACCACATCAATACCTGGTCGATACGGCTTTGCCGGGGAATATCAGCAGCGCTGTTTCAGTGGGATCCACCAACGAACCTGCATCTCACCCATTGGCCTAAATGGCAGCGGAAAGTAGGCGACTATATCGGGGCAATCTTCATCCCTTTCATAGCCGGTGGCATCAAACCACTCGCCATATATCTGCCGGTTTAAGTTTTTTGATTCTTTATAACTGCAATTAAACTCAGCGTAGGTTGCAGCGGGCACGGTAAATTGCTCAAACGCGGCTGCATCCCCAGGGCACTCCACCCCCAGCACGTCGATAAAATCTTCCCTGTTGTCAGTGTTTGTTGGGAAATAAGCCGACATCATAGTTGCGCCGGAAACCGGGCCTGCCTGTCCTGCGTTCAATTGCCACAGCGCCTGATAGGCAGCTGTGGCCACATAGTCTTTCCAAAATGCCGGGCCCTGCTGAAAAAAGCTCTCCAGGGTAAATTGCTGACTTTTTCCGGCGAGCACAAATGCCGGTTTATTGATGATCCTGTATTCCATGACGTCTTGCTCCTTGGATGAAATGCGTGCCTGAGGGACGCTGCGAAGTGTTACGTCGGGGCGTCTGCCCTCGCTTGGGGTGCAACCGTGGAACTGCCTGAAGGCTCGGGTAAAGGCGTTGGGTGAGTGATAACCCAGCTCGGCTGCTATCTCAATCACGTTTTTGTTGCTGGTCCGCAGCAGGGTTCCGGCCAAGGTCATGCGTCGGCGTCTGGCGTACTCGGTTGGGGAGGCGCCCACCAAGGCATAAAAAACGCGCTGAAAATGAAAAGGCGAGGCGCAGGCCGCTGCCGCTATGGTTTGCAATGGAATGTCTTCGCCAAGATTGGCTTCAATGTAATGAATTGCTGCCGTAATGCGTGCTGTCCAGTTCACTTGTCCCTCCCGTCACTGCTGTTCACTTTAAAGTGCCGCGACGCTGGCGTCTCACCTTTTCTTGCGCAGTTAACGGCTCCGGGCAAGGCAACAGGCGTGCTGGTGGACAACCCGGGTGAGGCGTGACAACAATGGCGGCAAGTTACTGTTGACGGAGACGCAGCTATGCTGACCGGTGGATGTCTTTGTGGTTACGTTCGTTACGCGCTGGATGGTGAGCCCATTGATGCGGGTTTCTGCCATTGTCGCCAGTGCCAGCGCTCAAGTGGCGCGCCTGCGCTGGCGTGGTTAACACTGCCCTTCGGCGGGCTGCGTTACACCTCAGGTAAGGTGAGGGCGTTTAAATCCAGCGGCGATTATCAGCGGGAGTTTTGCCCCGAGTGCGGCACCCAAATTGCGTTTCGGGCCCAGCGTCAGCCGCAGCGGGTAGACATTACGCTTGGCTCCCTGGATGACCCCGACGCTGTGACCCCCGAATACCACATTTGGTGCCAGAGTCAGCGGCCGTGGCTGCATTTGGCCGACGGTTTGCCGTGCTATCTGGATGCCGGACCGGACGAGTAACCCGGTTTATCGGCGCAGTACCATAAACAGCAGCTCTTCATTGGAAAGCGCATCCACAGCCACAAAGCCAAGCTGACTGTAGAGCGTGGCGGCGGCGAGGTTGCTGCGATACACCCTTAACGTTATGGCGCTGGCGGCTGTGACCTCAATGGCTTTGGTAATCAGCTGTTCTATTAACGCCCGGCCAAGGCCGCGGCCACGTTGGTGGGGCGAGATGATAATCCTGCCCAGGTGCACGCTGTTTTCAATCGCAGCAGATGCTGAAACTGCTGCTGGGAGCGGCTGCCAAAACTGGCCAAAGCCGCACATGCCCCGTGCATCCACCAGACAGAAGCTGCTGACGTTAATGCCCGGCAGTGCCAGTAAGGCCTCAAGCGAATCGGCAGTAAAGGGATAGGGCAGATTGGGCCCGGCCCAGCGGCGTGCCTGCTCGGCATCGGCTATCCAGCTGGCTAACTCGAGGTAGTCGCTGGCTGTTGGCGCAGTTAATGTTGCCATCGGTATTTGCCTTTTTATTCGCAGCGCGAAAAATGCTGATTCGTATCCGTTTTATCTTACTGCCATTTACTTTCAAAGCCTTGCTGGCGATTTACAGGATACTGCAAAATACTCAGGATCCTGCCGCAGGGTAAATCTGCGGTAGAGGCCAATCAGCTTGTCATAGGCATCGGGGCTATTTTGCCGAACTCCAATACCTGCAGGCACGCTTGGCTGTGGATGGGCGCGCAGCCGCGCCTGCCCATTACCAGGTGTATTTGATGGGATTGGATGCGCCGCGTTTTCGGAAACTGTCGTGAATCCGTTTGCCCAAATAGTGTGACTGTAATTCTGCTGGTGCTTCGTGGCCGACAAAGCCGTAGCGGCCTTCAATCGTTTCCCGGCCGGGAAAGTGCTCGCCGCTGGCACTGAGCCAGCGGTCGGCCACATACACACCGACAATCATCCCCTGCACCGTGGCCAGGATCAGCTCCGCTTGCTGCGCCTTTTTAAGACTCAGGCGCCAGGCGAAACGGGTTGCCTCATACACCGACGAGTTCAGCGCGCTGCGATTGATGCTGATAAGCAGTGCCTTGTGATCAAATTCGGCGGTTTGCGCCGAGTAGCGCTGAATGATTTCCCGCGAATGCATGGCGCCGAAATCACCGTTGCCGTGACCATCCATCACATTGGTAATGCCGGGGTACGCGTCGATCAGCGCCGCCTCCACTTCAAAGGCGGTTTTCTCATCCATCCCATGTCTGTGGATCACATGGGCAACCTCAAAACCCGCCAGTTTTATCTCTCTGATCCTTGATCCCTTTTCCGATAAGGCATCGTCCTCAATATTGCCGCTGGCATGGGCAAACACCCGGTTACCTTTGCCCTTGCCGATGTAAAAGGTTTCACCGTTCCGTGGGTCGATAAGTCGATACACGTAGTAATTCAGTTTGTGGATCACTTCGGGTGGGAATGAATCTATGTCTGGCCGTTGCACTCGGTTTCCTGATGTTTGGTCGCGGGGAGTCAGGGCCGCAACCATACTGTCTTGGGGGCTGCGGGTAAGCTTGCTGCATCACAGAATCAGCACTGCATTGCGTGGTTTGGCGGCAAATTGCCCGAAGTGAGGGGGCTTGCGTCAATCAGAGGGTGACGGATGTTGCTGCATTTGCTAAAGATGCGCCATTGACCAAAACGGTGGAGCGAATATGACGGATTTCAGCGATGGTGAGCAGTATTTCGATGCCACCTTTGAGCAGTGCGATATGGCACACGCCAGCTTTCGGGATATCGAGTTCGAAGATTGCCTGTTTGCAGATTGCGACTTTTCGGCTGCCCGTTTTCAAAACTGCCGCTTCAACCAGTGCCGCTTTGAGCGCTGCAACCTCAGTCTTGCGGTATTTGCCGCCAGCCGCCTGTTTGGGGTGACTTTTGTTGAAAGCAAACTGATTGGTGTTGACTGGACCCGAGCTGACTGGCCTGATTTTCATAAGGATTTTGAGCTGACATTCCAGCAGTGCATCCTGAACGACTCGTCATTTTACAGTCTGACACTGCAGCAGCTGGCTATTGATGAATGCCGGGTGCAGGAGGTGGATTTTCGCCAAGGCAATTTCAGCGCCGCCAGTTTCACCCAAAATGATTTCACCGGCAGCCTGTTCGTGCAGACCAATTTAAGCCGTGCCGATTTCAGCGGCTCGGAAGGCGTTAGTATCAATGTGCTTGAGAACACTCTCACGGGCGCCAAGTTTTCGCGTTTCGAGGCCCTGAGTCTGCTTGAGTCGCTCGGTATCGAGCTGGTGGATTAGTCCGGTTTCCTGAGAGTTAGTTGTCAGCCCACTGTTCCAAATCCTCAACGGGGTTCGGGAGTCGCCCTTCAAGCCATTTGGCGCAAATGTCTGGAGTAAAGTCAGAGTCATTACTTTCAATCACCCACGACAAAAACTCTTCCGGCCCGCCATTCATATACGGTGGTGGCGAAATAGGTTTAAAAGAAGTTGGTAAACGCTCGTTGAGAGTTAGGTAATTAAGTATATGCCCCAACTCCTGCACTGTATGCCAAGCATACTCGTGATGAGTTTCTATTCGGAATTTAACCCACCAATGACCATGCTCATCTAATCCTTTCCCTATGGCGCCATGTATGGCGGGAACTCTGGAGAGAAATCCAATAAGCTTCGTAAATATTTGTTCTTCCATGGTGCTTCTTATTATTTCGATCACACGCTTCGCTGCGTCGAAACTATTCTGTGCTCAAATGCAAAAAACATTTAAACAGTGATTTATCAAGCCGTATTGAGTTTTTTGAGCGTCCCATAAGCGTGATGCCAATAAGCCAAACGATGCCAGCTAAGATCCGTTACTCAATGCTACCGCTATTATGCTCATTTGCTCAGGATTGGTGCTCATCTGAGGCTCTGTAATTTTTCCAGCCCCATTGATGGTTGTTTGCTCAATGACCGGGAGCATGTATCGGCGTGTATCTAGCCCCTGATGTTCCATTCTTGAATGCAAATCATCGGCAACCAAGGGGTCATCAACATTGCGATAGTCGTAGGCTATGCCTTCCCGGCGCAGTGCTTTGAGCATACTTTGAGTATTGCCGCAGGTATCGCGACCATAAACAATGGTGTAGGGCTCGGAGTAAAGAGGTGCTAAGGCGGGCTGTGGCTTAATATCAAGCCAAATTTTGTAGGAAGCGTACCCAAGAATTCCGATAACTATAAGTTTCTTCAGCATGATTTATTCCTTTAAAAATGCAAAGACGCTGGCTGCAAAAATGGAAGCCCAATCAACCTTTTATCATTGTTTTTGTCCAACTTCCAGTTGGCTCGGTTAGTGCTGTCGCCAATTGGCGGGAATTTACTACTGAGCCTGCAACGTCAGGTACTGACCTGCGCCTAGGGTGAACAGCCACAGACCCCAAAGGCTGTGTTCCAGCACGCAGGCGGCGGTGGAGCGCGAGCTGGCATAGGTTTGGGCAAACAGCAGACCACCGACAAAGGCCAGCGCCACGGCAATCCAGTTGGCGTAGATAATGTGGGCGAGGGCGAATACCGCAGCGCTCACCAACACCCTTACCCGCTTGGCGGGCATAATGCCCTTGAAGCGGTGAAACAGGTAAGTGCGGAATATCAGCTCCTGAGGGATCACCGAAAACAGCGGATAGATGGCTATCAGCAGCAGCCAGCCAAGGGGTTCGCTCAGTGGCAGGCTGAACAGTTTGTCCGGCAGCCAGAGGGCAAAAATCAGCAGCGATGCCATGGCACCGGCAGCAAAAGTACCGGCCGCCACTCTGGCCTGGGGTCGTATGGCCCCGTAGTTGGTAAGCCGAAAACGTTTAAAGCGCTCATCGGTGAGGATCAGCAGCAGGCACCCCAGCGCCAGCAGGCACAAAATAGGCAGCAGCCAAGCTTTCAGCGGCTCGCGGAAAACAAAAGCGGTAATGGGCAGCAGCACAAACACGCACACAAATTCTGCCCAGCGCAGCAAGGTTCTGGTCATGGCGAATCTCACAGGGGTACCTGTAAAAATTAGCACATGGCCGTCACCGCTGCGGTGTGTTGCAATAAAAAGCCCCGCTTTGCGGGGCTCGAATGGGTCTTAAGCGTCTTTTTTTCTGAAGATCAGGTTTTTCAGCCAAATAAAGGGCAGAAGTATGATAAACCAGAATTTTTTCAGCAGGATAAGTGCGGCGGCAAGAAAGCCTGTCTTGGCCAGAGCCTTACCCGCAATCAGGCCACCAATGCCGTAGGCGGCGACCTTGTCGTATTCCGGGTTGAAGTCGCTGTACTTGTTGCCGTCGTTGAAGTTGGCCAGTGCCAACACTTCGTCCCGGGAGGCTTCGATTTCGCCCAGCTGCGACATATTGGCCACAAAGTTCATCACCAACACGCCCTGACGGCCCAGCACCCGAACGTTGTAGTTAAGGGTGTTCTCATCGGCGTCGCCAAACTTGATTTCCTTGGCCCAGTACAGCTTGTGATTGGCCGGATCGTAGGATGGCGGCGTAGCCCAGCCGACCAGCTCGATTGGCTCGTAGCCCATCTTTACCCGTTCTTTGGAGATGTCGCGGGTGTCGCCCTGCATCTCTTTGAGCAGATCGCCGTAGTCGATATCGGCGGCGTCTTCATCGGACACATAGCCTTCGGCCTCGTAGTCGATGGTCACACCCCAGGCGGCCATGTCCAGCGGGCTGTAGTTGGCCGGGAACAACATCCCCAGATTGAGTTCATCTTCCGGGTTGCCCCAGGCTTCCACCAATACCCGGGCACTGTCTTCGGGGCTCAGGTAGTAGAAGTTTTCAGGCACTTCCAGGGTGGCGATGCCGCCGGGCAGGGTGATGGTGCCTTTTTGCGGGCTGATTTCGCTTAAGAAAGACTCGGCCCAGGCCTGGTACTGCTGCTCTTCGGTCAGTTCGGTGGTGTCTGTGCCTTCGGCGAAGGCGGCGGGTAAAACGGATACACACAAAAGGGCGGCCGAAAGGCCGTAGATCTTGGTCTTTTTCATAGGTTCATCCTTGAAGAAAAAGACAATCTCGCGTCCCCACGCGGATTGTCGGATTTCAGGCGTAACGACAGTAACTGTCTGAAAAAGATGCTACTGGAGTTTTTACGTTAACGCATGCAATTTTTGCAACTTTTGATTGGCGTGGGCGCTGGGGTTATCTGTCAGACGGGTGATGCACGCCATCGGCCACAGCAATCGGACCCAGCAGGAAGGGATCTACCCCTTCCAGGCAACCGACGTTGTAGCCAAATTCGGCAGGATTGGAGCGGCGCTGGTGGTGGGTGTAAATACCGCAATGGCCGCAAAAGAAGTGTCTGGCGGTGTGGGTGTTGAACTGGTATTGGCGCAGGGCGTCCTGGCCTTTGAGGATCTTGAGCCCCGACAGCGGCACGCTGGCCACCACGGCGCCGCGACGACGACACATGGAGCAGTTGCAGTGACGGGGCGACACTATGCCGTCGGGCAGTGAAAGTTCCAGCACCACAGCGCCGCAGTGGCAACTGGCGATGTGCTTGTCTTTGATGACGGTATTGCCGACCAGTTTAATCATTTTGCGTCCCCCCTGAACAGCAATAAGTTACGGCGGGAACAGGCTTTGGGCAACCCCGGGGAATTTTTTCAGTATAAACGATGGTTTAGCCTCAGCCATTGGTAGGGTGCCTTGTTCCGACACACTGAGCGGAGTTGTATTGTGTGGGTCATTCGGGTAATGCTAAGGCAGCTGCAGTAGGTCCGGTGTCTTAGGGGTGCGCTTCCCTGGACTGTTGTGCCCGGTGATGTCCACTGTCGTGACAATAACCATAATTCAAGGACGCAACATGAAAAAGACACTGCTCGCCATGGCCGTACTCTGTGCCGGCCAGGCCTATGGGATGGATTTCATTCTTGATGTAAACGGCAAGTTTGATCAGCAAAAAGTGGCCGCTGAGGTCGCCGCCAAAGGTGGTGTGCTCAAGAGCTGTATTCCGCAAATTGGTGTGTGTCAGGTGGCCTTTGGCTCGGTTGATGCAGCCTCTGCAACTGGCCTGGCGCTGGTGCCTGATGCCACGGCCTTTGTGCCAGAAGTGGCCGACGCCATGGTCAATGCCCAGGAGCTGACCGTCAGCATGGATGCCGGTTACGGCAATCCACCTGCCAGCGGCGATAACGATCGCTTCTTCGACCTGCAATGGGGTCACGTGGCGGTAGGCGCCGTGGATGCCTGGAACGCCGGTTACCGTGGTCAGGGCGCCCGTGTGGCGGTGCTGGACAGCGGTGCCGATGGCGACCATCCGGATCTGGCTCCCAACATCAATGCCGCGCTGAGCCGCTCCTTTATCGACGGTGAAGCTTGGGATTACGCCGGTACCACCACCTCCAACCACGGCTCCCACACCGCAGGTACTATTGCCGCCGCCGATAACGGTATTGGCTCCATCGGTATTGCCCCTGAAGCGGAACTGGTGATCCTCAAGGTGCTGTCGGCCGACACTGGCCGCGGCAGCTCCTATGGCACCATGCAGGCTATGGTTTATGCCGCCGACAATGATGTAGACGTAATCAACATGAGCCTGGGGCTGGCGGTGCGCCGCAATGGCCTGTTCGATGTGAACGACACCCCCTACGATACCTCTGACGACATTCGTTATGACGTGGGCGGCAAAGACGGTATTGCCCAGTTTATTGGCGCTTATTCCAAGGCCGCGACCTATGCCCGTCAGCATGGTGTGACCCTGTTTGCGTCTGCCGGTAACGAAGCGACCGATCTGGATAAAACCGACAGCCTGATGCACCTGCCATCCAGCCTGCCAGCGGTGAATGCCGTTTCGGCCCTTGGCCCGCAGCTGTGGGGTGCCAACCCGGGTGCCAATCTGGATAACCTGGCCATTTACTCTAACTTCGGCCAGTCAGAAATCCACTTCGGCGCACCAGGCGGCGACTACAGCAGCCTGTTTATCCCAGGCGGTACTTCACCCTGCACCGTGGCCGGTCTGACCCGTTCCTGCTACGTGTTTGACTTTGTGTTCTCCACCGGCAACGGCGGCTGGTACTGGTCAGTGGGTACTTCTATGGCCTCGCCACATGCCGCCGGTGTAGCAGCACTGATTGTGAGCGCCAACGGTGGCCGCATGGATCCGCCAAAGCTGGAAGCGGAAATGCGCCGTCTGGCTCAGGATCTGGGCAAGCCCGGTCGAGATGATGTCTACGGTCACGGCAAGGCTTACGCCCCCGCCAACTGATATTGCTCCGCCCATAAAAAACCGGCCGCGATTGCGGCCGGTTTTGTTTTGGTTAAGCGGCGGATTATTCCACTTTGCTTTGATCGCCGGCGCGGATCAGCGCGAAGTCATCCACCTTCACATACTTGCGGAAGGCCTTGTTCAGGTCTTCGGCGGTGAGGGCGGCCAGCTTGTCTTCGAAGGCCTTATCGAAGCTCATGGTGCGATCCAGCTTGAGGTTGCCAGCCAGGGTACGCACCAGCTCTTTGTCCTGGGAGCGGCTGACCTTGCGGCCCTGCAGCAGACCGGACTTGGCCGCTTCCACTTCTTCTGCGGTAAAGCCGTCTTTCAGCAGGCGGGCGATTTCTTCTTTAAAGCCCATTTCCACCTTGGCGAGGTTTTGTGGCGCGCAGATGGCGTAGGCGGCCAGGGCGGCGCGCTCGTCTTCGCTGCTCATGGAGAAGAAGGAGCCGGCACCGTAGCTCAAACCATCCTGCTGACGCAGACGGGTGGCCAGACGCGAACTCAGGAAACCACCACCAAGGATGTAGTTACCCAGCACCATCGCGGGCGCATCGGCGCTCATATCGCCTACGGGTACGCTCATGGAGGCAACGAAGGTGGCGTTTTCCTTGTCAGGGGTATTGAACATCACAGGCTTGTTATCCAGCTTCACGTAGGGCGATGGAATACGCTGATAGGCTTGCTTGCTCTTCCAGCCATCGGTGAGGCTGTTAAGTGATGCCAGGGTAGCGTCCTTGTCGAAGTCACCAATTACCGCAACCTGCATCTGCTTGCTGTTGAAGAAGTCGGCGTGATAACGCTTCACCTGCTTTAAGGTCAGCTTGTCCAGTTCGGCCAGTTGCTCTTCGAAGCTGCCGGTGTAGCGCGGATCATCTTTACCGTAAGGCGTCTGATGGCGATTTAGCGCATTGAATGCCAGCGACTGGGGATCCTGCAGATTCTGCTCAATGGCAACCTTCACTTCGTCCTTATAGAGGTCGAATTCCTTCTCGGGGAAGCTTGGGTTACGAAGCACATCTGTGATGATGGCCAGTACCGGTTGCAGGTTGGCTTTGGTGGTTTCCAGCGACACAAACAGGTTGCCGTTGTTGGCGCCCACACTGACGCTGGCCTGCAGTTTATCCAGCTCTTCTTTGATCTGTTCGCGACTGTATTTGCCTGAGCCGCGCATCAGCATATCACCTACGGCCTCGCCCACGGCGTTCTTGCCGGTGAGGCTACGCAGATCACCAAACTGGCCGGTGAGGCGTACCACTACGGCTTCGCCGCGGGTCTTTTTGGCCAGCAGTGTCACTTCGGTGCCTGAGTCCAGCGTCAGGGTCTCGCTGCGGGCATCGATATTGGCCTGTGACGGGTCGAAGGCTTCGCCCTGTGCCACTTGCTCGCGGCCCTTGTAGTCCTTCACCAGGGCATCCACATCGGCAACCAGTGGGATTTCTACCCGAGCGGGTTTGTCGGTGGGGATAAAGCGACCCAGAGTACGGTTATTCTGGGTCAGGTAATAGTCGGCGACCCGCTGCACATCGGCGGCAGTCACCTGCTCCAGGCTATCGCGATTAAGGAACAGCAGACGCCAGTCGCCCATGCCCAGCCATTCAGACAGCTCCAGCGCGATGCGCTCGGAAGAGTTGAATGCCAGAGTCAAATTTTTCAGCAGGGTCTGCTTGGCGATTTCCACTTCTTTATCGGTAATCGGCGTAGTGTTAACAGACTCCAGAGTCTGCAGCATTGCGGCCTGAGCCTTGTCGATGTCGGCACGTTTATCCAGCTCGGCGAGGAAGATGGCGACGCCCGGATCCTGCCACTGGAAGTTCATGCCAAACACCGAGGTGGCCAGCTTGTTTTCCACCAGTGATTTGTGCAGGCGACCATTGGGGGTAGCAGACAGCACTTCACCCAGCACATCAATGGCGGCGAAGTCTTCGTGGGCTCCCGGTGGCACGTGGTAAATGGTGCCCAGCAGCTGTACATCACCCACGCGGCGCACTGTGACCTGACGTTCACCGTCCTGCGCTGGCTCAACAGTATACAGTGGCTCTATGGTGCGCTTTGGCTTGGGGATGGCGCCGAAGGTATTTTCTATCTTGGTCAGCATCTCCTTGGGTTCGAACTTACCCGCCACAATCAGGGTGGCGTTGTCCGGCTGGTAATACTTGCGATAGAAGTCCTGCAGCCGCTCGATGGAGACATTCTCCAGATCTGAGCGGGCACCAATGGTGGTTTTGCCGTAGTTGTGCCACTCAAACGCCGAGCCCAGCATGCGCTGCAATGTAATGCGGAATGGGCTGTTTTCGCCCCGTTCAAACTCATTGCGCACCACTGTCATCTCGCTGTCGAGATCCTTTTTGGCGATGAAGGAGTTGACCATGCGGTCTGACTCCATCGACAGAGCCCAGTCGATGTTTTCTTCGGTGGCGGCGAAGGTTTCAAAGTAGTTGGTACGGTCGGTCCAGGTGGTGCCGTTGGGGCGGGCGCCGTGGCTGCTCAGTTCGGCCGGAATATCTTTGTGCTTGGGGCTGCCCTTGAACACCAGGTGCTCCAGCAGGTGCGCCATACCGGTTTCGCCGTAGTTTTCGTGCTTGGAGCCGACGTGATAGGTCACGTTAACGGTCACGGTTTCCTTGGTTGGATCGGGGAACAGCAGTACCTTGAGGCCGTTATCGAGGCGGTATTCGCTGATGCCTTCTACTTCGGTGACTTTTTGAATGTCGGCGTATGCCTGAATGGGCCCCAGAGTGCCAAGGGCAAGTACCAGCGCCGTGGCTATGCCGGTGAGGCGCCGTTTGTGGATGATGGTCATGGAGACTTCCTTTTCGTTGTTGTTGGTCAATCTTGGTAAAACATCCCAACTTAACAACGATCCACCGTGACCGCCAGCACCCGGAATTTTTTTCAATGTTATCAGCGGTGCCAATAGCCGCCTTACCGTGAAGTACAGTTGACGATGACACCTGCGGTTATCTGGGGGTCCACTCCAGTCCCAGCATCCAACTGCGCCCGGGGCCGGGCACGCCCACGGCATTGTTGGGCCGAATCGCCACATCAAGGTAATCGGCATTGAGCAGATTATCGCCGTGCAGGGTGATCCTGAGCTGCGGTCGCCACTGCCACGCCAGGTGCATGCCCAGGGTGGCGCGACTGCCAAGGCGGGTGTACTCCACCGTGCTCACATCCTGAGGGTAGTCCTGTTCGTTGGCATCTTTTTTGGCGCTGACCCAGGTGGCGTACAGCGCGGCCGACCAGGGACCGTCGGCGTAATTCAGGCTCATCGACGCCAGGTTGCTGGCTTCTGTATTGAGCTCCAGCCCCGGATGAAAGATGTGGCTCAGCGCCAGTCGGCTTTGCCAATGCGCTTGCCATTGATATTGCCATTCAAGCTCAGCACCGCTGATGTGCTGGGCGCCATTCACCCAGGTGCGTACCGGCTCAGGTTGGGCGACAAAGCTGTCGAGCACTGCATCTTTCAGCTCAGTGTCGTACAGGCTGATGCTGAACAGTCCCGCGGCCCATTGATGCGCCCACAGTAGTTCCAGTGTTTTGGCCACTTCGGGTCTGAGATCCGGATTGGCGGTCAGCACGTCACTGGCACGGGAGCCAGTTTCCACTCGGCTGGGGGCGCGAAACGCCTCTGAGTACATCAGCTTCAGGCTGTGCTGGTCGCCAAGCTGCTGCACCAGCGCGACTCTGGGGCTGGTGTGGCCACCAAAATCGCTGTAGTTGTCGTATCTGAGACCCAGGGTGAGTTGCAGTGTGTCCAGCAACGGATATTGCAGCTGGCCGAACAGTCCCTGCACGGTGCGGCCGTCGGCCGCCGACAGGTCGAACAGTATGGGCGCCTCACCATTGTGGGGCACTATGGCGCCGCCGGTATCTGTGAGGGTGGGGTTGCGCCACTCCCAGCCCAGTAGCCAGCGTGCCTGTTGCCAGGGGCCCTGCAGTGTCCATTGGGTCGCCCACTCCAGCTCTTCCACCCGACCAAAGATGCTTTGCAGCGGCCGAAAGATGGGCTCGGGTGCCAGCTGGGTGGGGGCATAAAGTTCGATGTTCTTGTGGCTGTAGGACAGCTGGCCGCTGAGGCTTATGGCGTTGGCCCAGCTGTGTTGCCAGCCAAGGCTGGTGTGCCAGCTGTCGGAATTGGCTTTGCCTGTGTCTCCGGCAACATAGCCGACCACATAAAAATCGTGGCTGTGGCGACGCTGGTAACGGCCGCTGAAGCGAAACTCATCGAAGCTGGCTCTGAGATAAAGATCGCCAAGTTCAGCCGGGTCACGGGCGTTGACGAAATCCGGGGTGGCGGGATCGGGTGAGGGCTCGCTGAGGAGGTAGTTGTGGCCATCTCTTTGTTCGAGGGCGCCGAACAGGGCAAGGTTGCGGGTCTGGTCGCCAAACTGCCATTGACCGCTGGCTCTGGCTACTCCCTGAGTGCCACCGCCGAGCTTCAGCGCCTTGGCTCCGCCTGTGACTATGTTTATCACCCCCATCAGGGCATTACTGCCGTAGATGGCACTGCCGGGGCCGCGGATAAACTCGATGCGCTCGGCGTTTTCGATATTGATCAGCCGGTCCTGAAAGTTGCTGCCGCCGGTCCAGTCGTCGTTGATACGCTGGCCATCAATCAGCACCAGCACTTCCCGCGATGAGGCGCCAAGGTGGCGGCCGCGGGCCGAGAGCGTGGCGTTAAGGCCGCTGTCATCCATACGCTGGGTTTGAAAGCCGGGCACCAGCGCCGCCAGTTGATGCAGATAAATCACCCCCAGCGCCTGAATGTCTTCACGGCGATACAGGCTCATGGCCGAGGGCACACTGAGCAGGGTTTCTTCGGTGAGGGTGGCGCTGGTAACTCGCAGGTTTCCAAGTTCACTCAATGACATGGACAAAAGCTTGTCCATGTCTTGTTGCTCATCCGCCAGCAGCGGCAGACACACTAAAGACAGGGACAGACCCAAGCGAAGCTTCATGCTTGCTCTCCGGATTGCCTTGGTTTTTTAGAGTGTAGTCGCCTGTGGCGAAGCTGCGAAAAAGTCCCTTTTTATCGTGGCAGGATCAGGGCTGAGGTTGCCAATGGGCGCGGCGCACGGTTACCTGACCACTGTCGACCTGATACTCCATGATCAGCGTTGGCTCGTTGCGCTGAATAAAGTAGCTGGCGCGGTAAATACAGGTGCGCGGGCTGCTGGCATAGGTGTAAGCAATGTCGGCGTCGGTGGTGGGCAGGTCGGCATCCACCACATAGGCAATGCTGAGGTCGGTGCTGGTCAGGCCGTGCCAGAGCTGCTCGCAGGCGTTGAACAGGTGGGTTGCTGTGCCTTCGGTGGCATAGGGCCAGCCGTTTGCGGTGGAGTCAACAGTGCCATCACCAAAGGTGGCAAGGTTGTCAATAGCGCCGCTGTGACCGCCGGTCAGATAGCCGCTGTGGTACAGGCGCACTGCATCTTCAAAGGCTGCGTACTGGGCTTCCAGCGCGGCGGATTTGGCTTCTGGAGTCAGATTGATAAAACGTGGCAGGGCGACAACGGCCAGGATCCCCAGCACTATGATGACAACGACGAGTTCAATCAGGGTAAAGCCGGTTTGCGATTGGCGAAGGGACATCCTCATCCTCCGTTGGGCGTGATTGGCGCGAGTTTACCCAAGTGCCTGAACGGCTGCCATGGCGGGCCGCACAAATCTGAATAATTACCGTACAGGCTTGCAAAGGGTTAATTCTGCACCGCGGCTGTGGCGGCCTCGCGCCTGAAATGACTCAAATTGGTATCAAAACCGTTCAAAGCGGTATCAAAAATGATACACGCCTTAAACCCCACGAAAAGTCGGGCTTTAGTCAACTTATTTGCAACCTTTAGTTGACATAAGTGCTCACAACTTGCTTTGGTATAAATCACTAAAATCTTTTAAAACAACAGGATAATTTTTGGCATTCTCTTTGCCATATCAGTCTTCCAGGCCTGTAAGGGTTTACATCCAATAACGAGAAATATGGAGACAGTTATGAGAACCATAGTGAATGCCATACAGATGCTTGTGCTGCTGAGCGCCGCAGGGCTGGCGGATGCCTCCACCCGCCCCCTGTTTGCCGGTAAGAACCAACCCATAGGCGAGGTGGAAACCTTCTTTATCGGGAACCAGCTGGTGGTGACGGCGCAGGTGACGGAAGTTGGTTGGTGCCTGGGTGCATCACACCTGTATGTGGGCAATGAAGCGCCCACAAGCGCTGCACCGGGGCAGTTCCCCTATTATCACGATCTGGGTTGCAGCTTAAGCGACACCTACATGGTGGACGTGGATGCGGTTGACCAGTACGTGGCCTACCACGCCGAGAGCAAGCAATCGGCCTATCCCATTGGCGGCACCGTGTCTTACATGGTGCAGTTCCCCGGTGGCGACTCTTATTTCAACGCTTATATCAACGGCATGGGACCGCTGGATGCCTGGTGTATCGATTTTGGCCGCAGCATCTCTCCCGGCACCACCTACACCAACTGTGAGCTGCGTTCACTCAACGATCAGGACCTTGGCATTGTCGATCGTGAAGAAAACCTCGGCTACGCCTCCTGGATCCTCAATCAGGACTGGAGCCTCTACCCCGAATACAGCTGGAAAGAAATTCAGGCCGCGCTGTGGAAGCTGATTGATGACAACCCACCGGTGAATTCAGGCGGCGGCATCAGCTGGGATGAAGCCAAAGCGCTGGAAATTGTGGATATGGCACTGACCAATGGCAGCGGCTACAACGCCGACAGCTTCGAAGGCCTGGTGCTGCTGTGCAAGAACAGCAACGACGTGGTGAATCGTCAGATCACCCTGGTGGCCGTGCCTGTGGATGGCTTCTTTATCGGTGAAGACACCGCCTGGGCTCAGGGCAGCGACAACTGGTACAACGGCAAGGGCAATATGATTGGCTGGGGCAGCTACTTCCTCGAGCCATACCCACAACCCTGAGTACCTTTATCGGTGTGTTTGCGCGCTTGTCGACGGTCTATTGGCAAGCGCCCGTTTACTGACTAACTTGAATTTAGACACTGACGCTCCGGGGAGTTTGGATGTCACTACAAAAACAATGTCGAATCTGGTCTTTGAGCGACCTGTGTATTGAAGATAAGGTTTTGCTCGATTCGCTGGCCGCCCTTGGCTGGCAGTTTCCTGAAGCGCCTGAATCTGGCACCGTTGGCCTGGCGTTTGTTCAGCCCAAAGATGATCTGCATCAGGTGATGGAACGGCTGGCGGCCGAAAGCCGCATGCTGTGGATTATTGTGTGCAACAACGATCAGCTCAGCGAGCTGTCGAGGCTGTTTTCGCTGGGCATAGTGTTCGATTTCCACCATCGCCCGGTGCAGATTGAGCTGCTCAGTGCCACCCTCGGCCACGGCCTAGGGGTGCACAAGGAGCTGTTGCAGTTGCCTGAGCCTGCGCGCTTCTCCCATGATATGACCGGCCTGTATGAAAAGGCCAAGCGTATTGCCAACACAGATATTTCGGTGGTTATCCACGGCCCGTCGGGCAGTGGCAAAGAATATCTGGCCCGCTTTGTTCACCAGCACTCCGGCCGGGCTCAGGCGCCCTTTGTCAGCCTGAACTGCGCCGGTTTGCCTGCCAACCTGATCCAGGACGAACTCTTCGGCCATGAAAAAGGCGCCTTTACCGGCGCCAATCAGGCCCATGCCGGGGTGTTCGAACAGGCTAATGGGGGCACCTTGCTGCTGGATGAAATCGGCGACCTGCCGCTGGAGCTGCAGGGCAACTTTCTGCAGGTGCTGCAGCAAAAGTCGGTCAGGCGCCTTGGCAGTGCCAGGTACATTCCGGTGGATTGCCGTATCATCGCTGCCAGTCACAAGCGGCTGGCCGATCTGGTGGAGGAAGGGTTGTTCCGTGAAGACCTGTTCTACCGCCTCAATGTGATCCATCTGGAAGTGCCGGCGCTGTCGCAGCGACGGGATGAAATTCTGCCGCTGGCTGACTTCTTCCTTGAGCAATACGCTGCCCGCTACGGGGTGCGCAAGCACCTGTCCACCGAGGCGCGCTTTTTGCTGCAGGAATACCACTGGCCGGGCAATATCCGCCAGCTGCAAAACGTGCTGATAAGTGCCGCCACCCTGGCGGAAACCCCGATTATTTCTGGGCAGGAGCTGAACCTGGAACACCCCCGCGCCGAACTTGAAGCACCACTGGCACAGCAGGTGCGTTTGTTCGAGCAGCAGGTGATCCTGCGGGCCATAGGCAACAACGGTGGCTGTCGCAACAAGGCCGCAAGACAGCTGGGTATTTCCCGCCACACCCTCTACCGAAAACTCAAGCAACCGGAATAAATCTGCTCAAAATCCGGCGTCTCTTCTCAGGCTGACTATACTTGTCAAACGGGAGAGACGCCGAGCTCTTTATGCTGTGAATTCAGCACCTTTGGGTTGGCGTCAAACGCACGGAGACAACCCATGACGTCACCCCAGGACGCCACACCCGGCATCGATATCGACCAGGCCCTGGCCAGGGTTGGCGGTAATCGCGCGCTCTTGCATGCTGTGCTGGGCACCTTTCATGAGAGTTATCAGGGCCTAAACGAACGTCTGCACCGACTGGCCGAAGCCGACGATTGGGAGTCGCTGCGGGTGCTGTGTCATACCCTTAAAGGCTCGTCTGCCAACGTTGGTGCCATGCGCCTCAGCCACAGTGCCGGTGAGGTGGAATCGCAAATCAAAAAGGGCTATCTGCCGGTGCCGGCGGTGCTGCTGCATGAGTGTCTGGCCGCCTGGGATGAACTATCACCCACAGTCGCCAAGCTGCTGGCGAGCACTGAGCAGCAGGAAACTTACTGCGTAACCGCCACCGAGTTGGTGCTGCGCCTCGCCAAACTGCTCACCCTGATAGACACAGACTTGGCCGCCGCCGACAGCGAGTTCCTTGCATTGCGTCAGGCCCAGGTTCCCGAGAAATTCCAAAGTGATTTCAGTTTATTTATTAAACAGTTTGACGCCTTTGATATGCCTGGTGCCAAGGTGTCGTTAAACCGAATGTTAGGGAGGACTTCCGATGAGTGATAAGCCCGGATTGCTGATAGTTGATGATTCCCCGGCTGAAATTCGCATTCTGATGGAAATCCTGAAGGAAGATTATCAGTTACGGGTCGCCACCTCCGGGGAGCAGGGGCTGACCGCCTTATCCGAGTCGTTGCCGGATCTGGTACTGCTGGATGTGGTGATGGAACCCATGGATGGCTATCAGACCTGTGAAAAACTCAAGCAGCAATTCCCTGACCTACCTGTGATTTTTGTCTCGGCCAATACCGAAACCGATGAAATATTGAAGGGCTTTGCCGCAGGCGGGCAGGACTACATTACCAAGCCCTTCGACCCTGTGATTCTTGGGCGCAAGGTGAGGCTGACCCTGGATCAGGTGAAGCAGCAGCAGAAACTCGGCCGCGAAAAACAGGAAGCCACCGCCATGGTGATGGCGGCCATGAGCAGCGCTGCGGACATCAGCATTATCGTCAATTTCCTGCGTGCCTCCACCAAGCTCAGGGATGCCCAGACCCTGGTGCAGGGCATTTGCGAGGCCAGCCGCAACTATGGGGTGCAGGTGTGCAGCCGTATTGTGGGGGTAAACGACAAAGCCTTTTATGCCGCATCTCAGGGGGTGGTACAGCCGCTGGAACAGGTGCTGATGGACCGAACGGCAGAGCTGGAATGTCGCATTCTGGAAAAAGGTAACCGGCTGATTTTACGCTATGAATCCGTGGTAATGCTGGTAAAGAATTTGCCGGAAAAACCAGAACGCGCCGGTGAGCTGAGAGACTATTTGCTGATTTTGATGGAGGCCGCCCATGACCTCAATATGCGGGTGAAGTCCGACTCCAGCGCCGCCGAGCAGCGCATGGCCATGATGATGGAAACCGTGGACGAATCACGGGTCACACTGCATGAAATTCAGGAGTTTCAAACCGGCTATAAGCAAAAAAATATGCAAATCATGAATGACCTGATGATGGACATTCAGACCGGCTTCCTGTCCATGGGGCTGTCGGAAGAACAGGAGGAATGGGTCACCTCCGTCATCAAGAGCAAGCTGGATGAAAGTGTGGCCCACCTGGAGTCAGGGCTGAAAGTCGATGAAAAGCTGCATAGGATCATCGAGCAGCTCGACTATATGGCCAAAACCCTCTAATCACAGCGGCAGCCGCGTTGCCACATCAGCGCGGCGCCCAGCCCGCTCAGTAACATCAGTACCGGCAGCGCCAAAAAATGCACCAGGGGTGAGACAGGTAACTGAAAATTCAGCCACAGCAGCAAAAACCAACTCAGCCCCAGATAGGCGAGCCCGGGTAAGGCGTGGGTGAGCAGCAGGTTTTTCATGTTTCCTTCCTTGTTAACTGCACGGCGTATTTTGCCGTAAAAACAGTTTAAAAAGTCATCAAGCTGGCTTAAAGTGTCGTTATTGACATATTTAAGGTTAATAGTGACATGGTCGGTAACCACATCCATTTGGCGATCCTCGTGCCAGAACAGCCCGTCATGAGCAGTGTTACCGCGCTGGTGGACCTGTTCCGCCATGCCAACACTTACATAGAGCAGATGGGTCTAACCGGGCTGCCCCGGTTTGAGGTATCGCTATATTCTGCGGCCGGTGGTTGGGTGGCACAGGATGGCATGGCGGTGCAGACGCTGGCGGTGACGGCCTTGCCTGCCGTAGGGGATGACTCCGACGCCCAGGGCCAGCTGCCCGATGCCGTGATAGTGACGGCGCCGCTGATCCTCGATGGACAGGGACTGCACCGAAACCTCGATGCCTTTGCGGTATTTGTGCCCTGGCTGGAGGACATGGCTGCCCGCAAGGTGGTGATAGGCTCGGCCTGTGCAGGCAGTTTGCTGCTGGCAGGCGTTGGCCTGCTTAATGGCCACAGAGCCACCACCGCCTGGTGGTTGGCAGCACTGTTTGGCAAGCACTTTCCTGCGGTGCAGCTGACCCTGGATGGGCTGATTGTGGAGGACGGCCAGTTTATTACCGCTGGCGCCTCTACCGCGAGTTACAGCCTGGGGCTGGCGATACTGGCGCGGCTGGTGGATGCGCGGTTTGCATCGGCCATGGCCAAGCTATTTCTTATTGACCCCAACCGCGCCTCCCAGCGGGTGTTTATGGATCAGGCGCCGCAGCTCCAGTTGCATCCAGACCCGGAAGTCGCACGGATCCAGCGGTGGATTGCCGACAATCTGGAGGCGCCCATTGGACTCGATACCCTCGCAGACCGGTTTGCCATGGGTAAACGTACCCTGATCCGCCGCTTCAAGGCGGCACTGCACGAAACCCCGGTGAGTTACATTCAAAAGCTGCGAATCGATCGTGCCAAACAGTTGCTGGAAGGCACCGAACTGGGGCTCGAGGCCATAGTGCCGCAGCTGGGGTATGAGGATGTCAGCTCGTTTCGAAAACTCTTTGTGCAGCACACCAGCCTGACACCCAAGGCCTATCGCGAGCGCTTCCGCTCCCGCCACGGCTGTTGCCCGGCGTCTCCCTGAAGTAGAAATCTCACCTACACTGGCTAAAGTGACGCTTTTTTTACGCCAATGTGGAACTTTGGTTGCAGCTTGATGGCCAAAGTGAGGTAACGCGTTTGATTGAGGATTTGCCTGTGCACCGCACCCATTTCGACACCCGCTCCAAAGACTGGTGGCTGAGCCATTTTTTCCTGCCGTTGGGGCTGGGGTTGCTGCTGCTGAGTTTGCTCACCTGGCTTGAGACCGATTTATGGCTGTCGGGGTGGCTGTTTAAGCTGGAAGGTGGCGTGAGCAGTTGGCCGCTGCGGTATTGGTGGCTTACCGAAAACGTGCTGCACACCGGCGGACGCGACATGGTGGTATTGGCCTCGGCGGTCTTGATTGGTTTGCTGATAGCCAGCCTGGTGCATCCCCGCTTCAAGCCTTATCGGCGTGGCTTTTTGTATCTGTTGGCGTCGGTAGCGACCAGCGTGGTGTTGGTGCGGGTAGGTAAGAGCATTACCCAGGTGAATTGCCCCTGGGATCTGCAGATATTTGGCGGCCAGTTTCCCTACGCGCCTTTTCCATTCAGCATGCAGGGGGAAGGCTTTGGCGGCCAGTGCTTCCCCGGCGGCCATTCCAGCGGCGGATTTGCCTGGATTGCCCTGTATTACTTCGCGGCGCAGTATTTCCCCAGCCGCAGAAAAGTCTTGCTGGCCAGCGTGCTTGCCATTGGTGTGATATTTGGTGTGACTCAGGAGCTGCGCGGGGCGCACTTCCTCACCCACGACATTGCCAGCCTGACGTTGGCCTGGCTGGTGGCCACCCTGATGTATGCTCTCTTTTGGCGCCGCGCTGCTGTGAGAACTGCACCAGTGCAAACGCTGGAAGCTAAGGCGCCGCAAAGCTCAGCGTTGTAAACACTTGAACTCAGCCTGGCGCATTCGGTAAGCGATTTATACAAAGCGCAGCAGCCACAGGCCAAAATACACGGCCACCAAGGCATATAACCAGCGACGTCGCTGCCGATATTGCCGCAACTTAGGGTCGTCATTGGTTGCCAGTTCGCCGTTTTTGAGCATGGCGCGGATATAATCGCTGCGAACCGGCGTACCGGGCTGGCGGTTATAACTGTAGGCCTGGTGCCAGATATGGGGGTATTGGCTTTGGATGTGTTTGTATAAGTCGCGCTGCAGCTTCATTTCAATGCCCCCAGCTGCAATCACCAGATACATGGCAAAATCTTCAATCGCCATCCTTGCTCCTGCTGTTCGGTCCTGTTTCCAACATCCGGAAATTCCTCATTCTCCACAGATTTGGAGAATTATCATACTGCCATTGTTGGGTGCTTTCCCCTAGTATCTTCATCATGTGAGGAATTCAGGGAAAGGTCATGGCCAGTAAACGCTCTGTAAACAAAACAAGCCTGGGCAAAGGCCGACCCAGCGGCGACAGCGATGCCCGCGTCAGGTTGATTGATGCGGCGCGGGAAGCCTTTATTGCCCTTGGTTATCAGGGGGTGTCGACCCGGGAAATTGCCCGCCGCGCCGGGGTGGATGCCGCCATGATCCGCTACTACTTCGGCGGCAAGCCCGGGCTGTTTGAGCATATGGTGCGCGAAACCCTCTCCCCGGTGCTTGAGCGTTTCAAAGCCTTGTCGCAGCAGGGCGCCCCTCAGGATTTGGCAGCGCTGATGCAAACCTATTACAGCGCTATCGGTGCCCACCCCGGTCTGCCAAAACTTATCTTCAGCACCCTGCACGAAGGGCCACAAAGTGAGTCGTTTCGCCTGCTGATGCTGGTGTTTGGCGACGTACTTAAGCTGTCGCACCGCTGGCTGATGCAATCCCTGGTGGCCACAGGGGCACTCAGGCCCGATATCGACCCGCAACTGGCGCGTTTGAGCCTTGTCAGCCTGATGGTCTTTCCCATGATAGCGCCACCGGCGCTGTTTCGGTCGCTGGGGCTGGAGCAGTCACCTCAAGGGCTGCAACAGCTGGTATCCCACCATATCAAGGTGCTGAGTCAGGGCATTCTGGTCGCCCCGACTCACACTCAAACTCAAAGCGGAGATGCTCAATGAAATCCCCATTATTTTCTGCACTTGCACTCCTGATGCTGTTTGGTCTTGGCGGCTGCAACGACAACGCCGATGTGATTTACGGCACCGTGGAGCGCGACCGACTCACCCTTACCGCCCCGGCGTCAGAGCTGATAGCCAACATCCATGTGAAAGAAGGGGATGAGGTCAAGGCAGGCACTCTGCTGCTGGAGCTCGACAGCCGCGGCGCCGAGGCCCAGGTGGCGCTGGCCAAAGCCAATCTTGCCGGGGCCGATGCCCGCCTCAGCGAACTCACCAAGGGCGCCCGCGATGAAGAGCTGGCGCAGGCCAAGGCCAGTGTCGATGGCGCCAATGCCAGTGTGACCGAAGCTGAGGCACAGTTTCAGCGCACCCGCAAACTGGTGCGGGAGAAGGTATTGACCCAGGCCGATATGGACAAGGCTATTGCCGCCCGGGACCGGGCACTGGCGGAGCAAAAACGCGCCTCGGAAGTCCTGAAAGAGCTGATTGCCGGTACCCGCAGCGAACAGTTGCTGCAGGCCGAGGCCACCGTGGAGGCCGCCCGGGCGCAGTTGGCATTGGCCGAAAAGCAGCTTGGCGACCTGAAACTCTACGCCGCCCGCGACGCCGTGGTGGAACTCTTGCCCTGGCGCGAGGGCGACAGGGTGACTCAGGGCAGCCAACTGGTTGGCCTGTTGGCCCTGGATAAGCCTTACGTGCGAGCCTATCTGCCTGCCCCTGCCCTCAGCGATTTGCTTCCCGGCGCTGAGGTTGGGGTGCGGGTGGATAACCCGGGCGATGCAAATTCGGGGATGGTTATTGAAGCAAAGGTGCGCCGGATTCGCGCCGAACCCGCCTTTACCCCCTTTTATGCCTTAAACGAGCGTGACCGGGCGCGGCTGATGTACCTCACCGATATCGACCTGCCCCAAGGCAGCTCCCTGGCCACCGGCCTTGCGGTAGAAGTGGTCATTGGTGGGAGCCGCAACCATGACTGAGCTTGCCATCGAAACCCGCGGCATGAGCAAGCGCTTTGGTGAGCTTGCTGCCGTCGACGGGGTGGATTTAGCCATTCCCAAAGGCAGTATTTACGGCTTTCTTGGCCCCAACGGCTGCGGCAAGTCCACCTCGATTCGGATGCTGACCGGCCTTTTGCGGCCGAGCGCCGGCGATATCCGGGTGCTGGGTGAAACCCTGCCCGGTGCCGAGGAGCGCCTGCGCTCGCGCATCGGCTACATGACTCAGAAATTTTCCCTCTACGAGAACCTGACCGTGCTGGAGAATCTGCGCTTTGTGGCGCGCATTTATGGACTTAAGGGTAAAGGTGCCAACGCGCGCATCGATGAGCTGCTCAGTCTGTACGCCCTCAGCGGCCGTGAAGGGCAAATGGCGGGCTCCATGAGCGGTGGCCAAAAGCAGCGCCTGGCGCTGGCTGCGGCCACTATTCATGAGCCAGAGCTTTTGTTTCTCGACGAACCCACCTCGGCAGTTGACCCGGAAAATCGCCGCGAGTTCTGGGAGCGGCTGTTCGACCTCTGCGCTCAGGGCTGCACCATTCTGGTGTCGACCCACTACATGGACGAGGCCGAGCGCTGCCATGGTCTGGCAATTCTCGAGCGCGGCATCAAGCGTGCCGATGGTTCGCCCAAGGCGCTGATGCAGGCCATGGGTGCCCGGGTGGTGGAAGTGGGCGGCGATGAGCTGCGTGCGCTTAAGCAGCGGCTTATCGTCAGGGAAGAAGTGTTGTCGGCGGCGCAGATTGGCAGTCGGCTGCGGGTGCTGGTCAGTAGCAGCGTCAGCGACCCTATCGGCTGGCTCGGGGCCGAAACCGGCAATCGCCCCATGGATGAGGTGCGTCCGAGCCTTGAAGATGTGTTTGTTACCTGCACCGGCGAGCGGGCGGGAGGTCAGCATGTGGCTTAGAGTCTTTGCCATTTTAATCAAGGAGCTGCGTCAGCTTTCCCGCGACAGAATGACCTTCGGCATGATAGTGATGATCCCGCTGGTGCAGCTGATACTGTTTGGCTATGCCATTAACACCGACGCCCGTCATCTGCCTGCCGGTTTGCTGGATTTAAGCGCCACCTCTGAATCCCGCGCCATGGTGCAGGCGGTGAGCGCGACCCAGGTGGTGGATTTTGTGGCTGTTTATCACTCGGTGCCCGAAGCCGAGGCGGCCATTACCGCTGGCAAGGTTAAAGCCGTGCTGGTGCTGCCCGCCGACTTTGGCGAGCGTCTGGCACGTCATCCCCAAAGTCAGCGCGAGCTTCACGCCAGTGGCAGCTATTTCGCCGCCCCCGTGGGCCAGTGGCTGGTGGATGGCTCGGATACCGTGGTGGCCAGCGCCATCCGCTCGCTGCGCTCAATGCCGCTTGCCGAAGTGCTCGGCAGGCCGGTGATCGACACTGTGCCAAGCCTCGAGGTGGTCAATTACTTTAACCCCGAGCAGCGCACCGTGGTGAACATAGTGCCGGGGCTCCTGGGGGTGATTTTAACCATGACCATGGTGCTTTTTACCTCGGCCGCCATAGTGCGCGAGCGCGAGCAGGGCAATATGGAGTTTTTAATCACCACTCCGGTGCGGCCGCTGGAGCTGATGCTGGGTAAAATTCTGCCCTATGTGCTGGTGGGCTTTATTCAGGTGGGCATTATCCTTGGCGCCGGTCATCTTATCTTTAAGGTGCCGGTGCGCGGCGGGCTCGACTCGTTGGCACTGGCCGCGATGCTGTTCATTCTGGCAAGCCTCACTCTGGGGCTGGTTATTTCCACCATTGCCCGCACCCAGTTGCAGGCGATGCAGATGACGGTATTTATCCTGCTGCCATCGATTTTGCTGTCAGGCTTTATGTTCCCTTACGAGGCCATGCCAATTCCGGCGCAGTGGATTGCCGAGGCACTGCCCGCCACCCACTTTATGCGGATGTCGCGGGCGATTATTTTGCGGGATGCCGAGGTGATGCAGCTTGGCTTCGATGCCCTGTGGCTGATTGGGTTTTCGGTGGTGGGCATTATTATCGCCACGCTCAAATTCAGTAAGCGCTTGGATTGACCTTTGGCATCAACGGCGACAGCAACGCCATTCGCGGGTAAACTGCCTGAGTCTATTGAAAATATTAGGGTAATGGCATGGGCAGATTACTTTGGCTCGGGGTGTTTTTGGCGGTGTTTATCTGGTCGGCGATTGGCCCCTTCGACCGCTTCACCTGGTTTTTGGAAGTGGTGCCGGCGCTTATCGGTTTTGCCATCTTGGCAGCCACTGAGCGACGTTTCCCGCTGACGCTGCTGGTGTATGTGCTTATCCTGATTCACTGCGTCATTCTGATGGTGGGCGGCCACTATACCTATGCCGAGGTGCCGCTGTTTGACTGGCTGAAAGAGCCCATGGGCTGGGAGCGCAACAACTACGATAAGCTCGGCCACTTCGCCCAGGGCTTTATTCCGGCGATGATTGCCCGTGAGTTGGTGCTGCGTTTAGGCGTGATGAAAAAGGGCCATTGGTGCAACTTCTTCGTGGTGTGTTTCTGTTTGGCGCTGAGCGCCTTTTACGAGCTGATTGAGTGGTGGGTAGCGATTGCTACCGGCGAGGGCGCCGAGGCGTTTTTGGGCACCCAAGGTTATGTGTGGGATACCCAGTCCGACATGGGTTTTGCCCTGCTGGGTGCAATAGTGGCACTGCTTAGTTTGAGCCGCTGGCACGACCGCCAACTGGCGAGGCTGGCCGCCAAGGCATAGTTGTCTCTGGCCTGAAAAAAACCGCCGCAAGGCGGTTTTTTATTAGCGTCTTTATCGCTGCTTTTATTGGTACTACAGCTGGTTGCGGGAGCCTGGTTCTTGGTCGCTGTCATCGTCATCACCCCCGTCCGGGGTGGCCTTGTTCTTGCGCTGCTCCTGCTTGGCTTCATCCAGTTGTTTGAAGGACTCGGTGGGAATGGGGAACAAGGAAATCAGCGGGAAAAACGCCATAAACAGATAGGCGCCCTTGGGCATATTGCGGGCCCAGCGGTAAAGCCGCCACATCAGCCAGGGCAATACTGCCAGCATCAATACAACAAAGCCAATCAGCGGCCAATGCGCCATTAGGGCTCCTTTTGTGTGATTCATTCCATTGTTTAGAACATAGACATGGAGGCGAGTGGCCGGATTTCAAGCGTTGGCTGTCCGCCTGTCCGGCCGGACAGCAGAAAGTGTCCGCGGGCAGGGTTCGGACAAGTTGTAAAAGTGTCCGCTTTACGCTGATTTTTAATAAAGTCTATTTAAAACATGGTGTTGAAACTTTGGCACAAGAGTTGATTTAGTCATGGTGTCCCACAGTGAAGGACAACCAAATCAACCAAGGAGCAACACCATGAACACAGTAAGCCGTAACGCCAAAGCCCTGTTCGCCGCCATCAGCCTGATCCTGACCGCCCCTGTGGCCCTGGCAGACCAACAACTGCTGGAAGACATCGACAAAAGTATCAGCCAGATGCGTCAGCAAAATCTGACTGAAATCCAAAGCGATATTCGCCTGGAGCACAGCCGTGAGCTGGCATTTGATGGCAATGATGTAGAAGTGAACTACCCCACAGTGGAAACTGTGAACACGCTGCTGCAACAGTCTGCCGTTGTGTTTGAGCTGACCGCGAGGGATTGAGTGTGGTGAAAGTGGATACTGCCGCCGGTGCTGTGACAGCCTTATTTAGCCCGGCGGTGACCGTCCTTCATTCAAAGCAAATCGAGTAGGGCCGTGTCAGCAGTTGTCTGATATCGGCGATTGAAAACACCCTCGCCAGGTCGCCAAAACTGTCCCCCTGGAAATACACCCGGATACCGGGCAGTGCAAATACCCCCAGCTGTGCACAAAGCGCCTCTCCACCGGCCTGGCAGTCGACATACGCAAGCTGCATGGCAGGGAAATTCCGTCTCAAGCAACTGGGCGATTCTGGGCTTGAGCGCCTGACATACACCGCAATCCTTCCCGCCAATCAACAGCAACAGTCCCTGATGTTGTTTGAGTGTGTCTGCCAGTTGCTGCGGCGTTTCCAGAGTAAGCATGCCAATGTCCTGAAAATTGGGGCGATAGCGCATTTTGCCACAGTTTTCCTGCGCTGGCTGTGGGATGCAAATTGACACTTTTGGCTGCCTGTATCCCTGCGTAGTTGGCGCTACACTGAAAGGCTGACAACGCTTGGTTTTCCCATAGGAGATGCCTGATGAAAAGCACACTTAAATCCATCGCTGTGGTGAGTTTGAGCTTCTTGCTGCTGGCCTGTTCAAGTAATCGCCTCAGCCGCGATGAGTGGGAACTGAAGGTAAATGAGTCCATCAGCCAGTGGCAGCTGCAGAGCGTGAAAAGGGTAACCACTTTCCGACTCGACAGTTGGGCCAGCTTGGGGGAGAAACACCTGATCCTGCGCACCAGCCCGAGCAAGCCGTATTTGGTTGAGCTGGATGCCCGCTGCCCACAGTTGGATTTTGCCAGAGCCTTGATGCTGGATCAGACCATGTCTACCAGCCTGGATGCTGGTTTTGATTCTGTGTTTACTGCGCAGGAGCCGCATATCAAGTGTCGAATTAACACCATCTACCCACTTACCAAAGAGCAGGATAAGGCGCTGCTGGCATTGGATAAGGCGCCCGAGGAAGACAAGGCTCAGTAGTTGGGGTTAGCAGCTGACCTGTCGGCAACAGTTTTTTCCTGCACCCTTGGCCAGATACAGCGCCGAGTCGGCGCAGGAACACAACACGCTTTCCTGCACCATTGAAGACTTGGGGTCCAGGCTGGCGATGCCCATGCTTGCGGTGAGCTGTACCTCGTTATATGCGGTTGGAGTGTGATTTCAGGTTCAGAACCATTGCACAGTATCTTCCATCAAGCGGCGGGTCTTGGGGTGCTTGGGTGAATCCAATCGGTAGCCAAATGCCGCCATCACGGCAGGCTGATACTTCTCGGTGTCGATTCCAAATTCAGTTTGCAGCACCCGCTCTGCTTGCTTAAGTTCAAACCCCTCTATTGGACAGGAGTCTATCCCCAGCAGAGCTGCACTGGTCATCATATTGCCCAGGGCAATGTAGGCCTGTTTGGCTGACCAGTCGGTGATTTGGCGTCTGCCTTCAATGCCAAAATCGTGCTGCTGAAACTTTTGAAACGCCTCATTGATAAAGCCAATGACTTCATCAGGTAACTGCTTGGTGTGTTTCATAAACTGTTGCTGATACTCGCTGTTGTGGGTCATGGTTTTATCGGTGTGAGCGAGAAAAATCACGAAGTGGCTGGCGGTGCCAAGCTGGCCCTCAGTACCATTGAAGGCGCCATTGGCCCCCCAGCTGAAGTCGTTCAGCAGCGCTCTTTTTTCCGGTGATTGCACGACCAATAGCTGCCACGGTTCAAACCCGAATGAGCTGGGTGACATACGGGCGGCCTCCAGCAGGGTATTGAAGAGTTGTTCGGGTATTTTGCGCTTTTTATCGAATACCTTGGTGGCATGCCTGAAAGCAAATGCCTCGAGCAGTGCGTCCTGGATCTGTGGTGTGGTGGTTGTCATTACAAATTCTCCAAAAGGTGTTTATGGACAGGCCCCGGTTCAGCTGGACGCTGCCATCAATTCAAGAAGTTCGAGTAATTGCTGTTGCTGTTTCGGTTGGTAGGCTTCAGGGTGGGCACGGCCAAACTCGCCAATGTCGTTGTCAAAATAGCTGCCGTTGGCAGTGGCAAACACAGTGCCTACGGCCGCGGATACCAACAAGGTTACAGCTGGCCCGGTGTCGTTGCCGCTGATGCCAAATCCCTGCTGCACCATCTTGGTAGCAAGCAGTGAGCCTGGGTTAATGGCAATAAACTGAATGTCTGCAGGCTGTGACTTTTGTGTTGCTGTGTTCGCCATGGCCATGGCCATGGTCCAGGTGGTCAGTGCCAGCTTGCTCTGGGCATAGGCATCCATCGGGCTGTGGCATTGTTGCAAGCCATGCAGAGCAGCCAAATTAACCGGAGTCTGAGCTGCAGAACAGAGGTTAATCACCCGGCCGCCGCTAAGGTTGTTCATCAATGCTCTGGTAAGGATGTAAGGCGCGATAGTATTCACCCTGAAGCGAATATCGATTGTGTGCTTATCCGTCTGAGGCGCTTTGTAAACACCAGCGTTATTGATAAGAGCATCGATTTGCGGGTAGCTTGCACTCAGTGTTGTGGCCATGGAGCGTACAGCCTGTAAATCGCTAAAGTCAGCGACGCAGGTTTCCACCCGGGTGTGGGCGGCCAACTCATCCGCCAAAGCTGCCACCTTATACGGATCCCGACCGTGGACGATAAGATGATGTCCGGCGCCTGCCAGCTGTCTGGCGGTGGCCAGTCCCAGTCCATCTGTGGCTCCTGTGATCAAAAGCGTCTTCATCTGCCGGGCTCCTTTTCGGTTGATTCTTGCCTGGTACTCAGGCCAGTTCGTCTTTGGCTTCAATCAGGTAGTGATTACTGATGGAGCCTGCCGTTCGCGCAGCCAGATGCGGTGCGTATTCGGGATCATTCATAAAGTCCAGCGCGGCCTGACGTGATGGCCACTGGATGACAATCCGCAGTGCAGGCGCTTCTCCCTCGCCTTCCAGCCGCTCATGACTGGAGGTTCTGGCCAGATACTGGCCGCCGTATTTGGCGACCAGACGGTTCGCCGGGCCAATATACTCGGGGATCCAGCTGTCGGTAGTTGGGGTCACATCCAAAACAGAAAAATAACTCATGATATTGATTCCTCTCTTGTCTCAGCGCTGAAACCCACCCAGGGGTTTAAGCCATAAAGGGGCTAATGCGATGTGGCGGGCACGCAGGTCGTCAGGCAAATTACCCAGATGTACCATCCGCGTTGGTTCTGCGGCAGCAATCCAGCGCTCGGCGAAATTGTCCCAATTACTCACGTGAATATGTGCCGAATTGACGTCGGCAAAGCGCTCGTACACCAGTACATCTCCATCCTCTGACAGGTAATACTGATAGTTGAGAGTGCCTTGCTCTTCGCGGGTTTTGGCCACTATCTCAGCCATGATGTCAGTAAATTCCTGTTGCTTGCCGGGCTTCAGTTTGGCTTCAACAATCCAACCAATATTGTCAAACATGCTCGTTCCCCCCAGGGATATGTCGGTGATGTTTGAAGCGTACAGAATCTCAGATATATTTATAATTGGCCTGATTGAAGAATCACTTTATAGATTTGGTTGATAATGAATCCGGAACATCTCAAATTATTCGTTCGTGTAGCCAGCAGGCAGAACATAAGTCAAGCCGGTGAAGAGTTGGGTTTGTCCCCAGCTGTGGCCAGTGCACACCTGACCCGGCTTGAACAGGATCTTGGGATCCGCTTGTTGCATCGTACCACCCGCCATGTGTCGCTGACCGAAGAGGGGCGACTGTTTTTGCCCCACGCAGAAGATGTGCTGGCAACCATGGAGGCGGCTAAAGCAGCGGTGGGCGTTGGCCATTCCGCTCCAAGTGGTCAGCTGCGACTGACTGCCTCGGCCTCTTTCGGGCGCCAGCATTTGGGGCCCGTGATAGTCGCCTTTATGAAGACTTATCCACAGATCAGTGTCGATTTTTGTCTGTCGGATACGATAGTGGACCTGGTGGAGGGGGGCTTTGATGTGGCGGTGCGCAATGCGCCGCTTAAAGACTCCACTCTCATTGCCCGCAGGCTTGCGCGGGATAAGCGTATCCTGTGTGCGGCTCCAGCTTATCTTGAGGCCCGGGGCGTGCCACAAACACCAAACGATTTGCAGCACCATGATGTAATTAACTTAAGAGGAAGGGACAGCTGGCGCTTTACTACTCCCTCCGGCATAGTGCAGGTGAAAACCCATGGACGCCTCAAAACCGACAATGGCGAAGCCATGCGGGACGCCTGTGTGGCGGGATTGGGATTGACGATTAATTCAACCTGGAATGTATACCATCAATTGATGAGCGGTGAGTTGGTGGAGGTGTTGGCCGATTATCCATTGGCATCGGAGGCTGGTATTTGGGCGCTGTATCCTTCATCGCGGCAACTGTCGCCCAAGGTGCGGGTATTTATCGACTTTCTGACAGATTGGTTTGGTGAAACGCCCTATTGGGACAAGGTTCTGGAAGAATAGAAATACAGCCACCATCCATAAAAAAAGCGCCGCGGTGCGGCGCTTTCCCAGGTGCCAAAGCCTTGGACTCTAGTGGATATCAATCCGTTGGCAGCGTTGTTTTTTCTGCTCTGTCTTTGGCAGCAGCAGATATAGCATACCGTTGTCGAATCGGGCGTTAATGGCAGTTTCGTCAACATTATCAGGCAACTGGAAGCGGCGGGTAAATTGCCCATGGAACCGCTCGTTCAGGTGCTGCTTCTCGTCGGTGTGCTCGTACCTGCGTTCACCGGACAGAACCAGATAGCCATCCTCTATGGCCAGCTCAATATCGTCTTTGTGGATCTCCGGCAGTTCGACTTTCAGCTGATAGCTCTCGGCGTTTTCACTGATGTCGGTCGCAGGTAACCAGTTGCGTTGGCCTGTTAGCATAGGGCCAGACCAATGCAGCATGGGCTCAAACCGGCGCAGCATGTCGTCAAAAGCTTCAGCAGGATTCCAAGGACGCAGTTTCATACTCTCCTCCTTACAGGCGTCACTCCTGGCTCGCTTTAACGAAAGGGAGCGTGTGTCTCCCTCTACTCACTATGGTGTCTGTTGCTGATTTTTCAAGCGCTTTGGCGGCCATTTTCAGATGTAGACTGTTACGAAAAATTGCCAATTTAAGGCATTGAAAATCAGCTGTTTTTATCGTCCTTCGCAGTCAACTTCAGGCTGGCAAGGCGAGCAATGATCAGCGGAATACCCAATGCCAGACCATTGACCCAGCTTTCCATGGCAACACCCATGCTGAAACCTATGGCAAGGCCTGGCCCTACCGCACTGAAAATGCGGCATATCTTGGCTTTCATGTTGATGTTCTCCGCCCTGGGGCTAATGCAGAGGTGTCGGCCGACCGGACACTTGGGGTGTCGGACGGCCTTGGCAGCGTGGCCTCAGAGGCGGGTGATTTGTTGCTTCAGCTCATAGCCGGGTTCTGTGACTATGGCTTCCAGGGCGGCGATGCGGGCCTTAAGCTCGGCATTTTCGCGCATCAGGCTGTCATCTTCGCCACTTTTGCGGGGGCGGCTCTTAAAGTAGCTGATAGCCACCTGGGCGGCGAAAGCAGCAATCATGATCAGGGTAACGGCAGTCAGTTTGTCCATTTTGATGCTCCTTTGGGGCGATGACAGCGCCCCGTGCTGATCCACAGTTGTTCAGTTAGAGACCGAAAACCACTTTCTCGCTTTTCAGTGAGCGTTCCATAAAGAGTGCCAGTCCCAGAGCGATGACCAGGGTGGCGCCCGAGGTTGCCAGCAGCTGTATCAACGGCAGTTCCTTGCCTTTGACGACTTCCATCAGCGCCTGTTGCTGGCCTGCCAGCGGAACCCAGGCCATGATGTCCGGCGCAATCTGATAAGTGCTGGCCATCACCAGCATCAGCGGCACAAACAGCACCATGGTGAGATACGACTGGGCTTCCTTGAAGGTCTTGGCCATAAAGGACACCGCCAACTCCAGGCTTGCCGCCAGCAGGGCAATGGGCAGGGCAACCAGTAACATCAGCAGCATAAAGCTGGGGTCGAGGTTGATGGCAAAGCCCAATTCCTGCCAGGGCACCAGGCCGTAGGCCAGCTTGGAGACGATAAGGATCAGCACTACCCCGAGCATGGCGAAGCTGGTGACCGCGAGGATTTTCGACCACACCAGCTCACGGGTGCTGATGGGGTGACTCAGTAGCAGCGCCAGGCTGTTACGCTCACGCTCACCGGCACTGGTGTCGATGGCGAGGTTCATGCCGGAGATAAATACCGCGTAAATCATGGTGAAAATCGCCAGTCCGAGGATCATGCCGCCCTTGGAGTCGGCGGTGGCCTCATCCTGCACTTCCACCTTCAGCGGCTGAACCACCCTTGGGTCGATACCCCGGGCAATCAGGCGCAAACTGCCCATCTCGGCGCTGTAATATCTCAGCTGCGCTTCCAGTCGGCGAATCGATTTTTGCAGTTTGTCGTCCGAGTTATCGGCCACCAGGGTGACCAGTGCGCCTTCACCGCGGGCCATCTGGGCCGGGTATTCCTCGCTGACGATAAGGCGGATTTTCTTGGCCTTGGTGTCATCATCGCTGTGGCTGATACCCTTGCTTTCGAGGTAATGCACCAGGTCTTTGGCTTTGTCGGCATTGTCGATTTTGATAAACAAATCATCCGGGCTCGACAGTTGATTGATTAGCACCATAAACAGACCGCACATGATCAGTGGGGTGCCAATGGCGTAATAGAGGCCTGCCATTACAGAACGCTTGTCACGGGCGGCATCCAGCAGCTCCTTGCGCAGCATCGTCAGTATCCGTTTCATGCGGCAATCCCCTCGTCGGTTCCAATCAGTTGAATAAAGGCTTCTTCCAGTGAATCGTGGCCGGTTTGGGCGCACAGCTCGGCGGGGCTGCCCACGGCAACCACCTGACCGCGGGCCATGACTATCACTCTGTCACAGAGGGCAGCCACTTCCTGCATCACGTGGCTGGAGAACAGCACGCAGTGACCCTGGGCGCGCAGATCCTTGAGCATGTCACGCAGCACCCGGGTACTCATTACATCCAGCCCGCGGGTAGGTTCATCGAGGATGATATTGCGTGGCTGGTGCACTATGGCCTGCGCCAACGCGGTTTTCATCCGTTGCCCCTGGGAAAAGCCCTTGCAGCGGCGGTCGGCAATCTCATCCATTTTCAGCTGGGTCAGCACCCTGGCAGTGGCCTCTTTGGCGGCGGCGCCATTCATGCCGGACAGTTCGGCAAAAAAGCGGATGTATTCCCTCGGTGTCAGCCGCTCATAAAGGCCGAATGGGTCAGGGAACAGCCCCAGTGCCTGTTTGGCGGCAATGGGATTATCGGCCACGTTAATGCCGTCGATTTCGGCAAAGCCCTGGTCGGGCTTGAGCAAACCAAACACGGTGCGAAGACAGGTGGTTTTACCGGCGCCATTGGGGCCAAGCAGGCCGGTGATTTCGCCATCGCGGGCTTCAAAGCTTAGGTTGCTGAGCGCCTGCACCTGACCAATCTTTTTATGTAATCCATTGACTTTAATCATGATGTTCTCCGTTACTCTCCGGCCTTATCCTGCGCCTTGTCGTCTGCGGTTGGCAGGGGCTCTACCGTGCTGGCATTCAGGTAGAAGCCACGGCGAATGTCTTTGTTGATGCACTCAGTATCCAGCGCCGCTACCGAGCCCTCGGTAACAAACTCAGACACTATGCCTGCTACGCAGGACTCGCGGGCAATACCGTGTCCTGAGTAAGGCGCCACCAGGTGCAGCGAGTTGCTCAGGTGCTCTTTTGCCAGTTCGGCCCAACTGGGTGGGGTGGCAGGGTCAAGCTGACCGGAAAGCAGCAGTACCGGTTTATCGCTGCTGACGCCCTCGGCAAAGTCGGCTGGCACGGCTGGCACCTGCCACAGGGCGCAGGCCTTGCTCAGGCCCCTGTACATTTCGCTGCCGTAATAGCTGGCGTCGATATTGGCTTTCATGTCGGCATCGATGCGATGCATGTCTTCGCCGCATACCACTGAATTGTGCATGCCGGCGGCCAGATCCAGGCTGCCGACGGTCATGCCATACAATCCCAGCACAGTTTGATAGTTTTCATTGGCGGCCTGATGAATGGCGTAAGGCAGCAGCGCGCGGGTGGTGGGGGAATACAGCGCCAGACGCACCACGGCGGCAAATTTGCTGCGGGTCAGCAAAAAGCTTTGCAGTTCGCCGGTGAGCGGGTGTTGCACCCGGGTTTCGAAAGGCGCCTGGGCCAGACGCTCATGTACGGTTGCCAGCTCTTGTTTCAGATTGGGAAACTGCTGCTGACACGCTGGGGTATTGCCGCAGTCTTCCAGCATCAGCTCCACAGCGCGGTCGATGGCTTCGCCGATGGCCAATACGCTTCGCTGCATGGGCACAACGCCGTCCAATACTGTGGTGGCCACGCTTTGCGGATAATGCTTGAGGTACAGCTGCGCCATGCGACTGCCGTAGGACACACCGTAAACGTGCAGTTTTTGGTAACCCAGCGCCTGACGCACGGCTTCAAAGTCGCCAAGGGCTGTGAGGCTGCCGTATTGGGTGATGTCGGATGTCAGGCTGTCGAGACACTCTTGCGCATCGACAGCTATATCTACGCTTTCATCGTTATAGGCCAGCACATCGATGTTGCCTTGCTCGCAGTTCAGCAGATTGGAGCGGCCAGTGCCGCGCTGGTCAATCAGCAGAATGTCGCGGGTTTGGCGAACCTTGTGGAACATGCGCTCGAAGCCGTCGGCATTATCGATTGCCGACTGACCAGGGCCACCGGCAATGGCCAGAAAGGCTTCGCTTGGGAAGCTCGGCTTGATGGCCGGCAGCACGGCGTAGTGCACTTCAATCTGCTTGCCATCGGGTTTGGCCGGATTTTCCGGTACTGTAACAAAGCCACAGCGCACCCGGTCGGAAATCCCGCTCAGGTAACAACTATTGGGGGCGCCATCCAGTTCGTTGTCCAACACATGGGTGTCGACGGCGTAGCTGTTTGCCACCACATGGGGCAGCGCGGTAATGGCCAGCAAGGTGGCGCAGGCAAGCCGGGACAGCTTGAGCACACCTTGACGAAAATTCCTTGCTTTCATAAGACCTTTTTCCTTTTTGAAATCCGGACCGAGTGTGTTAGTTTATAGTGTATCGGTGTATCAATGTATTAATACAGTGATTCAAGGCTAATGTTAGAACTTCTTCATGTCAACCCCTCCAGCGGCGATCCTATTTATCGTCAGCTGCACGAGCAGATAGTCAGGCTCATCGTCTCTGGCCAATTGGCCGAAGAGGATGTGCTGCCGTCTGTGCGCCAGATTGCTGAAACTCTGGCGGTGAACCCGATGACGGTCTCCCGCGCCATTCAGCAACTGGTGGATCAGGGCTATCTTGAGCGTCGTCGCGGTCAGGCAACCCGGGTTGCTGCCCGAGGCGGCGCGCAGCCCACCTCAAGCGCCGAGCTGCTTGGCCCCAAACTCAAAGAAATCATCAATGAGGCGCGGCAGCTGGGTATGACACACCAAGAACTTGAAACCCTGCTTAAAGACATGTGGCAATGAGGCCCTGACGACCATGGATATGATGAAAGAAGGACCCTTATTAGAGGTTCGCGGACTGAAAAAGCGCTTTGACACCAAATTGGCGCTGGATGGCATCGACCTGACCCTGGAACCCGGCATGGTGATGGGACTGCTGGGGGAAAACGGCGCAGGTAAGTCCACCCTGATGCGCGCCATCCTGGGGTTGGTGGCCGCCGATGAGGGCGACGTGCTCACCCTGGGTGTGCCTGCCTCTCAGCTGGGCGCAAATCAAAAGGCCCGTATCGGCTATGTGCCCCAGCAGCATTTTGGCTACGAAGGCTTCAGTGTTGAGCGCGCGCTGGCACTGCATGCCAGCTTCTACCCTGAGTGGGACAAGCAACTGGAGCAAAACTGGCTCAGTCGCTTTGGTCTGGATATCCATGCCCAGGTAAACCGTTTGAGTGTGGGACAACGCCAGTCGCTTGCCATCATCATGGCCATGGCCTATCGCCCCAGCTTACTGATCCTCGATGAGCCTGTGGCGAGCCTCGATCCCTCTGCCCGCCGCCGTTTTATGGGCGACCTGTTTGAGCTGGCGTTGGAGTCGGGCTCAGCGGTGCTGTTCTCATCCCATATCACCTCAGATCTGGAGCGGGTTGCCAGCCATGTGGCGCTGCTGAAAGATGGCAAGTTGTTGATTTGCGGCGAGCTGGACAGTGTCCGAGAATCGATTCGTTTACTTACCTTAGAGCGCGATGCTCAACTGCCGCCGCAGCTTAAAGTGCTCGGGAAAAATGGCAATCGTGTGGTGGTGGATGGCTATGCCGAACAGGCCATTAGCGGACTTATCAAGGCTGAAAAACTGAATTTGGAACAGTTGTTTATGGAGCTGCATCCATGAATGCACTGAGGGGATTCTGGCCCCTGTGGTGCCGCGATATCGGCAGCGCCAGCTTTATCGGCATGGCGGTGATCTTTGTGTTGGTCTTTGTGCCAATCGCCTTGTTGCTCAAGCGTCCCGAAGAGGCCGGATTTATGCTGGCCTTTTCCATGATAGGTCTGAGCACCGCCATTGCCTGGCAACGTAATCGGCTGCATGCGGCCGAGTGGGCCTTGGTTAACCCGGGTTTTGTCGCACTGGTACGGGGGCATGCCAGATTCCTGCTCGGTGCAGCCATTGGGGTTACACTGTTGGCCTGGCTGTTGCTGGACGTGCCACTGGGTTATGGCGGTTTGGCACTCTTACTTGGGGCGCTGTTCGTCAGATTGTGCATGTACCGCCCCGGCAGCTTCTATCTGTCGATGATTGCGTTTTTCTCACTTATTCTGATTGAGCCTCTGTTGGGCACAGTGCCAGTGCTGAATATTGTCTCATTACCGCTGGCACTGCTGGTTTGGCTGTGGCTCGATCGCCGTCTCTGGGGCAGTGTTTGGCAAAAAGATGCCGTGAGTATTTATTGCAATGGCATGACCACTGGTGGCTTTTTTCTACCAAGCTGGCGCTGGCTCAGCTTTACCCGGAGTGTGGATGCCAGGCTGTTTCCCTTGAGCTACTTTGGTGGTCCCGCCATCAATGCGGCCTTGGTGTTAATGCCAGTGTTGGTGCTCTTGGTGAGTTTACTACTGAAGCTTAAAGGCAGTGAGATAAGTTTTATTCATCTGTGGGTGCAGTTTACCGTAATGATGAGTGCCATGATCCACTGGACCCGAGCCATGCGCTGGCGCTCAACTGACCCGCTGTTGATGCTGCCTGTCTTTGCCGGTTGGCAGGATTTCTGTCAGCACTTTTATCGGGCGCAGCTGAGGTTTTTGTGGCTAACTGGCCTGTCGATAACGCTCAGCAGTTTTATCAGCGTAACCCTGTTTGATTTGCCTCTGTGGATTTGGCCTCTTGCCGTGCTGGCAACCCTTTGGGGATCGGCTTTAAGCCTGGCATTTGGGGTGTTCTGCAAGACAAGTTTGCACACCACGGCACTGATGTTGCTGATGATTTTCCCTTTGGTGACCGTGGATGTGGCGGTGCGCCTGAGCGAAAAAGGCTCACAAGACCCGCTGCAGTGGCTCGCCATTAATGGGGTTCTGGTGCCCGTGGCGCTGCTGCTGATGTACATCACCCGAGGCCGTTTGCCCCGCAACTGACGGGGCTTTGCCGCGGATGCTTGCCGCGATACAGGTCGCTTTTTCGACAAAATTAGAGCAATAACTCTTACCTTTGCCCCCGACCTGGGCTAGAATGCCGCCAAAACAGGAACACTTGTACGCTAAAACGCGATTTGTCAGTTCCGGTCATCAGGCAGGTAATTCCATGTCACTCGAGCAATTTCATCTGGTTCGGCTGCTCAAAGCCCAAACCAAACAAAACCCCAACGCCATTGCCCTCGAAGGTTTCGAAATGGCTGCGCCCTGGGATCAGGTGTCCCGTCAGGACTTCGATCACGGCAGCGACCAACTGGCAATGCAGCTGATTGGTGCCGGTCTTGGCGTGCAGGACAAGGTTGCGATTATGTCGAACAACTGTCCACAGTGGACAGTAACCGACGTAGCTACGCTCAAGGCCCGTGGCGTTGTGGTGCCGATTTATCCAACCAGCACCCTGGAACAGGCAGCCTACATACTGAACGATGCCGATGTGGCTTTTCTGTTTGTGGACAATGCCGAGCGCTACCAGCTGGCCTGTGAGCTGAGAGCCCTGTGTCCGGCACTGAAATCGGTGATCCTGTTTGATGATGCCGTAGCTCTGCAGCATCCCGATGATAATCATTTATCCGGCCTGCTGGCGCGTGAGCCCATTGGCGATGCCGCCAAAGAGCTGGGGCTGCGACTGGACAGCACCTCGCTGGATGATTTGCTGACCCTGATTTACACCTCGGGCACCACCGGCGACCCCAAGGGCGTCATGCTGCCCCATCGCGCCATAGCTTCCACCATCTATCAGCACGATAAGCGTCTGGCCTTTACCGAAGGCGATGTGTCGCTGGCGTTTTTGCCGTTAAGCCATGTATTTGAGCGTGGCTGGAGTTTCTATGTGCTTGGCCGTGGCGGCCGCAACGTGTATCTGGCCGACACCAATAAGGTGAAAGAAGCCATTGCCGCGGTACGCCCCCATACGCTGTGTGTGGTGCCGCGTTTCCTCGAAAAGATCTACAGTGCGGTGCAGGACAAGCTGTCCCGCGCACCGGCTTCCCGCAAGGCCTTGTTTGGCTGGGCCATGAATGTGGGTTCTCGCCAGTTTGAAGTGGCTCAGGGGCGTCGCAGGGGCGGTATGCTGTTGTCCTTGCAGGCCAAGCTTGCCGATAAACTGGTGGGCAGCAAAATCCGCGAAGTGCTGGGCGGCCGCCTTAAGTTTATGCCCTGCGGCGGCGCTGCGTTGAATGCCGATGTGAGTGCATTTTTTGATGCGGTGAATGTGCCTGTGCTTTGTGGCTACGGCCTGACCGAAACCACGGCTACGGTAACCTGCAACACCCTGGAGAACCGGGTGCCTGGCTCTAATGGACAGTGCCTGCCGGAAGTGGAAGTGCGCATCGGCGAGAACGATGAAATTCTGGTGCGCGGCGATACCGTAATGACCGGTTATTACAAACGCCCTGAGGACACGGCCGCCGCCTTTGATGATGGATGGTTCAGGACGGGTGATGCCGGCCGCCTCGATGCGCAAGGGAATCTCTACATTACCGACCGCATCAAGGAACTGATGAAAACCTCCAATGGCAAGTATGTGGCGCCGCAGCGGGTGGAAGGCATGGTGGGGCGTTGCCCCTTTATCGAGCAGGTGGCCATTGTTGCCGATGCCCGCAACTATGTGACCGCGCTGATTGTGCCCGCGTTTGAGGCGCTGGAAGTCTGGGCCGGGGAGAAAGGACTGAAGTATGAATCGCCACTGGAGCTTATTCGTCACAGCCATGTGCTGGAGCACTTTGAAGCGCGGCTTAAGCTGATGCAGGAAGGCCTGGCGGGTTTTGAACAAATCAAGAAGTTCACCCTGCTGCCGGACGCCTTCACCATGGAGTCCGGGCTTATCACCCCAACGCTCAAGCTCAGACGCAAGGTGATTTATCACAGATATCAACGGGAAATCAGTGCCATGTACGGCGGATAATTATAACTGTGTTTGAAAGGTCGCCCTATAGCGGCCTTTTTTATTCAACAAACCCGCTACAAATGTAAAGTGGTCAGTCAAAATTTTGACGTTTGATGTTTTTCTGGCATAGTGCGCGCCGCGATGGGGGATAGGAAGTCGCATCATTCAATCAGGAAGTCATCATGAAATCAGCCAAACTTGCCGCATTGGCAGCGGTGTTTGCCACCAACGCTTACGCTTCAGATATCACCAACCAATTTGATTTGCACTATGGCGAGCCAGATGGCCGCAGCTGTGCCTCCAGCGCCGATATCGGCCGTACCGCTTTCGACCCTGACTCAGGTCGTCTTTGGGCCTGTGGCAGCGATGGTTGGGTATATTTTGTTTCACAGGCAAGCGATCGTCTGAGCTGCCTGGACAAAGCCGCCAACAGTGGTCAGTACCCCGAGTGGAGGCAGCGCAATGGCCAGTACAAAAAACATGAGATTGTGCGCTTCAACGGCAAGCTTTATACCCCAACTTATGGCAATGTGTGGGGTGGTTCAAACCCAGAAAAGGCTAAATGGGAATGGCAGTTGTATCGTGAAGCCAACACCTTGCCGGTGCGTTGGGAAGCGTCACACCAGTACAGCCGTGGTGACCGGGTGGTGTTGATGGGTATTGAATACCAGGCCCGTGAGGCGAACGCCGCCAAGGCGCCCAACGATGGTCAGCGCAACTACCAGCCATGGGACTACATTGGTCCTTTCAGCTGTCCTAAAGCCTGAGCCCAAGTCTGACGTAAGCCTTGCCAAGACCGCCACTGTGCGGTCTTTTGTTTTGCTGGGCCCTTGGTGTACTCTTTTGCTCTGCAAAAACACAACAACAAGGCTTGTCATCCAGACGAGCGAAAGGAAGCAGCATGGCCCAGTTTGACCTCAGTATTCAGCCCAGATTCAATGAAACCGATGGCCTCGGCCACATCAACAACACAGTTATTCCTGTGTGGTTTGAGGCCGCCCGCGAGCCGATTTTTGCCATCTTCAACCCCGAGTTGGACCTGAACAAGTGGAACCTGATTGTGGCCGGCTTTACCATCGCTTTTACCGCGCCCACCTTTTACGGCAAGCCGGTTGAGGTAATTACCCGTATCTCCCGTATCGGTAACTCCAGTTTTGAAGTGCTGCAGCAAAGCTTTCAGGCTGACAAGATGACCGCCGAAGCCAAAACCACCCTGGTGCATTACGACTACCAGACCGAAAAGAGCGTTGCGATCCCCGCCGATATCCGCGAGCTGCTTGGCAGCTACCTCACCGCCTGAGGTCAGTTTTCTTGCCAACAAAAAAGCCAACCCCTGGGGTTGGCTTTTTGATGTCCGGTTAAACATCAGTCACGCACAACATCAGCGCTGTGAATTACAGCCCAGCCAGCTTGGCACGGGCGGCGTGCAGTTTCTTGTAGCTTTCAATCAAACGCTGATGGCGATCCAGTCCTTCCAGCTTGGTGCTGGTTGGGGTGAGGCCATGGAAGCGTACCCGACCTTCCACTGAACCGATAACGGCGGCCATTGTCTCCTCGCCGAACATGCGGCCGAGGTTGTGGCGGTAGTCATCCAGCGCCAGCTCGTCGTCGAGGCTGATTTCCAGCACTGCCGACATGGCCTGATAGAAGAGGCCGCGGGCAACCGTGTTGTCGTTGTACTGCAGGAAGGTTTCGGTCAGCTCCTGGGCCGCTTCCAACTCGCCCAGCGCCAGATAGCACAGCAGCTTGAGCTCGAGGATGGTCAACTGACCCCAAACGGTATTCTCATCAAACTCGATACCGATAAGGGTGATGATGTCGGTGTAGTTATCCAGCTCGCTCTCTTCGAGACGCTCAACCAAATCGGCAAGCTCTGCATCGCTGAGGCGGTGCAGGTTCAGGATATCTTCGCGGAAATCCAATGCCTTATTGGTGTTGTCCCAAATCAGATCGGTCACCGGATATACCTCGGAGTAACCGGGCACCAGAATACGGCAGGCGCTGCCAAGGGCGGTGAACTCGGCCACATAGGCTTCCAGACCCAGATCTTCGAGAATGCCGAACAGGGCGGCGGACTCTTCTTCATTGCTGCCGGAGAAATCCCACTCCACGAACTCGTAGTCGTGTTTGGCACTGAAGAAGCGCCATGAGATCACCCCGGTGGAGTCGATAAAGTGCTCAACGAAGTTCTCTGGCTCCTGCACCGCCATGCTGTTGAAGGTGGGTTTTTGCACATCGTTCAGACCCTCGAAGCTGCGGCCCTGCAGCAGCTCGGTGAGGCTGCGCTCCAGCGCCACTTCCAGGCTTGGGTGGGCGCCGAAGGAGGCAAATACGCCGCCGGTGCGTGGGTTCATCAGGGTTACACACATTACCGGGAACTGGCCGCCGAGGGAGGCATCCTTCACCACCACAGGGAAGCCCTGGGCCTCCAGCGCTTCGATACCCGCCACTATGGAAGGGTACTTGGCCAGCACTTCTTGGGGCACGTCCGGCAGGGCAATTTCTTCTTCGATAATTTGGCGTTTTACCGCGCGCTCGAAGATTTCCGACAGACACTGCACCTTGGCTTCGGCCAAGTTGTTGCCCGCGCTCATGCCGTTGCTGAGGAACAGGTTTTCAATCAGGTTGGACGGGAAGTACACGGTCTCGCCATCGCTGTGGCGGGTGTAAGGGATGGCGCAGATGCCGCGCTCATAGTTGCCCGAGTTGGTATCCACCAGATGTGAGCCACACAGCTCGCCATCGTTGTCATAAATATCGAGGCAATACTCGTCCAGCAGGCCTGAGGGCAGCGAGTCATCTTCCTCCAGCGGGAACCACTTTTCGTTGGGGTAATGCACGAACTCAGCATTGGCAATTTCTTCACCAAAGTACTGATCGTTATAGAAGAAGTTGCAGCTGAGACGCTCGATAAATTCACCCAGTGCCGAGCACAGGGCGCTTTCTTTGGTGGCGCCTTTGCCGTTGGTGAAACACATGGGCGAGGCGGCGTCGCGGATGTGCAGCGACCAGACGTTGGGCACCAGGTTACGCCAGCTGGAGATTTCAATCTTCATTCCCAGCTCCGCCAGCTTGGCGGTCATGTTGGCGATGGTCTGCTCCAGCGGCAGATCCTTACCCACAATAAAGGTGCTGTGGTCGCCATCCGGCTTCACCATCAGCATAGCCTGGGCGTCTTCGTCGAGGTTTTCCACGGTTTCGATAACGAACTCGGGGCCGGTCTGAACCACTTTTTTCACGGTGCAGCGGTCGATGGAGCGCAGAATGCCTTCGCGGTCTTTATCGCTGATGCTCTCTGGCAACTCCACCTGAATTTTGAACTGCTGGTTGTAGCGGTTTTCCGGGTCAACAATGTTGTTTTGCGACAGACGGATACCTTCGGTGGGAATATCCCGCGACACGCAGTACACCTTCACAAAGTAGGCGGCACACAGGGCGGAAGAAGCCAGGAAGTAGTCGAACGGACTGGGGGCCGAGCCATCGCCCTTGTAGCGAATCGGTTGGTCGGCAACCACGGTGAAGTCGTCGAATTTGGCTTCGATTCTCAGGTTATCGAGAAAATTAACTTTGATTTCCATGGGATAATTCCAGATGTTGCGGGCAAATGCAGTTGCCCCGCGGTAAAACCGCTGAAAAATTAGCGCAATTATCGGCTTTTTTGCGATGGGTGTCTTGGATTTCTTCTGCTATTGGGTGAACCGTCCGGCTATGCTGCGGCCTTTACCTTGGTGCGCAATGGCTGCGGGAGTATGATACCGGGGTATCTGTAGTCCTTTTGGAGATCCCATGAACGGTCTGACCCCTGAACTGGCGGTTATTCTATTAAACCTCGTCATCATTGCCGTTGCCTATGGCTCTGTGTACCCCAAACTGGCCGGCAACAGCTTTCAGCGTATCTCCATTTGCGATATGGGCGCATCAGCGCTGGCACTGCTGATCGTGGGCAGTAAGTATTGGGGCTCGGATGCCGAGTTTAATTTGTTGGTTGCCGATGTGAACTGGTTTTGGTTCACGCTGCTGAGCTACTTCGTGCTCGAGCTGCCTGCCGTGGTGTGGTACTTCAAAAAATACGGCGTAAAGATGCCGGAATAACCAGCTTAGGGAGAAGCGAGCCGTGATCCAGATTATCGAAGGTGATATTACCCGTGCCAGGGTCGATGCCATCGTCAATGCGGCCAACAGCCGTATGCTTGGCGGCGGTGGTGTAGATGGTGCCATTCATAGGGCCGCTGGCCCCGAACTGCTAAAGGCCTGTATGGCCTTGCCTACAACCAATGGCACTCGCTGCCCGGTGGGGGAAGCAAGGATTACCGCGGCGGGAAACCTCAGTGCGCGCTATGTGATCCACACGGTTGGGCCTGTCTATCGCTCCTATGCGGATCCTGCCGTTTATTTGGCTGCGGCCTACCGCAATTCGTTGCGTCTTGCGCTGCAACACGGCTGCGAAAGCGTGGCACTGCCCGCCATTTCCTGTGGAGTATATGGCTATCCTCACGATGAGGCGGCAACAATAGCGCTGGAAGTGTGTTCCGCACCTGAGTTTGCCTCGCTGCAAATCCACTTCTATCTTTTCGGTGAAGCCATGACTCAGGTTTGGCGTGATAGCTGGGAAAGCATGCAGCACCCAAGCGCCAGAATCTGATGTTGCAGGCTGGATATTCTCAATTTTGATGAGAAATAGTTTTCTATAGCCTGCTTCTTATCCCCCTGTTAAATGCAATTAGCCTTACCTGGCGAGCACCATTTGGGCATCTGCTCGCCTTGTCTTTCCAGCCGCGCGAACTCGACATTGTTGTTGTCGAAGTTGGCCGTGTATCGCCATTTCCCCATCCTGAAAGGGTTAAACGCCAGGCCAATAATCCATGGCCATTAACGGCTGCTTTTGCTTCAAACCCTACTCCAACAGGCACTTCAATCGGCGTGTTAATTCATGCTGCAATTTATCCTCAATCTTAGCCTCATCATCCGGCATTTTGGTGTCGCTGCCAGCCAGCAGTCAGGCTACAGCATCAGTAATCAACCTGGATCGGTCACCAATATTTACTGATGAATTGGGGTTTAAAGCAGCCCGAAAATGCCGCTCAGGTGAAGGTCGTTCAAGTCGGCAGGCTGACATCTCTCCCGTTTGGTTATGGATGAGATAAAATAATCTAACATTTTTATATTTTATTGATTTTAATTGTCTTTGTTTGTTTTTTGTTGTGTATTGATTAATTTAATAAACTTGTGTGAGTTGTGTTTGTTGTTTTGTATCACCTGAAATTTACCAGGGCACTGCGTTTTCCCATCCTTTGGAACTTGGGTTTGATACCGCGTTTTGTGCATTGCCTTTCCCGCGGAGCCAACAACAATTATTAGGTTAAAGCCAGTGCCATAGGCAGCGTAATCGGTGTGCCAAATGAAAAAACTAAGCCAGCAACTGCCAGCCCAAGAAGGATAAGCAGAGCCGGAAATGTACAAAGTTGTATAGATGACGCGTACACTGAGCATGGTCGCCGAGCATGCCCACGGAAATAGTCGGCCAGCGAAGGCTCGTCAGTTTATTAATGCGCTGAAACTACCCGGGTGGACTCAAGAGTACAGATAGCAACAGGACAGCGTTTGACGGGGATCAACTCCCAAGTCACCTGTTAACAGACGAGTTAATAAAATTCACCCGTTGAGTTGTGGCATTTTTTGCTGCAGTATAGTGGCTGGCGCAAGTGCTGCGCCAAGACGGTAGCAAGTGTGAGAGCGACAAAAACCGTGCTGAATGGACGGACAGCGGCATTCTGAACCCTTGGGTTTAAAGCTCGGGTTTGATGCCTGGCGACTAAGACAAAGTGAACTTTGTCTTAGCTGGCAGAGCGGGTATGTATCGTGATTGATTTTTTGGTTTAAAAGTGAGCTTTTTAAACTGATTTATTCAAATCGATGCAACCAGGACTTCAACAGGGTACTGAGCAATTTTTGGTCGTCCCGGCTCAGTTGGTTCAGCAAACGTTTTTGAGTTTCAACGTGACTCGATAACACCTGCGCCTGAGTCGAAATTCCCTTGGGGGTGAGACAGACTTCGACACTGCGTCTGTCCTTTTGACTCGGCTCACGGGCTATCAGTCCCTTGGCTTCGAGACGGTCCAATCGGTTGGTCATAGCACCGGATGTCAGCATCATGGCAGCCAACAAATCGGACGGTGTAAGCCGGTATGGCGCCCCACTTCGACGCAAGGTTGCGAGCACATCAAACTCGCCGGGTTTGAGACCATAAGCCTTGTGACATTGTGCAATTTCTTGCTCCAGATGCTTGGTTAACCTTGCCAGGCGCCCCATGATCCCCATGGCGAGGGTATCCATATCGGGTTTCTCTTTTGCCCACTGCGCCAAAATCTTATCTACTGCATCCATAATAATTCTCAATTTTTCATTGGGATAAAAATATCTTAGCATAAAGATACTTTACGAAAAGATTTTTCTGAGATAGGCTGAAATAAATCTTGATGTGAAGATACTTTATATGAACATAATTTTAGCCTTACTCACGGCTGCCTTGTGGGGAACTACCTACGGGGTCACTCAGTACACCTTACCCGATTGGCCACCCCTGCTTTTAGGGGCAATTCGGGCGTTACCCGCCGGACTGATTCTCTGGTGTGTTCGCCCCCACTTGCCCCCGCGGCAACATCTTTGGCCACTGGTTAAATTGGGGGCGGTGAACATCGCATTATTCTTCAGTTTGATCTTTGTGATGGCCCATACTTTGCCCTCTGCTATCTCAGGTGTTGGCATGGTATCGGTGCCATTGTTTGCGATGATTTTCCAATTTCTGGTGCTGAAGCATAAGCCTTCAGTTGCACAAATCGTGGCCGGTGTGTCTTTGTTACTGCTCGGGTTAATGCTGTTCAATCCGGGCAGCCTTACCCTCAATCCGGTAGGGTTGGTTGCGATGCTGGCGGCAATTGGCTGCATTATTGTTGGCAGCCGGATGACGCAAACTCTGAGTGGTAAGCTGCATTGGTGGGACGTGCTGGTATGGCAGCTTATTCTGGGCGGCGCAATCCTGGCACTGATCAGTGCTGTGCAGTGGCTGCTGGCCCCCGCTGGTTTTGCTGCAGTGGCAGATGGCTTCAGTGGCCGTGAGTTGGCCGGGATTGGCTGGATAGTGCTGTTCAACACTGTCCTGGCTTATGGTCTGTACGTGTTTTTGATGCAGCGGATGAGTATTGTCGACTTTACCTTTGGCGGTATAGCCAACCCCATTACCGGTATTGCCTTGGGGGTCTTGCTGATTGGTGAGCAGTATTCCCAGACACAGTATTTACTGATGGCCGGCATGATAGTGTCGTCACTGCTGCCAAGCCTGTGGCAGCGCTTTAAACGCTGAAGAAAGCTCAACCCATGGCCGCTTTGACGTAGACGTCGAAGCGGTTTTTTTTGGTTTCAATCCGGGTGCTGGGTTTGATGCCATCGAGATCTTCGGCGTAGTCGGGGCGTTTCACTACCACCCGTTTTTGCGCCAGCTTCAACGCAGGCTGCAGCAGCCCATCGGCGTCGGTATCCGCGCCAACCAGCGACTGAAACACCCGCATCTCTTTCTTTACCAACGCAGATTTGTCTCTGTGGGGATACATGGGGTCGAGATAAACCACATCCGGTTGGTGTTGCAGATTATCCAGTGCATCCAGGCTGGATCCATGAACAAGCTGCATCCGCTGTTGCATCCAGGGACCGATTTCGGCATCGAGATATGCGCGGCGCAGGCCGTCTTCCAGCAAGGCGGCAACCACAGGGTGACGCTCAATCAACAGCACATTGCAGCCAAGGCTTGCCAGCACAAAGGCGTCCCGACCTAGCCCGGCGGTGCCGTCCACCACGCTGGGGTTAGCCCCTGCCTTAAGCCCCACAGCCTTGGCAATGGCCTGGTTGCGACCGCCGCCAAACTTGCGTCTGTGGGCCACGGCGCCGGAGACAAAGTCCACCGAGATCCCGCCAAGTTTGGGTTCATCCCGCTTTTTTAAAGTTAAGGCATCGTCTTCAAACAGTAGCGCAAAGTCGGCGCCATCCGTGGGCAGCAACTGCCAACGCTGGCAAATGTCACTCAGGCGGTTGTCGTCTTTGTCGATATGGATTGCAAACACAGTGAAGACCCTCAACGGAAGTTGGCGGCAGTATACCCTTTGTGGCCTTTGCCCGGAACTAAAGCCTGTGGGGAAAAGCGGCCCCTTTAAGGATACAGACGCAACGGCTGAGGTTATAATAGCTGCAGTTTTCACTCTGCCGACCATTTCGGAAATTTTTATGCTGAGTTATCGCCATGGCTTTCACGCCGGCAACTATGCTGACGTTCTCAAACACGCTATTTTGCTGCAAGTAATTGAGCTGATGCAGAAAAAAGACAAGCCGTTTGTCTATATTGACACCCACTCGGGTGCAGGTGGCTATAGTCTGAAAGACGAATTCGCCCAGAAGACCGGTGAATATAAGGATGGCATCGGCCGTTTGTGGAACCGCACCGACCTGCCTGTTTCACTGGCCTTTTATGTGGAGGCGGTGCGTCACTTCAACGAAGGCAATGAAAACGGCGGTGACGATCTCGAGTGGTATCCGGGCTCACCGGCATTTGTGGACATGCACCTCAGGGACAACGACCGCATGGTGCTGCATGAACTGCACGGCACCGATTTTGAGCTGCTGAACGAATATTTTGAAACCGCCCGTCAGGTACAGGTCACCAAGTGGGATGGTCTCAGCGGTCTGCTGGCCAACGTGCCGCCGCTGGAGCGCCGTGGGGTGGTGTTGATTGACCCAAGCTATGAAATTAAAACCGACTATGATGCGGTGGCCGATAGCATCATCAAGGCGTATCGCAAGTTTGCCACTGGGGTATACCTGCTTTGGTATCCGGTGGTGAACCGCGCTCAGACCGAGGGCATGCTCGACAAGCTGAAGCAAAGCGGCATTCGCCGTCAGCTGCGCATTGAGCAAGCCATCAAACCCGACTCAGACGAGTTTGGCATGACCGCCGCAGGTCTGTGGGTGATTAACCCCCCCTGGCAGCTCGACACCCTGGCCAGCGAAATGCTGGAATATCTGCATCCTCTGCTTAACGTGGATGGCGGCAATGTGCGGGTGGAATGGGAAGTGGGCGAATAAGCACAGGCGTTTGGCTGTAGTGGCAGATTGTACAAAAAACGGGCTTAATGCCCGTTTTTTCATATTAACTGTTTAGCCTGACGCCTTAATCACGGGCTCCATACTCAGGTACGCAGGTTGCGATAGCGGCTAAGCAGAATATTGACCCTTTCAATGTAGGCTTTGGTTTCCGGGTAGGGTGGAATACCACGGTATTCCTCGACCCGGGTTGGACCGGCATTGTAGGCCGCCAGCGCATGGTTGAGATTGCCTTTGAAGCGCTCCAGCATTTGCGACAGATATCGACTGCCACCGAGGATATTGTCCTGGGGCAAAAAGGCATTGCGCACGCCCATGTCCTTGGCGGTGCCGGGCATAAGTTGCATCAGTCCCACGGCGCCGGTGCGGGAAATGGCTTTGGGATCGAAGTTCGATTCGGCATGGATCACCGCGCGGATCAGCGCAGGTTCCAGCGCATAGGTTTCGGCTGCCAGCAGAATGTCGCGCTCGTAGCTGCGATTCAGACGGATGGTGCGCCAGTTCACCTTGGATCTGGGATTACAGGCGTAGCAGTCAAACAGCAGGATCTCGTATTTGCCGTTGGCGGGCGCCTTGTCGCTGAAGACTGTGGTGCCGTTGGGCTGCTCGTATCGGTACACCTTGGTTTGGCTGCTGGTGCCCTGATCCGAGTAGCGGGCGGTGATCTTTGGTTTCGCTTTGCTGTCGGTATTTTCGGCACCATAGGCCAACACCGACCCCAATAGGGCCGGTAACAACAGGATTGGCAGCAGGGTGCGCTGGGCAGACATTAAAGACCCGTGTATTCGTTAAGCTTGAGTAACTCAATAATAGCAAAGAGTTGCTTCATTTCGGCATGGATTTGGCTGAATTCATCTTCGAAGGTGGCGCCGTTAAAGATGGATGTTTGCTCAAAGCGGTTCTGGTTGCTCTCGAGGGTGATCAGCAGCCTGTCATGGTAGAAGGCGCATTGGATGCGGCTTTGGAAGAAACTTGCCAGCTCCAGCAAACGCTCCATAAAGGCGGTGGTCAGCAGCACCCTGGCCTCAATCTGATCGCTTGAAAACACATCAAACAGCTTCTCGAAACGAGGGTCTTCCAGCCGTACCCGTTCAAGGCCGCCATGGCTGTCGGAAAAGAAATTGGTAATGGCACCGCGGGCACGGATGGCCACCGTATGACCCTTAAACGGCTTGTGGCTCGAGAGCGAAATGGTCAGCCCCTTAAAGGCGGTCACATGTTGGGTGCGGTTGTCTTTGTCACGCTCTTCTCTGAGCAGATGCACTTCGTTGATCACGATTTCCACACCGCGATAGCTGCCGAGCACACCATCATCGAAGCGGGCTTTGTCGTACGACGGCAAAATACGGGCATCTTTAAAACGTCGCAGTCCCATGTCCTGGCCTTTGCAAAACACAAAGTCGGGGCCGAAGAAGCGGAAAATACGCGGATAGATTTCGGCCTGCACAGCGCCGCTGTATTGCTTCAGCGGACGACTGGCCACGTGCCACATGCCGATGGCCAGCATTACGGCAATCATCCAGATGAAGGGGGCGTATTCGGCGCCGGGGCGCATCATGGGAAAGGCCAGCAGCAACAGACTCAGATAGATGGCAGCGCCCAAATACAAGCGCTTGCGGGCGTGTTTAAGCGCGCTGATGCGCTGGTTTTCAAACTTGCGGCATAAGGGCGCAATATCGGATTCGTAATAGGCTTTGAGGGCGTCAATGTCAGCCGGGTTTGCAGACAGCCCCTTGGTTGCCCGCTGCGCCTTGATAGGCGCACCGAGCAAAAACGACAGCATATTCATGGCTTACTTCAGGTAATCGCTGGCATTTACCGGCGCGCGATCGGCTTCCTGAGCTTCGAAGAATGGCATGGCTTTCACCGAGGCCATACTGGCAATCAGCGAGCCGGGGAAGATTTCCACTGCGGTATTCAGCTCAGACACGGCCGAGTTGTAAAAACGGCGGGCGGCGCTGATGTGGGCCTCGACTTCGTTGTAGGTTTGCATGGCCTGCACCATGGTCTGGTCGCTTTTGAGTTCAGGGTAGTTTTCCACGGTAACCATCAGCTGACCCATCTTGCTGTTGAGGGCATCGGCCTGCGCCAGGTGCTGACGAACGGCTTCGGCATCGCCCTTGTCATAACCGGCAGACACCTGGGCCCGCAGCGCAGTGATCTCGGTGAGCAGCGACTTTTCGTGGTCCATAAACTTCTGCGCTATGGTCAGAATGTTGGGCACCAGATCGGCACGCTTCTTCAGCTGCACATCAATGCCTGACAAGGCCTCACGGGCTGTATTGCGCTTTTTGATCAGGCTGACATACCAGAGGTAGGAAACTATCAACACCAATCCAAGACCGATTAACAATCCTTCCATCATAAATCCTTAAATTACAGACACCCGCTGGGCCATTGCAGCCAAAGCTAACCACAAATTGGCAAAAATTGCATCTGTCACGGCGGAAAACTGACCAGTCGACCAATGGGGGAGAGGGCGTGAGTGGCAAAACGGCAAGTTAAACTGATGATTTCAATGTTTTTTGCCTGCAATTTTTCATAACTGGCTGTAATGGTGGGCGATTGGTGAAAAAATACCGCAGCCAAAAATTATCCTTATGAAAGTAAAGGCTTTAATGGTGGTTTTTGCTGGGTGAAAAAACAGCGCCACTGCAAACAGGCGTGGCCGATACCGCCTGCAGTGCGGCAATAAAAGGATGAAATTGACGTTTTAAGCTGCAATTTGCGGCTAAATTCATGAAATTACACACATGGTTAAGCTTGAGTTCAGAATGGGTTCAATAAAGTGACAAGTGCACAACATTTGGATTTGGCGACCAATTTGCCGTGACGGGATCCCGCTGGGATCCTTTTTTTTGCCTGTCCTCCAGCCCGTGCGGCCTTTCCCGCTTCTGACCACTTAAGTTTGACTTAACCCTATTGTGCTAGCGTGCCGGGTCCGCTGAGGACTGCCAGCAGCCACATTGTGCATGGCGTTTCCCGCGGATAACACCCATAACGAGTGCTGCAAAGCAGCCCAGGCCCGAAGGAAAGACCATGAGCACCAACTCCCCGGAGGTTACCGCCTCTGAAACCCCGGAAGACATCGCCAAGAGCGGTTGGTTTGTCCGATTTCTGAACGTGGTGGAACGGCTGGGTAACCTGTTGCCCCATCCCATCACTCTGTTCGCCCTCTTCTGCCTCGGTGTGGTATTGCTCTCTGGCCTGCTGGGTTACTTCGAGCTGTCGGTGGCCGACCCGCGCCCCGAAGGCGCCTCCGGTCGCAGTGCCGATGGCATGATTTCCGTGGTCAGCCTGCTCAATGCAGAGGGTTTGAGGCTAATTGTTTCGAATCTGGTGACAAACTTTACCGGCTTCACCCCGCTGGGCACAGTACTTGTGGCTTTGTTGGGGGTGGGGATTGCCGAGCGCTCCGGCCTGCTCAGTGCTGCCATGCGTGCGCTGGTGATTGGCCGTTCTCGCCGACTGGTGACTGTGACCATAGTGTTTGCCGGTATTGTCTCCAACACTGCCTCTGAGCTGGGCTATGTGGTGCTCATTCCCATGGCGGCGATGATTTTTCACTCCCTCGGGCGTCACCCACTGGCGGGCCTTGCGGCCGCCTTTGCGGGTGTTTCAGGTGGTTACAGCGCCAACTTGCTGCTGGGCACCATAGATCCCCTATTGTCGGGTATCACCGAAGCCGCGGCGCAGATGATTGACCCCGACTACATCGTTGGCCCGGAAGTGAACTGGTACTTTATGTTCGCCTCCACCTTCCTGGTGTCCATCATGGGCGCCTGGGTCACCGAAAAGATTGTTGAGCCAAAGCTCGGCAAGTACGACGACAGTGAAGCTTCCATTGACCTGGCCGGGCAGACCATGGAGCAGGTGACCGACATCGAACGCCGTGGCCTGAAGATGGCCGGTCTGGCAGCATTGGTGCTGGGCGCTGTTCTGGCGCTGACTGTGGTGCCGGAAGGCGCGCCGCTGCGTCATCCCGACACAGGGCTGGTTGCCGGTTCGCCTTTCCTCAAGGGCATAGTGGTGTTTATTTTTATCTGCTTTGCCATTCCGGGTCTGGTGTACGGCAAGGTGGTCGGCACCATGAAGAAAGACACAGATGTGATCAATGCCATGAGCCACAGCATGAGCACCATGGGCATGTACATAGTGCTGGTGTTCTTCGCCTCTCAGTTCGTGGCCTTCTTCAAGTGGACCAATCTGGGCGCCGTGCTGGCGGTGATGGGCGCCGATGCCCTCAGCGCCATTGGCCTCACTGGCCCGCTGCTGTTCCTGTTGTTTATCGCCATGTGCGGCTTTATCAACCTGATGCTGGGCTCTGCTTCGGCCCAGTGGGCAGTAACGGCACCGATTTTTGTGCCCATGCTGATGTTGGTGGGGTATGCCCCTGAGACCATTCAGGCGGCTTATCGTATTGGCGATTCGGTGACTAACCTCATCACCCCGATGATGAGTTACTTCGGGCTTATCCTCGCCGTGGCCTGCCGCTATAAGAAAGACATGGGCATAGGCACCCTGGTGGCCACTATGCTGCCCTACACCCTGGTGTTCTTTGTTGGCTGGACCAGCTTCTTCTTCCTGTGGGTATTTGGCTTTGGCTTGCCGGTAGGGCCGGGCGCAGCCACTTACTACATCCCTTAAATCTGCTGGAATCACAAAAGGAGGCCTCGGCCTCCTTTTTTGTTACCCCGGTGATTGTGTTAGGCTGTCGGCAATCCTTGGCTGAAGGTATAGCGGCAAAAAAGGGAAGGACAGATGAGTGAATTCACGGTGATCCGCGCAACTCTGGCTGAGCTTGAATTGGCTGCGCAGCTGTTTAATCAATACCGCCGCTTTTACGATTTGGCAGATGACTTGCCGCTGGCCTGCGGATTTTTGGAGCAGCGCCTGGTGAACAATGAATCGGCAGTATTCCTGGTGTTGGATGCCGATGGCCGGGGATGGGGTTTTATGCAGCTTTACCCGGGCTTTTCATCGCTGTCAGCCAAGCCCTGCTGGACTCTGAATGACCTTTTTGTCTGTGATTCTCACCGAGGTAAGGGGCTTGGAAAACTGTTACTGGCCGCTGCCCGGGACTTGGGGCTGGCTTCGGGAGCCTGCAGTTTGCAGCTCGAAACCGCCGTAGACAACTTCAGGGCTCAAGGCCTTTACCAGGCTGAAGGCTGGCTGCGGGATACAGAGTTTTACCGTTATACTTTGCCACTCCTGTGAGGGTGGCGAATTGAGGAGTTCTTTTTGCAAATTTGGGTCGATGCCGATGCCTGCCCATCGGTAATTAAAGAAGTACTGTTTCGCGCCGCCGAGCGCAGGCAAATCCCGCTGACTTTGGTGGCCAACCAGAGCGTGCGGGTGCCCCCTTCTCCTTTTATCAAATCGGTTCGGGTCGAGTCGGGTTTCGATGTTGCCGACAACGAAATCGTTCGCCGGGTCAGTCAAGGCGAGCTGGTGATCACCGCCGATATTCCGCTGGCCGCCGAAGTGATTGCCAAGGGCGCGCTGGCGCTCAATCCCCGTGGCGAGCTTTACACCGCCGAGAACGTGAAGGCGCGGCTGAATATGCGCGACTTTATGGAGACGCTGCGTGCCAGCGGCATTCAGAGCGGTGGCCCAGCGCCTTTGTCGCAGGCCGATCGTCAGGCTTTTGCCAATCAGTTGGACCGCTGGCTCGCCAAGCTGCCCAAGTAGTTTCTGTCGCCCGGGAGCGGGCGTGTTGTAACCACAGACCATCAGGGAGTCAGATGGCCACTCCAGACTTTGATATTCCATACGAACACCGCAAGCCTTTTGCCAAACACTATCAGCAAGCTATCTGGCCGATGTGTAAAAAGCTGGAGGCGCGCCGCGGCCCCATTGTCGCCCGTCAGCAGGCGCGAATGGCTCAAATCCGCCCATTTACCCGGCTGATGTGGCCGATGATTTATCTGTCGTTCGGCAGCAGTGCGCTGGGCTTTTTTGGTGTTCTGCCAAACCAATGGATTTTCATCGGCTTTGGTCTGGCCTTTGTCAGTATGCTTGGCATGGCCGGGCTGGCCTGGTGGGCAGGCAATGAGCTGTCCAACTTTATGGATGAAGGCATCGACAAGCTTTATCCCCGGGTGCTGGCGTATTTTGGCAAGGACTTTGTCATCAAGTGGGGTAATGAGGCGACCGGCCAGCACCGAGCCTACGAAGACTTTGGCATCTTCCCCAAACACGATAAATCGAGCTGCTTTAGCCACTTGAAGGGCAGCCACCACGGGGTGCCGTTCGCGTTTTTCAATGTGGGTTTTTACGAAAAGAAAAACAACGATAAGTACGAGCTGGCATTCAAAGGTGTATTACTGGCTTTTACCCTGAAAAAGGCCTTCAAGGGCACCACTCGGGTAGTGCGCGATGGAGGCTTCTGGCTTAGTTTGGGGCAGCGGGGGCTCGACAGAGTGAAGCTGGAAGATCCCCGCTTCGAAGCAAGATTTGAAGTGTTTTCCTCAGATCAGGTCGAGGCCCGTTATCTGCTGAACCCCGGCATGATGGAGCGCTTAATCGAACTCGACAACCACTTTGGCAATGGACTTGAAGCCTGCTTCAAAGACAATAAATTGCTGATCCGCGTGCCCAGCTCGCGGGACTTCTTTTCCCACCATCAGGACCATGAAAAGCCCATCGATTTTAAAGAGCCCATCGGGGAGATCTTTGCCGATCTTGGCTTTATTTTTGGGATTGCCGACGAGTTGGCACTGGCGCGTCATACCGGGCTTTGATGCTGCAATCGCTCTGATATCAGTGGCTTAAATCCACCACAAAAAACCGCATAGGGTATTGTTTGTGGTGGATATTCCTGTTCTGCATGAGTTATGCGCAATTTCCTGCCGTTTTTGCTCGACATTTGAGCGGGTGCGCTGTATTTTGCCTGCGCCCGGCGGGTCGCCAACAGCGCCGAATGCCGCACCATGCCTGCGATGGCAGCGCAAGCAGGTGCTTACGGCAACGCCAGATCCCCAGAGCAGAACAAGAACAAATTGATTAATTTCTAAGGACACCCATGAAATACGCTATTGCAGCGATCCTGGTTATTTTTGCAAGCGGCTGTGCCAGCACCGGCAGCGAGCAGGTAGCCAACCCACAAGCCACACAGGCAGATGCCTTTATCGGTCACAAGAACCGCACCGTGATGCCCGGCAAAGCCGCCAACCCCAGAAAGGCCGTGTCAGCCATCTGAGCCGACCCCGCCAAAACCCCGCCCGGTGCGGGGTTTATTTTTTAATCCATTCGGCAGTGACTGGCGTATCCATTCTGGTAACCCAAGCCAAGGAGTCATGCCATGACCATTCGCTATTCAAGCCTCAAAGTCCTGCCCCGCATCGACAAAGCCTGCATTCATTCGCTGGATATGTCGCTGTATCAGCTGTCGGTGGTGATTGATGGCGCTGAGCTGTATGTGACCGATGATGATGACCGTATGCTGCGAAGTTTAAATCTGTGCCAGATGCAGGCGCTGCTTGAAGACTTGCCGGTGCGTGAGACAGTGCTGCGCCAGGAAAGCGCCTACGATGAAATGGTCGGTCAGTCGGTGCGGGAGTGCAGCAATGCCATGGAAATTCCCCTGCGCGTTGCCTGAATACGGCTTGGTGCAAACGCTCCCCAATAAAAAGCCCCGCAGTGCGGGGCTTTTCGTTTCGTGCAGTTTTACGCGCTGACAGGCTTAATGCTTGTCGGCCGGTTTGTCGGTGTTGTGCTCTTTGCCTTCTTTCTCGCGCTTGCTGAAGATACGCTCAACAATCACGAAGAACAGCGGCACGAAGAAGATACCGAGGAAGGTCGAGCTCATCATACCGCCGAGTACACCGGTACCGATGGCGTTCTGCGCGCCTGAGCCCACGCCGGTAGAGATAGCGAGCGGCACCACACCCAGACCGAAGGCCAGCGAGGTCATCAGAATGGGGCGCAGACGCACCCGCACCGCGTGCAGGGTCGCTTCGATAAGTCCGGCGCCCTTCTCATAGAATTCCTTGGCGAATTCCACGATAAGAATGGCGTTCTTGGTCGCCAGACCCACAGTGGTCAAGAGACCCACCTGGAAGAATACGTCGTTGGACAGACCGCGACCGTTCATTGCCAGCAGGGCACCGATAATACCGAGCGGTACCACCAGGATAACTGCAAAGGGCACCGACCAGCTCTCATAGAGGGCCGCCAATACCAGGAATACCACCAGAATCGACAGCGCATACAGTGCCGGCGCCTGGTTGCCTGACAGACGTTCTTCATACGACAGACCGTTCCACTCGATACCAAAGCCCGGTGGTAGCTGCTCAACGATTTTCTCGATATCCAGCATGGCATCACCGGTGCTGTAACCCGGGGCTGTGGCGCCCTGGATGTTCATCGCAGGCAAGCCGTTAAAGCGTTCCAGACGTGGTGAGCCATATTCCCAGCGACCGGTGGCGAAGGCCGAGAAGGGCACCATTTCACCTTTGGCGTTACGCACATACCAGGTGTTGAGGTCTTCTGGCTGCATCCGGTACTGGGCATCGGACTGCACAAATACCTTCTTCACCCGGCCACGGTCGATAAAGTCGTTCACGTAGCTGCCGCCCCAGGCGGTGGCAATGGCACTGTTGACCGAGCCGATATCTACGCCGAGCGCTCGCAGCTTGGCATGGTCGATATCCAGCTGGTACATGGGCGCATCTTCCTGACCATTGGGGCGTACGCCCACCAGGTTGGGGTTTTGCGCGGCCAGGCCCAGCAATTGGTTACGGGCTGCCAGCAACTTGTCGTGGCCCTGGCCGTTTTTGTCCTGCAGATAGAAATCGAAACCGTTGGCGGTGCCGAGTTCAATTACCGACGGCGGCGCAAAGGCAAACACGAAGGCTTCTTTAATCTGCGAGAAGGCGCCCATGGCGCGGCCGGTGAGGGAGAATACGTCTTGACCCGGACCTTCACGCTCGGCCCAGTCCTGCATACCCACGAAGGCGATACCCATGTTCTGACCCATACCGGCAAAGGAGAAGCCAGCCACGGAGAACACCGATTTCACGTTCTCTTTCTCGTCTTCGAGGAAGTATTTGTCCATCTTCTCCAGCACCTTCACCGTCGACTCCTGAGTGGAGTTGGTGGGCAGGATCACCTGGGCAAACAGAATGCCCTGATCTTCATCGGGCAAGAAGGCGGTAGGCATGCGCATAAAGATCCAGCCGGTGGCAACCACCAACGCCAGATAAATCGCCATCACCCGCAGGGTGCGCTTGAGGATACCGGCCACACTGGCTTCGTAGCGCGAAGTCAGGCGCTCAAAGCTGCGGTTGAACCAGCCAAAGAAGCCGTGCTGACCATGGGCATGGCCGGGCTTGAGCGGCTTGAGCATGGTGGCACACAGCGCCGGAGTCAGAATAAGTGCCACCAGTACCGACAGCGCCATGGCCGATACGATAGTGATGGAGAACTGACGGTAAATCACCCCGGTAGAGCCGGACATAAAGGCCATGGGCACGAATACCGCCGACAGGGTCAAACCGATACCCACCAGGGCGCCGGTGATCTGATCCATCGACTTACGGGTGGCTTCCAGCGGGCTTAAGCCCTCTTCCTGCATTACCCGCTCGACGTTTTCCACCACCACGATGGCATCGTCCACCAGAAGACCAATGGCCAGTACCATGGCGAACATGGTCAGGGTGTTGATGGAGAAGCCAAAGGCCGACAGCACCGCAAAGGTACCCAGCAGTACCACAGGTACCGCAATGGTTGGGATAAGAGTGGCGCGGAAGTTTTGCAGGAACAGGTACATGATGACGAATACCAGTACCACGGCTTCCAGCAGGGTGTGCACCACGCCTTCAATGGATTTTTCCACGAAGGGGGTGGTGTCGTAGGGGTAAACCACTTCCATACCGGCAGGGAAGAAGGGCTTCATCTCTTCGATTTTAGCCCGTACCCGCTTGGCGGTATCCAGCGCGTTGGCACCTGTGGCCAGGCTGATTGCCAGACCCGCTGCCGGACGGCCGTTGTAGTAGGATTCAACCACATAGCTTTCGGCGCCCAGTTCCACCCGGGCCACGTCGTTCAGATAAACCTTGGCGCCGTTGGTGTCGGACTTGAGGATAATCTTACGAAACTGCTCTGGGGTTTCCAGGCGGCTTTGGGCCGACACAGTCGCGTTCAGCTCCTGACCTTTTACCGAGGGCGCGCCGCCCAGCTGACCGGCCGACACCTGGGCGTTCTGCTCACGAATCGCGGCAACCACGTCCTGGGTAGTCAGGCTGTACTGGGTCAGTTTGAGTGGGTCGAGCCATATCCGCATCGCATAGGGCGCGCCGAACAGGGTGATGTCACCCACACCGGCAACCCGGCTTAAGGGGTCCTGAATGTTGGAGCCCACATAGTCGGCAATGTCGTTTTTGGTCAGGCTGCCGTCACCGGACACAAAGCCCAGTACCATCAGGAAGCCTGAAGTAGACTTATTCACCCGCACGCCCTGGGCCTGCACTTCCTGAGGCAGCAGCGGCATGGCCGATTGCAGCTTGTTCTGCACCTGCACCTGAGCGATATCCGCGTCGGCTTCGGCGTTGAAGGTCAGGGTGATTTCGGCGTTACCGAAACCATCACTGGTGGAGTTGATGTAACGCAGGTTGTCCAGACCTGTCATCCGCTGTTCGATAACCTGAGTTACCGAGTCTTCCAGGGTCTTGGCGGATGCGCCGGGATAACTTGCCGAGATCACCACCTTGGGCGGTGCAATGTTCGGATACTGGGATACGGGCAAGCCCTTGATGGCGAGCACACCCGCCAACATCACCAGAATCGCGATCACCCAGGCAAAGATGGGTCTGTCGATAAAGAAACGTGCCATAGCTTATTCCTGAAACTCGCTTGGTCTGAATTACTGTGCCTGAGTAGAACCGGCAGGCTTGGCCACCACAGGGGCGCCGGGACGAATTTTCTGCAGCCCTTCGATGATGAGCTTATCACCGGCCTGAAGACCTGAAGTGACGCGCCACTGGTGATCGATCACCTCGGCTGTGGTCACGTTACGGGCCTCAACCTGGCTTTCGGCATTCACCACCATGGCCACGGCTTCACCGCGGGTGTTGCGGGTAATGGCCTTTTGCGGCACCAGAATGGCACTCGGATCCACGCCTGTGTTCAGCATGGCGCGCACATACATGCCTGGCAGCAACACGTTGTCAGGGTTAGGGAATTCGGCGCGCAGGATCACTGAGCCTGTGTTCTCATCTACGCTCACCTCGGCAAATTGCAGCTTGCCTTTGTGCTCGTAAGTGGTGCCATCTTCCAGTACCAGCTGCACCTCGGCGTTATCGGCCGCCTGCAACTTACCGGCACGCAGCTTGGCCTTGAGGGCCAGCAGCTGAACACTGGACTGGGTGATATCAACGTTGATGGGGTCGAGCTGCTGGATGGTGGCCAGCACCTGTCCCTGGTTGGCGGTCACCAGTGCACCCGGGGTCACGGCAGATTTGCCGATACGGCCTGAAATAGGCGCCTGCACCTGGGTGTACTTGAGGTTAATCTCGGCGGTGTGCAGCTGGGCTTCGGCCACTTTCACCCGGGCGAGGGCTTCTTTGTAGCTGGCGTCGGCTTCGTCGAAGTCCTGTTTGGAGATAGCATTGGTTTTCACCAGCTTCTCGTAACGGGCGGCGCGGGCCTTGGCGCTGGCAAGGGATGCCTGGGCGCTGGCCAGATCGGCCTTGGCGCTTTCAAGCGTGGCCTTGTAGGTGGCGTCGTCAATTTTGTACAGCGACTGGCCTTCCTTCACTTCGCGACCTTCAACGAAGTTGCGCTCCATGACGATGCCGGACACCTGAGGACGCACTTCGGCTTCGAGGTAAGCACGGCTGCGGCCCGGCAGTTCCACCAGAATATTCTGGGCGGATGCCTTCACCTCAACCACGCCCACTTCCATGGGGGGACGCGCTTGCTGGGCGCCCTGCTGCGCTTCTTCCTGACCACAGGCACTGACCCACAGTACCAGGCCAACGGCGGAGGCAATTTTTAACATTTGCCGCATTGAAATCTCCTTTTTGTGTCTGGGCTAACGGGGTGGTGTAGATAAAAACACCTGGATACCCAGACAAATCGCCCATTTTTAATACTAAATTTATGATCCGCAAGTTATCTCACACAGGGGGCGCCAGCTCAAGTCAGCAAATGGCTGAAAAGTGTAAAGGAGTGCAAAAATTTCTTTTATTTGCATGTATTTAGCTATTTTTTAACATTTCATGGCAGCAAATTGTCTCCCGATAACCTGCCACATCAGTTGTTCATATTTCTTCATAATCTGTCGCGAGCTATTCACGTCCCCCGCCAAGGCCATTCATAACCCCTGCTTATGATTCGTTGCAGCGGGAGAACCCATTTCAACGAGGCAGTGATGATGAAATTGAACAAAACCCTGTTGGCGCTGGCCGCCATCGCATGTTCCAGCGGCGTTATGGCAGAAGAAGCCAAGGTCTTTGGCGGCACTCTGGGTGGCAAGCTGACTATCGCCAGCGACTATGTATTCCGTGGCGAATCCGAAACCATGGATGGCGATGTGCCAGCCATTCAGGGCACTCTGAGCTGGAGCAATGATGCCGGTTGGTATGCCGGCGTTTTCGGCTCCAACATCAAGTTTGCCGACCCCAATCTGGAAGTGGTGACCGGCCCCTTTATCGGCAAAGCCGGTGAGTTTGGTGATTCAGGTTTCACCTATGATGTGATGGTATTTTCTTACCTGTATCCCGGCGCTTCCTACAGCAACTACACCGAACTGTGGCTGAAGGTGGGTAAGCAATTTGGCAAGCTGAACATGCAGTTAGAGGTGACTCCAACGCTGGATGACTGGTTCGGCGTGGATGGCTGGCAAGGGGTGAACTATGCGGTGCACCCAAGCTACAGCTTCGACAATGGCATTCAGCTGTCCGGCTCTGTGGGGTATCAGGATCTCGACGGCGAAGGCGCCGAAGGCTGGGGTCACTGGAACCTGGGTGTGTCCAAGACCTGGGCAGGTTACACCCTGGATCTGCGTTACCACGGCAGCACAGTGGACACAGATCACAAGGTTTACGGCACCCAAACCGAGATTTTTGACGACCGTTTCGTCGTCGGCATCAGCAAGGCGTTTTAAATCCGGTTGTCACCCACGCCGCAGGCAATAATGCGGCTGACTTGAGCCAGCGTCCGGCCCGACTCAGCCTGCCAGTGGTTAAAAGCGGCCTGTGCCTGAGCCAGGCCCTTTTGGGTGGCAAGCCCTGCATCCACCAGACCGGTTGCCCTCAGATAGCCCTCCACGTCTGAGGTCAGCAGGAAGGTGTCTTTCCCGGTGGCGCGCAGGAAGTAAGGGCCGGTATTGCCCCCAAGCCTGGCGCCGCGCTTTTTGAGCACCTGCCACAAGGCGGTGATCTCTTCCCCGGGCCAGAGGCCGATATAACGTGCCAGACTGCCATGTTCAGCAGCAATTTCTTTCACCATCAAGGCATTGTCGTAGATGGCCCGGGTCTTTTTTTCATGGCGGATAAGGGCAGGGTCGCTGGCGCGGGCATCCAGTTGCTCCGGTGACATCAGCAAAATCTTCAGCGGATCGAAGCCAAAAAACGCCTCTTCATAGGCGGCCCATTTGGCGTCCACCACCTTCCACACAAAACCACTCTGAAAAATCTGCTTGCTCATGGCCGACAGTAACCGGTCATCAGAATATTCCTGATATTCGTCGGCCGACAAAGACTGTGGCAGCAGTGCCTCAAGCGCATCGACGCCGCCTTTTCGCTCGGCGGCGCGCTGATAAATACTGGCAAAGGATTCGATTTTCATGAACTTCCCTGAAACGATGAATGGCTTTGCCAGTGTACTTGCATGGGTGCCGTCAATCCAAGTGGTTGCGGCGAGCCGGGGTATTAGCCGAGGGCGGCAGCAATCACCTCGCGAAGGCTGCGGGGCTTGCGGCCGAGGATATGCGCCAAATCATCGCTGCGCGTATCGTATTCCCCTGCGGCAATGGCACGGCTGGCGCCGCCCAGCGCCTTGGCCAAAAAGCCGGGCAAACCCATTTGGCTCAGCGCAGCAATTTGCGCTTCCGGGCTGATTTCGTTGGTTTCAATTCGCTTACCTGTGAGCTTGCCAATGAGTTTGGCGATGTCGGCATAGGACAGCAGCTCAGGACCGGTGAACTCGTAAGTGCTGCCGATATGCTTATCGGCATCGGGTGTTGCCATCAGCAATCTGGCCAGCGCCTCGGCGATATCGGCCTTGCTCACAGGTGCAAAGCGGCCGTCGGCGGCTGCGTGGGTCAGGGCGCCGCTTTCCAGGGTATGGCCAAGGCTCATCAGTTGCAGCTCGGCATAAAAGGCGTTTCGCACCACAGTGGCTGGCACGCCCGAGGCGCGGATGGCGGCTTCAGTGGCGGCGTGGCTGGCGCCAAAGTCAAAGGCGCTGTCGAGACTGGGGGACTGGAAGCTGGTGTACAGCAGTTGGCTCACGCCGGCCTTTTTTGCGGCGGCGATAACGTTCAGATGTTGGGCCAGACGGGCATCGTTGGCGATGTTGCCGGAAATAAACAAGACTTTGGACACGCCCGTCATGGCGGCTTCGAGAGAGTCTTGTTGGTCGTAGTCGGCAAACAGGGTTTGGGCGCCTTCGGCCGCCAGTTTGGCAGGGGAGCGGCTGCCCAGGCGTACAGTTTCAGTGTTGCCGAGGGTTTGCAGGGCTGCTGTAGTCAGGCTGGCCAGTTCGCCACTTGCACCAAGGATCAGGATCATAATGTGTACCTCAAGGGTTGGGATTGATGAGGTGCTCAGTGTATTCCCGTGGCAAAAATTGATAATGAGTGATTTACTTATATCTTTGGTAATTAAAACTAAACAAAAGGACGGGCCATGGACGCATCCCAACTCTATCGCATGCTGGTGTTTGCCTCGGTTGTCGAGCAGGGTTCGCTGACCATGGCCGCCGAGGTGCTGGGAATAAGCCGCTCCATGGTGAGCCAGCACCTGAAAAAGCTGGAAGAACGTTTGGGCTGCGAGCTGCTGCATCGCACCACCCGCCGTATCAGCCTGACCGAGGATGGCCGTGAGTTTTTCCATTACTGCGGCGAATTGCTGCAACTGGCGCGTCAGGCCGAGGCGGTGACCCGTCCGGCGGATGAGCATCTGCACGGCAGTTTAAGGATCACCGCTCCTGTGGGCCTTGGCGAGCACGATCTGTTGCCGCTTATCGGTGAGTTTCACCAGCGCTATCCCAACATCCGCATGACCCTGCTGCTGGAAGACAACAAACTGAATTTGCTTGAACATCAAATTGATGTGGCCATTCAGGGCGGCTGGCCGGAAGACTCGGAATTCAGAGCCATCAAGCTTGGCAGTTTCGATGAGCAGCTGGTGGCGAGCCCGGCTTATGTGGCCGCCCACGGCAGGCCATTACACCCTGATAATCTCCAACATCATCAGTGGCTTGCCCATGCCTCCAGCCATCTTCCCAAGAGCTGGACCCTGCACAATGGTCAGGGTGAGGAATACCGGGTTAGGGTGACCCCTTTTATCAGCTGTAACAGCACCAATGGCCTGCTGGCGCTGACCTTACAGGGCCTGGGGGTGGCGATTCTGCCGGACAATCTGATAGGCCAACATCTGGCCTCAGGCGAGCTTGAACTCTTGCTGCCCGACTACCATTTGCGCGAAGGCGGCATCTACGCATTGCACCCCTACAAGGAGAACACTCCGCCACGGGTGCGGGTATTTATCGATTTTCTGAAACAGAAGCTGTTCAAATCTGCCTGAACGGGGCTAAATTTAAGGAAGGCGTAAATTTGCCTGTGCGGCAGCCGCCTTCTTAAAAGGGCGTATGCAATGGGGGCCAGATTCCATGGAGCTCTTCTACCATCCGCTTTCCCGTTACTCCCAAAAGGTACTTCTTGGGCTGTACGAGAAACAGGCGAACTTCTATCCCAGGGTCACTGAACTCAGAGACCCCTTGCAGCGTCAGGCCTTCAGTAACCTCTACCCCCTGTGTAAGCTGCCGCTGCTCAAATGCGTTGATGGCAGTTTGCTGCCGGAATCCACCATCATTATTGAATACCTCGACCACCATATTCATGGCGGCACCAGGCTGCTGCCGGTGGATGACAATGACCGTCTGCGGGTCAGGCTGTGGGACAGGATCCTCGATAACGATGTCAGCAATCAGTTGTTTTTGCTGGAACAGCAACTGAGCATGGCGCCTGAACATCGCAACGAGTTGGCAATGGCGCAGGTGCGCCAAAAGCTGCTGCAGGTGTTTGCGGGTATAGATGAGGAGCTTGCCAACAGCCACTGGCTGGTGGGTGATGGCTTTACCCTGGCTGACTGTGCGCTGCTGCCTTGTCTGGAACCGGCGTTCGAGCTGATGGATTTGCTGGATTTGGAAAATCTCTGCCGCTACCGCCAGCAGGCCAAGCTAAGAGGCGCCTGGGAGCTGGTGGCAGAGGAGGCGGCACTGGCCGCCGCCGCGGAAGTCACAGGGCTGAAACTTATCCCTTAACCTCAGGTATTGCGCTCTTTTTTGAGCTGCAGGAAGGCCTTCCACTTTTGCACTTCGGGTGACAGGGCTGGCGCCTCGCCCTCATAACCTGCTTCCCGTACCAGCTCGCTGATGGGCACCTGCTTGCGATTACACACAAACACCCCGCGTACATGCACTATGCAATGCAGGCCACGCTCGCTGACAAAGCGCTGATCAATATAAAAATACTTTTCATCCCAACCCACTACGCGGCTCTCGATGGTGAACTTTTGCAGTGGCTTGATATCGCGGATGTAGGTGAATTCGGCGGCATTGACTATGGGCATCCACTTCAGCTTCAAAAAGCGTTTCAGCAGGCCCATTTCCGCCAGCATGTGGGTGCGGGCCAGATCCATAAAGGCCGGATAGCGGCTGTTGGTCAGGTGCATGTTGATGTCGCAGTCTGACGGCAGCGCCCGGTATTCGATGCGGCTTACATCGAGGAATCCAATGCGATTGCAGTGGCGAACACGCCATAAAAACAACCAGATAAGTCGAAAGTACAGGTTCATGGATCTATGTATTAGAGTAATTGCGTAAAGCTGAAGGCTATCAGAGGTCGTACCTGCAAGCAATCGAGTCGGAGAAAGGGGGGCGGCGTATGCTGTCAGTTGACCAACAAAAAGGGCGCCGCAGCGCCCTTTGATGTTTCTAAACCTCAGTGTCAGTGACTGATACCGCTGTGACGCAGCAGCGCGTCTGTGTTGGGTTCGCGGCCCATAAAGCGGCGGAACAGCTCCATAGGCTCTTCGCTGCCACCCATCTCGAGGATGTTGGTCAGGAAGGCGCGGCCGGTCTCTGGGTTGAAAATCCCTTCATCTTCAAAGCGCGAGAAGGCATCTGCCGACAGCACTTCGGCCCATTTGTAGCTGTAGTAACCGGCAGCATAACCGCCGGCAAAAATGTGCGAGAAGCTGTGCTGGAAGCGGTTGAAGCTGGGGGGGATCACCACAGCAACCTGCTGACGCACTTCATCCAGGGTTTCCTGAATACGGGCGCCGTCTTCACTGTTGTATTCCAGGTGCAGGCGGAAATCGAACAGCGAGAACTCCAGCTGGCGCACCATCATCATGGCCGACTGAAAGTTTTTCGCCGCCAGCATCTTGTCCAGCATGCTCTTGGGCAGTGGCTCACCGGTTTCAAAGTGGCCGGAGATTTCCTGCAAGGCTTCTTCTTCCCAGCACCAGTTTTCCATGAACTGACTTGGCAGTTCTACCGCATCCCAGGGCACACCATTGATGCCGGACACGCCCGCCACATCGACCTTGGTCAGCATATGGTGAATGCCGTGGCCAAATTCGTGGAACAGGGTTACTACTTCGTCGTGGGTGAACAGCGCTGGCTTGCCGCCCACCGGGCCGTTGAAGTTACAGGTGAGATAGGCAACCGGGCGTTGCAGTTCACCGCCACTGATGCGCCGTACCCGACACTCGTCCATCCATGCGCCGCCGCGTTTGCCGCTGCGGGCGTATAAATCGAGGTAGAAGCTGCCTCTGTGCTCACCGTCGGCATCAAAAATATGGAAGAAACGCACGTCTTTATGCCAGCGGTCGAACTCGGTTTGCTCTTCGATTTTCAGTCCAAACAGGCGCTCAACCGTGTGGAACAGACCGCTCAGTACTCTGTTTTCCGGGAAATAGGGGCGCAGTTCTTCCTGGGAGATTTCGTATCTGTGCTGTTTGAGCTTTTCGCCATAGAAGCTCAAGTCCCATGCCTTGAGGTCAGTGGCGCCATATTCGCTGGCGGCAAATGCCTTGAGTTCATCCAGCTCTTTTTTGGCCTGTGGGCGCGAGTGCAGCGCCAGTTCGTTTAAGAAGCTGATGACCTGGGCCGGGGTCTCGGCCATTTTGGTGGCCAGCGACTTGTGGGCAAAGCTTTCAAAGCCGAGCAGGGTTGCCAGTTCATGGCGCAGTGCCAGCAGCTCTTCCATCAGCGGGCTATTGTCGAACTTGCCGGCATTGGGGCCCTGATCGGATGCGCGGGTAACGAAGGCGGTGTAGCACTCTTCACGCAGCTCACGGTTTTCGCAGTACATCATCACCGGCAGGTAAGACGGGAAGTCGAGGGTGAACAGATAGCCCTGCAATTCTTTGTCTTCGGCCATGGCTTTGGCGGCGGCCAGGGCTGACTCGGGCAGCCCTTTAAGCTCGGCTTCGTCGGTGATGAGTTTGGTCCAGGCGTGGGTGGCATCCAGCACCTGATTGGAGAAACTGCTGGAAAGCTCCGACAGACGCTTGACGATGTCGCCGTAGCGAGCCTTCTTGGCATCGTCCAGGCCAATGCCCGACAGCTCGAAGTCACGCAGGGCGTGTTCAATCAGAGTTTGTTTGGCCCGCGGCAGAGTTTTGAATTCGTCTGAGCCATGCAGGGTTTTGTAGGCCTGATACAGGCCCTCGTGCTGACCAACGAAGGTGCCGTATTCAGATAACAGTGGCAAACAGGCATCGTGGGCGGCGCGCCATTCTTCGGTGCTGAGCACGGAATTCATGTGGGATACCGGAGACCAGAGCTTGCTCAGGCGGTCGTCGACCTCTTCGAGCGGCGCCACCAGTCCCTGCCAGCTGAAGTCGCCAGCCGCCAGTACGCGTTCTATCTCGGCGCGGCAGTGGCCTATGGCCAGCTCAACAGCGCTTTGGATGTGCTCGGGTTTAATGGCCGAAAACGGCGGCAGCTTGGAAGGCTCAAGCAGTGGATTGGTCATTGGGTATCCTTTTCTCTGTAAGGAAAGGGCGAGTCCTGTGATGGCTGAGCCATGGCAGAAGCGGCTTGCACCTTTGTGAGTATCGATAGGGGATAAATAGGGGCTGGCAGACAATTTATCAAGGCCGCCGGGCACTTGTTACGCATTCCTAACAAGTCATCCCGCCAAAAACCGTGAGCAGAATCCCGAAACGGATTTACGCTTAATTTACAATGTCATCTTTGCTAACGGTGCCGCAAATGCAAGCTATTCGCATTTACTCTCGCATTGGCGGGCATAAGATCGCAGCAGATCAAGCGTAGTTTCAGGATGGGTGAAATGAACGGGGCAAAATCGATGTTGGCGCTGGCCTTGGGGTTGGTGACCTTACCTGCCGTGGCGTTGGAGCCAAGTTTTGTGGTGGATGTTGGCTGGGACAGCCGTTATATCACCGAAGGGCGCGACAATCTCAACAAAGGCGGCATTGGCTGGGGCGCTTTGGCGGCCAGTTTTGGTGATTTGACCACTTACGCCCTGGTTGGCCGTGCCGACAGTGAACACTACACCGAATGGAATCTTGGTTTCGAATATGCCCTGCACCTGCATGAGGATATCGAAGCCTTTGTCGGCCTGCAGCGCATTGAAAGCTACGGCGATGAGCGTTGCAGCGACAACGAGTTGTTTGCCGAAATGGCTTATGTGCGCTGGGACTATCTGGTGCCCTCGGTGGCCTACACCTACAGCACCGAGGCCGGTGGCTATTTTGTGGAACTGAGTCTGCACAGTAACTGGCATGTGAGTGAACGCCTTACCCTGAGTCCCTACATCACTCAGGGATTGGACTACCAATACGTGACCGAGGCGCACAATGGTCGCAACCACCTGCAATTTGGGCTTGAGGCTGAGTATGTGCTTGCCGATGGGCTTGCTATCACAGGGCATGTCAGTCGCAGCCATGCCGGACACGACATTACCCTGGAGCTGGGGGACGACGCGCTGGATGAAACCTTCGCCGGTGTCCATCTCAATTGGGCGTTTTAACCGCCGTTGACTAAACTTGGTTTCTGAGGCCCCGTTCGGGGCTGCGCTGCCAAGGCCGCAGGATGTGGCCTCACCGGAGGACAAGGAATGTCAACTATCCCGCTGGCGCCATCTGCTGCGCCCAATCATCTCAAGTTTGCCCTTTTTCTGTGTTTCTCGCTGCTGACGCCCTGGGCTGTAGCGGGGGAATACCAGTCCCTTATTGAGCCCGGACAAAACACCAAGAGTACAGAGCCTGAAGCCCTCGCCCGCTTGGATGCGTCAAAGGGGCAGAGTTCTGTTACCAAGCAAAGTACTCTTTCCAATCAAAGTGCTTTGCCGGAGAAGCCCGCTGCCATCGACAGTCAGGGGCGCCAGCTAAGTATTCCCCATGCTGCTCAACCGGGGATGGAATTCAGCGGCCGCGATTATGTTGACCATGCCAAAAAGCAGGGGCGTCGCAGCGACAACAATCGGCCCAAGCGACGGGTGAGCAGCAAAACGGTTGCCGCCAGATCCTACGTGGCCGACGACCCCAACTGCCGCTGGCTGGATAACCGTATGGGGCAACTCGAAAAGCTGCTGACCTCCCGTGGGGCGGGCGAGCATCATGGCGATGAGCTTAAAGCAAGGCAAAAGGAATGGCGTTGTCTTAAGTGTGGCAGCAATGGCCCGCGTCAGGGCGACCATGACCGCTGCATGTATCGGCGCTGAGTTTCGTTGGCGCCGAGTAAACTGCGCTGAGCGCAACAAAGCAGGCCTGGGGCCGGTCTTTGGTTGCTGCGGGAGCAACCCGGATGGCGCCTCGCTTCCATCCGGACAAAAAGCTCCCTACAATTGAGCCCTTACCTCGTCGTTCACAACGGAGATTTCCATGGCCCAACACTACGATTATATCTGTCTGGGAGCAGGCAGTGGCGGCATTGCATCCGCCAACCGCGCTGCTATCCGGGGCGCCAAGGTCCTTTTGATTGAAGCCAAACACGTGGGCGGAACCTGCGTGAACGTGGGCTGTGTGCCCAAAAAGGTGATGTGGTACGGCGCCCAGGTAGCTGAAGCCATGCACCTGTATGCCAAAGACTATGGTTTTGATGTTGAAGTAAAAAACTTTGACTGGAACACCCTGGTTGCCAGCCGTGAAGCCTATATCGAGCGTATTCACGCCGCCTATGGCCGTGGTTTTACCGGCAATGGTGTTACTTTGGTAGAGGGCTACGGCCGCTTCAAAGATAACCGCACCATCGAAGTGAATGGCGAAGAATACACCGCCGATCATATTCTTATCGCCACCGGTGGTCGCCCAAGCATTCCCAATATCCCGGGTGCTGAGCACGGTATCGATTCCAACGGCTTCTTTGCCCTCGACGCCCAGCCCAAGCGGGTTGCCGTGGTTGGTGCTGGCTATATCGCCGTCGAAATCGCCGGTGTGCTGCATGCCCTCGGCAGTGAAACCCATTTGCTGGTGCGCAAGCACTCACCACTGCGCAGCTTCGACCCCATGCTGAGCCAGGCGCTGGTTGATGCCATGGCTGAAAACGGCCCGACTCTGCACACCCATGCCGTACCCAAGGCCGTGGAAAAACACGCCGACGGCAGCCTGACTCTGCAACTGGAAAACGGCGAGTCCATCACTGTGGATTGCCTGATCTGGGCCATTGGCCGCGAACCTGCCACCGACAAGATTGGCCTTGAAAACACCGACGTTAAGTTGGATGAGCGCGGCTACGTGCTGGTGGATGAGTGGCAAAACACCAGCGCCGAAGGCATCTACTGTGTCGGAGATATCATTGCCGGTGGCATTGAACTTACCCCGGTGGCGGTGAAAGCCGGTCGCTTCCTGTCTGAGCGCCTGTTCGGCGGTCAGGCCAATGCCAAGATGGACTACAGCCTGGTACCCACAGTGGTATTCAGCCATCCGCCCATCGGCACCATGGGCCTGAGTGAGCCCGATGCCAAGGCGCAATATGGTGATGATCAGGTGAAGGTATACACCTCAAGCTTCACTTCCATGTATACCGCAGTAACTGCCCATCGTCAGGCCTGCAAAATGAAGCTGGTATGTGCCGGTCCCGACGAAAAAGTCGTGGGTATCCACGGTATTGGCTTTGGTATGGACGAAATCCTTCAGGGCTTCGGTGTGGCCATCAAGATGGGCGCCACCAAGGCCGACTTCGATGCCGTGGTGGCCATTCACCCCACTGGCGCCGAAGAGTTCGTGACCATGCGCTGATAGCAGGGTCAGTCTTGAACCAGACAAAAAGCCGCTCTTTGAGCGGCTTTTTGCGGTCTGAAACTTTGTTAACTGGTCAGCCTGTAGCGAGTGTGGCACCTTGGTTAGACGCTCGGTAAAAGAGCGGACATTAAGCCCGGATTAACTGCGAAAGGATTGCGCCGTGATAGATCATCTGAGTACCTACGCCAGCGACTATATTGCCAGCCGCGACTTTTATATTGCCGCCTTCAGGCCGCTGGCTTATCCCATGTTATTTGAAGAGCTGACCAGCTGGGATGCCGACTGGCCGACCCGGCGCATGTGTGCCTTTGGCCCCGAGGGTAAACCCGTGTTTTGGGTGATAGAAACCCGAGATGCAGCCTCGCCGCGCCACACCGCATTTGTGGCGCCAAACCGCGCTGCCGTTGCAGCCTTTCATCAGGCGGGTCTGGCGGCCGGAGGGCAAGACAACGGCGCTCCGGGCCTCCGGCCCATCTACCATGAGCACTATTTCGGCGCCTTCCTGCTGGACCCTGACGGAAATAACGTGGAAGCCGTCTGCCATGTGCCCGAATAAGAATTTGCGCTCGCGTTTTGGCAACATTGCTGCCGTGGCGCTGCTGATCCCGCTGATGATGTGGGGCTTTTGGAGCGAGTCGCCGCTACTGCCGGTAACAGGCGCGGCCAGTAAAGATTGGCACCCGGATACCTTCTGGTACGAGCCATGGGGCAGCTCTGGGGTACACAAGGGCATGGATATCTTTGCCCCCAAGGGGCAGATGCTTGTGGCCCCTGTGCCTATGCTCAGGCTATGGCGCGGCGAGCTCAGTAAGGGCGGTAAGGTGATATTGGCACTTGGGCCGGGCTTTAAGCTGCACTATTTTGCCCATCTGGACAGTTTCGAAGGCAATGGCTGGTGGCTGGCTGCAGGCAGCCCGATTGGCACCGTGGGTGACAGCGGCAATGCTAAAGGTAAACCGCCGCACCTGCACTACAGTCTGGTGAGTCTGCTCCCCAGGCCCTGGCGGCTGGATTTCACCACCCAGGGCTATAAAAAGGTGTTTTACCTCGACCCGGTGGAGTATTTTTCCCACTCCGGTATCTGACCTTGGCACTGCCAAGCAGGCGTTCAGCCACGGCGTAAGTCACAGTCTGATGCTTTAGTATTCCCTGGGTTTTCTGTGTTTTCATTGCTCGCGATAATCACTTCAATGTAATGATTTTATTGGCAATAGATTTAAATTCCTGTTGCCAATTCTGAGGCGCAATCAAACGGTTTTGGGATCTGCCCCTTAAGTCACAGAAATACCTGTTCGCCCATGACAGGGATCGCGTTTTGGCGCCAATACCATGGCTAGACTGCGACGGTTTGTCTGTACCCGGAAACCTGCCATGGAAATTATTATCAGTATTATCGGCATGCTGGCGCTCATCGCGCTGGCGGTGCTGCTTTCGGAAAATCGCCGCGCTATTCGCCTTCGTACCGTGCTCGGCGCGCTCGCCTTTCAAATCGCCTTTGGCGCCTTCGTGATGTATGTACCCGCCGGTCAGGTGGTGCTGGACGCCGCCTCCAAGGGTGTGATGCATGTGATCAACTACGGCAACGAGGGGCTTGGGTTTCTCTTTGGCGATCTGGCCCGCTTCGGCATGGGCTTTATCTTCGTGATTAACGTGCTGTGCGTGGTGGTGTTTATCAGCTCGCTGATCGCGGTGCTCTATTACCTCGGCATCATGCAGTGGGTGATTGGCATCATAGGCGGCGCCCTGTCACGCCTGCTCGGCACCAGCCGCGCCGAGTCACTGTCTGCCACCGCCAACATTTTCGTTGGTCCTATCGAAGCGCCGTCCATGGTGCGCCCCTTCGTGCGCCGCATGACCCGCTCTGAGCTGTTTGCGGTGATGACCGGTGGTCTTGCCTCAGTGGCCGGCGGCACCATGATTGGTTACATCCAGATGGGGGTGGACGTGAAGTATGTGCTCACCGCCGCCTTTATGACGGCGCCTGCCGGGCTGCTGTTTGCCAAGCTGATGTGGCCGGAAACCGAAACGCCCATCAACGATATCAACAAGGTGCTGGACGAGCAGGACGACAAGCCCGCCAACGTGCTGGACGCTGCTGCAGGCGGCGCGGCCATGGGCATGCAGCAGGTGCTGGCGGTATCGGCACTGTTGCTGGCGTTTGTGGCGCTGGTGGCGCTGCTCAACGGCATGATTGGCGGTATAGGTAACTGGTTTGGTATCGACAATCTGTCGCTGCAGATGATGCTTGGGTATGTATTGGCACCGCTTGCCTGGCTGATGGGCGTGCCCTGGAGCGAAGCGACTCAGGCAGCAAGCTTTATCGGCCAGAAGATGGTGATCAACGAGTTTGTTGCCTACATGGATTTCCTGAAAGTCGCCGATGGGCTGTCGCCCAAGACCCAGGTGATCATCAGCTTTGCCCTGTGCGGCTTTGCCAATATCGGCTCGCTGGCCATGGTGATTGGCGGGCTGTCGGCCCTGTGCCCCGAGCGGCGCCACGACCTTGGTCAAATCGGCATGAAGGCACTTATCGCAGCGGCACTGGCCAACCTGATGAGCGGCACCATCGCCGGCTTACTTTTCAGCATCGGAGGTTAACCATGACACCCCATATCAATGCGCCCCAAGGGGCGTTTGCCGACACAGTGTTGATGCCCGGCGATCCGCTGCGGGCTAAATTTATTGCCGAGCAGTTTCTCGATAACGCGGTGCAGGTCACCGATGTGCGTAATATGCTGGGCTTCACCGGCGAGTATCGCGGCAAGCGGATTTCGGTGATGGGCTCAGGCATGGGTATTCCGTCTATTTCGATTTATGCCCGCGAGCTGATTGTCGACTATGGCGTAAAAAATATCATCCGTATCGGTTCCTGCGGCGCCGTGAGCAACGATATCAAGCTGATGGATGTGGTCATGGCCATGGGTGCCAGCACCGACTCAGGCGTTAATCGCTCAAGGTTCCCAGGCACTGACTTCGCTATGCTGGCGGATTTTAATCTGCTGCGTCACGCAGTAACCGCGGCCGAAAATCAGGGGGTGTCTTTCAGGGTGGGTAACATTTATTCATCTGACTTGTTTTACTGCGCCGATGAAAGCCGTTACGACCTGATGGAAAAATACGGCATTCTTGGGGTCGAGATGGAGGCTGCCGGGCTCTATGGCGTGGCCGCCGAAACCGGTGCCCGGGCGATGGCGATGATGACGGTGACCGATCATCTACGTCAGGGACTGCACCTGAGCGCAGAGGAGCGGCAGCAGACTCTGTGCGACATGATTAGGCTCACTCTGGAAGCCGCCTGTCAGCTCGACTGATTGCCCCATTCCAATTCTAAGCCGCTCTGTGAGCGGCTTTTTTTGCGCGCGCAAAAGGCCGCTTCAACGCTGATGAGCAACACCGGCGGGTATGCAACCGCAACAGGAAGCAGCAACTGTGTTTCGTAGGCTGCATTGTAAATTTCGTTGAGACTGATTCCTATTTACAACTAGAATGCTGGCTGCCAATGGCGGGCCTGTTTCGATATTCACTGAAAACTTATTGTAGAAAATTCACGTTATATCAGTGTGATATGTGAAGTTTTTACTCGCGTCCGTACACGTTGGCCTGTGTCTTTTTGGTTTCTGGTGTCCGTGATGGAGAATGTTATGCCCAAGCCTCTGGCTCGCGTTAGCCTGATTGCTGCTGTTGTTATTGCCCAATTCAGCCCGTTGGCACTGGCCAACGCAGTCGACAAGGATATGGAGCGGATGGTGGTGACCGCCAATCGCACTCCCACCCAGATTAGCGAGCTTTCCAGCACCGTTTGGCTGATTGATGAAGACAGTATTCGCGAGCAAATCAACAGCGGTAAAGGCGTAAAGGAAATGCTGGCGGCGCTGGTGCCGTCGATGGACGTTTCCAGCCAGGGGCGAACCAACTTTGGCCAGAACATGCGTGGCCGCGCCATGGTGGTGCTGATTGATGGGGTGTCGATGAATACCTCCCGCGGCATCAGTCGTCAGCTCGACAGCATCGACCCCTTTAATATTGACCGCATCGAAGTGCTGGCGGGCGCCTCGGCCCTCTACGGCGGTGGCGCGCTGGGCGGTGCCATCAATATTGTCACCAAAAAAGCCAGCCAGAGCACGGATACCTTCGAAGCCGAAGCCGGGTTTAAGTCAGGTTTTGGCGGTGGCGACGACTTGGATTACCGCGCCGCCTTCGCCGCAGCCGGTGGCAGCGATACCCTTCAGGGGCGATTCAGTGCTGCCTGGCAGGAAAACGGCCAATGGTTCGATGGCAGTGGCAACGAGGTGATGCCGGATATTACCCAAACCGGTATGCAGTACACCCAAGGCTATGATCTGATGGCAAATATTGACTGGCGCTTGCCCAATAACGCCAGCCTCGGCGCCTTGGCGCAGCACTACCGCAATGGCTCCGACGGCGATCATGGTTTGTATATGGGCGAGAACTTTGCCGGTGTCACCGGTGATGCCTCATTGCTTGAAAGCCGCAACGGGCTGAATGCCGACCGCAGCCCCCGCACCGAACGCACCCTGCTGAACCTTAGCTACACTCAGGCAGAATGGTTCGGTCAGACCCTCTATTTACAGGGCTTTTATCGTAAGGAAGACCTCGATTTTCATCCGTTTCCCTACGTCAGTGAGGCCAGGGGCGTTTACAACTTTTCCGCTTCGGCACAAAACACCGGCATTTATGGCCTGAAGGCGGTGCTCGAATCTAGGCCAGCTGATTCAGTTAAACTCACCTGGGGCATCGACTGGGACAAAGAAAGCTTCGATTCGAGCCAAATGAGCTTCGACCTTACCGCCGCCAATCAAAGCGGTGGCTTGGTGATGCAGGAGCTGTTTACCACCGGCCGCTATGTGGATTTCACAGTGGAGTCGGTGGCCGCTTTTGTGCAGGGCAGCTGGGATATCAACAGCTTTCTGGTGCTCAATGGCGGCTATCGCTACCAGCAAATGGAAAACAGCGTCGATGACTTTATCGGCTTCAACCAGCAGGTGGCGATTGCCTCCGGCAAGGCCCCGGGTGCCGATGCCATCCAAGGTGGCAGTACCGACTACAGCGTGGGGCTGGTGAATCTGGGGCTGGTGGCCAAACTGAGCGCGGATCAGCAGCTGTGGCTGTCGTATTCTCAGGGTTTTGAACTGCCGGATTTGTCCAAATACTATGGCCGTGGCAGCTATAAGGCCGACGCCGATGGCTACCTGCGTCTGCAAAACAGCATCAACATCAATGACACCCGTCTCGATGGCATTAAAACCGACTCGATGGAGCTGGGTTGGCGTTATCTGGCGGACAGTTGGCAGGCTCAGGCGAGTATTTACTACGCGGTGTCGGATAAGGTGATTGAGGTGAATCGTGCCGACCTCACCATCAATGTGAACGATCAGGATAAACGTACCCTGGGGCTGGAGGCACAGCTGAATGTGGATCTCAGCCGCAACTGGCAGGCGGGCAGCAATCTGCATTTGGTACGCAGTGAAGTGAAGCAGGAAGGCGGCTGGGTTGATGAGACTGTGACTTATGCTTCCCCCTCCAAGGCCACCGCATTTATTGCCTGGCAAGGTGAAGGGCAGCAAATTCGCCTGCAGGCCGAGCACAGCTTCAGCGCCGATTCTGACTATAGATTCAAAGCCGGGGATGGGCTGCAAAGCGAGCTTGAAAGCTACACAACCCTGGATTTGCTTGGTTCGGTCGAGTTACCCGTTGGCACCCTGAGCTACGGCATCGAAAACCTGCTGGATAAAGACTACAGCACCCTGTGGGGCCAGCGGGCGGTGTATTTCTACAGTCCGACCTACGGCCCTGAGGCGATGTTTGACTACCATGGTCGTGGCCGCACCTTTACCGTGAGTTACCAGCTGGGCTGGTAAGCGAAAAAAGCGCCGATTGTTCGGCGCTTTTTGTTGGTGATCCCCTGTGTTTATCTCGGCTCTGGCTTATTTTGGCAACAGCTTGAGGCTATGGCGGATATCCCCCGGCAACAAAGGTGTGGGGGTATGGCTGGCATAGTCGCCAAAGCCACTGCGGTAGAAGGCAGATAACGGGTGACCCGACTGGCCGCCAGGCAGCATCAGGATTGCGCTGGCCTCATCGCCCGGTTGCACCACCATCCGCTGGGAAGCGCCAAAGCCGGGGCTTTGCACCGCAGGTTCGAAATGGCCGCCAAACCCCGGTACTTCCGGCATATCAAGCAGCGGCGCCAGCAGCGGAATTTGCTTGCTGAAAGGGTGCTGGATTTTGAGCGCATTCACCTTGCCCCAATTCAGCTCGGCCAGTGTGCCGCCGGGCGCATGGCGCCCGAGCAGTTCGGCACGATTGGTGCGGTAAATATCCAGCAGGAAGTCGTTCCAATCAGTCATTTTCTCCGGCAGCCAGGAGTCAGGTTTTTGCTGCAGCAGCTGCCAGACCGACACTTCCAGGTTGCCCTTAATCTTGCTCAAACTCAGCCCTTCTTCGGCCAGCCGGGTTTGCAGCGGCGCAAACAGGGTGTCCATTACCCGAATACGGAAGCTGCTTACCAGGGTGTAGCCCACGGACTCGCTGCAGGCGCAGGCACCCCAGTTGGCGAGTGCTTTGATATCGTCTGCAAATTCATCCGGTTGTTGCTTTAACGTCTCGCTCAGCAGTTGCTGCCAGGGGGTGAGGAACAGCGCCCTGTTGTCCAGTTGCATGGCAAGAAAGTCAGATTCATCAAACGTGGATTTGGCGTTTAAGTTGTCGCGGATCTGCGCTGCCCGGCTGGCGATGGCATAACCGCCGTCGCCGAATCTTGAGCTATCGGCAGCCGACAGCACCCGGCTGTTGGCGCTCCACAGCCGCTGATTGTCCGGGTTGGCGACCAGGGGCACATTGGCTGCCGGAGCTGCCCAGCCCTCGGCTTGCCAGTCGCTGGCCGATTGCGCCACCACAACCGGATTGTCCCGCGCCGAAATGGCGCCTGTCAGTCGCCAGGCGGCGTTGCCGGCGTTATCCACAATCAGCATATTCTGCACCGGGATCCCGGTGTGCTCGGTAACTGCAAGCCCTTGCTCCACGCCTGTGGCGGTTTCCAGACGCATCAGGTTCAGGTTAATGGCGAAGTCGCCATGGGCCACCCAGGACAGGGCATAGTCGTTATCACCGAGGCGCTTAACCGGCCCGAAACGGGACAATGTCAGCGGCATCTCTTTGCCGGCACCTGTGCTGGCGAGGTGCTCGGTAACGGTTTCGGTGATTTCATCTTTTGGCAGTTCAATCCAGTCGGCGGTGTCGATATAGCCGTTGGTAAAGCCCCAGGCCACATGACCATTGCTGCCGACCACAATCACGGGGGCGCCGGGCAGGCTGACGCCTGTGACCTGAATGTCGCTGTCGTGGTGATGGTAATTGAGCTGAGCCCGATACCAGATGATGGGCACGGCCAGACCCAGATGCATATCGTCGGACAACATGGCGCGGCCGCTGCGGGTGAGCTGACCCGTGACCGCCCAGTTGTTGCTGCCTTTAACGAAGGCGTCCAGTTCGCTGCCGATGGTACTCAGCTCCGCCTTATCTAGCGCCCTGGCAGAAAGCGGCGGCACCACCATTGCCTGAGTTGGCAAGGTGCTGCCATCAAGAGCCGCCTGAATGGGGTCGTTCTGGCTGACAAAGGCGAGCATCTCATCGCCATAGAGCTGCTTGATGCGCTCCAGCACCAGCTCACGCTCAAGGGTGTTCCCCTGTAAATCCAGATACATACTGAAAATGGTCAGCAGGCTGTCTTCGGGACGCCAGGGCTGAATGGCAGCGCCACTTAGCAGGTATTCAAAGCTTGGCAGTGTTTGCTCTGCCAGCGCCTGATTAACGCCGCGGCTGTAGGCTTCAAGCACGGCCATGTCATCGGCGGGCAATTGTTTCAGCAGCGCCTGGGCGCGCTTTCTGAACTGATGGAACCTGTGACGTTCATCGAGCTTCAGTGCCGCGTCGCCAAAAAGCTCGGCCAGTTCACCGGCGGCGTTTCGCCGCAGCAAGTCCATCTGGAAAAATCGGTCCTGACCGTGGGCAAGGCCCAGACCGAAGGCTGCATCGACGCGGGAGTCTGCGGTGATCACCGCGCTGCCCAGATGATCCCGGGCGAGGGTGACTGGTTTGGTCAGGCCGGGGCTGTCGATATTGCCATCGAGCGTGGGCAGGCTGGCCCGCAGGCCGATGTAGACAGCCAGCGCCAGCAGTATCAGCAGCAAGCCCAGCCACTTGGCAGCAGAAACGAGTTTGTTCATCCTTGATTGGCCTCCGGGGCGCAAATTAGCTTGATGTTGGCGTCATGCCAGCCTGCTCGGCCAGCCAATCGAGAAACAGCTTCACCTGGCGCTTGCTGTCGGCCGCCTGGGTAGTGGAAACCAAATAACCCGGGCCGCTCAGCACCTTTTCCGGCAGACAGGGCTTCAGCCAACCCTTTTCCACCTGGGCCGAAACCAGCAGCGAGCTGGTAAGCGCCAAGCCCTGTCCGGCAAGGCAGGCTTGTAGCAGCTGGTCTTCACGGTCAAATTCGAGCAGTTCAGCGTCCCGAAACTTGCCGTGTTCTTTTTGCCAGCTATCCCAATTCACTTCGCCCAGGCTGCCCGGACGGCGCACGTGCATCAGGGTTTGGTGCGGGTGTTTGCGGCCAAGGTATGCGGGGCTGGCGTAGATGCCAAACTGCTCTGGCAGGGTCAGGTTGCCAGGCTCGCTGCCATCTTCTCTGGCAATCAGAATATCGGCATCCTGTGACGCTGGTGTTTCCGACTGACTCACCGCCACCCGAATATCCGGATAGCGACGCTGGAAATAAGGCAGTCGCTGGGCGAGCCACAGGGCGGCAAAGCCATGTACGGCGCTGATGGTTAAATCCTGATTACCAACGCCAAGCCCCGTCAGTGTCTGATCTATCTGGCGCAGCACCTGCCGGCTGGTTTCATACAGGGCTTGGCCTGCGGCCGTAAGTTCCACGGCGCGGGTATGGCGGATAAACAGCGGAATATCAAGATGTGCTTCGAGGTTACGGATCTGATGGGAGACGGCAGTCGGCGTCAGTTCCAGCTCCTTGGCGGCGAGCTTGAAGCTCAGATGCCGTGCGGCGGCTTCAAATACCCTGAGACCATTTAAAGAAGGCAGATGAGAGAACATGGCTATAGATGAATTAAAAGATGTTATGGTGGTGATTTTGCGACCTAAGTTGATGAATGTCTATTATTACACCATGATTTTTTTCACTCATAAAAAAGCCCCGTCGAAACGGGGCCATCTGTGCTTTAACCGGATCAGCTTTTGGTCACAACCCAGAGGGCGTGCAGCAGGCCGGGGATAAAGAAAAACAGGCACAGAATGATGTTGATCAGCAGGTGCTTGCCAGCGCCTTCTTTCAAAAACACTGCCACAGGTGGCAGCAGAATGGCGATGATCACGAGCAGCAGCTTATTGGTATCCATAGCGTCTCCTTAGATTTGTTATCAGGGTTAACTTCGCAAGCCCCGACCCAAATGGCAAGCCCGGTCACGAAAAAACTGTGCGCTCGCAGGTGCCCGAGCTATAGTGAAGTCACTCTTGTAAGCCCTTTCTGCTATGGATATTCAGGCAAAGCTTCTTATTCAGGTCATTATCTTGCTTACCGGCGCCTGCGCGGCGGCGTGGGCGCTGTTGGCCGGTCCGCTGCGGATTGCCCCCAAGGCCTGTTGGCGTTATGCCGGTGCCAATGCCCTGATGATGCTGGGGCTGATGCTCAATACCCTGCGAACCGATGAGCCCAGTTATCTTGCCTGGTTTGCCGCGGATCTGTGCCTGTTGTCCGGTATCGTGATGCTGCGGCTGGGTACTGTATTCCTTTTCAGGCAACCTATTGATTATCGGTTTGATTTACTGGTGTGGCTTGCTGCGGCCGGTGCCATGTTTGCGGTGCCCCCCGAAATCGACTCGCAGCAGTATCTGGGGGTAGTGTTTTCACTGGCGGCGGCGATACTGTTTGCCAGACTGGCTCTTGCTACCTATCAGGGCTTGCTGCCCAGCGCCGGACCGCGATTGTCGGTGCTGCTGGTATCGCCCATGATGGTAGCGGCCTTGTCGTTTTTCGCGCGGTTGGTGGTGATCCTGGTGGTGGACCGTCCGGAAGAGCAGTTTATCTCGATTCAAACCGCCAAGGCGGTGCCCATGCTGTGGTTTTATCTGGTGCTGACTATTGCCATCAATGCCCTCGCCATTGGTAATGCCCTGACCCGACTGGTGCAAAAAATCCGCCTGCTGGCCGACAAGGATGTGCTCACCGGGCTTTGGAATCGCCGCAGCGCCGAAGATACCCTCAGCCAGCTGCATCACAAGTGGCAACGGGGCGGTGAGGGGTACGCACTGGTGCTGCTGGATTTGGACTACTTTAAGCAAATCAATGATAAACATGGCCATCAGGCGGGGGATGCGGCCCTGCGGCAAGCGGCGCTGCTGATGACCAATGCCCTGCGGGAATCCGACGTGCTGTGCCGATTCGGAGGCGAAGAGTTTTTGGTGATTTTACCGGGGGCGGGAATGAAGCAGGCCCATCAGGTAGCTGAGAAGCTGAGAACTTGCCTCGAGGCCAGGGCGCTGCGCTGGGAAGATCAGGATGTGCCCCTCAGTGCCAGTTTTGGCTGCGCCGCAGTGGTGCCGGGGCTCAGTGTGTCACAGCTGATTTCTGCCGCCGACCATGCCATGTATCAGGCCAAGGCTGCAGGTCGCAACCGGGTGATGGACTCCTCGGTAGGCGCGGCCACGATTTAACATCCTGAATGTAAACCTCAGAACAGAAATCTCAGCAACACTCTTAGCAAAACTCATAACAAACATCAGGGCTTGGGCCACTCTAGGCTATCCGGATTTCCCCATTGTTCGCCCAGCAACTCGCCTAAGCCAGGCAGGGCAAACTGCGCCCCGGGTGGATGGCCACTTTGAATGTGAAAGTGCTGACCGCGAAAGCAAAAATACAGCTGCCATGCGTGCAGATAGCCGCGGTCGGCAGCTTCTCCGCCATAGAGTTCATCCCCCAATATGGGCGTGCCAAGGCTGGCCAGTGCCACCCGCAGTTGGTGAGTCTTGCCGGTGAGGGGTTTAAGCAGATAAGCGCGCAACCCTTCATCCACCGAGGCGGAAAAAAACTGGGTTATCGCCGGGTTTTCCATGGTGCGCAGCAGTTTATGTTGGCTGCGACGGGCCTTGGCCATATCACCGGCAACCTTGCCCTGTTTCTTCTTTGGCTTTCCTTTGGCAAGCGCCAGATAGTACTTTTGCACCCCGTGGCGGGAAAACAGCTCGGTAAAATCGGCGGCGGCCTCGCTGGATTTGGCAAGTATTATGAGCCCGGATGTCAGGGTGTCGAGCCTGTGCACCGGGTACAGCTTGAGCCCAAGTCTGGCTTCGGCAGTGGCGACAACGCCCGCGCTGCCATCCTGACTGTGGAAATGCACTCCGGGCGCTTTATCAATCACGATAAAGTCGGCCTCATCCTGGATGAGTTGAAACATATGGATTACTGAAACTCGATAATGACCCGCAGGCCCGGCTGGTTGTCTTCGAGGCGGATTTGCGCCTGATGGCGCGATAATATCGCTTTCACCATCGACAGGCCAAGTCCGGTGCCCTGATGATGGCGGCTGGGGTCTAGCCTCACCAGGCGCTCAAACACCCGTTCACGGCTGTCTTCGGGGATCCCGGGGCCGTTATCGCTAATCACCACTTCGCGGCCATTCTGGCTGATGTGGATAGCTGCGCCTTCACCGGCATACTTGATGGCGTTATCCACCAGATTGAACAGCGCCTGGAACAGTAAATACTTATCCCCCTGCAGCTGGCAGGGCTGGCCCAAATCCAGAGTAAGGCTCTGACCGCGTTCTTCGGCCATCAGTTCGGCCATTTCCACCAAATCGCTGCACAGCTGCGACAGCTCCACGTCCTGCAAATCCAGCTGTTGCTGACCTTCTTCTATACGGGTCAGCGATAACATGGCGTCGAAGGTGGCAAGGCAAAAGTCCAGTTCTTCAATCAGTTGCTCGGCTTTCTCGGCTTGCTCTTCGGTGGGTTTATCCCGCAGTTGTTCAAGGCCTATGCGCAGGTGCGACAGCGGTGTACGCAGGTCGTGGGCTATGTTGTCGGTCACGCCCCGCACCGCCTGCAGGTTGGCTTCCAGCGTATCCAGCACCCGGTTGAACTGCCTGGCCAGCATATCGAACTCGTCCTGGCGCCAACTAATGGGCAGGCGGGTGTCGTAGTGGCCGCGCTCGATGCGCTGTGCCAGTCGGTTGTATTGCACCAAACGGCGCAAAATCGCCTTGGAAAACAGGTACCCCAGCGCCATGGTCAGCACTATGGTCAGGGTCATGGCGGTGACGGCGGCGCGCAGGAACTTCTTGATCAGGGTCGCCAGCTGGTCGGTACGGGTGGCAATCAGCACAGGGCCATAGCGGGTGATCACCAGGCCACCGGTGAGTATGTGCAGCTTGTCCGGCCCGCCGGTCAGGATGGGGAACTCTACGGTTTCAGGCAGCAGCGGAATGTCTTCCGGCATCAAACTGAGTGAGCCGACGATATCAAAGCTGTTGCGCCAGGCAACCAGCACGCTTTTGGGGTCGGCGGCGCGGATCTGCGCGGCAAAGCTGCGTCTGTCCACAGTTTGAGCCAACTGGATATAACGCTGCTTTTCGGTTTCAAGGTGTTGTTCTATCTGGTGTTCCTGCTCTGTCACCAACTGGCGGTACAGGGTGAACAGCAGGGCGCCGGTGATCAGCGTCACCAGCGCGGTAAAGATAAGGGTAATCCCCCAGATGGAACTCTGGTGAGGCTTAATGCCTTTGACGAAGGCGATAACCAGCCCCCCGCACGGTTTCAATCAGCTCGCCGTGGCCCAGCTCTTCAAATTTGCGTCTGAGTTTGGCGATATGCACGTCAATCACATTGGTGCGTGGGTCGAAGTGATAATCCCACACAGCTTCAAACAGCAAGGTACGACTGATGACCTGATTGGGGTGTTCCATCAGGTACTTGAGCAGTTGAAACTCCTTGGGTTGCAGCATCAGCTCATGGCCGTCGAGGGTGACATTGCGGGTGAGCAGCTCCATTTCCAGCGGTCCTGCCTGCAGGTGGGTTTGCACCGGCGCCGATTGGCCGCGTGACACCAGAATTTCGGCGCGCACCAGCAGCTCAGAGAAGGCAAACGGCTTGGTCATGTAGTCGTCGCCGCCGCTGCGAAGCCCTTTGACGCGCTCGTCCACGTGGGACAGGGCGGAGAGGATCAGCACCGGGGTTTGATTGGCATTGGCACGCAGCGCGGCCAGCAGCGCCAGACCGTCGAGGCCCGGCAACATGCGGTCAAGAATGATGAGGTCGTACTGGTTGCTGGTGGCGAGCAACAGCCCCTGATGGCCATCGGCGGCAGCCTCAATGTTGTGGCCCTGCTCAGAAAAGCCTTTGACTATGTAGTCGGATGTGGTGGCGTCGTCTTCGACCAAGAGGACCTTCATGGTTGCTCCTTAACCGCGGGTGTTACTGCCACTGCAGCATTGGCAGTGGCTTGAGTTTTTGGATATCGAAGGCGTGCTTGCGCTTGCCGTTCTCATCCACCATTTTGAATTCCAGATAGCTGATGCCCAGGTCGTGCTCCAGCTGTGCTTCCAGCAGCTTACCCTGATGCTTTTGACTGGCAAGACGTACCAGCTCAGAAAATGCCATTTGCTTGCGCTCGAGCAATTTTACCGCTTCGAGTTCGTCGTGATCGTCGGCCTCAAGTTTGCTGTTGCGCTGCATTACCAAAGCGCCGTCGGTGGCGCGATAAGTCAATTCGGTGAGGGTGTTTTCCTCCGGATTGATAACATCGAACTCGTACAGCAGTTCGCCTTCTTCCACGTCCAGCTCGAACTCGGAAATGTAACCCGGATGTTCCGCTTCAACCTTCTCCATCATGGCCAGGGGATCGACCCGCTCGCCGGTGCTGAGCAAATTAAATAAACTGGTGTTGGCAGATGCAGCGCCCACCACCATCATTGCTCCAAGCAGCCAATATCTCATTGATGCCTCCGAAAAAAGCCAGTGCGAGTATCCTAAAAGACTAACCCTGAGAAGTCACCACACGGATGCTGTCGATTTCGACTTCACGGCCGTGCCATTCTTTGTCTACTTCACCTTTGAGTTCCACCACTGTAGCGTCGGTCACATCCAGATTACGGAACAGGGCGTTATCGATCTCGACCTTGATTTCGCCGCTGCTGTCTTCAAACAGGTAGTGCTCGTCACCCAGACTCTTGGTCAGGCGACCTGTGAGTAAAACCTGAGTATCGTCGGGGGCATTGGCGGCGGCCTTGGCGCTGCTGACCTGATTGGCCGCAGGGCCCTGATAGGCGGCGTAAGTCAGTGCGGTGCTGGTGGCGGTTATCAGGCCCAGGGCCAGTACCAGAGGGGTAATGATACGCATAGGGGATCCTTGTTCTAAGACTATGGATCCAGTCTAGCGGCGGTGCCCTGAATTCTCTGTGGCGCCAAGATTAAGCTTTGATCATCTCCAGCAGATGCAGCTGATCCGACTTAAGTGCCACCTCGGTTTCAACCCCGGCGGTAATGGCGAGTTTCCTGGCCAGATGCAGCGGAATTTCGGTGTTGAGCCGCTCCCCCGAGCCCAGCACTGTGGCTTCGAGCCGCACCGACTCACCCAGGGTCAACAGGGTTTCGATGCGGATATGGAGGATATTGAAACTGCGGCATAAACGGCCGCTGGCGATGGAATTGAAGCGAATCCCCTGATTGGGGATAACCCAGCGCACCTTCTGGCCTATGCTCACATCCGGCAGGCTGTCGGAGGCAATCAGCCGCTCGCCGAACTTAAGCCAGGTCACGCCTTTTTGCTCATCCTGCGCCACCACATGGGCATCGAAAATATTGCGAAGCCCCATCTGGCGGGCCACTGCCTCGGTGCGAGGCCGGGCAAATACCTCTTGAGGTGCCCCGTGCTGCAGCATTTGTCCCTGACTAATCAAAAGCATACTGTCTGCCAGCAGCAGCGCTTCGTTGAGATCGTGGGTTACCATGATCACCGGAATATTGAGCTCGGCCTTGAGCCGGGCCAGTTCCAGATACAGCCGCTCGCGGGTTTCTCTGTCGACCGCCGAAAAGGGCTCGTCCAGCAGCAGCACCCTGGGCTCGCGGGCAAGCGCCCGTGCCAGCGCCACCCGCTGTTTCTGGCCACCGGACAGCTCGCCTGGCAACCGGTCGGTAAGGCCGTGCAGGTTCACTTTTTCAAGTGCCGCTAACGCCCTTGGCATCCGCTCGGCCTTGGGCAGATGATCGAGCCCGGCGATAATATTGCCAAGGGCCGAGAGCTTGGGAAACAGGCCAAAGTGCTGCGGCACAAAGCCGATATGGCGCGCCTGGGGCGAGGCATGGATATGTTGCTGGTCATCAAACCACACATCCTCGCCGCAGCGGATTTCACCGGACTCGGGTTTGGCAAGGCCGGCTATCATTCGAAGCAGGGTCGTTTTGCCGCCGCCGGAGGGGCCGACCACTGCCAGAAATTCCCCTGCACGGCAGGAAAACGCCGCCTCGATACGGATGCCGCGCTCTTGATGAATACGTACGTGTAAATCAGTGGCCGCGGGCATGGCTGCCTCCCATGCGGCGCGACAAGCTGGTGGTCAGTGCCAGCGCGCTTATTGCAAACAGCAGCAAAATGAGCGACATGGCGCCGGCCGAGTCAAAATCAAACGCCTGCACACTGTCGTAGATGGCAATGGAGATGGTTTTGGTTTCGCCGCTGATATTGCCGCCCATCATCAGCACCACGCCAAATTCACCCAGTACATGGGAGAAGGTCAGCACCAACGCGGTTACCAACCCGGGCCAGATCATCGGCAGTTCGATGCGGGTGAGAATTTTAAAGCGGCTCATGCCGCAGCAGGCGGCGGCGTCGCGCACATCCATGGGGATGGCTTCAAAGGCGCGCTGAATAGGCTGAATCGCAAAGGGAATATTCACCAGCACCGAGGCCAGCACCAGGCCGGAGAAATGAAACACCAGCTCGATACCTAAGGTTTCCCGCAGCCAAACGCCGAGCACACTCTGGCTGCCAAAGCTCACCAACAGGTAATAACCCACGACTGTGGGCGGTAGCACCAGCGGCACCATGATAAGCGCCTCAATCAGGCTTTTGCCGCGAAACTGGCGATAGGCGAGCACCCTTGCCGCCAGAATCGATAACGGCAGCAAAATCAGCACTGTCACCAGCGCCAGCTTGCCTGAGAGCCACATCGCCTGCCAATCCATCAGTGGCTGGCCTCCGGCTTGGCATGCTGTGCAGGCAGTGAGAAGCCGTAGTCAGCAAAGATAGCGCGGGCCTTGTCGCCCTGAAGGAAGGTATACAGCTCCTGGGCTGCAACGGACGCCTTGGGCAGCAGCACCATGCGCTGGGCCAGTGGTGCGTGTTTGTGTTCGGGAATGGCCACATAGTTGGCTCGGGCGACAAACTGTGGCGCCTTGGCCAGCGACAGCGCTACCAACCCGCCCTGAGCCGAGCCTGATATGGCAAACTGCGCCGCCTGGGACACGTTTTCGCCCAGCACCAGCTTGTTCTGTATTGCATCCCACAGCTCGGCGTCCTTTAGCAGCTCGCGGCCGCGCTCGCCGTAGGGGGCAAGTTCGGGGTTTGCCAGCGCAAAGCGGCGCAGCTCTCCGGATGCCACCAACGCCTTGAGGCCTGTGAGGTTTTCATCGAGCGTCAGCGGTGAGCCCTTGGCCGCCACCAGCGCCAGTCTGCCGTAGGCATAAATATCACCGTCGCTTGCTGTCACCCCGCTTTGATGCAGGTGAGTTACATAGCGCTCGTCCGCCGACAAAAACAGCTCGAATGGGGCGCCATGGCGGATTTGCGAGGCAAAGTTGCCCGACGAGCCGTAGCTGACCCTGAGCTTGTGGCCGCTGTCTGCTTCAAACTGGCGGGCAATGTCTTCCATGGCGAATTTGATATTGGCCGCTGCCGCCACTGTGATGGTATCGGCCATGGTGGCAAGTGGAGCCAGCAGACTTGTCAGCAATAACAGCAGGCGCGGCAACATGGATTACTTCTCCCAGGCTTTGGCGGCCTGTTCGTCGGCGTCGCGCGCTTCGACCCAGCCCTGGCCCTTGTCGCTGCTCTCAAGCTTCCAGAAGGGCGCCTTGGTCTTCAAGAAATCAATCAGAAACTCGCAGGCAGCGAAGGCAGCCTTGCGGTGGGCACTGCTGACACCGATAAACACGATTTGCTCGCCCAGATGCATGGTGCCGACCCTGTGGATAATGGTCAGGTGATTGAGCGGCCAGCGGCTGCGGGCCTCGGTGGCGATTTGCTCCAGCACCTTTTCGGTCATGCCGGGGTAATGCTCCAGAGTCAGGTCACTGATTTGATTGCCTTCGTTGAAGTCGCGCACCTTGCCAACGAAGGTGACCACGGCGCCATCCTGATGATCGGCGGCAATACGCTGATACTCTTCGGGTACGTTGAAATCGGCGGTTTGCACCAGAATACGACTGGTTTGCATATCAGCCTCCGGTCACGGGCGGGAAGAAAGCCACTTCGTCGCCGTCGTTGATTTCGGTATCCCAGTGGCAAAGGGTCTGATTTACTGCAACCAGCAGCTTGTCCGAGGCGAGCACCTTGCCCCACTTGTCGCTGCGCGCGGCCAGGGTCTGGCGCAGGGCATCGGCGGTGGCTGTATTGCTGCCAGCTTCGATGCTTAAGGAGGATTCACCCAGAAGTTCGCGCACCTGCGCAAAGAAAAGTACGTTAATCATAAACTTATGCCTTTAACTGCTTGCAGCCAATACTAAACCTTGAAGTGGCCGGACTTGCCGCCACGCTTTTCCAAAAGGCGCACCTGGCCTATCACCATGTCTTTCTGCACCGCTTTGCACATATCGTAAATGGTCAGCGCGGCCACAGAGGCGGCGGTGAGGGCTTCCATTTCGACCCCGGTTTTGCCCGAGAGTTTACACAGACTGGTGATCCGCACCCGATTGTGTTCCACCTCGGGTTCCAGCTCCACTTCCACCTTGGTTAGCGCCAGCGGGTGGCAAAGCGGAATTAAATCAGAGGTTTTCTTGGCAGCCATAATGCCTGCGATGCGGGCGGTGGCGAACACATCGCCCTTGTGATGCTTGCCTGAGAGGATCATCTCCAGGGTTTCGGGCGCCATCTCGATATAAGCCTCGGCACGGGCCTCGCGCTCGGTCACCGACTTGTCGGTCACATCCACCATATGGGCGTTGCCCGCGTCATTGATATGGGTAAAAGAACTCATGGACTGGCTTACTCCTGGGTGGGGGCTTTTAAGTGGGCGACAAAGTTACAGGGGCGGTGGCGGGCATCGAGCTGCTCTTTGATGATGCCGTTCCAGCCGGTGCGACAGGCGCCGGTGGAGCCAGGCAGGCAGAAGATGGCAGTGCCGTTGGCCACGCCGCCGATGGCGCGGGACTGCACCGTGGAGGTGCCAAGCTCCACAAAGCTTAAGTGGCGGAACAGCTCGCCGAAGCCTTCGATGGGCTTGTCGAACAGGGGCGCGACCGCATCCGGGGTGTTGTCGCGGCCAGAGAAACCTGTGCCGCCGGTGCTGATGATCACCTGTACTTCGGGGTCGGCAATCCAGGCAGAAATCACCGCACGGATTTGATATTTATCGTCTTTGATGATGCGTCTGTCTGCCAGAATATGGCCGGTGGTTGTGACCGCATCCACCAAAAAGGCACCTGAGGTGTCGGTGGTTTCATCGCGGGTGTCTGAAAGTGTCAGTACGGCAATTTTGAGGGGTTTAAACTCGCTTTCGCGGCAGTGTCCCATGTTGTCTCCTTCAAAAGCGCCTTCGTTTGGCCTTGCCCGGCAAAGAGAGCGGCGCACAGAAAATGGCTGGTCACAGCATTGGCATGTCAGAGCGTGTGCGGCGCGGACTTGTGCCGCGCGCAGTGATCAGCCGCCGATGGAGGCCAGGTGCTGAGTGACGCCTGTGATGCCCTGATGCAGGTAGTGGGTTTCTTTTTTGAGATTCAGCTGACCTTCGAGGCGCGCCAGCAGCTCTGGGCGCTGGTCGGGGCTTTGCAGCAAGTCACGCAGATCCAATCCCTGCTCGGTAAAGAGGCACAGATGCAGCTTGCCCTTGGCGGAGACCCTAAGGCGGTTGCAGCTGGCACAGAAATTCTTTTCATAGGGCATGATAAGCCCGATGCGGCCCTGATAGTCGCTGTGGCTGAAATTTTGCGCCGGGCCATCTTCGGCGCCGCGCGCGTCCAGCTGCCAGCCTTCGGCAAGCAGTTTGTCGCGAATGTCGCTGCCGGGCAGGTGGTGGGCCTGGAAATAGTCGCGGCCAAGGCCGGTTTCCATCAACTCGATAAAGCGCAGGTCGATGGGGGTGTGCTTAATCCAGTGCAAAAAGCGCGGCAGGTCTTTATCGTTCAGGCCCTTGAGCAGCACGGCATTGATTTTCACCCGCTCAAACCCGGCTGCCAGCGCCGCATCAATGCCGCGCATCACGCTATCGAACTTGTTCTCGCCGGTGATTTGATAAAACATCCGTGGATCCAGGCTATCCACCGACACATTGATGCGGCGAAGGCCCGCATCGAACCATTCTTTGGCGTGCTTTTCGAGCCGGTAGCCGTTGGTGGTGGTGGCGATAGTGCTGATGGCCGGATTATCGGCAATGACCCTGATGATATCGGTAAAGTCTTTTCGCAGCGTGGGCTCGCCGCCGGTAATGCGTACCTTGCGGGTGCCGGCCTCAGCAAAGGCGCCGATGAGATTTTCCATCTCGCTCAGGGTCAAAAAGCTGGGCTTGCCGTTGGGATGATAGCCATCGGGCAGGCAATAGCTGCATTTGAAGTTGCAAACGTCGGTTACCGACATCCGCAGATAGTGAAATTTTCGACCAAAATTGTCTTGAAGTTGAGACATGATCACCTTTCCAAGTATCGGGAGGTGAAGTCATTTCTGAGTCCACCCCGGTGGCACCGCGCCACGGCTCAAACACCATATCTGTATGACTTAGGTGCAGGAGCTCGGAGAACCGTCGTTGGAGGGATTATAGGCACAAAGCCTTATCCAACCATACCTCTAAACGTGTATTTATTGGTTTGGATCAATTTGCCGTGAACAATTTGTGACGCCGCTCACTCAGAATATGGCAATGTATTACACTGCCGTTGGCGGCGATCCTCTGTGCCTGAAGCAGGTTTTCGGGTAAGGTGGAGAACTTACATAAAATAAAACACCCGTTTACATCGGGGGAACAAGCTTAGGAATGAGGTGAAAGATGGAACGCGAATTCATGGAGTTCGATGTTGTTATCGTAGGTGCCGGCCCTGCAGGTTTGGCCACGGCGTGCCGTTTAATGCAGATCAGCCGCGATGCCAACAAGGAACTGACCGTTTGTGTGGTCGAGAAGGGCTCCGAAGTGGGGGCTCACATTCTGTCGGGCGCGGTGTTTGAGCCCAAGGTGCTCGATGAGCTGTTTCAGGACTGGCGTGAAACCGGTGCGCCGCTCAATACTGCCGTTACCCACGATGAAATCCATCTGCTCAAGTCTGCTACCGACGCCAAGTTGATGCCCAATGGCCTCATCCCCAAGACCATGCACAACGAAGGCAATTACATCATCAGCGTGGGCAATCTGGTGCGCTGGCTCGGTGGTCGCGCCGAAGAGCTGGGCGTCGAGATTTTCCCCGGCTTCGCTGCCAGCGAACTGCTGTTCAACGACGATGGCAGCGTGAAAGGCATTCTGATTGGCGACATGGGCGTTGGCGCCGATGGCGAGCCCAAAGACAGCTTTATGCCCGGCATGGAGCTGCACGCCAAGTACACGGTATTTGCCGAAGGTTGCCGTGGCCACCTTGGCAAGCAACTGATTGAAAAATTCCATCTCGATAATGGCAAGACCGCCCAGCACTACGGCATCGGCTTTAAAGAGCTGTGGAAGGTGCCGGGCGACAAACATACTCCCGGTCTGGTGGTACACACCGGTGGCTGGCCGCTGACTGAGTCCGGCTCCTCCGGCGGTGGTTTCCTGTATCACATGGAAGATAACCAGGTGGTTGTCGGGCTGATTATCGACCTTAACTACCAAAACCCGCACTTAAGCCCCTTCGATGAGTTTCAGCGCTACAAGACGCACCCGCTGGTGGCTCAGTATCTGCAGGGCGGTGAGCGCATTTCTTACGGCGCCCGCGCCATCACCAAGGGCGGTTTGAATTCACTGCCGAAAATGAGCTTCCCCGGTGGTCTGGTGCTGGGCTGTGATGCCGGTACCCTCAACTTTGCCAAGATTAAGGGCACTCATACTGCGATGAAGAGCGGCATGCTGGCGGCCGAGACCCTGGCAGAAGCCCTGTTTGCCGGTGTGGAAGGTGGCAAGGATCTCGACTGCTATCAGACCCGTTTCGAGCAAAGCTGGCTGGGTGACGAGCTGCATCGCTCGCGCAACTTCGGTCCGGCGATGCACAAGTTTGGCACCTTCCTCGGCGGCGCCTTCAACTTCATCGACCAGAACCTGTTTGGCGGCAAGCTGCCTTTCACCCTGCGTGATGACAAGCCGGACCATGCCCAGATGGGGCTGGCGAGCGAGCACAACAAAATCGACTATCCCAAGCCCGATGGCAAGCTGAGCTTTGACAAGCTGTCGTCCGTGTATCTGTCGAACACCTACCATGAAGAAGATCAGCCCTGCCACCTGCGCCTCAAAGACGAGCGCATTCCGCTGGCGGTGAATCTGGTGAAGTTCGATGAACCGGCCCAGCGCTATTGCCCGGCCGGGGTGTATGAAGTGGTAGAAGATGCGGGTGAGCAGAAATTTGTGATCAATAGCCAGAACTGTATTCACTGCAAAACCTGTGACATCAAGGACCCGAGTCAGAATATCACCTGGGTAACCCCGGAAGGTGCGGGCGGTCCCAACTATCCGAATATGTAAGTTACTGTAATAGTTGATTCAAAAGCCGGTACTTCAGTGCCGGCTTTTTTCATGGCTGTTGAGATTTTGTGATTGCGCCCTGAATGTAATTTCGCCATAATCCGCCGCCTACAAAAACAAGTACACATCTCTGCCCCTGCCTGTACCGCGTCGCCTGCGCGGCCCTTTGCGTTATCGCACCGACAGCACATTTTTGCCCTGATTTTCCGGCAAAACACGCCATTTGGGTCAATACTGCTAACGAGTGTCTGATAACGGATTTTCCGACAACCAGGAAGAGTAAGACCATGAAATTGAACATGCTTACCATTAAACAAAAGATTTTGCTGACCGTAGCGCTGGCGGTGATTTTATCCACCGTCGCTGTGGGGGTGCTCAGTCAGCAAAGTGCCCGGGAAGTGGTGGAACAGCGGATGCTGGGCTCAGAAATGCCAAGCCAGATGCTGAGTATCCGCAATCGCCTGGAAAAAGACATTGTCACCCTGATGAATGCCGCCGAGCAGCTCGCCAGCAGCCGTATGCTGCTCAAGTGGCTGGAAGACGGCAGACCTGATGCCGATGAGCCAAGGGTGGTGGCGCAATTGAAAGACGTGACCAGGCAGTATTCGCTGGTACAGGCTTCCTATGCTGATCGTCAAAGTGCCGCTTATTACACCCAGGACGGCTTTTTGCGGGTGCTCACGCCGGAGCAGGACGGCTGGTTCTTCGGCTATCGCGACAGCGGTCAGGAGCGGATGCTGAACGTATTCACCGAGGCCAACGGCGAAGTAAAACTTTTTATCAACTACCAGCAACCCAATGGCCGTGGTCTGGTGGGGCTGGCCAAGTCGCTGGACGACATGGTGCGCCTGCTGGGTTCCTTCACCATTGAAGAAACCGGTTTTGTGTATCTGGTGGACGCCAGCGGCAAAGTGCAGCTGCATCAGGACAAGGGCAAAATCGGCCGCGCGACCCTGTCATCCCTTTATGGTGGTGACAGTGGCCGTTTGCTGAATCAGTCCGATTTCAGCTTGCTGCGCACCGAAGTGGACGGTGAGTCCAAGCTGGTGGCCAGCAGCTATATTCCATCGATGAACTGGTATCTGGTGGCAGAAGTTCCTGAAGCCGAAATGTTCGCGCTGCTGGATGAGGCGGCGCTGAAGATCCTGATTTCCACACTGATTATCGCGCTGGCGTTTGTGGTGTTGGCCGGGTATGTGGCATCCAGTGTCAGCAAGCCGATTGCCGCCGTGGCACGTATGTTCCGTGATATTGGCGAAGGTGAAGGCGATTTGCGTCAGCGTCTGCCGGTGGAAGGCGACGATGAGCTGGCCGAGCTTGCCGGTGGCTTCAACAGCTTTATCAGCAAAATTCAGGACTCGGTACTGGAAGTGGCCCGCACCTCCGAGGCGCTGGGTAAGTCGGCGCTGGATGTGTCCCGTCAGGCCCAGCAGACTCTGGAAGACAGTCAGGATCAGAAAGACCGCACCATGCAGGTGGTAACCGCCATCAACGAAATGGGGGCCACGGTTAACGAGATTGCCGGTAATGCCGCCCAAGCTGCTGATGCGGCCAAGGATGCCGACCGCGCCTCCGGTGTCGGCCAGAAGGTAGTCACCCAGGCTCGCGAAACCATTAACCAGCTGTCGCGGGATGTGGGTCAGGTAGGCGAGGTGATTGAATCGCTGGCGACCCACACCAAGTCTATTGGCAGCATTCTGGATGTTATTCGCGCGATTTCTGAGCAGACCAATTTGTTGGCGCTGAACGCCGCCATTGAAGCTGCCCGCGCCGGTGAAGCCGGTCGTGGCTTTGCCGTGGTGGCTGACGAAGTGCGCAGTCTGGCGTCCCGCACAGCGGCTTCCACCGACGAGGTGCAGGTGATGATTGATAAGCTGCAATCGGAATCGGCCCGCGCCGTGAGCGCCATGTCCCAAAGCCGCAGCCGCTCTCAGGAAGGGGTGACGGCAGTGGATGAGGCCAGCAATACCTTAAGCGGTATTTCCGATCAGATTGGCCTTATCAGCGACATGAACATTCAGGTAGCCGCAGCGACCGAAGAGCAGTCCACCGTGGTGGAAGATATCAATCGCAACGTCACTGAGATTAATGACATCACCCAGCGCACTGCCGACACGGCGCAGGCGGCGGCAAGGGCGAGTCAGGATCTGAATGCGTTGGCGACCCGTTTGGATCAGCTGGTAGCGCGCTTTAAGGTGTAACGGCTGCCGTGCAGCTGCGCTGCGTAAACTGTGGAATGCGCCCCTTGCGGGGCGCGCCTGAGTGGCGTAACCTGCCCGGGTCTGTCGAAAAGCCCGGCGCCAACATGGCGTCTGGCGCTTGCGCTAAATAAGAGGAAACACCATGACAGTGATCGCCGTCCCTGAGCTGGAAAGGCCACAAATCAAGTCCCACCACAAAGCACGTCACCTGAAAAAGCTGGCGCTCGGCCCCTGGGCTGAAACTTGCATTGAATTCCGCTTTGCTGCTGACGAAGCCAAATTTGAGCAGCTCGATGAAGTGCTGGGCAACCAGGAGCTGGAAAACGGCTGGGATCTGCTGATTGCCTACTACAACGACCGCTACCATGTGTCCGTGAGCTTCTTCTCCGGCCAGGGCAGTGTAGAAGAAGTGGCCAATGCCGTGGCCGAGAGCATTCGTGGTGTATTTGGCGATCTGCCGCTGACTATCTACGCCGGCGATGCCAACTACGGCGATTGGGATACCACCTACGTCGACTGATCTCGCCGTTAGTTACTTAACGCCCGGTTCTGCCGGGCGTTTTGTTATTTGTTACCCCCTTTCTCCCTGGGCGCCCGCCCGCTGGTACAAATTCGATCGACTACACTCAGAGCGGAGCCACTGTTCGGTGAGCTAACGCAATATTCTGATATCAATTTTCAAATACAATATCCAATATCCCATGGAGTGGCGTGTCAGTACTTTTTGGGCGGGAGTGAACGGCATCGGGAATGAGGCTGTGCCTTCTGCAATTGGAGTCTTATGAATATGGTGTCGTCAGTTATGCGGGGCAGTGTTTTTCCCCGGTCGGGCTTACTGCTGCTGAGCGTGGCATTGCTTCTGTCCGCCTGCGGTGGCGACGATGATGGCTTTCCTACTGCAGAAACCTTTGTTCCTCCTGAGGCATCGGATCTGGGTGTCAGTCCCGGACCTGTGGTTGCCACCCTGCTGATGGCGGCTTATCGGTTCAGCGACCAGCAGTCGCGGCCAGAAGGGGACTCCCTGATTGAATGGTTTGTCGATGGTGTCCTGGTCGGCCAAGGTCATGAATACACCTCGAAATTGAGCCATGAAGGCTTGCCGCTGTTTTTCTGCGTAACCCCAAAGGCGGCCTATGGCAGTAATGACACCGGGGTGAGGGTATGCAGCGTCGAGCAGACGTTACAACCTAAGCCTGGGCAGGCACCGGTTGCTTCTGAAGTGGCCATAGCGTTGCCGTTGCAGCCAGGTTCCAACGCCAAGGCCAGCTATCAATATGCGGATGCCGATGGCGATCTCGAAGGCGCCAGCCAAACCCAGTGGCGCATTGACGGTGAAGCTGTGGGTACTGGCTTAACCTTGCTCCTGCCCGCGGATGCAGAAGGTAAGAACCTGCAATTTTGCGTGACACCAGTAGCCAAAACGGGTGAGCCCAAGCAAGGTCTGACGGTGTGTGACACCCAGCGTATTCTCGGCAGTTACTTACCGCCGGTGGCAAACAATGTCCGTATCAGCCCTACTCCTATGGTGGGCAGTGCCCTTACTGGCAGCTACAGCTATGCAGATATGGCGCTGCGCCCTGAAGGCGCAAGCCTGCAGCGCTGGGTGCTGGATGGAGCAGAGGTTGCTTTCGGTCTGGCCTATACCCCCACGACGAATGCCGAAGGGAAGCTTTTGCGTTTCTGTGTTACCCCCGTGGCGGCCTGGGGCGTTAACAGTGTTGGCGCAGAGGTGTGCTCTGCACCGCTGGCCATAGCGCCCAAACCCGGCAGTGCGCCCACGGCGACATCGGTGGCCATCGCTACTCCGCTGCAGCCGGGGCAGGCGACCTTTGCCTCTTATGTTTATGGCGATGCCGATGGTGATGCTGAAGGCGCCAGCCAAACCGTGTGGCGAGTCGACGGGGTGGAGGTTGGTGTGGGTCTCAGCCTTACCCTGCCGGCAGACAGTGAGGGCAAGAGCCTGCAGTTTTGTGTCACGGCGGTGGCCTTGACCGGAGAGCCCAAACAGGGAGCCGAGGTGTGCGTAACCGAAAACATAATCGGCAGCTACCTGCCGCCCCAGGCCAGTAATCTGGCCTTTTCTCCCTCGGCAGTCGTAGGGGGCAGCCTCAATGGCAGCTACGACTACAGCGACAGTCAGTCGCGACCCGAGGGCAGCAGTGTGCTGGTGTGGCAAATCGATGGCACCGACTTTGCCACCGGCAGCAGTGTATTGCTGCCGGTAGCGCAGGAAGGCAACGATCTGCGCTTTTGTGTTACCCCGGTTGCGGCCTGGGGTGAAAATGATACCGGAGTTCAGGCGTGCTCTGCGCCCGAGACCATAGCGCCCAAACCCGGCAGCGCGCCCACGGCAGCCAACCTCAGCTGGGATACCTTGCCCAAGGCCAATGTGCTGCTGGGCGTGAATTACGACTATGCCGATGCCGATGGCGATCTGGAGGCCGTCAGCCTGTTTAGCTGGAAGCTGGATGGCACCGAGGTGAGCCAGAACATCAGCTATACCCCGCCCATGGGCAGTGAAGGCCAGACACTGAGCTTTTGTGTTACGCCGGTTGCGGCCACTGGTACGCCTAAAGTGGGCTCTGAAACCTGCATTACAACCCAGCTGGCGGCTATCCTGCTCTCGGGTGAACTCAGGCTGTACGAGACCCTGACTCTGGATGTTCGCGGTTACTCGGTAACAGGTGTGAGCTGGAAGTCGACCAAGCCAGGAGACGGTTTTATCCGCTCCACAGATGTAAATGGCTTCAGCATCCAGAGGTCCACGGATACGGAATCGGCGTTTAATCTGGTTGGCTATGACATTGAAGTGTGCGTGACCACAGTGGAAGAGGGGGAGCTGTGCCGTCTGGCCTCAGAATACCCCTCTGACGAAGTAACCGGCGGCCTGCCGATGGCACTGGATGGCTCAAACAATGTGATTGAGCGGGCCGTGGCGCCAATCGACTATGTGGATTTGACCATAGGCGGCGTGACCAAAAGGCTGCACCGGCCTTTGACTGTGCCGGAATCGATACTGTTGCAACTGAGCCTGCCGGGTGCTCCAAATCATGACGGTTTTAACAGTGAGAGTGGCAGTCTGGTACAAAATACCCTTTACACTTGGCCCAATGCCGATGCCCTGTGCACTGCCAGGGGCATGACGCTGGCAGTTGAGGGGGAAAATGATACCTCCGACCCTTTCGGCTTACGGCAATACTATGATGAACTGGCCAGCCGCTATCCGGCGATTCCGGTCGCCCATGCCGCCAGGGCACTGGGCTGGGGGGTGGATGTAGACTATTACTGGAGCAGCTCCGATGCCGGTGGTGGCTCCCATATGGACTTTTATATGGCGGCTGGGGATGCAGGTTCAATCGATGATACGACTCCCGAGTACGCAGCCTGTCAGGAGACCCTGCCTTAAGCTGAAAAGCCCGGCATTGCCGGGCTTTTATCGTAAGCTATCGTTATTAACGGGTCAGTATTACTTGATGAATTTTATCGAGAAGGGGTACTGATAGTGACTGCCCTCACTGGCTCTGACCATAGCGAGTATGGTGACAACAATGTCGAGGATCGCCAGTGCGAACACCAACACGAAACCAACCAGAACAAACATCAACAGGAAGCTCACCATAAAGTAGATCAGCATGCTGATTTTAAAGTTGAGGCAGTTGATGCCCGCCTGATTGACGAAGGCCGACTCGTCCCGTTTCATCAGCCACACTATTAATGGGCCAAGGACACTGCCAAAGGGGATTAGATACCCGGCAAAACTGGCGGCATGCACCAGCAGCGCCATCTCTTTTTCTTGTTTTTCAGGTTGGTTGAGTTCTGTCATTTGCTCTTCAGCCATGGTCCGTCCTTAGTGTTGTTGGCCCAATCAAACGTGGGCGCCAATCCTCAATTTTGCCGCTGGCCAGGCGGCGCTCCAAACTGCCGCGCCAGCTTTGGGCCAGCCCGGTGCAATTCAATAGCCGTGTGTAAGCTGCTTCATCGAAGCTTGGGCTGAAGTAAATCCCCATAGCTCCGGCAACGCTGATATCCGACACTCGCTCGGTCAGTATCAGCTGGTCGTGTTCGTGAATGCTGCCGCCTTCCAGTACCCGGTAAAACCAGCCACTGAACCCCAGAGTCTGCATTGCCAGGGCAAAGCCCGGGTAGTCAAACCGTAAATCCAGTTTGAAACAGGGCGAGCGTGGCTGAGTCAGTTGCAATACTGCGCTGCCGTAGCTGAGGATATCGCCGATGTGCAGATCCTGTTCGAGCAAGCCCACCGAGCTGATGTTTTCTCCCATCGATGGTGCATCGACAAAGCCCTTGAACATGTCCCGCCGGCGGTACTCGCCGTAGTGCTCGCGGGGGAAGTGATGAATCGCCCGGTCTGGCCCGCCGTGGTGGCGCTTGTCAACCTGGGCATCGCCATCAATTCCCTTTGGTGACACCAGTAGTTCGGTTACCCGGTGTTTGTGTGCCATGCCGCTGTCTACCGGACCAAGGGATGAGTGAGCGTTGCCGCGATACAGCGATGCTTTGGAAATCAGAATGTCAGTCACTTACTGTCCTTGGGTTCTAACCTGGGGAAGGTTGGCAGAGATCCTATCTCTGTGGCTCGTCAGGGCAACAGGTTAACAGTGGCGCGCCATGCTGCCAAGTTTGCCGCTGCCGGGGCTGAATTAAGTTCAAGTTCAAAGCCTTGCCAGGGAGGTGCATCGAGGGAAGGACGGTGGCTGAATCCGAGTTTGCCCAGCAGATGGCAGGAGGCGAGGTTGTCGGTCATGGCGCGGCTAATCAGCTGAGACAGGCCAAACTTGTCGTGGCCAAGCACCAGGGATGCCTGCGCCGCTTCCGAGGCGAGCCCTTTGCCCCAGTGACGCCGCATCAACCTGAACCCCAAGTCGACTTCGCCGCTGAGATGCTGCTTAAGGCCGCAAAAGCCGATAAATTCGCGCTCAGAATGCAAGGCCCAGCGGCCGAAGCCATAGAGTTGGTACTGATCGTATTGACGGATAAAGTCGCTGGCGGCGTCCACATCGGCAAAGGGATCGTCACCCGTGTATTTGATAACTTCAGGATCTTGATTCAGCTCGAAAAAGCCAGCAGCGTCTGATTCGCAAAACTCGCGCAGACTCAGCCTCGGGGTGGTGGCTACAATCTTCATGGGTGGCTCAGAACCACCTGGTTGCGGCCCCCTTCCTTGGCCTGATACAGCGCCATATCGGCGCGTTTGATCAGCTGATCGGCCGATTCATGGTATTGGAACTGCGCCACCCCTAAGCTGATGCTGACCTGGATATCATGGCCATTCACCCTCAGCTGACGTTCAGCCACCCGGGTTCTGAGCTGTTCGGCGCGCTCGCTGGCGTGCACCATGTCCAGCGGCGACATCAGCAAAAACTCCTCACCGCCCCAGCGGCAGAGCAGCTCACCTTCCATCAGATCCCGGCCAAGCATGTTGGATACTGTCTTGAGCACCAGGTCTCCCATGCTGTGACCATGGCTGTCGTTGATTTGTTTGAAATGATCTATGTCCATCAACACCACGCTGATGGGCGTTGAACCGGCCTTGGCCTTTTGCAGCGCAGCTTCAAAGACATCTTCAAATACCTGACGATTGGCCGCGCCAGTGAGTTTATCGACCGAGGCCATATGTTCCAGGCGGCGCTGGTAGCGGCCGAGGGTCATATTGGCGATGAACAGTACGCTGCACACGACCAGCAGGCTCAGCGCCATATTGATCCAGAAGGTGCCAAGCAGGGTGCGCTCGGCCGGGGCCTCTTCCTGTTCGACCAGCAGGTACCATTTGAACTCGGGCACCAGGCGGCTGTTGAGGTACACGGTTTTACCGGCGCGCTCGTAGGTAAAGGCGCCACTGGGCGCGGTAAGGATGCGGGTGGTGAGTTTGTCGAGCCCCGGAGTGTGCTGCAGGCTGTCGCCACCATAGTAGCCGCTGCCACTCAGGGTAATGCGTCCTTCGCGATCGGCGAAATAGACCACCCGGTTGTAGCGCTTCTGGTACAGCTCAATCAGCGCTTTGACTTTTTCAACCGCCAGCCCAACGCCGGTAATACCAATAAAATTACCCTCAAAATCAAACACCTTGTAGTTAACGAATACAGTGGTTTTACTGCGATCGGCGGTGTCGGCATCGATATTGATTTCATACTGCTCTTTTTCGGGCAAGGAGCGCACCCGGAAATACCAGCTGTCGGACGGTTCTGTGTCCTTGATTTGCTTCAGTACGCCGCTGGAATGGTAATAGTTACGGCTTTGCTCAGACACAAAAAAGCTGGTGACAGTGCCGTATCTTTCCTGAATTTCCCGCAGGTAACGTATCAGACGCTCGGGATCTTTCTCGTTATTGAGGGTCCATTCACGGACAAAGGTGTCCTGCGCCATCAGCGAGGAAATAAAGATGGGAGTCAGCAGATCCTGTTGAATTTCAGAGTAAATATTGTCACTGGTCAGAGGCAGGGTGTTTTCTTCTACCTGTTGGATCAGGGAGTCGTGCGCCACCTTGTAGCTAATGCCACTGGTTGCGAGAAAGGCACTGATCAGCAGAAGTGTCAGTACCCAAATAAATCGTTTCTTGTCGCTCCAGGCGTGACTGCCCATGGCCTGTACTCCAACTTGTTATTGTTTTGTTTAAAATCCTAATTCAATGGAGACTGTTCGGCCAGCGATTGACCATAAAAAAAAGCCCCGCTCGGGGGGCGGGGCGACATAACGAGCAAACAACTGACAAATGGGGAAAGTCAGGAAGGGCAAACCCTATTCATGCATCTCACTGTGGCCAGATTAGCCCCCGACGATTGCAGTTGTATGACATTCTGTTTCTTTTTCGTCCAAATAGTTTTTCAGTGCCGTGCCCGGGGTCGAGCTTTCGCTTTGCACCGCAAAGGCGCCCCAAATTGCCGCTTCTTTCATGGCCAACTCCAGCGGCATACCGCTCAGGAGTCCGTGGATTAAGCCAGCCGCATACACATCTCCGGCTCCGGTGGTATCGATTACTTCGGCCGGTTCGGCGGCAACCCTGATGACGCCATCACTGCTGTAGGCGCGGGCGCCTTTGGCGCCGTCGGTCACGATAAAGTGGCGCAGGCAGTCGCCGGCAATGCCCTGGGCATATTCCCACAACTCACCTTCGGCGCGGCCAGCAAGATCTGAGCTTGAGGTTATCAGCACGTGGCAGGGGCGCTTTCGCTCGTCCTTGGCAAGTTGCCCCACCACCAGACAATGCTCCAGTGCGGTTTTGGCCCAGCTGACAGCGCCTTCGGCCGAAGAGTTGATATAAAGGGCGTCCCAGCGGCGCCAGCGTGGTGGTGCCGGCAACTCAAAGATGGGGCGTTGTGGCCGGATTATGGTGCGGTCGCCGTTGGGGGTCATCATCAGCAGCATCTCGCAGGTGTTGCCAGGGCGGCGTTGAATAAGGTGACAATCTATGCCTGCGGTGCTGGTTTCGGCAAGCAGCCAGTCGCCGACATCATCGCGGCCCACCTGACTGACCAGGGCGACTCTGTGCCCGGCCCACACCAGTCCCAGGCCGGTATTGGCACCGCCGCCGCCGAGGCGCTGGCCGCCGTCGCGATAATGAAAACGGCCGCCGCTGGCGAGGGGTTTGTCCAGCAATAAAATACGATCACAGTTGAGGTTGGCTACCAGAAGAATGTTGGCCATGGGCAGGATCCCGAAACAACGATATACCGGATGTTACCCGGCCTTGGCGTTGCAGAAAAGCGGGTCGCTCAATCGTCGCGGTATTTGTTGGCGATTGCGAAGAAATCGGCCTCGATGGCAAAAAAGGCGTCCACCAATACAGGGTCGAAGTGGCTGCCGCTGCCATCACGGATGATTTGCAGTGCGGCTTCGTGGGTCATGGCGCTCTTGTACACCCGTTTGCTGATGAGGGCATCATACACATCGGCGATGGCCATCAGCCGGGCACTCAAGGGAATGTCTTCCCCTGCCAGTCCTTCCGGGTAGCCGCTGCCATCCCATTTTTCATGGTGAAAGTGAGCGATTTCCTTGGCAACTTCAAGAAACGACTCTTTACTGCCAATGGTTTTTTCAGCCTCTTCAATGGCATGCCAACCCAGATCGGCGTGGGTCTTCATTACCCTAAATTCGTCGTTATCCAGCTTGCCGGGTTTGAGCAGGATATGGTCGGGAATACCGACCTTGCCGATATCGTGCAGCGGCGCCGACTTGAACAGGGTTTCTATGTATTCGTCGGTCATCAGCTTGGCAAATGTGTCCTGCTCGCGGATTTTCTGTGCAAGCAGTTTGACGTACCACTGGGTGCGGCGGATATGAAAGCCGGTTTCCTGATCGCGGGTTTCGGCAAGGCTGGCCAAGGCAGAGATGGTCACGTCCTGAATTTCGCTGATTTGGCGGGTACGGCGCTGCACTTCCTGCTCAAGGAATTGATTCTGATCCCGCAGGAAATCCTGGGAGGCCTTCACTTGCAGCAGATTTTTAATGCGGGCCATCACTATTGGCGGACTGATGGGCTTGCTGATGTAGTCGCTGGCGCCAAGGTCAAAGCCGTGGTGCTCGTCTTCCACTGAGTCGCGGGCGGTGAGGAAGACCACCGGGATGTGCTTGAGTTCGGGGTCAGACTTGAGTTCGCGGCAGACGTCGTAGCCAGTCATGCCCGGCATAACTACATCCAAAAGGACTATATCTATCGGGACCTTGCGGGCTATCTCCAGAGCCAGGGCACCATTATTGGCGGCTCTGACACGGTATTTGTCTTTCAGCAGGCCGTTGAGCAACGTCAGGTTCTCTGCAGCATCGTCCACAATAAGTACACAAGCCGGTTGTTCGGATAGCACTTTGTCACCTTATGGATTGGAATTTCACCACCCCTTTGAAATTCATAGCCTAAACTGAAGCTTGAGGCGGGCTTTAGTAAATGTAGACGCCATTTTTCAGTTCATCCAGCCGGGGAAGGGCAAGGTGTAATGACATCGATTCGCAGCGTCTTCTGGATCCTCAGCAGCCTGATGTCGCTGCTGTTGCTGCTGTTGGCTGCCGTGGTTTTTCAGCTCAACGGCGCCATTGACCAAACCAAATTACTGAGCGAGCAACGCCAGCTGCAACTGATACTGGCCGACCGGCTGCGCAGCCACACGGATGCCCTGTCTGATCTGGCGCGAGCCTACGTGACAACAGGCAATAGCCGCTGGAAAGCCTCCTACGAACACCTTATCAACTCCCCCGAGCAGGGCATGTTCGGTGCCAGGGTATGGGAAGAGTTATCGGCGCGGCAGCTCAAGGCGGTTGAAGCCAGTTCCAGTTCGCTGATTGCCGGGCTCGATAACAACCAGCAGATGCATCTGGATACCATCATGCAGCAGGCCGGGCGCATTCATCACACCGAGCAGCAGGCCATGGCCCGTTTCGATGGCCACCTCGAAGACTCCAGCGGTCAGTTACAGGGGCGACCAGATCCCCAGGGCGCAATAGACCAGCTCTACGGCGCCAACTACTTGCAGGAGCGGGCACAGTTTTTCGATGGTTTTCATAACTTTTTCGATGAAGTCGACCAGCAGGGCCGACTTGCCATGGCCGATGCTTTACGCCACGAAGATGGTCTCAGTCGCAGTCTGAGTGCCCTGCTGGCGCTGCTGTTTATCACCACAGTCTGTATTTTGATGCTGCTGTGGCGCTGGTACCTCAAACCCGTCGACTGGATGCAGAAAAATCTTACTGTTCAGGTTCTTAAAGGCGATTACCAGGTGCAGATGGAGCAGAGTCGTGCCGGGGCGCTGCACTCGCTGGCCGAGGCGCAGAGTGCGCTGCTGAACGAAGTACGTGAACTGCTGCATGCGAATGAAACCACCAAAGCACTGATCGATGTGCTCAGGGAAGCGCGGGAGGTCAGTGATTTTGGTGACCGGCTGGTGAACTTCTTTGCCCGGGAGCTCAATCTGCCGATGGTGGCGCTCTATAAGTCCAGCAGCGGTGGATTGGAGCGGATTGCGGGCTTTGGCTATCTGAAAAATAACGACTTTCGTATTCAGGAACAAAATGCCATCCAGCTGTGCATCGTTAAGGGGCAAAAGCACCATGTGTTGAAAAACCTTGGCGGCCGCTACCATCTTTCAGTGGTGGAGGGGCAGCTCACCCTCGAAGAGCTGCACTTTTTCCCCCTGCGGGTAAACGACATTCTGGTGGGCTTTCTCGAATTTGGCTGCCATACCCCACTCGATGAACAGCAGCTGGAATGGATGCTGGAGATTAAGCGCGACCTCGCGGTGAGCTTCCAGTTGGTGCGAAACCTTGAGCAGCAGAGTCAGGCAGAGCGGCAAATCACCGAGCAACTCGAGTTTATCCGTCAGGTGCTGGATGCCATTCCAAGCCCCATGTATTACCAGGACAGCACCGGCCGCTATCTGGGGGTTAACAATGCCTTTATGGATTTTGTCGGCGCCTTTGAAATGGACATTATTGGCAATAATAACAAAGGGTTGTTTGATGAAGTTGCCGAGGGCATTTTCAATGATGCCCGCCAGAACCTGATGTCGCGTCCGGGCAAGACCCAATACGATTTACAGCTCAGCAATGCCGATGGCGAACTCAGGCACATCAACATTGTGGAGGCGACCTACTTTTCCGCCAAGGGCGAGCCCAAGGGCATTGTGGGTCTGTTTATGGATGTGACTGAACAAAAAGTGTTGGAGAATCAATTGAGAACGGCCAAGGATGCCGCCGACGATGCCAGCCGCGCCAAGGGCGAATTCCTCGCCAATATGAGTCACGAAATCCGCACCCCCATGAACGCCATTATCGGTATGGCGCATCTGGCGCTGCATTCCGGTCTGGACGACACTCAGCAGCACTATGTCAGCAAGATTGATTCGGCCGCCCGGGCACTGCTTGGCATCATTAATGACATTCTCGATTTCTCCAAAGTCGAGTCCGGCAAGATGACCATTGAGCATATCGACTTTCAGCTCGATGAAGTGTTGGACAACCTGAGCAATGTCATCAGCTTCAAGGCCGAAGAGAAGGGGCTGGAGCTGCTGTTCGATATGGATCATGCATTGCCGATGGCGCTGGTGGGGGATCCGCTGCGGCTGTCGCAAATCCTGATTAACCTCTGCGGCAATGCCGTGAAGTTTACCGAGAAAGGCGAAATCATAGTGCGGGTGCGCTTTGAGCGGGTGGAGGACCCCGCTGGCAGCGTGATGCTGCGCATTCAGGTGCAGGATACCGGCATCGGCATGACCAAAGATCAGATGAACCGCCTGTTCCAGTCGTTTTCCCAGGCCGACAGCTCCATCACCCGCAAATATGGCGGCACAGGTCTGGGACTGACAATTTCCAAAAAGCTGGTGGAACTGATGGGCGGCCGGATGGAAGTGTCCAGCGTGCCCGGCGAGGGCTCGGTGTTCAGTTTCAATGTGCTGGTGGGCACCCAGGACAGCAAGGCGCTGGAGTACTATCAGCCCGACATCAGTCTGCATGGCAAGCGGGTGTTGGTGGTGGACGACAACGATGCTGCCCGGGAAATTATGCTGGGTCTGCTCAAGGCCATGAGCTTCAGGGTGATGGCGGTCAGCAATGGCTTTGAGGCGGTGGCGGCGGTGCGCCAGAGCGCTATCGAAGAAGATCCCTTCGAGATAGTGTTTATGGACTGGATGATGCCGGGCATGGACGGCATGGAAACCATCAAAAAGATGGAGCAGGACCTGATGGGCATTCAGGCCAAGACCATCATGGTCACCGCATATGGCCGCGAGGTGCAGGTGTCACCGCAGGTGGAACATCTGGTGCATGGTCTGGTGATTAAGCCAGTGAACCCCTCACTGCTGTTCGATGCCATTGCCAATGCCTTTGGCAAGTCGGCCGACTTCCTGCCCGCCAAAACCCAACCCCAGAAAACCGACCTGTACCAGGAAGAAGGTCTCAAGGGGGTGCGGGTGTTGCTGGTTGAAGACAACGAAACCAACCGCGAGGTGGCCAAGGGCATGCTGGCGCCCTTTGGCGTGCAGATCACTGAGGCGATTAACGGCCTTGTTGCGTTGGAGGCGCTGGACAACGAGCAATTTGATCTGGTGCTGATGGACATGCAAATGCCGGTGATGGATGGCCTTACCGCCACCCGTAAGATCCGCGATAACCCCAAATTTGATGCCTTGCCCATAGTTGCCATGACCGCCAATGCCATGCAGGAAGACGTTGAAAACTGCAAGGCTGCGGGTATGAACGATCATGTGGGCAAGCCGATTATGCTGGCCGAGCTGGTGCAAAAAATGAAAACCTGCCTTGCCATGGATGCCAGCGTGCGCCCCGCTCAGCAAGCCTTGCCTGCTGCGGCTGATGCACCTGAGTTTGAGCCGGAAGACGCTGTCGAACTCAATGCTGCGCAAAGCGCCGATCCTCAGGTGCTGGATATGAAAAAGGGGATTGAGCGCCTTGGCGGCAATGAGCAGCTCTACTGGCAGATTGTGGGCACCTTTGTCCTTAGCCGTGAAAAGGAAATGGCACTGCTGGAGGCGGCCTTTGCCGATGCCAATTTGCCGCAGCTGGGCGATATCGGCCATACCATCAAGGGGGCAGCCTCCAACATCGCCGCCAACACCTTAAGCGAACTTGGGCGCTCGCTGGAGCAGGATGCCAAGGCCGGCACCATGCCTGCGGCTGAGCTGCTCGAACAAATCAAAACCGCGGTGGCAGAACTTGCCGCAGTGTTTACCCAATATGGCAGCGCCGAACCCGTTGCCGACGAACAGCCCAAAACGGTGCGCAGTTACGATTCCCGTGAGTTTGTGATGGAGTTGGAGCAGTTGGGGATGCTGCTGGATAACTTCGATACCCAGGCATTGGATTTTCTGGCGCCGCTTAAAGAAAACGCCGCAAATCTTCGCGGCGTGAGTATCAGTTTCGCCACGCTGGAGGCGGCGCTGCAGTCGTTTGATTTCGAAACGGCCCGCAACTCCCTCGATGAAATGATTGCCCTGGTGAAGGCGTCCTGAACCGGGCGCCAGTTTCCAAGCCAAGCCAAGTCAGTTATGTCAGTCAGTCAAGTCAGTTGCCCTGTAACGCCTGCCACTCCCTTGCCAGCAGAGCATATTGATATTCAGAGCCCCAGGCCCCCTTAAAAAACACATTGTCTATCCAGTGGGCTTCGCGGCGAAATCCCAGCCGCTCCAACAGTCGATAGCTGGCATGGTTTTCCACATCGCAGATGGCGGTAACCCTGTGCCCCTGGCAATGGCTGAAGAACCAGGTCAACAGGGTGGAAACTGCTTCGCCAGCCAGCCCCTTTCCCTGATGCTCAGGCGCCAGGGTGAAGCCGATTTCCAGTTGATTGTCATACAAAAAATGCAATGCCAGATCGCCAAGCAGATTGCCCTGGTTATCGCACACCGCCATTTGGAACCAACTGTCCTCCTCGCCAAAGCCTTGTCCTTGCTGGCTATCCAGCAAGGCCTGGCCGCGGGCGTCATCGTAGTCGCTCCAGCTTTGGTAGCGGGCCACATCCGGATGGCGTCGGTAGCGGACGAAGGCGGGCAGGTCCTGCTGCGCCAGGGCTCTGATGTGCAGGCGCTGGCTGGTGAGTTGGGGTGGCGAACAGTCCATATCCGATCCTTTTGGCTGAGTTTAACGGCCATCGTTCGGTAATAAGTTTTAATTCAAAGGGTTATCTTACAGCTGCAGAGAGAGTAAATGTAAGTCGGCACCCTTATTCTTGTAGGAAATCAGCTATAGTCCTGGAAAAATAATAGCTATCTAAATAATAAAACTATGATTTAAAAGAAGTTGATTGATTACTGGCGGATGTTGTTTGGTATATACCTTGCCCCGCAGCCAGCTCTCTTTGCTCTAGACTAAAGGCTCCAACCCATTCCGAGTAAACACATGGATGTGAAAGCGAAAATGGATTTTCTTTTTTCCCCTACACTGACCCCCGAACGCAAGCTGGAAATGTACCAGGCTTGTTTGGACGAGTTTGAGCGCCTGCAATACGACGACCCCTATGTGGCGGAGATCCGCCGCGAGGCTGAAAAGCTCAAACACAAGCAGCAGAAACCCAGCTGATTACGGGTGAGTGCAGCTCACGCCTGATATATGTCGGGGCGGTGCAGTTCCATCACAATTTCGGGACGCGCCAGGTCGGTAAAACCAAACTGGCGGTAGAGGCTGTGGGCATCGCGGGTGGCCAGCAGCATGCGTCTCAGCCCCTGCAAATCGGTATGATCCATAATGGTTGTCATCAGGGTTTTGGCGCCGCCATGGCCGCGATGACTCTCAAGCACAAACACATCCGCCAGATAAGCAAAGGTGGCTTTGTCGGTGACCATACGCGCAAATCCCACCTGCTGCTCACCATCAAACAAACCAAAACAGAGGCTGTTTTGCAGCGCCTTTTGTAAGGTCGCCTGCGGGATCCCTTTAGCCCAGTAGCTTTGGCTCAAAAAGCCGTGGATCACCGCCATATCCATGTCGTCGATATTCGTTGTCACCCGGAAGTGGTTCATCACCAGTCTCCCCCCTGAATTTTGTCGGCGCCAAAGCTCCACATGGTTTGGATCAGCCCATCGCGGATTTCGTAAACCACCGCCACTTCAAACGGCGCATCGCCAATGCCGCTGATCCTTTCATGATCCACCACCTTGTTGCCCAGCACCATGCGGCTTTTCACCTCGGCGTGCAGCGCCGGCAGGCAAAAGCGCTCGCTGCGGTAGAATTCGGCAAAGTCGGCTTTGCCAAGCAGCACAGGGCGGGTTTCTGGCGGGCGAATTACCGCAATGGTGTCGCTGAAATAAGGCAGAAAGGCATCGAGATCGTGGGCGTTATAGGCGTCGAGCTGTCCCTGCGCCAATTGTTCCGGGGTCATGGGGGGTCCTTGTAAGTCTCACAAAGTCGCCTTACCCGGCAGCCAAAGCCAGCTGTAGCACGGATAACGGCAATTGAGGGAATAACAACCAGATGGAATAGCATGCCAGAAAAAAAGTATAAAAAAATTTATTCCTGGCCTTGCCGTACCCTGTTTTGTAACTCGTTGTTACATAAGCGTTTAATAAATTGTGTGCAATTTATTTCGTCACTTTTTTGACTGGTCAAAAAAACTACTATTGAAACTACTGATTTTTTTGAACAAAATTCGCGGTGAATGGAGAAAAATCCCATTCGCCCTGAGTAACATTACAGATAAATTTGAAGGATATTGTCATGAAACGGCAGATATTTTATGCCATTCTCGCGTATGCAGCCTGGCTTACCTACCAGGACATCAATGGCACACTGCAAGACACTAACCTTAACGGCGTGCAGCCCATGCTGCGCGAGGCGGTTGCCGAGCAGGTAGGTGATGCCAAGAGCATTTCCGCCTACCGCGCCGAGCCAAAGGCTGACGATGCCTGTATCGACCCTTATGCCTGTAATGATGGTCGAACGGAGCACAGCCGCGGCGAGTAAGGTCTTGCGGTTACAGGCTCAGATTGCCAAATTTGACGACGGCACCCAAGGGTGCCGTCAGTCTTTTGTGTATAAGAATGCGTTACTGTGATGTGACTCTAAAGCGTGGCCCGCGCAATTCCATTCCCCTGATGCCACTTGTCCCTGCTTTTTCTCTGTGTTTGCCCCCGCCAAAAAGGCGTAGCATGGTGGTTCAAACTACTGTGGAGATAATCATGATTACCCAAGGACAAACCCTTCCTGTTGGCCAACTGGCTGAGCTGACCGCCGATGGTATGGTCACCCACGATGTTGAAACCCTGTTTGCCGGTAAAAAGGCGGTGGTCTTCGCGGTGCCCGGCGCTTTTACCCCAACCTGCTCGGCGGCGCACCTGCCGGGTTACGTGGTGCTGGCCGATGAACTCAAGGCCAAGGGCGTAGACTTCATTGCCTGTGTATCGGTAAACGATGCCTTTGTGATGAAGGCCTGGGGTGATGCCCAGAACGCCGCCGAAATCCGTATGCTGGCCGACGGTGATGGCAGCTTCGCCAGGGCTCTGGGTCTGGAAATGGAAACCGGCGCCTTTGGTGGTCTGCGTTCACTGCGCTATGCCATGGTGGTGGAAAATGGCGTGGTTACCCTGCTGAATGTCGAGCAGCCAAAGAGCTTTGAAGTCAGCAAAGCGGAAGTGATCCTCGCAGCCCTGTAAGCAGGCCGCTGTGCCCGGGCGCCGATTTAAGGCTGGCGCCCGCCCAGCGAGGTTTCTATGGTGTTTATCTGGGCCGCGACTTCGGCCGCAATGGCCTGGCTTTGACTGACACCATGGGCCGATTGCTCCATCAGCCGCGCCATGGCATGGCTGAAGGCATCGAGACACAACTGCTGATCATTGGCGTTGCTGGCGCCTTCACCGGCAGTCGCCGCCATGGTAGCCGCCTGTGTTTGCACCGCTTCGGCGGCGGCCAATAGCTCGCCTGCGCGTGCCTTTTGGGTATGGGTCGCGGCATCAATCCCTTCTACCCGCCCGGATAACTGCTCACTGGCGTCTTTCAGTTCACCAAGGATATTCTGCACTTGCTGCAGCGAACTCTGGGTGCGCTGTGACAGGCTGCGAACCTCATCGGCCACCACCGCAAAGCCGCGGCCTTGCTCACCAGCCCGCGCCGCTTCGATGGCAGCATTGAGTGCCAGCAGATTGGTCTGTTCGGCGATATTGCCAATCACATCTATGATGCCCGACACCTTGATAACCGAACTGCTGAGGCTGCCAAGTGCCTTATGACAATGGTCAACGGCCTCGCGGGTTTCGTCGGTGGCGCGGATCATTGCTTCGGCGCCGGCCTGACTCTGGGCCATTTGTTCTACAGTGGCATTGGCATCGCCCGCAACCCGATTGGAGCTGTTGCTGACTTCGGTCGCCAGCGTTTTCAGCTCCCCGGTGCGGGATTGAGCCTGACGCACAATCTCGCCAGTGGCCTCGGCGCTGCCGGCCATGTCGGCGATGCGGCCTCTGAGCTGCTCAAGGGTGGCTGATACGCCGCTGAATTGCTGCCGCTGGGCCTCGTCTTCATCTTCGAATCGTTTCAGCAGGCGGTTGAAGTGACCGGCGATTTGTCCGGTTTCGCAGCGGCTTCGCACCTCAAGTTGTTGGCGCTCGCCCGCCTCTGTCAGCTTCAAAAAGGCATGGTTGAGCCGCTTCAGCGGAGCCACCACCTTGCGCTGCTGCACCACCAGATAACAACAGGCGTACAGGGCCAGCAAACCCGCCATCGCATACAGCATCAGCTGCATATCCTGCTTGAGGCGATTGCTCTGTGCCTGCTGTTTTTCGCCAAGCGCCAGCAGGTTTTGCTCGGTGGCAGCAATGGCACCGAGCAGCGACTCCTGGGTAGCCTGGTTATCGACCAGTAACTGGTGAGTGTTGTCTATCTCGCGGCGGTATCGGCTGCTGAGGCTGCTGAGTTCCGCCACCAGTGCGGCCCCTTTCTCGCTCGCCTGTGGCGCATCCTGCCCGGGTAACAGGTCTTCATCATCCGCTGCTTCATAGATACCCAGCAGCGGCATGGCGGCCAGCTGTTGCTGCCAGTGCTCAAGGCTGTCGAGACTCGATTCCAACACCTTCTTAAGGCGGCTGTCGCGGCCAATCAGATAAGCGTCGGTCTGCTGCGACAACCCATATACCAGCGGTGGCAGTTCCTGGGTGAGCTGTAACAGGGCGGTGGCTTTGTCCGGGGCGCTGCTCAGCCCCTCGGTGGCGTAGCTTGCCAGCATGCGGTTGTAGTCGAGCAGTTCAGATTCGGCGTGGGCCAGCAGTTGGCGCGGGTTGCCCGCCAGTTTACCGGCGGCGCGGTACTTACTGTCGAGATCGGCTTCAAATTGGCTGAGGGTTGCGGCCAGCTGAGTGGCCTCGGCGGCGGGCAGGGCGGCAAGAGATGCATTCATATCGCGCAGTTTGCTGCGGGCGGCTTCCAATTGGCTGGCATCACCGCTTTTGAGGTACAGCTCCAGCAGGCGGCGCACATCAATCACAAAGTCCTGTTGCAGTGTGGCAATCCGATTGCTGTGATCTTCAAGCTGAGCACGTTGCTTGCTGGTCCAAAGCAAGGTGGCCGTCATCAAGCTGGCCAACACCAAAAGCAGCGCCGAAGCGCCCAATGACAGGGTGGAAATTTTCATAACGGCAGACGACAAGCACTGGATATCAGCAGCTTATGACAGCCTGGTTACACTTTTATGAGGCCGCTTATTCCAGCGGTAAAAAGACGTCGGCTTTCAGGCCGCCTTCGCTGCGATTACTGAGTTTTACCTTGCCCTGATGGCGGTCGATGATGCGCTTGATAATGGCAAGCCCCAGGCCAGAGCCCACGCTGCCACGGGCGGTATCGCCCTGAGTAAAGGGTTGAAACAGCTTAGGGATCTGATCAACAGGAATGCCGGGACCATTGTCTTCCACCGTCAGCACCAGCTGGTTTTTCTCCATGCGGGTCGAGACCTTAAGCCAGCCGCGGCCGTAGCGGAAGGCGTTTTCCAGCAGGTTGCCCAGCACCCGCTTGATGGCGATTACCTGCATGGGGATCTCGCGGCACTCGCCCAGCGCCAGCTCGATAGTGGCATCACGTTTGGATTCGGCCTGTGCCAGTTCAGTAACCAGCTGATTGATATCGGCCTTTTCCCACACGGCTTCCTGATCCTGGCGGATATAGGCAATAAACTGGTTAATGATGGCGTTCATGTCGTCGATGTCGGCCACTATGCCATCGCGCAGGTACGCGTCCTCTTCGACCATCATTTCGGATGCCAGCCGGATCCGGGTGAGCGGGGTGCGCAAATCGTGGGAAATGCCCGCCATCATCAGGGCACGGTCTTGCTCCAGCATCCGCATGCTGTGGGCCATCTGGTTGAAAGCATGGGTTACTTCGACAATTTCACTGGAGCCCGCGGGCGGGATCGCCTCCGGGTATTCGCCGCGCGATACGCTCATTGCCGCTTTTTGAAGTTCTTTCAATGGTTTGCTTTGGCGTCTGGCAAACAGCCAACCGCCCGCCACACTAAGGGCACCAATCACCATCAGATACAGGGTCAGCAGCGACATTTCCAATTCGTTGAAGCTGGACAGTGGCACCCTGATCCACACGCTGGGGGCCTGAGGCGGACGGATCCAGATTTGAACGGTTTCGCCCTGGGCAATACGTACTTCTGCCTTGCCTCCCAGGTATTCGGACATCTGCTCCGACAATAGGTTGTAGTAGGTGGCGTTGTCTATGCCGGCTTCACGGGCCTGCTTTTGGTTATACACCTGCATGCTGTCGTCATGGACTTTGGCATTGAGGGCGTCTACCAAACTCAGGTACTCGCGGCCGATCACCACATCGTCGGCAAACATAAAGTTTATCTGCCGGGCAATGAGTTGGTTAATCTGCTGGTAGCTGGGTTTTATCACGTAGAGCGCAACAGACACATAAGAAAACAGCTGATTGATCAGCAAAAGACAACCAATCAGCATCACGGTCTGGCTAAAGGCGCTGCGGGGCAGCAACCGCTGCCACCAGCGAAGTTTCATTCAATCACCCGGGGATCAGCGACGGGCACTGCCGTCGGGCACAAACACATAACCCAGGCCCCACACGGTTTGAATGTATCTGGGGTTGGCGGGGTCTTTCTCAATCAGGCGCCGCAGGCGGGACACCTGCACATCGATGGAACGCTCAAGCGCCGAGTAGTCACGGCCTCGGGCGAGGTTCATCAGCTTATCCCGCGACAGCGGCTCGCGCGGGTGAGTGACCAGTACCTTAAGCACGGCAAATTCGCCGCTGGTGAGGGAAATAGATTCGCTGCCCTGATACATCTCGCGGGTAGCCAGATTGAGGGTGAACTCGCCAAAGCTGACTTCTTCTTCCTGCTGCGCCGGGGCACCGGGCACATCCTGAGTTTGACGGCGCATTACCGCTTTAATACGGGCCAACAGTTCGCGGGGATTAAAGGGTTTGGGCAGGTAATCATCGGCGCCGAGTTCGAGGCCGATAATGCGGTCTACTTCGTCGCCCTTGGCGGTCAGCATGATGATGGGCAGCGGGTTACCACTCTGGCGCAAACGGCGGCAGATAGACAAACCGTCTTCACCGGGCAGCATCAGATCCAGCACCATCATGTGGAAGTTTTCCCGCTCCAGCAACCTGTCCATCTGTTCGGCATTGGCCGCAGCACGAACCTGATAGCCCTGTTCAACCAGATAACGCTCAAGCAGCGCACGAAGGCGCATATCATCGTCGACTACCAGAATCTTGGAAGTTTCCTGTCCCATGTATCCTTCCCCTCAAAGTGGCCGCAGCAGCCACAACATACTAACCGAAAAAATGGCGGAATATCCTAAATTTAGCCAGTTTAGGGCCAAAAAGCACCTGTGACTTTGTAACATTCGTTAAACGCCAGTCCTGTGCCCAAACTCACGACATAGCGCATTGTTCAATATAGCCAAGGAAGGTGCGAATAAGCCCTGTGCTTACTGTGCGAGGAATTGTTCGCACCTTCCCTGAGGCGATTGGGCGAACAAATTTGGTGCGCTCGCGGGCTTGGGCTCGTCTTGGTGCTTGCAAGCGGGTCGGGCTTCTGGAACCCTGTGGGCAGATACTGCATTTATACAGGTTGTTTTTCATGGCTGAAAAAGCCCATCTCATTACCCGCAAAGGCTGGGAAGCGCTCGATAAGGAGCTGAAATACCTCTGGAAGGAATACCGCCCGGAAATTACCCTCAAGGTGCAGGAGGCTGCCGCCCAGGGCGATCGCTCAGAAAACGCCGATTACACCTACAATAAGCGGCTGCTGCGGCAAATCGACAGCCGGGTGCGCTACCTTATCAAGCGTCTCGAAGTGCTGAAAATTGTCGACTATTCCCCCCAACAGGAGGGTAAGGTGTTTTTTGGCGCCTGGGTTGAGCTGGAAAACGATGAAGGCAAAATTGTGCGCTATCGTATTGTCGGCAAAGATGAAATCGACACCAAAAAAGGCTACATCACCATAGATTCCCCCATGGCCCGTGCCCTGATTGGCAAGCAGGTGGACGACGAAGTCTCGGTACAAACCCCCTCCGGCCGCAAAGAGTGGTACATCAACGCCATCCGCTACCAGCCCTTCGAGGCAGAAGACTAGCCAGATCGGCAAAACACCAAGCGGCTTCGGCCGCTTTTTTTTAGCTGTGCATTTTGAATCTTTGCGCGGTGACATGCTGGCCGTTCCAGTGGCTTCTATACTCAAAATCAGGGGTGATTTTGCCTTTGTTTGCCGGGGTGAAGCTATGAAGCCATCCAAGTTGGCTCTGTGTTGCGTTGCGGCCATGGTTCCCGTTGCCACATGGGCCGAGCAGTCGATTTTTGAGCTGTCGATAGAGCAGCTGGCCGACATTCAGGTGTCGGTATCCTCAAAAGTGTCTTTACCGCTGAGCTTGTCTCCCGCCAATATCAGCGTATTTAATCAGGAACAATTACAAACCCTTGGGGTGAGTCAGCTGGCCGGATTGGCGGATGTGACTTCGGGTTACAGCAGCTACAGCATTTACGGCGAACGGGTGCTGGAAACCCGTGGTCAGCGGGCTGGCAGTTTTGAGAACAACAAACACCTGGTGCTGCTGGATGGGATACGGCTGAACCATGCCCGCGCCAACAAGGCGCCGATTGAAAACGAGTTGCCATTACTGCCGATGAAACAGGTGGAAGTGCTGCGGGGGCCTGCCTCGGCGATTTATGGTCAGAGTGCATTTTTTGGGGTGATTAGCCTCACCTCCGATAGCGAAGGCACCGATGGTTTGCAGCTGGATGGCAGCTATGGCGGTGATGAAGTCGGGCGCCGTGCCATGGTCAGCGGCAGGTTATCGAGCCGCTTGGGTAACAGTTTTGGAGTGTATCAGGCCTTCGATAAGGGCAGTGAGCAGGCCTTGGTGGGGCCGGACTTTTCACCTTTGCAGCGCTATTACGATGATCAGCAGGCGCACTTTGGTTATGTGCGCCACGCCTTTGCCCCCGGCAATTGGGGCCAGTTTGTGGTGGGCTATATCGATATGCAGCGCCAGTCGGGCCTTGGCGAGCACTGGGTGGGCGATTTGTCGGTGCCACAAAACCAAATCCAGTGGGATACCCGCATCGCCTATCTCAGCTGGCAGAACACCTTTTTTGATGACTGGCAGGCCAGTGTGCGGCTGGTGAATAACGACTCGGACGAGGCGGGCACGGCCATTAACAACACCCGGGCGCAAATTGAGGCTGGAGATGAGCCGCTGTTCAGCCAGTATTCGGTGGAGGCCAACGCCAGATTGCTGGAGGCCGAACTGCAATGGCAGCTGGGGGAGCAGCGCTCATTACTGTTGGGCGCATCATTGGAGCGGCGCCGGGATAAGGGCGGCTTTTTTGTGCCTGACTCGCCCTTTGAGGAGCTGGCACAAACCGATATCTCAGCGCCTGAGTGGCAAAGGCAGGCCTCAGACAGTGTGGAGTATCGCGGGGCATTTTTTCAGTATCACGATGTTTTCCCTTCGCTTTTGGATATTCATCTTACCGCTGGGCTGCGTTACGACAGAGGTGCCTATCTGCAGGACAGTTTCAGTCATTGGTCACCAAGGGTGGCACTGGTGAAGGCGCTCAATGAGCGCTGGACGCTGAAGGCGTTGTACAGTTCGGCCTTTCGCTCGCCGGGGTTGAAGGAATACCTGCTGAACGATGAAACCCGCAATTATGTCGGCACCCATGCCGCCGATCCGGCTGCGGCCCTGGCGGGCCTGAGCGATAGTTTGGCACCCGAGACCTTCAGTTCGACCGAGCTGGATGTGTTGTATCTGCAATCCCCCTGGATGCTGAAACTGAGCGGCTTTTACAATCAAACCGACAGTGCCCTTGATGGTCGGCCATTGAAATTCATCGATGACAAGGGGGATGAGCTGAGTAAAAACAGCTTTGCCAACTCGGCGCAGCGGTTTGAAGTCTATGGCGTGGAGGCCGAGTTTGAATGGCGGTTTGCTGCCGATTGGCAACTCGGTGGTGCCCTGAATCAGGTGTGGCCTGCCAGTGGTTCTGAAGCGGCCACCAAAGACATGCCCAAGGCCAAGCTGCTGGCCTTTGTGGCCCACGACCTCAGCTTTGCCAGGGCGCAGCTGGGCTACCGCTGGCATGGTGATATCGAAGGCGACGCCAGTGCCATTGCCAGCCTGGACGCCAGTTTACATGGGCAGTGGCGCACACTTGGCTGGCATCTGCGGTTTAAAAATCTGCTCGGCAGAGACAATTTTTACGCCTTCGATGGCGAACCCGGCAACCCGCTGCCGGGGCGCACTGTGGAACTTGGTCTCAGCTATCGGTTTGACTAAAAACAATTTAATTAAGTGCTGAATTGACTAAGAATCGGCTTGATTACGCGGGCGGTTGCAGCGGCAAACTCAGCCGGAAGTGTGCGCCATGGGCGCAGGGCAGGCACTGAATGTCGCCGCCGAATTTTTGGGTGACTATGTTGAAAGACACGTGCATCCCAAGACCCGAGCTGCCTTCGCCGCGACGGGTGGTAAAGAAGGGGTCGAACACCTTGGAAATGGCATCGTCGTCGATCCCGTTGCCGCTGTCCTGATAGTCGATGATGATGCCATCGCCGCTGCGATAGCATTCGAAACGGATTTGGCCGTCACTCATGTCCCTGAATCCATGCACCAGCGAGTTCATCACCAGATTGGTAAGCACCTGCGCCATGGCACCGGCTTCGCAGCTGAAGCTGAGGCTCGGGTCGGCTTCAATGTGCACCTGATGTTTGCCGCGCTTGAGCTCGTGTTGCAGGCTGTCGCACACCTCGCGGATATATTCCTTCAGTTGCAGAGTACGCACTTCTTCGTGGCTTTGGTCCACCGACACCTGTTTGAAGCTGCGCACCAGCCTGGCAGCGCGATCCAGATTGCGCACCAGCAGGTCGAGGGATTGGGTCAGGTCGTCGAGCAGTAGATCCAAATCTTCTTCGTTCACATCGTCGGCCCGGTATCGACTGATAAAGCGCGCCAGCTGTTCCTGCATGTGGGTCGAAGAGGTGATGCCGACCCCAACCGGGGTGTTGATTTCGTGGGCAACCCCGGCAACCAGACCACCAAGAGCCGCCATTTTCTCGCTTTTAATCAGCTGGTCACGGGTATTCAAAATCTCGGTATTGGCTTTTTCAAGCTCAGTGTTTTTGTGGGCCAGCTTGAGGAACAGGCCGTTTTTAATCCGCACGCCGCGGTAAATCAGCATGATGGACACGCTGATGGAGATAATGAGCGCGATGGAGATATACAGCAGGTACTTTTGAGTTTGAATAGTCGAGCTTTGGGCTTCGAGGGTTTCGCTCTGGCTGGCGAGGTTTTGCTCCTTCTGTGCCAGCTCGGTTTCATAGCTTGCCAGTATCTGTTTTTGTTCGCGAATGCGCGCTTCGTTGACATTGATGGAGGCCGAGAGCGCGGCAATGTCTTCGGTCTTGTTTTTCAGCTCCTGCTGCTTGGCATCCAGCTGTGCCTGATGGCGGCTGAAGGTGGCCTGGGTGTCTGCCATACGTTTTTCCATGTCCTGCTGCTGGGCTTGCAGGCTGGCCTGCAGTTGGCGCTGCTCTGTGATGGTGGCATCCAGCTCGGCAATCTTGGCTTGTTGCTGACGCTGCTGTTGCTGCTGAGCCTCCAGCTGACGCTGCTTTTCGGCAACCTGAGCCTGCAACCTGGCGTATTGCTCGCGGTTGGCCTGCAGGGTGGATTCCATATCCTTGACCATGGTAGCGACATCCAGCTCGGTGCCGCCGAGGATAACTATGTCTTTTGAAACGATAAGCTTTTGATAAATTAGGCTGTATCTGTTTATTTCAAAACCTATTTTACCGCCGCTTTTGGCAATAAAATTCAGCCCGAACAGCTGTTTTTCCCGGGCGTTGTCGGCAATCACCAAAATGGGTTTGTCTTTGATAAGGGCATTAATGGCCCCAAGCCTCGGCTCGCCAGCTTTATCCACCAGCACCACATCGGCCGCGGTGATGGCGCTGTTGCTGCTGCCCTGGGTCACTTTTAATCTCAGCCCGCGGACTTGCTGCTGCTCCAACGATTTGAGCACGCTCAGATATTTGCCATCATCCCCCGTGTACAGCAGCTTAAGTTCATTGCGTTTGGCCTCGTCCGGCCAGGTGATGTACTTAAGGAAGTTAAACACGTAGGCGGTCTTGACCTGTTCAGGGGTGAGGTCCGCCGCCTGCGTCAGCAAGGCAGCAAGCAACAGGGCGATGGGATACAGGAGTTTGCCGACTCGGGTCATTCTTGCTCCGAATGCTGGATAGAAAGCGTGGGGGAAGTGATAAAAGCATAGGTCGAGAGGCTGTTTTTTTCCTGTAAAAGCGCTTGATTATCGCCGGGCATGAAACTCAGCCAAGGGCTGTGGTACTCTTGGGGGCATTGTGATTTTTTCCCGTGTTTTTCTACACCACAGACGTACGAGAATCCTTGATGACATCAAATATTGCGCGGATCATCGCCGAAGAATTGAATGTCCGTGAGGCACAGGTGACTGCCACCATCGCCTTGCTGGACGATGGCGCAACCGTGCCCTTTGTGGCCCGTTATCGAAAAGAAGTGACCGGTGGTCTGGATGACACCCAGCTGAGAACCCTGCACAGCCGTTTGGGCTACCTGCGTGAACTTGGCGATCGCCGTGACGTTATCCTGTCGTCCATTGAGGCGCAGGGTAAGCTGACCACCGAACTCAAGGCCGCCATTCTGGGTGCTGACAGCAAGACCCGCCTTGAAGACTTGTACCTGCCTTACAAGCCCAAGCGCCGCACCAAGGGCCAAATTGCCATTGAGGCCGGTATCGAGCCATTGGCCGAACTGCTGCTGGCCAACCGCAGCGCCGATATCGACGCCGAAGCGAGCGCCTTTATCAATGCCGAAGCCGGATTTGCCGATGTGCGCGCCGTGCTCGATGGCGCCCGCTACATCCTGATGGAGCGTTTTGCCGAAGACGCCGAGCTTATCCGCAAGGTGCGTGAACATCTCTCGGGTGTGGCTGTGCTGCAAAGCAAAGTGATTGCCGGTAAAGAGAAAGAAGGCGCCAAGTTTCGCGACTATTTTGAGCACAGTGAGCTTTTGGGCAAGGTGCCATCGCACCGGGCGCTGGCCATGCTGCGTGGCCGCAATGAAGGCATTTTAAGCCTGGCGATGGTTGCCGATCCTGAAGCCGAGCCCGGCAGCGGCAGTTACTGCGAGGTGATTATTGCCGAACATCTGGGTCTGAAACTGGGTGACAGTGCTGTGGATCAGTGGCTGAAAACCGTGGTTACAGGTACCTGGCGCATCAAGGTGGCGCTGCAGATGGAAACCGAGTTTATCTCCCGTCTGCGTGAACAGGCTGAAGACGATGCCATCAAGGTATTTGCTCGTAACCTCAACGACTTGCTGATGGCTGCCCCTGCGGGCTCCAAGGCCACCATGGGTCTGGACCCCGGATTGCGTACCGGGGTGAAAGTGGCGGTGGTAAACGACACCGGCAAGCTGGTGGCTCATACGACTATTTTCCCGCATGAGCCACAAAATCAGTGGGATAAGTCGCTGCGTACCCTCACCACATTGGTGAACATGCACAAGGTGGAGCTGATTGCCGTGGGTAACGGCACTGCATCCCGCGAGACCGACAAGTTGGCCGGTGAAGTGATTGCCGCCGTGAAAGAAAGCCATCCAGGCCTGACCAAGGTGATGGTGAGCGAGGCGGGCGCTTCTGTGTATTCGGCCTCTGAACTGGCGGCGCAGGAGTTTCCGGATCTGGATGTATCCATCCGCGGCGCCGTGTCTATTGCCCGTCGTTTGCAGGATCCACTGGCAGAGCTGGTGAAAATCGAGCCCAAGTCCATCGGCGTTGGTCAGTATCAGCATGATGTGAGCCAGAGCCAGTTGTCCTCCAGCCTCGAAGCCGTGGTGGAAGACTGCGTAAACAGCGTAGGCGTGGATCTGAATATGGCCTCGGTGGCGCTGCTAAGTCAGGTGTCTGGTCTGAACAAGACCCTGGCGAAAAATGTGGTGGAATACCGCGACGAAAACGGCCAGTTCAAGAACCGCAAAGAGCTGTTAAAAGTGCCGCGCCTCGGCCCCAAGGCATTCGAGCAGGCTGCCGGCTTTTTGCGTATTCGTGAAGGCGATAATCCGCTGGATGCCTCGGCAGTGCACCCCGAAGCCTACTCGTTGGTGCAAAACATTGCCCAGACCCGCGATTTGCCGCTTGGCAACCTGATTGGCAATACCGAGCTTATCCGTACCCTCAAGGCTGAGGAGTTTGTGACCGAGTCCTTTGGTTTGCCAACGGTGACCGACATCCTCAAAGAGCTGGATAAGCCGGGCCGCGATCCACGTGGTGAATTCAAGACCGCGCACTTCAAAGAAGGCGTGACTGAAATCCGTGACCTCAAGCTGGAGATGATCCTCGAAGGCGTGGTCACCAATGTCACCAACTTCGGCGCCTTTGTCGACATAGGGGTGCATCAGGATGGTCTGGTGCATATCTCGTCGCTGTCGGACAAGTTTGTCAGCGACCCGCACACAGTGGTGAAGGCCGGTGATGTGGTGAAGGTGAAGGTGATGGAAGTGGATGTGGAGCGCAAGCGTATTGGCCTGACCATGCGTTTGGATGAAAAGCCGCAGCCAAGCGGCCAGCCACGCGCCCGTCAGGGGCAGGGTGGCAAGCCGGGCGCTAAACCTCAGGGTAAGCCGCAGGCCGGTGGTCAGGGCAAGGCGTCCAAGCCGCAACCCATCAATGCCGCCATGGGCAACGCTTTTGCCGATGCCTTTGCCAAGATGAAAAAATAATTCTGCCCAAGCAGACTGAAAAACGCGGCCCTTGCCGCGTTTTTTTATGCAAATCAGGCAGTCACAATCCCGCCTCCCGGCAATCTTGCCGATGCTTTTGTTGAATTCTGCGGTCGACTTGTGCCCGGGTATGAATTTTCTGTGATATTCAGGTGAACTTTTGGTGGCTGTGAGTATCATACCACTCACGTATGAGAGACCGCCGACAAGAGCGGACGCCGGAGTAACGCAATGAGATTCAGAGAACCACCGCAAAGCCCATGGCGGGCGTTGGGGATTTTTGCCTTGTTGGCATTGGCAGCCCTAATGATAAGCCGGATTGGCCTGGGGCTGTGGCAGGCTGAGCGGGTTGATGCCGCCGGAGGCTGGCAACACCTGCTGGTGCAGGGGCTGCGGGTGGATATTGCCACCCTGTGTTGGCTGTGGGGCGGCGCGGCCCTCGGCACAGTGATATTTGGTGGCAAGCATGTGCTTGGCTATGTGTGGCGCCCCATATTGCGACTGTGGCTGACTCTGGGCCTGTGGTTGATGCTGTTTCTGGAGCTCTCTACCCCATCCTTTATCGAAGAGTATGGCATTCGCCCCAATCGACTCTATATCGAATACCTGATTTACCCCAAAGAAGTGTTGTCTATGCTGTGGAGCGGCAGACCGCTTGAGCTGCTGTTTGGCCTGGTGGCGTCAACGCTTATTCTGTGGGGCGGCTGGAAGTTATCGGGCCGTCTGACCCAGAATCTGACCTATCCCCGTTGGTACCTGCGGCCGGTATTGCTGGTACTGGTGGCTGTGGTGATCCTGGCCGGTGGCCGTTCGACCCTGGGTCACAGACCGCTCAACCCGGCCATGGTGGCTTTTTGTGACGATCCGCTGGTGAATTCACTGACGGTGAACTCCTCTTATTCGCTGGTGTTTGCCATCAGCCAGATGGGCAAAGAGGCCAATGCCGCCAAGATGTATGGTGAGCTGCCAAAAGATGAAATTATTGCCGCTGTGCGGGCCGACAGCGGCCGCAGCCCAGAGCGCTTTGTGTCGGACAAGCTGCCGAGCCTGTCGGACAACCAGGCCAGTTTTCACGGCAAGCCCCGCAACCTGGTGATCATTCTGCAGGAAAGTCTGGGGGCACGTTTTGTCGGCAGCCTTGGCGGCTTGCCGCTGACGCCGAATCTGGATGCCTTATCGGCCGAAGGCTGGTATTTCGATAACCTCTACGCCACCGGCACCCGCTCGGTGCGTGGCATCGAAGCGGTCACCACTGGCTTCACGCCGACGCCAGCGCGCTCGGTGGTAAAACTTGGCAAGAGTCAGAACGGTTTCTTCACCATTGCTGAAATGCTGCGACGCCAGGGCTACGACACCTCCTTTATTTATGGCGGTGAAAGCCACTTCGACAATATGCGCAGCTTCTTCCTGGGCAATGGCTTTGGCCGCATTGTGGACGAGGATGACTATCAAAACCCGGCCTTTGTGGGCAGTTGGGGGGTGTCTGATGAAGACCTGATGCGCCGTGCCGACAGTGAGTTCAAGCGTCTGCATCAGCAAGGTAAGCCCTTCTTCAGCCTGGTGTTCAGCTCCAGCAACCACGACCCGTTCGAGTTCCCCGATGGCCGCATTGAGCTGTTCGAGCAGCCCAAGCAGACCCGTAATAACGCCGCCAAGTACGCCGATTTCGCCATTGGCGAGTTCTTCAAGCTGGCCAAAGATTCAGACTATTGGAAGGATACGGTGTTTCTGGTGGTGGCCGACCACGACAGCCGTGTGGGTGGTGCCAGCCTGGTGCCGGTGAACCGGTTCCGCATCCCTGGACTCATCATTGCCGATGGGGTTGCCCCTAAGCGCGATCAGCGGGTGGTGAGTCAAATCGACCTGGCGCCAACCTTGTTGTCGCTGATGGGCATTTCGGGCCGTTACCCTATGCTGGGGCAGGATCTGACCCAGGTTGCCGATGATTGGCCCGGACGGGCCCTGATGCAGTACGACAAAAACTTTGCCTATATGCGTGGCAATGATTTGGTTATTTTGCAGCCTGAGCGGGCGCCAGAGGGTTTCCGTTATCAGCGTGAAGATGGCAGTCTTAGCCCCTTCCCGCAGCCGGAAACCATGCAAAAAACCGCGCTGGCGTGGGCGCTCTGGGGCAGTCTGGCGTATCAGCAGGGCTTGTTTGCGCTGGAATAAAACGTCACTGAATATGGTCGCGGCGGCTTGGGTTGCCGCGACTCAATTAAATCCAGGCTTCGATGCCAGCTTCGGCAGCAGGTTCGCTGGTGTGGCGATAGAAACTGCCTACATGTGAGGCTATGGTGCGGTACAGGGAGGCTTCCTGGCCTGTTGCCGGCGTGGCGGTTTTGGCGCCTATAGGCTGTTTGGGTGCCTTATCTTCTACCCTGACTCTGATGTCTTTACGGCTCAACGCCCCCGGCGTGCGGGCTGGCAGCTTAAGCGCCTTGGGCGGCAGAGGCTGACTGGCCTGTTTTTCACCTTCCCTTTGTTGCTGTTGCTGCTGGTGCTGTTGTTGCTGGCGCTCGTCAACCCGCTGCTGCAGTTTGGCCTGCACCTGTGGCTCGTCGGCGGTACGTTCATTTTGTGAATTGAAGGCCCGTTCTTCATGACCCTTGGTCAACTCGGGCGCGGGCACTATGGGTGGGCGCTGCTGGCTTTCTACCCGCAACGCATCGGTCGCGGCGTTGGTCGTCGCGATCGGTACCTGAGGATAGTTGGTGACAACCAGCATGGTGCATCCTTAATTGATGGCAGGGTTGTTTAAATAATAACCGCTCATTCGCCTGGATTAAAGCTTTGCCAGCCAACTTGCCATGCCGCTGATAAATTCATCGGGATGGGAAAAGAACGGCGCATGGGACGCCTTGGCGAGCATCAAATCTTCCGCAGTGTTACTGCTGGGCATAGCGGGCATCACCCGCTTGGGGACCAGCCCGTCAAGACGCCCCCAAATTCGCAGCCACGGCTGGCAGAGCCCGGCAAGTTCAGGCCGTAAATCCACCTGCTCCAGCATCTCAAGTCCCTGCTTTAGTGCGCTGGCGTCCGGTAACGGGCGCGACAGCACCAGATCGCGCAGGCGGCGAATGTCTTCCCTAGCGGTATCGCTGCCCATGGCCTGAATCGCCAGGAATCGCTCGATGGTTTTGGGCAGATTTTTCCCAAGCTCAGTGCCAAACTGAGCCAGCACCTGCGGCGGAATACCCGGCCATTTCTCCGCTTCCCGCGCCATAAAACAGGGCGATGAAGCAATGCTCACCAGCGCCCTGACTCTGTCTGGGTAGTGCAGTGCTGCGCGGGTTGCCACCAGGCCGCCCAGAGACCAGCCAGCCAGAATCATCTGCGGTGGCAGTGCAGCCATCAGTGCATCGACCCAGGCATCCAGCTCTCCGGCAACGGGGGCGCTCAGGCCAAAGCCCGGCAGGTCGGCAAAATGCAACCTATACTCGGGAAACGCACCTTGCAGCGGCGCAAACACGGCGCCATTCATGCCCCAGCCGTGGAGTATGACCAAATCCGGCCCCTGGCCGTGGCTGTCGATATGGATTGCTTGCTGCGGGTGCTTTGTCACTTTTGCCTCTTATCAGGGATGATGCTATGGCCAATCAGTTACGCTGGCGCCACCTTTGGCTACGGGCCATTAAATGTCTGGCGCAAAGTTTACCCAACCGATGTCTGCTCTGTCATCAGCACCTGACCGATGGCAGCGGTATTTGCTGTCATTGCCTGGCCTCTTGTCTGTATCAGGGCCCGGCCTGTTTGGGATGTGGCCGCGGCTTGACCGCGGAATTTGGCCTGTGCGGCAGTTGTCGGGTGCTGGATGCTTTGCCGGTGGTGGCACCCGCCAGTTATCACCAGGGGCTGGGGCAGGCGATTGCCGGCATCAAGTATCAGGGGCAGTTTGCGCCGCTGCAAAGCCTGTGTGAGGCGCTGCATTTCAGGGTGTGCAGGCTTGAGCGGGCCGGATTGGTGCGTCCGGTCTCCTTGCTGTTGCCTGTGCCCTTGCATCCCAAACGGCTGCGACAGCGGGGTTTTAATCAGGCCCACGAGATAGCCCTCAGTCTGTCTCGTTTATCAGGAATCCCGGTTAACAGCAACTTGCTTGCCCGCAGCCGTAATACGCCTCAGCAGGCGGGTTTGAGCGGTAAGGTGAGGCGGCAGAATTTGAAAAATGCCTTTGTGATAAATGGTGTATGTGAGGCGGGCTCGGTGGCGTTGGTGGATGATGTAGTGACCACCGGCAGCACGGTAAATGAAATTGCGCGGCTATTGGAGGCGCAGGGCGTTGCGGTGCAGGTCTGGTGTCTGGCCCGGGCAGAGGCGCCCGGGCTTCTCGACAGCTGAGGCTTATCGCGCCATGGCGGCGGGCAGCATATACAGGGCGTTGGCGTAAATTTTTTCGCTGCCAAGCCAGATATTGCGAAACAGCAGGTTATCGCTGAACGCCACGACCACGCCCTTGCCCCTGGGTTCGGCCACCATGCTGTTACCAAGGCCAAATGCGCGTTGATATTCATCCGATAAATACCCGGAAATGAGCGGCTTATCTGGATATCTGGCGCTAACCACAAAAGGCTCGCTGGTATCGCCAAGCCCCAGTACCTTGTTCTTCATCACGGGCACCATGGGGTCTGGCAGGCCAAAGGCCAGTGGGTGGGCCGGATCCAGTTGCCAGGCGAGCACTGCTCCGCCAATGGCCTGGCGGGCCTTGAAGGCGGCTTTATCCTCATAGCTCAGCCCTGTGGTGGCAAACTGCTGTTGGAAGAAGCGCGCCTCATGCACTCCGGTGCGAAGCAGGTTATTGTCGCCAAGCCAGCCAAGCGCGCCTTTTTGCGCCACCAACACGCCTCCTTCACTGACAAAACTGCCCAGCTTGCGAGCCAGCGCGTCGTCGAGATGCTTATAGTTGCCATCCGCCAGCAACACGTGGCTGTACTTATCCAGCGAAATCCGCCCCAGTCTATCACTGTCGACCAGAGTCACGCCCTGCTTCAGTTTGCTGTCGAGGAATTGCCAGATTTCGCCGACCTCGGCGGGGTCTGAGCCCTGGCCGGACACCAACAGGGCCCGCACGGGCTTGAGCGCCACCATGTCGCCGCTGCCAAGATCGATCCCCGAGCTGGCGGCAAAGGAGCTGAGTGGATGCCAGCGAATATCCATCTCGGTTGCCAGTTGGCTCAGGAATGTCTTAAGCGTTGCAGGCTCCATGGCGTCCTGCTGCAGTTGCAACATCAGGGTTCCGGCCGGAAACGGGTTGTCGCTTCCAGCGGGGGTAAAGGCCTTGGTCGCCGCGCGTACCCGCAGCCCTTTACGTTGCAGTTGGACAAGTGCAGGCGCAGCTGCGCCATCGCGCCAGTCCAGCAGCACTGCCACGGAATCGTCCGGGATAGCTGCGGTTGCCAACTTGGGTTGGCTGTCGCTCAATTGGCCTGAGCCGGGGCGGAAGCTTTCGGCCACGATGAGATTAAAGGCAGAAGGTAAATCCCAGGCACTGACATCATAGAAAGTTGGGTCGGCAAAGCGGGTGCGGCGCTCAAACAGGGCCTCAACCAAAACCGACTGAGATTGTTCGCCAGGAATAAACAAACTATCTTCTGCGCGATAGATTTGTTTGCCAGTCTTCAGATCCTGACTCAGATAGCTGAACTCAATGCCGTGCTGGCTCAGCAGCTTTGCCAGTTCATTGAGGCGTTGATGGTCGCCGCGGGTAGACACCAGTCGCCCTTGACCCCGCCCCTGCTTGCCGCTTTTTCCGCTGTAAAAACTGCGTTGAAACTCAATAAGCCCCTGTCTCAGGGCATGGGTGCCCTTAAGCGCCGCCAATGAGGTGGCCAACTGGTTGTCTATGGCCTCAGCCAGGCTGACACCGCCGTAGTCGGAGTCCTGCACCTGACCGCGGGCACTGGCCTGTTCGAACAACACGCCAACGGCACCGTTGATGTCGGGGTAAGTTGAGCCTTTACCGTAAAAGAAGTCATCGAACCCCTGGCGACTGTAATAAGGCTGGCCCTTGGCATCGAGTGCATCGCGATAATATTGCGCCAGTCGCTCGGTCAGCTGTTGATTGCGGCCATCGGTGAGTGGATGAGTGCGGTCGGGTACCCCGGGTTGGAAAAAGTAACTCTGGTTATGGCCCATTTCGTGAAAGTCACCCACGTAATGGGGCTGCCATTTATGCAGCAAGGCCACCCGGCCGCGGCTTTCGGGATGCCTTAAAAACAACCAGTCGCGGTTGAGGTCAGCCAGATAGTGGTTGAAGCGTCCCGCTGGCCAGTTCTGATTGTGTTCCTTGTGGTTTTCATCGCTTATCGGCATGCCGATACCGCGATAACTGTTTGACCAGTTTGAAAATCTGTCCAATCCATCCGGATTCTGGCTGGGGGTGATCAACACCACAGTGTTATCGAGCAGCTCCTTTATCCAGACTTCCTGACTGGTGGCAAGTTCCTGTACCAGTGCCATGGCGGCATGGGCGCCGCTGGCTTCATCACCGTGAATCGAGTACGCGAGCCATACCACCAACAAGGGGCTTTTGGCTTTACCCTGTTTAACCAGTTGCCGGTCCTTGAGGATGTCATCCAGCCGACTTTGATTGGCGGGTGAGGTTACCACTGCAGTGAGTTGATGGCGGCGTTCGTGACTGTAGCCGGTGCTTTCCAGCGAGACTCTGTCGCTTTGTTTGGTGAGTTGGCTGAGAAAACCATTCACCTGATCATGGCGAATATGCCACTCGCCCAGGGGGTAGCCAAGGTAGTCATCCAGAGGGGTTGCCGGGGCGGCGAAGGGCAGGCTCAAACAAATGCTCAGGCACAGGCCGTTTAACACAGAGGCGCGGGACATGGGTTGCTCGTTATTATCTTTTTGTATTACTGAACAAATTAGCAGGTTGGTTTTAAATTGACTACAGAGAGCGCTGTTTAAGCTTCCGGGGGAGTGAGATCCAGTCGACATTTTTCCCGATGGTGGTTGTGGCCGGGACTACTATCCGGCGGTGAGACGGAGTATCATAGCCGCAATTCTTAGTAATTTACTCAGGTTTACCTGACGGAGCGCTCTACATGATTACCATTACTGAAGCGGCCCAGGCTCACTTTGTGAAACTGCTTGCCGATCAGCCTGAAGGCACCAACATCCGCGTGTTTGTTATCAGTCCGGGCACTGCCCAAGCTGAATGCGGTGTGTCTTACTGCCCGCCTGATGCCGTGGAAGATGATGATATCGAGCTTGAGTTCAATGGCTTCAACGCCATGGTGGACGAAAAGAGCGCCCCATTCCTTGAAGATGCCAGCATCGATTTGGTGAACGATCAGCTGGGCTCACAGCTGACCCTGAAGGCACCCAACGCCAAGATGCGTAAAGTGTCTGCCGACGCGCCGCTGGTTGAGCGTATCGAGTACGTGATCCAGGCCGAAATCAACCCACAGCTGGCCAGCCACGGCGGTAACATCCTGCTGGTGGAAGTGACCGAAGACGGTATTGCCGTTATCCAATTCGGCGGTGGTTGTAACGGTTGTTCTATGGTCGATGTGACCCTGAAAGATGGTATCGAAAAGCAGCTGCTGGATATGTTCCCTGGCGAACTGACCGCCGTGCGCGATGCCACTGAGCACCAACACGGTTCACACTCTTACCAGTAAGAGTGGCTGATAAAAAAGCGGCTGAGGCCGCTTTTTTTATGCCCGGATGAAACCGGGATGATAGCGGTAAAAATGCCAGCTGAGGCTTAAGCTGCGACAGGCCATGAAGGCGCTCATCGCAAGCCAAAGGCCGTGATTGCCGCTGTGGGAAAATAAATACCACAGCGGGAAAAACACCCCGAGGGTGGCCAGCATCATGCTGTTACGCATGATCCGTCCCTGAGTTGCGCCAATATATACCCCATCAAACAGATAGGAGCCAAACGCCAGCAGCGGCAAGGCAACCAGCCAAGGCAGGAATTGCTGTGCGCCAAGACGTACCGCGTCGATATCCGTCATCAGCGATATCAGCTCAGGCCCCAACAGCCAGAAGGTCAGTGAAAAGCCTGTGGCAAACAGTGCCGACCAGCCAAAGGCGAGTGCAACCGATTGAGTCAGGCCCCGTGCATCCTGCCTGCCAACTGCCGCACCGGTTTCGGCCTCGGCGTAGTAGGCTATGCCATCGAGTGCATAGGAAATCAGCATTAAGAAATTCAGCAGCACCGCATTGGCTGCCACCGTGGTATCGCCAAGCCCGGCGCCTTTAAAAGTCATAAAGGCAAAGGTGGCCTGCAGACACAGGCTGCGGATGAAAATATCCCGATTGAGTTTCAGCAACCGGCCCGTGCCCTGGAAGATGTCGCTAAGGCGAATGATGGATTCCGGCAGGCCGCGCCAGGCGTGCAGGCAAAAATAACCGGCAATGCTAAAGGCGGTCAGATCGGCCAGAACCGACGCCCAGGCGGCACCTTTAACACCCATATCCAGCCCGATAACAAACAGCACATCCAGCGCAATATTCACCAGATTTGCGATAATCAGCTGCCACATGGCGACCTTGGGAGCCTGCCTGCCAAGCAGCCATCCCAGCATCACCAGATTGGCCAGTGCCAATGGCAGCGACAGCACCCGCACACCAAAATAGTCGCGGCAGTAGCTCAGCACCTCACTGCTTGCCGATGAAAAGGACAACACGATATTGAGCAGCAGCGGATAGCTGGCCAGCAGCGCAAGCCCCATGGCAAAGGCCATCACCAGCCCCTGAAGCAGCAACCGCTTTTGCCCATGGCCATCGGCGCGGCCCCAGGCCTGAGCGGTCAGCCCCGTTGTGGCCATGCGTAAAAAGCCCAGCAGCCATACGATCAGGGTAAACAGAGTTGACCCCAGTGCTACCGCGCCCAAATAATAGGCCTCGCTCAAATGGCCGATGATGGCCGTGTCGACCAGACCGAGCAGCGGCACCGTGATGTTGGACAGCATCATCGGCAACGCCAAGGCCCACAGGCGTCGGTGTGTCTGCCAGTTGCGCCAGTTGTTGTCCGTTGTGTTCAGAGGAATTTCCCCGCAATGTTGAAGTTTTTGGCGAGCATCTTCGCCCTGTTGATTGGTAGCGCCCAAGCTGCGGTGGTTTTGCAATATCACCATGTGTCCGATACGACCCCCAGGGTGACCAGCGTGACTCCGGCCGAATTCAGAAGCCATATGCAGTATCTGGCTGACAACGGCTTTCAGGTGGTGCCATTGTCGAGCCTGGTTGCCGCTGTGCAACGGGGCGAAGCGCCGCCACTGAGGGCGGTGGCCATCAGCTTTGATGATGGTTATCAAAACATTGCCGATGAAGCCGTTCCTATCTTAAAGGAATACGGTTTTCCCTACACCCTGTTTGTGGCCGCTGAGCCGCTGGCTGCACCGCACAAAGGCATGATGAGCATGGCCACACTGACGCGGTTGGCCGCAGAAGGGGCCGAGCTTGCCAATCACAGTTTTGCCCATGAGCATCTGGTGCGCCAACTGCCGGGTGAAGACCTGGCGGGTTGGAAGGCGCGGGTTCGGAAAAATCTGTTGCAGACCGAAGCTGTACTTGAGCAACTGCGCGGTAAAGCAGATACCCCGATGCTGGCGTATCCTTATGGCGAATATAACGCTGAGCTGCAGGCGCTGGTCGGCGAGCTTGGTATGGTGGCTTTTGGGCAGCAGTCGGGGGCGCTTGGACAACACAGCAATCTGACGGCCTTGCCCAGGTTTCCCCTTGGCGGCAAGTATGCGTCGCTGCAAACCCTCAAAGATAAACTCTACAGTCTGCCGATGCCCGTGGTTGGCCTGACTCCGGCTGACCCATTGCTGCGTGATGATTTTCGTCCAAAAATGCAACTGACGCTGGCCGATAGCAAAGATATCCATAAAGCGCAGCTCAGGTGCTATCTGCCAAATGAAGGTGCGGTTACCCCGACGTGGATTGATGAGAACCGCTTTGAGGTACAGGCGAGCCGTGAGTTGCCTGCGGGGCGTTCGCGTTACAACTGCACTGCGCCATCCAAAACCCAGCGCGGCTTTTATTGGTTTTCTCAGGCATGGCTGAGGCCAAACAAAGACGGTAGCTGGCCTGCTGAGCCCTGAGCTTTACGCCGGAAGCCAAGGGCTCACTATTCTGATTTCAACATGCCAAGCAGCTTGCCGGCGATTTTATCCAGATGCAGCTGCTCACAGGCGGCGCCGATTTCCACCGAGCTGCCGGGCATCCCCCAGACCACGCTGCTGGCTTCGTCCTGAGCTATGGTGTAAGCGCCTTGCTCACGCATGTTCAGCAGGCCTTTGGCACCGTCGCGACCCATGCCAGTGAGGATAACGCCAATGGCGGCTTTACCGGCCACATCGGCCACGCTGTCAAACAGCACATCCACCGATGGCTTGTGACGGTTCACCGGCTCAGTGTCCAGCAGAGCCGTATGCAGGTGTGCGCCGACCCGTTTGATAATCATGTGGCAGTGCCCGGGCGCTATATACACATTTCCCGGTTTGAGCTGCTCGTTGCCTACCGCTTCGACAACGGTCATTTGCGAGTTCAGGTCGAGCCGCTTGGCAAACGAAGCGCTGAAGGCTGCGGGAATGTGCTGCGCTATGACCACAGGTGGGAAGTTGGCGGGCAGCCTCGATACCAGTCGCTGAATGGCTTCGGTGCCGCCGGTTGAAGCGCCAATGGCGATGACCCGGTTTTTCAGTTTGGAAGGGCACTCTGGCTCCGGTGGTGGTGGGCTTAATGCCCTGACCCGGCTTACTGCCGCCTGACGAACTTTTTCCAGCAGCTCGTCCTGATAATCCAACAAGCGGTTGGCAAGGTCATTCTTGGGCTTGCTGATAAAGTCCACTGCGCCCAATGACAGAGCTTCCAGCGTGATTGCGGCGCCTTTTTCGGTGAGGGTAGAAATCATGATCACCGGCATGGGCCTGAGTTTCATCAGGTTGCGTAAAAAAGCGATGCCATCCATTCTGGGCATCTCAATATCGAGTGTGATCACCTGGGGATTGAGCTCTTTGATCATGTCCCGGGCCTGATAAGGATCTTCGGCGCAACCCACCACCTTAATGTCCTCGGCCTGAGACAGCATATGGCTCAGAAGCTGGCGTACCAATGCTGAATCGTCAACGATGAGCACTCTTATCATAGCTTCCCCCTCTGAAGATTAGCGCCCATGGCGTCTGGGACGGTATATGGTCTGGCCTATCAGGTCGAAGTCGTCTGAAATCTGATGCAAGGTTTCAGAGTGGCCAATAAAAAGAAATCCGTCGTCGCTGAGCAGCTGTCTGAATTTGTGAATGATTTTTTGTTTTGTTGGATTATCGAAATAAATAAGAACGTTACGGCAAAAAATGGCATCAAAAGGCCCTTGCATGGGCCAGCTGTCGAGTAAGTTGAGCTGCTTGAAAAATACCATCTCTTTTACGCTGTCTTTCACCCTTGCCATATCACCCTGACGCTGAAAATACTGCTCAACCAGGCTGGTTGGCAGACTTTCGAGATTCTCCGGTGGGTAAATGCCGTTTTCGGCCTTGGTGAGCACATTGGTATCCAAATCTGTCGCCAGAATTTTTAGATCCCATTGGTTTTTTGGGAAGAATGGCGCCAGTGTCATGGCAATGGAGTAGGGCTCTTCACCGGTAGAACAGGCAGAAGACCAAACGCGCAGGCGTTTCCCACCCCGTTTTTGCCACTTGGGCACCACATCATCACGCAGATAGTGGAAGTGATGTTTTTCACGGAAGAACGAGGTGAGGTTGGTGGTCAGGGCGTTGATAAAATGGCCCAGCTCTTCCTCTTCCCGTTGCAGGTACTGGCAGTAATCTTTGAAGTCGTTGATTTTAAGCGCCCTGAGCCGCCGACACAGGCGTGAGTACACCATGTGTTTTTTACGGTCGGGTAAAACGATGCCGGTCTGGTTGTAGGCAAGATCGCGGATAAACTCGAAATCTGCCCGAGTCATCGTAAATTCTCGCTCGGATTTGAATTCCAAGGCGGCTTCTCCTGTACATGCCATCACTGATGACAAGGGGCTCACTGGATGAGCCCCTGTGCGCTTTCATCGCTTAGTCATCAGAACTCGTGCCACTCTTCTTTACTCGCCTTAAACTTACCGGCTGGGCGCTTATCGCCACCGGAAACCAGTGCCAATGGTGCTGCGCTGGTGGTCTGCTCGTCGGTACGGAAGAAGCCAAGTTGACGCCGCATGTTGCGTGCCTGTTCGGCCATGGCGTCACCTGCGGCGGATACCTGCTCTACCAGAGCCGCGTTTTGCTGAGTCATTTCATCCATTTGCGACACAGCCTTGTTCACTTCCTGGATACCGGAGGCTTGCTGTTCAGCGGCGACGCTGATTTGGTTAATCATCTCGGCCACCTTGGATACCGCATGGACGATTTCCTGCAGGGTGTTACCCGATTGATTGACCAGCGAAGTGCCATCGTTGACCTTGTTCACGCTGTCGCGAATGAGCTCTTTGATTTCCTTGGCGGCACCAGCCGAGCGTTGGGCCAGATTGCGTACTTCGCCTGCAACCACCGCAAAGCCCCGGCCCTGTTCACCGGCGCGGGCCGCTTCAACGGCAGCGTTCAGTGCCAGCAGATTGGTCTGGAAGGCGATTTCATCGATAACACCAATGATGTCGGCAATCCGCTTACTGGACTCATTAATGGCTTCCATGGCGGTAACGGCTTGTTTCACCACCTTGCCGCCATGGTCGGCCTTGCTTGAGGCTTCTTTGGCGAGGGTGTTGGCCAGGGTGGCGTTTTCGGCGCTTTGCTTCACGGTCGCGGTCATTTCTTCCATGCTGGAGGCGGTTTCCTCCAATGAGGCGGCCTGCTCTTCGGTGCGCTGGCTCAAATCGGCGTTACCCTGGGCTATCTCTTCGGCGCCTGAGGTGACGGTGTTGGCCGATTCGCTGATGCCGTTGAGTACTTCAGTCAGGCGGCTGACCGTGGCATTGGCATCGGTTTGCAGTTTGCCAAACTGGCCCTCGTATTCGCCGTTTATCTTACGGGTCAGGTCGCCCTTGGCCAGACCGTCAAACATTTCCACCACATCGGCCATGACCTTGTCGGCGATGCCAACCAGGCTGTTGAGGCCATTGGACAAGTTGAGGAAGAAGCCATCTTTGTCGTGGGTGGTGATCCGCTGCGACAGGTCACCGGCATTGGCGGCGTTGATGATGGCATCAATCTCATGCTCAATGGCGACTTCTGCGGTGCGGTCAGCCCATTCCACCACTGTGCCTATGCGGGTGCCGTCGGTATCGGTAATCGGATTGGCGATGATCCTGAAGGTGCGGCCACCTACTCTCAGCTGATTGCTGTAAGTGGATTTGAGATTGGCCAGCAAGTTGCGTTGATGCGCCGGGTTCTTGTGGAACACATCGATATTTTCACCAATAAGCTTATTGATGTTGAAGTTGGGCAGCTCTTTGACAATGTCGGCCTGGGCGGCACCGAACATCTTCAGTACGGCCTCGTTCAAATAAATGATGTTGCAGTCGGCATCGGCCACCATGGTATTGGACGACACGTTATCGAGTGCTTTGCGAATGCGGGCATTTTCTGCCGACAGTTTGCGGTCTGCTTCTTCACGGGCGAGCATGGCGGTTACGTCGCGCCATTCCACAACTGTGGCGGTGCGCTTGCCGTTATCAAACACGGGCGTTGCAATCAGATTGAATGTCAGCCCGGCGACCTTGATGCGGGTTTCATAGGCCGAGGTGAGCTTATCGAGCATGTTGCGCTGATGGGCTGGGTTTTGGTGGAAGATATCGATATTGGCACCCATCAGCTGGTTCATATCGAAGCGGCTTAACGACTCTTTCAGCTTTTGCTCGTTACCGCTCAGCATCTCTTTCAATGAGTTGTTGAAGTAGATGATGTTGTAGTTTTCGTCAGCCATCATCACGTTGGCTCGGCATACATCCAGAGCTTGCTTGATACGGTTGGTTTCACGGATGAGTTTTTCTTCAGCATGCTGGCGGGCAAGGGACTCGGTCAGGTCTTGCCATTCCACCACAGTAGCTATGCGTTGGTGACTGTCGTCAAACACCGGAGAGGCAATCAAGCTGAAGGTGCGGCCACCCACCTTGATTTGCGCCGAGTAGACAGATTTCAGTGCACCAATCAGGCGCCGCTGATGGGAAGGATCTTTATGGAAGCTGTCCATGTTCACGCCAATCAAACGGCTGGCATCGAAGTTGGGCAGATCCTTGCGAATATCGCTTTCAGCCTCGGACAGGGTCGCCCTGAGAGACTCGTTGAAGTAGAGGATATCGCCGTTGGGGTCTGCCACCATCACGTTGGCCTGGCAGATATCCAGTGCCTTCAACGTGGCTTTACCCTGCTGCTGGGCATCCCAGAAGTTACAGAAGTCGTCTGAAAACGCCTGCCAACCCGGAATATCATATTGATTAAACACCGGGCGAGTGTTGCTTCGCAGCGCCTTGGAAATCTCGTCCAGCGCCTCGCCGATTCGGCTTTTGCCTTGGCCGGCGCCCTGGCTAAGACCAATGCCCATCAGCACCAGAGTCAGCGCCAGCGCGCCGCTAACCAGGTTGCCGGACTGCCCTGCCAGGCTCAGCACCAGGGTCACGGCGCCTATCACCATGCCACCCAGCGTGAATGGGCTATGGCCCATCAGGTTGTTGTTGCCTGCGTCCATGTTGATTCCTCTCAATCAAATACCTGTCTCAAGCGTTGACGGCCTGAGGTTGCTGTTCAATATTGCCGATAATCCGGCTCAGGGTGTCAGGGTCCGGTAGCACTGCAGAACCGAGTAATTTATTGATTTCAAGTAAAATAACCATCTTGTCCTGCACGTTGGCCAGCCCCTTGATGAAACGCAAATCTGTTTCATGGCCGAAGTCTGGTGCACGGCGGATTTCTTCTTCTTCAATGCTGAAAACATCGGATACCGCATCAACCACAATGCCGATGATTTTCTGGCTGTCTTCCATGGTGACCTTGACCACAATCACTACCGTGGTGGCACCATATTCCAGGGTCTTGATGCCGAATTTTTGCCTGAGGTCGATAATGGGCACTATAGTGCCGCGCAGGTTAATCACGCCTTTGACATAATCCGGTGCGTTGGGCAGCACTGTGGTGGCTTCCCAGCCACGGATTTCCTGCACCGAGAGGATATCGACCCCATATTCTTCGTTGGCCATAATGAAGCTGAGAAACTGCTGATTTCCGTGTTCAGCCTGTTCAATGGAAATGTCTGCCATAATCAGCCTTCCTTTTACGCTGCGTGTTCGTTGCTGCTGCCGATGCCGGCCAGATTCACCAGACCGGACACATCAATGATCAGGGCCACAGTGCCGTCACCGAGAATGGTGGCCCCTGAAATACCGGGGATACGGGTGTAGTTGTCTTCCAGGCTTTTGATCACCACCTGTTGCTGGGCCAATAATTCATCGACCAGCAGGCCAGTTTTTTCGTTGTTGTTATCCACCACCATTACCAAACCATCTTTGATTTCTTTGGCGTCGGCATCGTGATTGAACTCGCGGTAAACCTTAATTACCGGCAGGTATTCATCACGCAGGCGAATAAGCTCATGGCCGTCAGAAAGCTGATTGATACGGTGGGGGGGCACCTGCAGCGACTCGTAAATAGACACCAGTGGCACCACGTAAACATGCTTGCCAATCCGGATAAGTTGGCCATCCAGAATCGCCAGGGTCAGCGGCAGTCGAATGGTGAAGCGGCTGCCTTTGCCGGCTTCAGAATGCAGCTCGATAGTGCCGTTAAGCTCGTGAATATTGCGCTTAACCACATCCATACCCACACCGCGGCCGGACAAATCCGACACCGCATCGGCGGTGGAAAACCCGGGCTTGAAGATAAGCTGGTGGATTGCTTCGTCCGATAACTCTTCATCGGCGCTGACCAGGCCTTTTTGCCGCGCTTTATCAAGAATTTTGGCGGTGTTGAGCCCGGCGCCGTCGTCGATAATTTCAATCACAATGCAGCCGCCCTGATGGAAGGCGTTCAGCATGATGGTGCCGGTTTCAGGCTTGCCGCGGGCAAGGCGAGCTTCAGGAAGCTCCAACCCGTGATCGAGTGAGTTGCGCACCAGATGCACCATGGGGTCGACAATTTTTTCGAGCACGGTTTTATCCAGCTCTGTGTCTTCCCCTTTCAGTACCAGTTCGACCTTTTTACCCAGCTGCTGGCCAATATCCCGCACCAGTCTGGGGAATCGATTGAAAGCGAAGCTGATGGGCAACATACGGATTTGCATGACACTTTCCTGCAAATCCCGGGTGTGGGAGGCCAGTTGCTCAAGCCCCTGCTGGAGCAGAAGCAGCGACTCCTGATTAATTTCTTCCTGCTGACCAATCTGACCGAGCATGGCCTGAGTGATCACAAGCTCGCCCACCATATTGATAAGCATGTCGATTTTTTCAGTGCTGACCCGAATCGAGCTGCTTTCGCTGCTCTTGGCTACCGCTGTCGGTTTAGCCGCAGGCGCTTTCTCTGTTGGGGCCGAGATGGGAGTCACTTCTGCGCTGACGGCCTCTGCAGGCGTTGACTCATCAGTCTGTGCCGCGGGAGATATTGCGTCGGCCGACGGTGCTTCGGCCGTAGCGGCGGCTTCGGTTGCTGGCGTGGTTTGCGTGTCAGTGGCGCCGAGGGGTTGATAGCTGATTTCGCACTCGTCTTCTACCCATTCGAACACTTCTTTGAGTTTGTCGACACCCACGTCGGTAACCAGGCGCAGCTGCCAGTGCAGGTAGCAACCCTCAGGGTCAAAGTCATCCCACGCAGGAAATTCAGCAGGTTGCAGTAGTACCTGCAACTCGCCTTTTTCAGCGAGTTCGGCAAACATCAGCTGAGGATCGTTGCCGCAGCGCATGATGTCGAAACCGGCTTTAAAATCGATTATCCAGCCCTGGCCGATATCGTCGCAGGCTGCTGTCGCTGGCGTTTCTTGAGGAGCCTCAGCTGCTGGTGCGTTGTCGTCGGCCAGTGCCGCCGCCAGGCGCTGTTCCAGCTGTTGCAGCTTAGGATCGCTGAACTCGGTTTGATTCATCAGCGAATCAATCATGCCCCGCAGCAAATCAACCGAGTGCAGCAGCATATCGACATGATCCGGTGTCATCTGCCGTCTGCCGTCACGGATTTCATCCAGCAGGGTTTCCAGCAAGTGGGTGTAGTTGGCAACAGCGGTAAAACCAAAGGTAGCGCTGCCGCCTTTGATGGAGTGAGCGGCGCGGAAGATAGTGTTGATGGTTTCAGGATCCGGCGCTTCAACATCCAGTTTCAGCAGTTCAGATTCCATGATGGCCAGGCCTTCAATACTTTCTTCAAAAAAGACCTGACTGAATTGGCTGAGATCTATATCCATGCTCTCGTCTCTTTGCGGATCATCCCAATACCTTGCGTACCGTGGCTAACAACTGCTCTGGATTGAATGGTTTTACAATCCAGCCAGTGGCGCCTGCCGCCCGTCCTTCCTGCTTTTTGTCGCCGCCGGATTCGGTGGTGAGCATCAGCAGTGGGGTAAATTTATAGGCGGGCAAGGTTCGCAGATTGCGGATAAGGGTAATCCCATCCATCACCGGCATATTCACATCGGAGATCACCAAGTCGAATTGTCCGGTCTGCGCCACTTTCAGTGCCTCATCACCGTTACAGGCCTCGGTAACATCAAAGCCAGCGGTCTTGAGGGTAAAGCCCACCATCTGGCGCATGGAGGCGGAGTCATCAACGGCAAGAATCTTCTTCATATGCTGTCATCCTTTTACAGTTCGTCGGTTATTCCCGGGAGCTGCATACCCATTTGCAGGAATTGCTTTTTAAGTTCTGGGGTTATTCCTATCCAGTTGAGCGGAATGGACCTTTGAACACAGGTGGATTGCAGGCAAAAAAGCAACTGGAGGCCTGCCGTGTCCGCCTTGATAAGCTCAGATGCTTCCAGCCTGACGGCGCTGCCCTGATGCAGCAATTCCGCCAGCTGGCTATAGAGCGGCTGGATATTACGTATGGTCAGTTCACTGCCCAATTCCACGGTATTTTCAGACATCGAGGCGTCCTTCGTGCTTTTGCGTTGCGTCCCTTTACTTTCAAAAGATAGACGCCATTCAAGACTGTCGCCTCATTTGCAAGGATTTTTTTTCGTATGGGAGTCTGTAAATGGAATAAAAGAGCGGCCAATGTCGGCCGCAAGTTGGAGAGAAGGAATGTTTGGCAGGATTAAAACTGATTGCGGATAATCTGCATGTCGGCGATCAGCGCCTGATTGAGGATTTGCGGTACGGTTTTGCCGTCAGACTTTGGTTTGAAAACGGCGTATTTCTCTCCTTTGGGAGATATCACCACAATGGAAGCACTGTGGTCGACCTGATAATCGGCGCCTTCTCCTACCATGGTGTACACCATGCCAAGCTCGCGGGTAAACGGCAGTAGCGCCTTGTGCTCGCCGGTTACTGCAATAAACTCCGGATGATAAAACGCAGAATATTGCTTCAGTCGCTCCAGAGTATCCCTGGCCGGGTCGACTGAGAGGAAAATCACCTGCACGTTGCCTGCATCATTCAGGCTAGGGTAAGCCGCCGACAGCTTTGCCATGGTGGTGGGACATACATCGGGGCAGGAGGTGTAGCCGAGGAAAATTAAACTCCACTTGCCAGCCAAACGGCTGTTATCAAAGGGTTGGCCGAATTGGTCGGTAAGGCTGAAGGGCGACAGCGGCTTGGCATTGGGGAATACAAAACCTGTGTCGAGCGGCGGCGGAACATGTTTCACCCCCGCAAACTTAATCAGCAGCAGGCCGCCAAGGCCTATCACCAAAATCAGGCTAATGATCCATTTTTTCGTCATTATTACTCCTTCTGCGCGCGCTTTTACACGTAGTGATCGACCAGCAGCACAATAAACAGCAGCATCAGGTGGTAGATAGAAAAGCGAAACACATCCATCGCCATGCCGGGTGTTTCATGGAACTTTAGCTGCCATGCTTTGTAGATAAACATCAGGCTCAGCACGGTCGACCCCACCAGATACACAGCGCCACTCATGCCAACCAGCACCGGCAACAGGCAGGCAAGTGCCAGCAGCAAGGTGTAGAGGAAGATGCAGGTCTTGGTGAAATCCACGCCGTGGGTAACCGGCAGCATGGGAATGTCTACCTTGGCATAATCGGCGCGACGATGAATGGCCAGGGCCCAGAAGTGGGGCGGTGTCCAGGTGAAGATAATGATCACCAGCAGCAGTCCGTGGCCGTGGAACTCGTTGGTGACTGCGGTCCAGCCCAGCAGTGGTGGCATAGCACCCGCCAGGCCACCAATCACAATATTCTGCGGGGTGGCGCGCTTAAGATACGCGGTGTACACCACGGCATAGCCGAGCAAACTTGCCAGTGTCAGCCAGGCGGTGAGTGGATTCACCAGCAGATACAGCAGTACAAATCCGGCAACGGCGAGCACGGCGGCAAAGGCCACGGCATTGGCCACCGGCACCTTACCTTTGGGCAGTGGCCGATTATAAGTGCGTGCCATCAGGCCATCGATGCGCCTGTCGATTAGATGGTTCATGGCAGCGGCGGCGCCCGCCATCATGCCAATGCCCAGCATACCGGCAAGCAGGGGTTGCAGTGGCACAGCACCTGGCAACGCCAAACACATGCCTACCAACACAGTCAGCAGCATCAGCGCCACGACCTTGGGCTTGGTCATTTCCAGATAAGCACGCCAGTGGCTGCGGGTCTGGCTGGAGATATCGGCGATTGAGAGCGACTTGGCCATAGGAAACTCCTTGTCTTGTCAGACTTTGCGCCACAGGGCGTAGTTAATGAACACCAGGGTGACCAGCAGGAGTGCCGCCCCCAGATTGTGAGCAACGGCCACCGCCAGTGGCAGCCCCAGAACCACATTGGAAATCCCCAGCGCCACTTGCAGCGCCAGTAGTAAAAGCAACACGCCGCCGGCAGAGCGCAGCGCGCTGCTGTTGGCACGGCGCAGCAGTCGGATCGCCAGTAAGCCCACCAAACCTGCGGTGATCATGGCACCAAAGCGGTGGGCAACATGGATGGTCATGCGGGCATGGTAATCGAGCACGCCAAACTCGAAGCTGGGGTGGGTACCCTGAAACGGTGAAAATGCATCCGCAAGGCGCAGGTTTTGACTCCAATCTCCTTCACAGAAAGGCAGCTCGGTGCAGGCCAGCGCCGCATAGTTGGAGGAGGTCCAGCCTCCCAGCAGAATTTGCGCGACCAGCACAGCCAGACAGGTCAGCGCCAAAGTACGGTATGCCCGCATGGGGCTGTCACCGCCGGGGATCCGAAAGCCGCTGGTTCTGAGATACAGCAGCGTCAGCAGTGACAGCAAGGTAAAGCCGCCCAGCAGGTGCGACATCACTACTACCGGCATAAGTTTCATGGTCACGGTCCAGGCGCCGAGCGCGCCCTGAAACAGGATCAGCAGGAAGATAAACACCGGCAGTTTGCGCGGTGCTTCGCGGCTTTTCAGACAACTGACCAAAATGATGATGACCAGCACTCCAAGCCCACTGGCAATATAGCGGTGGATCATCTCTAGCCAGGCTTTGTCCGGCTCCACCGTGTGGCCGGGGAAGTGAGTCTCCACCCTGGCAAGTTCGTGGTCGGCTGTGGGCACCTTGATATGGCCGTAGCACCCTGGCCAGTCAGGGCAGCCAAGTCCCGCATCAGACAGCCGAGTATAGGCACCCATGATGATCACCATCAGGGTAAACACCAGAGTGAGTTTAAGCAGTGTTTTCAATGCCATCAGCCAACCCTCGACAGTTTGAGCAGCTTACGCAGGTCGGCCAGCATCGCCTTGCCCTGAGTGATATTGGCTTCGCGGCCGTCCACTTTGGGATAGCTCATTACCAGGGTGCCCATGGGGTCAACCAAGATCAGAGTCTGGTCGCTTAAAAGTGGTTCAAGTTCGCTGGGCAGGGTGGCGGTAACAAAGAAATCGTCATCAAGCACAGCTTTGTTGGCACCGCCGCTGAGAAGTACCACAGGAGTGACCCGGCCCCGCTCGGCGCCAAGGGCGGTGTAGCTTTGTTTGATAAGGTACAGACGGTCTTCGCAGCTGGCGTCGCACTGTTCGGGCAGGCGATAAAGGATTTGCCAGCGCTGTGGCAGCGGGTTGGCGGCACCAAGGCTTTGATAGCTGGTGGGGCTTGCAAACAGCAGACCTTTATTGGTCACGCCCTCGGAGTACCAGTGTTGGCTCAGCACCAGCTTTGCCAGCACCACCGGAAGGGCAAAGGCTGCTACCAGCAGTAGTAGGGGACGCGCACCTGAGGTTGGGGAGTTCATGCTTCTCTCCTCTTTACATTATTGAGTTTCAATCCCTGAAGATGTGTTGCTCTTCTTCCGTGTTCTTATCCAATACAGCAGTGTCAGTACTAATAAGGCGCCGGCCAGAGAAAACCACTGAGCGGCATAACCAAGGTGTTTTTCAACCGGCATGCTGATCGGCATCCAGCGACGTGGCAGCGGCAGTCCGGGCATGGTGTCCGGTTGCAGGCAGATGTTCAGCAGTGGCTTACCCAGCTGCACCGACAGCGCATTGATATCCAGTGCCTGTATCCGCATAGGCTCTCCGGCTTCGGCGCCAAGCCCGTGACTCATGGGATTGGCCTGACGCTGATACAGTCTGCCATGCAGTGTCAGTTGCACGGCTTCAGCGGAAAGCTGCGGTAATATCCGCCTGTCGTTGCCTGCAGCGATAAATCCAAGCTCCACCGGCAGCAAAGCCTTGTAACCCGGTACCTGCAGCAGTCGATAAGCCAGGTAACCCACCTTGCCGTCCATCACCTGGTTATCCAGCAGCAATGTGGGCGTTGCCATCAAGGTACCCGTGACTTCCATTCTGGCCCCTTGCGCTTGCTGCAGTGGCGTTTGCACAAGGTTATGCATGGTCAGCGGGGTTGCCTGAAAGCGTGCTTCCTGTGCCGCCAACAGCTGCTGTTTTTCCTCTGCCCGCGACAGTTGCCAGAATCCCAACTTGACGAGCACCACAAAGAGTCCCAGAGTGAAAAGTATCAGCAACTTGCCGGCCAGCGCCGGTCGCCCCACCGGAGAATCCATGGTCACGCTCTTCAAGTCTGTGCTGGTTTTGCTGCTGCTTTTCATTATTTTCAATCTCGGCAGAGCGCTTTACATCATGGTCAAGGGCGACAACTCTGTGCCCATGAGCCGCTTTCTCGGCCGCCGGGTGGCACTTTCCGGCCTGGTGGTACTGTTATTACTGATTGCGCTGGCCATGGGGTGGATAGCGCCCCACCCCCGGCCTTACTGAGTTACAGCACGTACACGAATACAAACAAACACAGCCACACCACATCGACAAAGTGCCAGTACCAGCTCCCCGCCTGGAAGGCGAAGTGGTTGTCGGCACTGAAATGCCCTTTGAGAACCCTGAAAAACAGTACCAACAGGAAGATGGTGCCCAGGGTTACGTGCATGCCGTGGAAGCCGGTGAGCAAAAAGAAGGTGTTGCCATAAACCCCGGAGGCCAGTGTCAGCCCCATTTCGGTGTAGGCATGGATGTACTCTTCTGCCTGCAATGTCAGGAAGCTCAGACCCAGCAGAATGGTGAGCCCCAGCCACAGTGTCAGTGCGGTGCGCTTACCTTTCTCCAGCGAGACATGGGCAAAGTGCAGAGTAAAAGAGGATGTGAGCAGCAGAATGGTGTTGATGAGTGGCAGCCCGGTCCAACCCATGGCCTGGGTTTGGGTGCCGCCGGGGGTGGTTTCCAGCGGCCACACGGCCTCAAAGGTAGGCCACAGCACTTCGTGGGTCATGGCGTTGTTAGAGGCGCCGCCAAGCCAGGGCACCGCCACCATGCGGGCATAAAAGAGTGCCCCGAAAAAGGCGGCAAAGAACATGACTTCTGAGAAAATAAACCAACTCATCCCCTGACGGAACGAGCGATCCATCTGCCCTGAATAGAGTCCGGACATGGACTCGTCAATCACGTTTCGAAACCAGCCCACCATCATAAACAGGATCACGGCAATCCCCAGCAGCAGGATATATCCGCCGCCGCTGCCGCCCGATTTAAGTTGATGGACATAATTGCCGGCACCAAAGGCAATCAGGAATAGGCCGATGGCTCCGACGATGGGCCAGCCGCTTTGGCTGGGCACATAATAGTTTTGAGGCTTGCTTGTCATTTTGCTGCTCCTGCCTGTATGGCACCGGCCAGACTCTTGTCGGTGATGTCATACAGGGTGTAAGAGAGGGTCAATGTCCCTATGGACTCAGGCAGGTCGGGATCCACAAAGAAGATCAGCGGCAGCGATGTGCTGTCCTGACCTGCCAATACCTGTTGGTTAAAGCAAAAGCATTCGGTCTTGTTGAAGTAAGCGGCCCCCTGACCCGGTGACACCGAGGGGATGGCTTGCCCCACGATGCGATTGCCTGAGTTATTGGTGGCATGAAATTCGGTGCGTACCAGCTCCCCCGGATGTACCTGCATGCGCTTAACTGCCGGACCAAATTCCCAGGGCATGCCGGGCTGCACCTGCGCCATAAACTCCACTTCAACGGTACGGGTCTCATCCACGCGGATTTCGCTGTAGCTGGCGGCTTCTGAGCTGGTTTTGCCATTGATGCCGAGCTTCTCGCACAGCACGTCGTAAAGCGGCACCAGAGCAAAACCAAAGCCGAACATGGCCACACATCCAAGGGCGAGCCCCAGAATGAGTTTGCGGTTTGATACCCGACCGGTAGTCATTTACTTCACCTCGGGAGGTGTGCTGAACGAGTGATAAGGCGCTGGGCTTGGCAGCGTCCACTCAAGGCCTTCGGCACCTTCCCATGGCTTGGCAGGTGCTTTCTCACCACCGCGAATACACTTGATTACCACCGCGAGGAAAATCAGCTGCGACAGACCAAAGGCAAAGCCGCCGATGGAAACTATCTGGTTCACATCGGCGAACTGGATGGCGTAATCGGGGATGCGTCGTGGCATACCTGCCAGCCCCAGGAAGTGCATGGGGAAGAAGAGCACGTTCACCGAAATCACTGAGCACCAAAAGTGCAGTCTGCCCAGTTTCTCGTCGTACATATTGCCGGTCCATTTCGGCAGCCAGTAGTAGGCGGCGGCCATAATCGAGAAGATGGCGCCGGACACCAGCACGTAGTGGAAGTGGGCCACCACGAAGTAGGTGTCGTGGTACTGGAAGTCAACTGGAGTAATCGCCAGCATCAACCCCGAGAAGCCACCGATGGTGAACAGTATGATAAAGGCGATGGCAAACAGCATTGGGGTTTCGAAGGTGATAGAGCCGCGCCACATGGTGGCCACCCAGTTAAACACCTTCACGCCTGTGGGCACCGCAATCATCATGGTGCAGTACATAAAGAAGAGTTCGGCGAATACCGGCATGCCGGTGGTAAACATATGGTGCGCCCACACCAGGAACGACAGAATCGCGATGCTGGCGGTGGCGTATACCATAGAGGCATAGCCAAACAGCGGTTTGCGGCTGAACGCGGGCACAATGGCCGAAATGATCCCGAACGATGGCAGGATCATGATGTACACCTCGGGGTGACCGAAGAACCAGAAGATATGCTGGAACATGACAGGGTCGCCGCCACCGGCTGCGTTAAAGAAGCTGGTGCCAAAGTACTTGTCGGTGAGCACCATGGTCACAGTGCCAGCCAGTACCGGCATCACAGCAATCAGCAGGAAGGCGGTGATAAGCCAGGTCCAGACGAACAACGGCAGCTTCATCCAGGTCATGCCGGGGGCCCGCAGGTTCACAATGGTCACAATCACGTTGATGGCACCCATGATGGAGCTTATCCCCATGATGTGTACCGAAAACACAAACAGCGCAGTACTGTCAGGACTGTAGGTGGTGGACAGGGGGGCGTAGAAGGTCCAGCCGAAGTTGGGGGCGCCGCCTTCCATAAACAATGAACTGAGCAGGATCAGGAACGCGAATGGCAGGATCCAAAAGCTCCAGTTGTTCATTCGGGGCAGAGCCATGTCCGGAGCGCCAATCATCATGGGGATCAGCCAGTTAGCCAAGCCGGTAAAGGCGGGCATTACTGCACCGAACACCATGATAAGACCGTGTACCGTGGTCATCTGGTTAAAAAAGTTGGGTTCAACCAGTTGCAGGCCGGGCTGAAACAATTCCGCCCGGATCACCATCGCCATGGCGCCACCGGTGAGGAACATGATGAAACTGAACCAGAGGTAAAGGGTGCCTATGTCCTTGTGGTTGGTGGTTAAAATCCAACGCATTATGCCCTTGGCAGGGCCATGATGGTGTTCGTCATGGACGCCCTGATGGGTATCGTGGGTCGTGGTAGTCATTAGCGTTCCCCTACTTTCCATGATTGTTGACGTCGGTGGCCTGAACCGCATCGCCGGTGCTGTTGCCCCAGGCATTGCGTTCATAAGTCACCACGGCGGCGATGTCCTGTGCCGACAGCTGGGCGCCGAAGGCTTGCATTGCGGTACCTGCCTTACCCTTGATAACGATATCCAGGTGGTCGGCAACGGGACCTGTGGCAATGGGACTGCCCTTCAGGGCGGGGAAGGCACCAGGCAAACCGGCACCATTGGGCTGGTGGCAGGCGACGCAGGCGGTCATATACACCTTTTCGCCACGGGCCATCAGCTCATCCATCGACAGTGGCTCGTTGGACGCGGGTTCGTCTGCAACCACTGCTGTAGGCGAAGTTTCGCTGCCGGCAGATGGCTCAGTGGCAGCTGGCGCCGTATTCATGGCAGGCTCAGAGCTTGAGGGGGCTGCGCTGGCTGCACCATCAGGGCTGTGGCCATTTACGTCGGCCGCTTGCACTGTGTCACCGGTATTGTTACCCCAGGCATTACGCTCATAGGTCACCACGGCTGCGATATCGGTGGCAGAAAGCTGCTTACCAAAGGCTTGCATGGCGGTGCCGGACTTGCCGTTAATCACTATCTCAAGGTGATTGGCTATCGCGCCTGTGGCGATTGCGCTGCCTTTCAAGGCCGGGAAGACCCCGGGCAAGCCTGCGCCATTGGGCTGGTGACAGGCGGCGCATGAAGCCAGATAGACTTTTTCGCCCTGGGCCATTAACTCGTCCATGGACAGGGTTTGATTGAGTGCAGCGGCAGCTTCTGCAGCCTGTGCGCTGGCTTTCTGCTTCTGGGTTTCTACCCAGGCATCAAACTCATCTTCAGCCAGTACCTGCACCACAATGGGCATAAAGCCATGGTCTTTGCCGCAAAGCTCGGCGCACTGGCCACGGTAAATGCCGGGTTTGTCTACCCGGGTCCAGGCTTCATTGATAAAGCCCGGATTGGCATCCTTTTTCACGGCGAAGGCGGGAACCCACCAAGAGTGGATAACATCGTCGGAAGTCATCAGAAAACGGACTTTACGATTGGTGGGCAGTACCAGAGGATTGTCGACTTCCAGCAGGTAATGCTCGCCCTTGGCTTCAGCACCTTCAATTTGCGCGCGGGGAGTAGCAAGAATGCTGTAGAAACCGAAGTCATGGTCGAAGTAATCGTAGCGCCATTTCCATTGGGAACCTGTGACTTTGATGGTCAGCTCAGCATTGGAAGGATCTTCCATGGCAATCAAGGTTTTGGTGGCCGGAATGGCCATGCCAACCAGGATCAGAAAGGGTACCAGGGTCCAGGCTATTTCTACTTTGGTACTTTCATGGAATTGGGCGGCGACGGCGCCCTTGGATTTGCGGTGGTTAATCATGGCGTAAATCATGGCGCCAAAAACCACCACACCTATGGCGCAGCAGATGTACAGGATGGTCATGTGCAGGCCATAAACCTTGCCACTGATCTCCGTTACGCCCTGCGTCATGTTTAGCGGCATGTCAGCCGCAAGGATTGGCGGGGCCAATAAAGCCGCCGCGATACAATACAACCAATGCTTCACAAGACATCTCCTCTGTCAATTGCATCAAGCAACTACAAAGAAAAGTCACACAGTAAGTCTCTGCTCTATGCAAACTCTTCAGTTCCCACAAAAAGCAACGATGACTTCAAAGTGCATTGGCGGTTTGATTGTTGATTAGGTATTTACAGCTCTCTTAACCACACTTGCACCTACAGCTGAATATATCGGTCAGATCCGCATTACCCATGGCGCAAGCCTCAGATACTGCGACGACATAATCGCCAGATATAACAAACGAATCGTTGTTAGCCTGAACTACATTACTTGCAGTTTAAATATTGATCAAGATCACTTTCTTTTCTAATTATCTGAAAAAATTATCGAAAAAAAGCCCCGAAAACGGGGCTGAAGGGGATGAAGCTGTGATTAGTGGAATTGGGCCGGGTGCCTGAGTATGGTGTTTGGCTCGGTTCTTCCTGGCAAGTTGTTGGCATGAGAGTGAGTATTTACATTTTCAAAAATCACGCCGAGGGCAACGGCATTTCGGGCAACCAGTTCAAGGCGGCGCTTGTCTCTGGCTTCCAGTGCATTGGTCCAGCACAGTACCGCGCTTGAAGTGCCATTGGTCAGGGCTTTTTCCATCGCCCAAAGAGTTTCAACTTCGTCCTTGGCATGCACCAGCAATACTCTGTCCATACGAACACCAGCCTGAGCCAGCATGGCTTTAAGGCCAATGTTCGGCGGGCTGATAAGTACAATCCAGCGACCTTCCAGGCTCAGGCGAGCCAGTTCCGGTGCCAGGTTGGCTAATTCATCACGCCCCATGGAACAGGTTGAGCGGGTGAGCACCTGAGCCGGACCCATAGCGCTGCTTGCTGGGACATCTGTCCACAGGCCGGGATGGCGCGGTGCGTTGCCAAGGAGTTTGTTCATAGCCAGTCTCCGTTGCGGATAACCCCAACTGCCAGCCCTTCAATGGCGAGGCTTTGATGGGTCAGATCCACTTCAATGGGGGCAAAATCTTCGTTTTCGGCATGCAGATAAACCACATTGCCTTTCTTCTCGAACCGCTTCACGGTGACATCATCTTCAACCCGTGCCACAACAACCTGGCCATTACGGGCCTGATCCATTTTGTGCACGGCCAACAGGTCGCCATCGAGAATACCTATGTCTTTCATACTGTCGCCGCGAACCCGCAGCAGAAAATCGGCCTGCGGGCGGAACATATTGGGGTCGACCTGGTAATACTGTTCGACATGTTCCTGCGCCAGAATGGGTTCACCCGCAGCCACCTGACCGATAAGTGGCAGACCCGGATCGGGCTGATCTTCCAGCTCGTCACCGGCGAGACGAATACCACGGGAGGTGCCGGGCATAATCTCAATGCAGCCTTTTTTGGCCAACGCTTTGAGGTGTTCTTCGGCGGCATTGGCACTTTTAAAGCCAAGCCGGGTGGCAATTTCGGCCCGGGTTGGGGGCATGCCGGTTTCGGCGATATTGCGTTTGATCAGGTCCAGGATCTCGGCCTGGCGCGGCGTCAGCGGTCTCATGGGTGTTCCTGTTTTTCTATACAGTTACTGTTAGTATATACAGTATTTTGATCAGTGCAAGTATTAACCATTTTTCAGATTATTGGCGAAGGGATATGGCTGTCTGATATTCTATGCCGCTATTGATAGAAGCCAGGTCCCAAGAAAACAGCATGTCAGCACACGACTCTATTTGGTTTAAGTCTCTGCGTTGGATCCAGAAGCATCTGGTGCACACCATTGTGGTGCCGCAGGACCCCTTTGCCGATTTGAATCTGGATCCCGCCAGACCTTTGGTTTATGTGATGAAAACTGAGTCGGTGAGCGACATCGCCGCCCTCAATGAAATCACTGGCAAAATGGGGCTGCCCAGCCCTTACGAGCCGTTGAAACTCGACGGCGTGGAAACTCCCAGAATCGTTTGTCTCGAAGGCAGTAAGCCGCTGTTTGGCAAGCGCGAAAGCAACGAGCCTTTCCTGCAGACCTTCTTGCAATTGCTGGCGTTGCATCGTCAGCAAAAGGATCTCGATATTCAACTGGTGCCGGTAAGCCTGTATTGGGGCCGCACCCCAGGCAAAGAAGACGACAGCATGCGTGCTGCTGTGCTGGAGCGTGAAGATCCAACCTGGCTGCGTAAGTGTTTGATGATTCTGTTTTTAGGGCGCCACAACTTTGTGCAGTTCTCCCGCGCAGTGTCGCTGCGCAGCATGGCCGATGAACACGGCACCGATAAGCGTATTGCCCACAAATTGGCACGGGTGGCGCGGGTGCATTTCCGCCGCCAACGTAAAGTGATGACAGGCCCTGTGCTGCCGAATCGTCAGGCGATGTTCCATGCCCTGCTCAAGTCCGATAATCTCAAGAAGGCCATTGCCGAAGAGGCGGCCAGCAAAAAGATTTCCGAAGAAAAGGCCCGCGAGACTGCCATTGAATATCTGGATGAAATCGCGGCAGATTACTCCGACAGCCTGGTGCGTATAGCCGAGCGTTTCCTTACCTGGCTTTGGAACAAGCTCTATAAAGGCATCAGCATCAAGGGTGCCGAGCAAATTCGTCAGCTGCACCACGATGGACATGAAATTGTCTACGTGCCTTGTCACCGCTCGCACATGGACTATTTGCTGCTGTCTTACATCCTGTATTACGAAGGCATGGTGCCGCCCCATATTGCGGCGGGTATCAACCTGAACTTCTGGCCTGCCGGTCCCATGTTCCGTCGTGGTGGCGCCTTCTTCATCCGTCGCAGTTTCAACGGTAACAAGCTCTATACCGCGGTGTTCCGAGAGTATCTGGATCAGCTGTTTGCCAAAGGCTATTCGGTGGAGTACTTCACCGAAGGTGGCCGCTCCCGAACCGGTCGTCTGTTGGCTCCCAAGACGGGTATGCTGGCGATGACGCTTTCCTCTGTGATTCGTGGTATTGAACGCCCGGTGACTCTGGTGCCCGTGTACCTTGGCTACGACCATGTGATGGAAGTGGCGACTTATCACAAGGAACTGTCGGGTAAGAAAAAAGAGAAAGAATCGGTGTGGCAGGTGTTTGGGGCCATCCGTAAGCTTGGCAACTTCGGCCGTGGTTATGTGAACTTCGGTGAGCCTATAACCCTGCAAAACTTCCTCTCCGAGAAGGTGCCCGATTGGCGCGAGCAGGTTAGCGAAGATCCTGAGCAGAAGCCGAGCTGGCTCACCCCTGTGGTAAACTCCTTGGCCAATCGGGTGATGACCCGTATCAACAACGCCGCCGCCGCGAGTTCGGTCACCCTCTCGAGCATGGTACTGCTGGCATCTGAGCAAAATGCGCTGGAGCGCGGTCAGCTTGAGCGGCAGATTGACCTCTACCTGAACCTGTTGAAAACAGTGCCTTACACCGGCTATGCCTCGGTGACTGAGGGCAGTGGTAAAGATTTGGTTGAGCGCGGCCTTGAACTGAACAAGTTGGTGGAAACCCGTGATGAGCTGGGTTCCATCATTTCCATTGAAGATGGCCAAGCCATTTCAATGACTTATTATCGAAACAATATCATCCATTTATTTGTGATCCCGTCGCTGCTTGCCACCATTATGGTGCGTCATGAGCGGATATCCCGTGCCGACCTGCATGAAATGGTGGCCGAATGTTATCCACTGCTCAAGGCTGAGCTGTTTATGGGCATTCAGGATCTGCCAGCCTATGTAGACGCGCTGGTGGATGCCTTTGTTGCCGAGGGCCTTATCCAGGGTGACAGCGAGCTTGCGCTGGTAGACGACCGCATTGCGCAGTTATTGCTGCTTGCTGGCGTGGTCTCTGAGACCCTCAAGCGCTATGCAGTGATCTTTAACCTGCTGGCCGAATCACCGGATATGGAGCGTTCTGACCTTGAGCATCACAGCCATCGGCTTGCCAGCCGTCTTGGCTCCATTCATGGTGTGACTGCGCCGGAGTTTTACGACAAGAAGCTGTATGCGTTGCTGTCGAGTAAGTTGAAGGACCTTGGCTATCTGTCTGATAAAGCTGATCGTAACAAGGCCCGTAAGATCCGCGATCACGTCAATGGGCTGCTGCGTGGCTCGGTACGTCAAACCATTATCGATACCGTCACCCAGGAGCGCGACTGATGGCAAACCACATGAATGCGGCCCGTCATAAGGCCAAGGCGCCGTCCTTGCTTGGCGGTGCCATGATCATCGCCGGTACCACTGTCGGTGCCGGGATGTTTTCGCTGCCGGTAGTGGGCGCAGGCATGTGGTTTGGATGGTCTCTGGTGTTGATGGGCGGCATTTGGCTGTGTATGTTGCTGTCTGGCTTGTTGCTGCTGGAAACCAACTTAAGATACGAGCCCGGCGCCAGCTTCGATACCCTGACCCGTGACACCCTCGGGCGCTTTGGCCGGATTGTGAATGGCCTGTCCATCGCCTTTGTTCTCTACATTCTCACCTACGCCTATATCAGTGGCGGCGGCTCGATCGTCAACCACAGCCTGGAAGGCTTAGGGATCAGCTTGCCCCAAAGCATTGCCGGACTGGTATTTGCGCTGGTGCTGGCTCTGGTGGTGATGATAAGTACCCGCGCGGTGGACCGTATTACCACCATCATGCTGGGCGGTATGGTGATCACCTTCTTCCTCGCCGTGGGCAATCTGCTGATTGAGGTCGATACCCTCAAGCTGTTTTCACCCGACGGTGAGCAGCGTTTTTCGCCCTTCCTGTGGGCGGCCATCCCCTTTGGTCTGGCCAGCTTTGGCTATCACGGTAACGTGCCTTCGCTGGTGAAATACTACGGCAAGCAGCCGTCGGTTATCATCAAAGCCATTGTGATTGGTACCTTTATTGCATTGGTGATTTACGTGTGCTGGCTGCTGGCCGCCATGGGCAATCTGCCGCGCAGCCAATTCAGCGATATCATCGCCCAGGGTGGCAATATGGGGGTGCTGGTGTCGGCGCTCTCTGGCGTGATGGCCAGCGAATGGCTTGGCAAAATGCTGACCCTGTTTGCCAATCTGGCTGTGGCGTCTTCATTCCTTGGGGTGACGCTGGGGCTGTTTGACTACCTGGCCGACCTGTTTGGCTTTGCCGATACCCGTACCGGCAGACTGAAAACCGCGGCCATGACCTTCCTGCCACCGACCCTACTTGGCATTCTGTTCCCCAATGGTTTCTTGATTGCCATCGGTTTTGCGGCGCTGGCAGCCACTGTGTGGACCTTGTTGGTGCCCGGGATGATGGCCTTTAAGCTGCGTAGCCGCGAGCCTGACTATCAGGGCTTTGTGGTGCCTGGCGGCAATCTGGTGATTTATCTGGTGATCGCGTTTGGGGTGCTGACTGCGGCGTGCCATTTGTTGGCGATGGCCGAGCTACTGCCTATTTACAGATAATCGAAAACAGCAGTGCATCATGCGTCCAGGCGGCGCGTGGTGCGTGCTGGCTCTCTTGACAAAGGCATGGAATTCAGTAATTTGTATCCATGTTCGGCGGGTGTAGTTCAATGGTAGAACGGCAGCTTCCCAAGCTGCATACGAGGGTTCGATTCCCTTCACCCGCTCCATATTCCCATCTTTTTCGCCTCAGTGGCTTATCTGACGATTCATCTCGGCTTTCATCACATCCGACACCAGATGCAGCACCGCAATCCAGGCCGCCTTGATATCTGGGGTGAACTTGTCACCCAACCCTTCGGCGAGTGTGTAAAGCAGCGCATTGCCCACCGGGGAAAAGTGCGTGGTTTTTACGCCGTATTTGATATGGCGTCTGGCGAGATCTTCAAGCACCGGCACCAGGGTATCCGGTCGTTCCAGCCCTTTCACCGCGGCATCCAACATGGCCATCAGTTTGCGTCCCTGACTGCGAATATCGTCTTTGAACAGGGGCCTCAGAGTAGGGTCAATTTCAAACAGGTTGCGGTAAAACAGCGCTGCAGCATCGTCAGAAATGGGCCTGACCAAGTCGAATGATTGGCGGATTAACTTAATTTGCTGTTCAGTCAAAGACATCGTGAGTCCTTCCATGAAAATGTCCCCTTAAGCATAGACAAAATTTCAGCTGACGACTTAACTTGAATTCCACCCACCAGTCAGGAGGCAATCGTCATCATGAGGGTCACTGAATATATTCCCGGTCAGCCCTGTTGGAGCGAGTTGGCCACCCACGACTGGCAGGGTGCCAAACGCTTTTATCACGCCCTGTTTGGCTGGGATATGGCCGACATGGCCTTGCCCGGCAGCGCCTTTTCCATGTTTACCCTCGATGGTGACGACCTGGGCGCCATCTATCAGGTGCCCGATGTAGCCGTCGATAATCTCAAAACCCAGTGGGGCATCTACTTTGCCACCGATAACGTCGACACCACCATCGCCAGGGTGCTGGAGGCCGGTGGTACTTTGGTGATGGGGCCCCATGACATAGGCCATGCCGGTCGTATGGCGCAGCTGGCCGACCCCGAGGGTGCCAGGTTTGCCGTATGGGAGTGCAAGCTGCACATAGGGGCTAAACGCCGCCACGAGCCCGGCGCCCTGTGCTGGGTTGAACTGGCCAGTCGCAACCCTGCCAGAGCCCATCAATTTTATTGTGAAGTCTTTGGCTGGGATTGCCGCGAAAGCAGCAACAGCGAGATGCGTTACTGTGAATGGTTGGTGTCGGGGGAAGCCCACGGCGGCATGTTGGAAATGACCGCCGAGTGGGGTGAGATGCCACCCCACTGGATGCTGTATTTTCAGGTGTTGGACTGCGACGAGCATGCAGCCCGGGTCGAAGCCCTTGGCGGCAGGGTATGTGTGCCGCCAACGGATATCCCCGGGGTGGGGCGTTTTGCAGTGCTTAACGACCCTGACGGTGGGATATTCTCAGTGATTGCCCTGAGAGGCTCCTGATCAGCCTGGCTTGTCCACCAGAAAACTGGCCGGGCAGCTGTCTCTGAGGTCGGGGCCGCTGCGGGCCATCAGGTGTTTGATTTCAATCGAACTGTCGAGCCTGTCCGGCAGGCTCAGACGCACCTCGGTCAGCAGGCCGCGGCTGCAATGAAAGCTCACTCGCTTGCCGCTGTGCTTACCAAACTCCTCGGTAAACAACTTGCGTAAATTGGCGGTGGTTTGCATCTTGCCACTGCTCTGGGCCAGTGCCTTGGCCATGCGGCTCTCGTTCACCAGTCGGGTCAGCCTGGCGGCCTCGATAAAGTAATCGCTGGCATCCATGGTCTGACAGCTGCCGTGTTTCCACCATTGGTGACGATCCAGACAGGTGGAAAACTCAGCTGACGGCATCACGCCCGCCAGGGCAGTTTCCGCCTCTTTGTTCAAAGCAATGGCCGGATAATTACAAAATCCGCGTGCTTTTTGGTGTACCGAGCCGCAGAAACCATAGTCGGTACCGCAACTGGCTTTGTTGGGCCACAGGCCGTGCAGGGTAAGTGCCTGCCAGCGGGCATCGTCGGGGTTGCCTTCCAGCGCATGACACTCACGTTTGCCCTTGCCGTAAAGTTCGCAAAATGCACCCTGCCAGCTCAAGGCCAGAATATGGCTGTCCTGCTCGCCTGCCACATCACAACGGCCGCTGTCGGCGCTTGTTCCCTGCTGCTCAATTTTACCGCAGCGTCCATTCACCCAACGCGCCGGCGAGGTGAGAGCGGCCGTTTCCAGACGCACCCAATCAGGGCGATTGGGGTTACCCAATACTTCCAATACGGAGTAGTGCTGCCCAGGGACTGTCATCACTTCCCCAGGGTTGGTGAGTTTGTTTTTGGACTGATACAGGGGGCAGTTTTGGTCAGCAACAAAGGTATCGGCCTTTGCCGACGCAACAAGACTTAAGGCAATGAGCGGGATAAGGCGCCGCAACAGGGACATGTTTGATAAACCCATAACCACAAAATGTCACCAGTTTATCAGGCTTCCTCCGAAGAGGAAGCCTTACAGATCAATAACTAGACTTTAGGAGGGTATGGCCTTGCCCTTAGGGCTGACCATCCCATGCTTAAGTGTTATCGCCACCTTTTTTGCCGAACGGCATGCGCCGATATACCAGCAAATAAAGGGCGGGCAAAACAAACAGCGACAGCAGTGGCGCCGTGACCATGCCGCCGACCATGGGGGCAGCAATCTTCTGCATCACATCGTTGCCGGAACCTGCGCCCCACATGATCGGCAAGAGACCAAAGAAGATGGTCGCCACTGTCATTGCCTTGGGGCGAATACGCATCACGGCGCCTTCAATCAGGGCTGCACGCAGGTCGGCTTCCTGCTGCAGTTGGCCAAGGGTTTGTTTTTGTTTGATGGCATTGTTGAGGTACACCAGCATCACCACCCCAAATTCCGCAGCCACACCGGCCAGTGCAATCATGCCCACAGCCACCGCCACCGACATGTTGTAGTCCAGTAGGTACAAAAGCCAGGTGCTGCCCACCAGCGCAAAGGGCAGACTCAACATGATCATGCTGGCCTGTTTGCCCGAGCCAAAGGTGAGCATCAGCAGAATGAAGATAATGCCTATGGCCAGCGGAACCACCTGCTTGAGCTTGGCATCGACCCGTTGCATGTACTCATACTGACCGGCGAAGCTGTAGCTGTACCGCGGCGGCAGAGTCAGCTCCTGCTCTAGCACCTGCTTGGCCGACTCAATATATTGGCCGATGGAGGTGCCCTTGATATCCACAAACACCCAGGAGATCAGTCGGCCGTTCTCGCTCTTGAGCATTGGCGGGCCATCGCTGATTTGGATGTCGGCAAGGTTCCCCAGTGGCAGATAATGGCCCGACTTGGTGATCACCGGCAGATCGCGCAGTTTTTCAATGTTGTCCCGCAGCTCCCGTGGATAACGCAGGTTTATCGGGTAGCGCTCGGCGCCCTGAACCGATTCACCTATATTCATGCCGCCCACGGCGTAGCGCACCACGTCCTGAATGTCGGTCAGGGTCATGCCGTAGCGCGAGGCCACGTCCAGCTTGGGGCTGATATCTATGTAACGGCCACCACCCACGCGTTCGGCATAGGCCGAGCGGGTGTTGGGCAGTTTGGCCAGAATGGCTTCCACATTGGCACCAATACTTTGCAGCTCATCCACATCGGCGCCGGTGATCTTGATGCCCACCGGGGTTTTGATACCGGTGGAGAGCATGTCGATACGGGTCTTGATGGGTTGCACCCAGGCATTGGTCAGGCCGGGCACCCGCACAGTTTGTTGCAGCTGCTCGACGATGCCATCCAACGTCATGCCTTCGCGCCACTCATCCCTCGGTTTGAGCATGATGGTGGTTTCCAGCATGGTTAGCGGCGCCGGGTCGGTGGCGGTTTCGGCGCGGCCGATTTTGCCAAACACCCGGGCCACTTCGGGCACGGTTTTTATCAGCCGGTCGGTCTGCTGCAGCACTTCAGCCGCTTTGCCAGCGCTGATGCCGGGCAGGGCAGTTGGCATATACAGCAGGTCACCTTCTTCAAGCTCCGGCATAAATTCGCTGCCCATACGGCTCATGGGATACCAGACACTGAGCAGTGCAATTAACGCTACTGCCAGTGTGAGCTTGGGAAAATCCAGCACCTTGTTAAGTGCAGGTTTGTAGAGGGCAATCAAAAAGCGGCTGATGGGGTTGGCTTCTTCCGAGGGGATTTTGCCGCGAATAAAGTAGCCCATCAGTACCGGCACCAGGGTGATGGCCAGCACGGATGCAGCCGCCATGGCGAAGGTTTTGGTGTAGGCCAGCGGCGCAAACAATCGGCCTTCCTGGGCCTCAAGTGCAAACACGGGAATAAAGCTCAAGGTAATGATAAGCAGCGAGAAAAACAGCGCCGGCCCCACTTCGAGCGAGGCCTCGGTAACCACCTCCCAGTGCTCGCGGGTGGTGGGGGCACGGTTGTGCTTGGCGCGGAAGTGTTCCAGATGCTTGTGCAGGTTTTCAATCATCACAATGGCACCGTCCACCACGGCGCCAATGGCGATGGCGATACCGCCCAGACTCATGATGTTAGCGTTAATGCCCATGTGATTCATCACGATAAAGGCGATAAGAATCGACAGCGGCAGGGTGAACACCGCCACCAGAGTTGAGCGGGCGTGCAGCAGAAACACCAGACACACCAGCCCCACCACCAGCATCTCTTCCACCACCTTGGAGAAGAGGTTATCGACTGAGTTTTCAATCAGCTGAGAGCGGTCGTAGGTGGGCACTATCTCCACTCCTTTGGGCAGTCCGCCCTTGAGCTCCTCCAGCTTGGCTTTTACTGCCTCAATGGTGGCCAGGGCGTTTTCGCCGTAGCGCATCACGATAATGCCGCCCACCACTTCGCCTTCACCGTCGAGTTCGGCAATGCCGCGGCGGGACGCAGGCCCCTTGCGGATGGTGGCCACGTCTTTGAGCAGCAGCGGCGTACCGGCACTGGTGGTCACCCCAAGCGGAATTTCGCGAAAGTCATCCAGCGTCTGGCGGTAGCCCTTGGCCCGCACCATGTATTCGGCTTCGGCCATTTCCACCACGCTGCCGCCAGCCTCGCCGTTGGCGCGGGTGATGGCATTTTTGATGGTGGCAATATCCAGCTTATAGATGGCGAGTTTGTCCGGCTCCAGCACTATTTGATAGGTCTGCTCCATGCCGCCCACAGTGGCAACTTCGGACACCCCGGCCACGCTTTGCAGTTCCAGCTTGAGGTACCAATCCTGCAGGCTCTTGAGCTGCGATAAGTCCAGGCTGCCACTCCTGTCGACCAGGGCATACTCGTACACCCAACCTACACCGGAGGCATCGGGCCCCAGTGACGGCTCAACCCCGGTGGGCAGGCGGGTTCGCACCTGGCTTAAGTACTCAAGTACCCGGGAGCGGGCCCAGTAGATGTCGGTGCCGTCTTCAAAAATCACGTACACATAAGAGTCGCCGAACATGGAGAAACCACGTACGGTTTTGGCGCCGGGCACCGCCAACATAGCGGTGGACAGCGGATAGGTGACCTGTTCTTCCACCAGCTTGGGCGCCTGACCCGGGTAGCTGGTTTTGATGATCACCTGCACGTCCGATAAGTCAGGCAAGGCATCCAGCGGCGTCTTTTTCAGCTCATTCACACCCCAGAGGGTGACCATGAACGCCACTATCAACACCATGAATCGCTGGCGGATAGAGGACTTGATGATGTAATCCAACATGGCCTGTCTCCTAGTGCTGATGGCCGCTGCCAAGGCGCATCAAACTGCCCTTGAGGCTGGCTTCGGAGTCGAGCAGGAACTGACCTGAGGTCACCACCAGATCGCCATCGTCGAGGCCAGACAGAATTTCTGCCTTGCCCTGCGACAACATGCCCACGCCCACTTCTTTGGCCACGAAGCTGTTGTCTGAGTTACGCACTATCACCCGGTTTTGGCTGCCGGTTTGGATCAGGGCTTCCTGGGGAATGGACAACACATTGCGCTTGGGGCCGCCGTACAGTTTCACCTTGGCGAGGGTGTTGGGTCTGAGCTCTTTGTCGTTGTTGGTCAGCACCACCCGCACCCGCAGACTGCGGGTCACAGGGTCGAGTTCGGGGTAGATGTAATCGATGCTGCCCTGAATCGCGCTGATGCCCATGGCAGGCACGGCCACTTCGGCGCCCTGACCGACCTTCAGCCAGCTTTGTTCGTTCTCAAACACGTCGGCAATCACCCACACTTTGCTGATGTCGGCCAGCGCCATCACTTCGGTCATCGGCTGGATATACATGCCGTCCCGTACGTTCAACGTGGTGATGACCCCGGACTCACGGGCGTAGAAGGGTACCCGGTACTGGGTCTTGCGCGATTTTGCCAGCGCCTTGACCTGAGCTTCGTTCATGCCGAGCAGTTCCAGACGCAGTCCCGCCTTGCGCACCAGTTCCTGATAACGCTCGGCATCGCCGGATTTCTTTAAGGTGTCCAGCGCCAGCAGGTAGTCGTCCTGAGCATTAACCAGATCCGGGGAGTAGATTTCATATAACAGCTGACCCTTGGTGACCTTGTCGCCCACGGCGCTGACCTGCAGCTTCTCTATCCAGCCGTTGACCCGGGCGTGGATATGCAGGATTTGGCTCTCATCGTAACCAATCTGCCCAACAGTGGAGACAAAGCGCCACAGGGTGCCGCGCTCGGCTTTGGCAACACGCAATGCCAGCGCCTGCTGCATGTTGCCGGACACATCCACCTGCACTTCCTGGCTGCTGCCCATCTCGACTTTCTCGAGATCCATACCGCAGATGGGGCAAGTGCCGGGCTCATCGCTGATGATATGGGCGTGCATCGGGCAAACATACTTAACCTTGCCGCCTTCCATAGGGCTGGCAGCGGGTTTGGCGAAAATGTCTTTTTGTGCGGCCTGATGTGCGCTGTGATCTTCTGCTGGCTTTTGTTCTGCCTGAGGCTCGGCTTCCTCTTCCTCTTCTTTTTCTACCAGGAACATGTTGCATTTGGGGCAACGGCCGGGCTCATGACTTTCCACCTCGGGATGCATGGGGCAGGTATAGTTTTTTTGTACCGCGGCCTGTTGTTCGCCGGATGAGGACGATGCGCCGGCGCCCGGCACCAGAAACATTTTGCACTTGGGGCAACGACCGGGCTCGTGGCTTTCCACCTCGGGATGCATCGGGCAGTGGTAAATTGCCGCCTCATTGGTTTGAGCCGCTTGGTGCTGTTGATGATCTTTGGCCAGCACCATGGCTGGCATGCCAGGGCCAAAGGCCAGGCTGGCGCCAAGGAGCAGTAAGGCGCTTTTTTGCTTTTTCGTGTTCATAGTCAACCTCATTTCCACCCTTGGCCTGTCAGTGATGCTTGTGGTTCATGGTTTTTTTCGGGCAGTTGGCGCAATGCTCACCCTGGGCTGCACCGTCGGGCTCAAGATCCATACCGCAGTCGGGGCAGGAGTCACCGGCAACCCCGGTTACCTGGGGATGCATGGGGCATTTATGGGTGTGTTTGGCCTCAAGATCCATGCCGCACTTGGGGCAGCTGTCGCCGGCCTTGCCGGTAACTTCAGGATGCATGGGGCAGGCATGGCTGGCGCTGGCTTCGGCTGCCACAGCCTGATGGCTATGGTGCTCGTGGGCTGGCGTAGCCTGAGCGCTGACTGACACAGAGACAGACAGAAGGGCGGCCATAAACAGGCCTATCAGTGTTTTCATACAGATACTCCACTCGGGTCAGCAGCAAAACGAGGATAGCTGCAACGACCTAATATTCAAATAAGCTGAATTAATTGCGTAAGTTGAGGGCGTGCGTTCAGGCCTTGGGCGGCTTGAAAGCGACAGTGGGCGCAATAGAGTGGAAATGAGGCAAGGGTAACGCCTGGGCTTCTTCCGGACCAAAAGACATTGGCCAGGAATTGGCGATAGGCAGGCTCAGGCTGATGGAGATGGTCAGACAGTGGTTGCAATCACCAATGCAGAAACCGTCGCCGTCGCAACAGGAGGACATGCTGTGGTCGGGAAGCATGGTCATGTCCTGATTGTCACAACAGGCGTGTTGCTGCTCTGCCATCTCCGGGTGCCCTGTCATTAAGGCGCTATCCATGGCTTCGGTCATGTCCATGTCGGCTGACATCACCATAGCGTGGCCATTACCCGCCAGTGCCTGACCCACAAGGGCAAGCAGGGTAACTATTACCAGCAATGGTTTACGCAGCATCGGCGACATAAAGACCTCAGACCATGAACAGCGTCGATATTAGCACAGAGTACTTAATTGGATATTGATTTTACTCACAAAGCTGCAGTTGCTCAGTGCGCTGCCGCCATCTTGGCCATCATGGCAGCATGGTCGAGCAGAATGACTTGCCCGTCCGACTTGCCGTCGCGGCTCAGTGTGGCTTTCGGCGCCTTGAGAAAACGTCTGGCTTCATCATAGCTGTAGAGCTTGGGCAGCGTGAGTGTCAGCAGTTGCTCATCGCCTACGCTCAGCGGCAAATACAGCGGACCTGAGCGCAGCCACTGGCCGGAGTCGTCGGCGTTGCTGGCGTACATCTCGGCAAAGCGCAGCTCCAGCAAGTGGTCGCCTTTGGGCAGCATCAGTGGCTTGGTGATGTCGCGCTCGCCATTCACAGCCTGCAATCCCAGCTGTTCCGGCAGGTTGATAGTGGCGGCACTGGCGAGGGAAGAAAGCAGCAGGCCAGCGGTGATAACAAAAGATTTGATAAAGGTTTTCATGCAATTACTCCTGGGCCGCTAAAGGCGTACCCTAAAAATTCGACGTTAATTTTGCGTGGGTGTGGAAACACTCAGGCCAAATCAGGCGGCGGAGTTTGCAATGAACCTATAAAGGCAATCAGGCTCCAGGACGCAGTGGCAACGGCATCCTGGGGGTGATGATGGGTGCTGTGAAGCGGTAATATTGGCAAAGCCATTGCCGAGGCGCAGTGACGGGCGCAGTCGGATTCGCTGTGGCTGGCGCAGTGGGTCTGACAGTCGGTGTCGTGCTCACCTGTCACCATCATGGTGCTCATGTGGCTGACCTTTGGCATCAGAGTTGCTGCATCGCTGACCTCATGGGAAAGCTCTCCCATGGTCATTTCCATGCTCATTGGTGCATTCACTACAGACACAAGAGCCTGCACCGGGGTCAGTATTTGCCCCAGCAGCATGGTAATCAGCAAGAGTTTTAATGCCAGTTGCGGCAATCTCAGGCTCATGGTTGGCTCCGTTTATGTGTCGATTAATCAGACCGGCATGTCTGAGTAAAAGTTCCCAGGCCAACAAAAAACTGAAACTTTTAATTGATAATCAAATGGATTTAATCAATTAAGGGTCGCTGTACGGCTTGCAAGCACCTAAGCTTTACTTTAGGTTTTGATGTTGGAACATCAGGGAGGACGTGATTTGACGGCCAAAGTTTGCGCTGGATCTCAAACCCGCACAAAACTTGGGGATTCGCTCAAAAACTCCGCTTGCGGTCAAATTTCCGAAACCCGAATTACCCTACTATGGGCACACTAAAACAATAACCCGATTTTGGAGATAGAGTGATGAACTGGCGTGCACTATTCAAGCCCAGCGCGAAATACTCAATATTTGCCCTGTTGTTGGTAGGTATTGTGGTTGGCGTAGTGGGTTACTTTGCGACACAAACCACACTGCATATGACCAGTACAGACGAGTTCTGTATGAGCTGTCACAGCAATCATTCCCTTAAAGATGAAGTGCTTGCTTCTGCACACGGCAACAACAAAAACGGTATTGTTGTTCAGTGTCAGCAGTGCCACATCGCTCAGGAGCCTTTCGCTTACCTGAAGAAGAAAATCATTGTGTCCAAGGACGTTATCGGCTTCCTGACCATCGATGGTTTCAACACTCAGGAATGGCTCGAAGCCAACCGCAAAGAGCAGGCCGACCTGGCCCGCGACTACCTGCGTGCCATCGATTCTTCTACCTGTCAGAACTGCCACAATCGTATTTACGAGAATCAGTCTGAAAACATGAGCAAGATGGCCGTGCGTATGCACAGCAACAACTTCAAGAAAGAGCCTGAAAAGCGCAAGACCTGTATCGATTGCCACAAGGGCGTTGCCCACCCCTATCCAAAGAGCTGATAGCGGTCGCATGATATAGCGATAGCAAAAAGCCCCGCGATGCGGGGCTTTTTTGTGACTGTGTTTCAAAGCGCCATCAGCCCTGGCGTGCCTCGGCCTCAAACTTAGCCAGCGCCCGTGCCCGGTATTCCAGCAGCGCAAACACGCCAAAGGCAAACACCTGTAAATAGTCGCTGCCCTTCAGTGGCAACAGTTTTTTAAACAGCAGGTGAAACACGCCCAACTGGAAGCTGTGCATCACCACAGTGACTGCCAATAAAATCTTAAGCAGGGTACCGATATTGCCGTCGAAAGGCACAAACAGGTTGTAACCCATCATCACCCAGGCGCCCAGTGTCGCCAGCTTGCCAAGCATGGTCAGCCATTTCATGGGGTTTGCTCTCCCGCGTTAAATTGCAGTAATCGGTAACACACCTGACCGGCGAGCTTGTGCTTAAGCTCATCAAAGCCTTCTGGCAGCGCCATGCTGGCCAGTTCACTTTCGGTTTCCAGATACACCAGTGCACCCGGTTTCAGCCAGTCGTGGGCCTTAAGGGCATTGAGGGTCGCTTCCGCCAGCCCTTTTCTGAATGGCGGGTCGATAAACACGATATCGAAGCCTTCTGCCGTGCCTGAGGCCAGCAGCGCCAGGGTGTCGCCGTTTACGACCTCGGCGCTGTCGCACTTTAAGGTTTGCAGGTTGGTCTTAAGCTGATTGGCCGCTTCACGCTGCAGCTCAAACACCTTGGCGAAGCTGGCATAACGGGACAGGGCTTCCAGCGCCAGCGCGCCGCTGCCGCCGAAACAATCCAGCACCCGCGCGTGGGGCAAATGTGGCGCTATCCAGTTAAACAGGGTTTCACGCACCCGGTCGGTGGTAGGGCGCAGCCCTTCCAGATCCTTGATTGGCAGCTTGCGTGAGCGCCATTGGCCGCCGATGATCCGCACCTGACCTGTGCCCGAGCCGCCACTGGTCTTGGGCTTGGTGCCCTGACCGCGTCCGGCAGATGAACGATTTCTGCTCATTGGTTCCCCGTCATTTTGCCCGAAGAAAGAAAGTGGTAGACTAGGCCACCCCGTAAAAGGCCGTCATTTTAACGTAAAGCGTATCCCCAGGGATACCTTCCCAGACGGCACGGAATGACCGATGAAGCCGCCGGCTTCGCAAACGGCCCCGCGCCAACACAGACCGGTACAACAGATGTCAAAGAAAGGTTTTTTCTCCTGGTTCCGCCGGGACAAGGATGATGCGGCCGCAAAACAGGCCGAAGCAGAACGCGCCAGTGCTCAGCAGGAACACATTGCCGCCGAGCAAGCCGCAGCAGAACAGGCTGCCGCCGAACAAGCAGAACAGGCTGAGCGTCAAGCCGCCGAGCAAGCCGAGGCCGCCCGCGCCGAAGCAGCACGTCTTGAGGCTGAACGTGTTGAAGCCGAACGTATTGCCGCCGAGCAGGCTGAAGCCGCTCGCGCCGAAGCAGCACGTCTCGAGGCTGAGCGTATCGAAGCTGAACGTATTGCTGCCGAGCAAGCCGAGGCCACCCGCCTTGAGGCAGAACGTATTGCCGCTGAGCAGGCCGAAGCCAGCCGCGCCGAAGCTGCTCGTCTTGAAGCTGAGCGCGTTGAAGCAGAACGTATTGCCGCTGAGCAGGCTGAAGCCGCCCGCGCCGAAGCAGCCCGTCTCGAAGCCGAACGTATCGAAGCTGAACGTATTGCTGCCGAGCAAGCTGAAGCCGCCCGTCTCGAGGCTGAACGTGTTGAAGCAGAACGTGTTGAAGCAGAACGTGTTGCCGCTGAGCAGGCGGAAGCAGCCCGTCTCGAAGCCGAACGTATTGCTGCCGAGCAAGCTGAGACCGAACGCCTTGCCGCCGAGCAAGCCGCTGCAGCCGATGTTGAGGTGCAGCCCGAGCCCCAGGCCAAGCCGGTGAAAGAAGGCTTCTTCGCCCGTTTGAAGCGTGGCTTGATGCGCACCAGCGAGAACATCGGCAGTGGCTTTATTGGCCTGTTCCGCGGTAAGAAAATTGATGATGAACTGTTTGAAGAGCTGGAAGAGCAGCTGCTGATCGCCGACGTGGGGGTTGAAACCACCTCCAAGCTGATCAACAGCCTGACCGAGCACGCCAGTCGCAAACAACTGAAAGACGCCGAGGCCCTGTATGAGCTGCTGCGTGAAGAAATGCAGCGCACCCTGGAGCCTGTGAGCGTGCCTCTGGTGCCTGAAAATGCCGAAGGCCCTTATGTGATTCTGATGGTGGGCGTAAACGGTGTGGGTAAAACCACCACTATCGGTAAGCTCGCCAAGCAGTATCAGAGCCAGGGCAAGAGCGTGATGCTGGCTGCCGGTGATACTTTCCGCGCCGCTGCGGTTGAACAGCTGCAGGTGTGGGGCCAGCGCAACAATATCCCTGTGGTGGCCCAGCATACCGGTGCCGACAGTGCCTCGGTGCTGTTCGACGCATTGCAATCGGCTAAGGCCAAGGGCGTGGATGTGCTGATTTGCGACACCGCCGGTCGTTTGCAGAACAAGAGCCACCTGATGGAAGAGCTGAAAAAAGTGGTGCGGGTGATGAAGAAGCTCGACGAGAGCGCCCCCCATGAAGTGATGCTGACTCTGGACGCCAGCACCGGTCAGAATGCCATCAGCCAGGCCAAGCTGTTTGAAGAGGCCGTGGGCGTGACCGGTATCTCCATTACCAAGCTCGATGGTACCGCAAAAGGCGGAGTTATCTTTGCCATTGCCGATAAATTTGGTATTCCTATCCGATACATAGGTGTTGGCGAGCAGATCGACGATCTGCGGGTGTTCAACGCTCACGACTTTATTGATGCCCTGTTCAGTCAGGAGAAAACGGATAACCCATGATTCGATTTGAGCAGGTCAGCAAGGTCTACCCCGGCGGGCAAAAGGCCCTGTCCGATGTGAATTTCCATCTGCGCCGCGGCGAGATGGCCTTCCTCACCGGACACTCGGGGGCGGGCAAGAGTACCCTGCTCAAACTTATCACGGTTATCGAGCGTGCCAGCGCCGGCAAGGTGTATATCAACGGCCACGATATTGCCGATATCAGTCGTCGCCACGTGCCTTATCTGCGCCGCGAAATCGGCATGATTTTTCAGAATCACCACCTGCTGATGGACAGAAGCGTGTTCGACAACGTGGCGCTGCCACTGGTTATCGAAGGCTTTACCCACGGCGAAATCAAAAAGCGGGTGGCTGCAGCGCTTGACATGGTGGGCCTGTATGGCAAAGAGCGCCACAACCCCATCATGCTCTCCGGCGGCGAGCAGCAGCGGGTGGGTATTGCCCGCGCCATCGTCAACAAGCCCGCACTGCTGCTGGCGGATGAGCCTACGGGTAACCTCGACCCCAAGTTGTCGATGGACATTCTGCGCTTGTTTGAGACCTTCAACGATGCCGGCACCACGGTACTCATCGCCACCCACGATCTGGGGCTTATCGCCCGGATGAAATACCGCACCCTGACCCTGCGCCAGGGCCGTATGCTGGGGGCGCGCGAAATTGGTGAGCCGCTGCGCCGCGGCGAATAAAGGAGCTGACCATGCGCGAACACGGAGAGCTGACCCGCAGCAAACTGCCCTTTACCGGCCAGATTGTGATGTTCTTTATCCGCCATATTCAGCAGGGCATGGCCAGTATCGGCGAGCTGTGGCGCAATCCGGTATCGTCACTGATGACCATGGCTGTGCTGGGGGTGAGCCTGAGTCTGCCCGCCGCCTTGCAGGTGCTGGTGAAAAACGCCGATACCATCACCCAGTCCTGGAACAGTGCCGCTGAAATTTCCCTGTTTATCGATGAAGGCCGCAACGAGCAGGCGATTCAAAGCCTGATTTCCCGAATTAAGGTGTACCCGGAAATCGCCGAGGTGCAGTATATCAACCGCGATCAGGCGCTGGCCGAGTTCCAGCAGTTATCGGGCTTTGGTGAGGCGCTGTCTTATCTGGATGCCAACCCACTGCCGGCGGTGGTGACTGTGACCCCTACGGCCAAATATTCCACCCCGGTGGGTGCCCGCGAGCTGCTTGGCAAGCTTGAGCGCGAACAGGAAGTGAGCTTTGGCCGCCTCGATATTGAGTGGCTGGAGCGCTTGCAGGCGGTGATCCGTTTGCTGGAGAGCACCGTAATGGCGATTGCTGCCCTGTTGGTGCTGGCGGTGGTGCTGGTGATTGGTAACACCATTCGTCTGGCGATTATGAACCGCCGCAACGAAATCGAAGTGATGAAGCTGGTGGGCGCTACCGAAGCCTTTATTCAGCGGCCTTTCCTCTATACCGGGATCTGGTATGGCGTGATTGGCGGCATTCTGGCCTGGATCATCATCAACCTGCTGGTGTGGTATCTGGATGGCGCCATCGCCGAATTGTTGGGGCTTTACGGCAGCAATATTGAGATGGCTTCCTTAAGCTTTACCGAGCTTATCCAGCTGGTGTTTCTGGCCTCCTTCCTCGGCTGGCTTGGCTCATATCTGTCGGTACGCCAACACCTGCGGGCGATTGAGCCCTCTTAAGCCCCGCTCAGACGCGCAAAAAATGAACTTTTGTTCACTTGAGAAGTCCTATTTGCGGGGCCAAAATAGCTTTCCGGAATAGGTGGCTTGGCGGCAGTCTTGACATGACATGTCAGATGGCCGATAGTTCATCAGCCCTCCCCGAACCTCGGGTAAAGGCTCAAGTGAGAAGTAATCAGGAGAACCAATGACTGGACAAACGCAATCAATGGCACTGATGGTCCCCCAGGGAGCCGGTAGCCTTGAAGCTTATATTCACTCGGTCAACAGCATGCCCATGCTGGAGGCGGAGCAGGAGTATCAGCTCGCCAAGCGTTTGCAGGAAACCGGTGACCTGCAGGCGGCTAAGCAGCTGATTATGTCCCACCTGCGCTTTGTAGTGCACGTTGCCAAAAGCTACTCCGGCTACGGTCTGCCACAGGCTGACCTTATTCAGGAAGGCAACATAGGTCTGATGAAGGCCGTTAAGCGATTCGATCCCGATGTAGGCGTGCGTCTGGTGTCCTTTGCGGTGCATTGGATTAAAGCCGAGATCCACGAATACGTCCTCAAAAACTGGCGCATCGTCAAGGTGGCCACCACCAAGGCACAGCGCAAGCTGTTCTTTAATCTGCGCAAGGCCAAACAGCGTCTGGGCTGGTTCTCAGATGATGAAGTGGCCATGGTAGCGGAAAACCTTGGGGTATCGAAGGAAGACGTAACTGAGATGGAGTCGCGTATGGCGGCCCAGGATCAGGCATTCGATCTGGTGAACGACCACGACGATGACGAGAGCTTCGCGCCTGTTCATTATCTGGAAGACCACTCTTCCGATTTGGCGGCCAACATCGAAAACGACAACTGGGAATCTGCTGCCCAGAACCGTTTGCTGTCGGCCATCAAGACTCTGGATGAGCGCAGCCAGCACATTCTGCGTGCCCGCTGGTTGGATGACGACAAGGTCACCCTGCAGGAGCTGGCCGAGCAGTATCAGGTGTCTGCCGAGCGTATTCGTCAGCTCGAAAAGAACGCCATGAACAAACTTAAGGCCTGCATGGAAGTTTAACTTCCGGCGAGTCTGAAAAAACCGGCCTGAGCGCCGGTTTTTTTATACCTGTTTAGCCTTTAAGTTAGCCTTTTAGGCCTTCCCGCGCCAGCAGCGCCTGTATCAGTGCCTTTCGATTGGGCTTAAGGCCGCTGCTGCCTGTCTCGTGCCAGGCATTCTCCGGCCAGGCAAAGTAGCGCCGTGGCCGCTTGAAGCGGGCAATGTGGCTGGCAAGAAACGCATCCAGCTCAGCTTGGCTTGGCATGGTGCCGCTATCCTGCCTTAAGCGCAACATGGCGTGGGGCAGGTTGCCAAAGCGTGCGTCAGCCAACGCAAATACCAGCGCCTCGGCGATGGCTGGATGACGACACAGCGCCGCTTCCACTTCCTCCGGTTGCAGATTCTCGCCGCCGCAAACAAACATGTTATCCAGCCGACCTGCCACAAACAGCCGACCGTCAGCATCAAGGTGGCCTTTGTCCCTGGTGGCAAACCAGCCGTCTATGGTCAGCGGCCTTTCTATGCTGTTTGGCGTCAGATAGCCCAGAAACAGGGTATCGCCGCGCACCTGAATTTCTCCGTCCTCAATGCGCAGTTGCCGCCCGGGCAGCAGAGTACCGCTGGCGCCTTCGCTGTTGGCTGGCCCGGTGGTGATTTGTGAGCTCATTTCCGTCATGCCGTAGCTGCTAAAGGCTGCAATCCCGAGGGCTTTCACGCTCTCCAGCAGGGATACAGGCATGGCGCCGCCGCCAAGCAGCAAGGCTTTCACCGATGACAGACGCTCGGGCGCTTGGCCCAGCAATTCGCTTAGCTGAGCTGCCACCAGTGACACATGGGTTGGCTTTAGCTGGGCGAGGCTGTCGCTGAGGGTGCGCTCTGTCGGAATGGCCACACAGGCGCCTTCGAGAACGCAGCGGTGCAAAATCGCCAGCCCACCGATATGAAACAGCGGCAGTGATAACAGCCAGCTGTCGCCTGGCTTAAGGGGTATGAGTGACGCCGACCCAGTGGCGCTGGCCATGTAGTTGGCCAGGCTGTGCAGTGCGGCTTTGGGCTCGCCGCTGGAGCCCGAGGTCAGTACCAGATTAACCGGTGCCTGCCAGTCGATAAGGCCGGGCTCAGGTGTGTCCGTTTCTGTATGGGTGTTTGGGCATGCGGTGACGGAAAACTCATCGATGGCGCCAAGCCTGGGTATTTGGGGATCGCCATAATAGATGGCATCCAGTTCCAGCCGCCCGGCGAGCTTCTCAAGCTGTGCCTTGGGGAAGCGCCATGACAGCGGGCAAAACAGGCTGCCAGCCTCCACACAGCCCCAGTAAAGCAGCACCTGCTCGGGGCTGTTGCGGCCAATGACTCCCAGCCGTTTAATGCCTGCCTGTTTAAGCGCGGCGCCAATGTGCCGTGCTTTGAGTGCCAGCTCGCGGTAGCTGAGACGGGTATCGCCCCAGCGCAGGGCACAGGCATCGGGCCAACGATCGGCGGCCTGTTGCAGCGGTGACAGTGCGGTTGATGCCGTCAAAGCAGTGAAGCCCCAATTTCAGAGCCCTGAATCGAGCCCGGGGCACTGGGTGTAAGCAGTCGGTTCTTGCCGCTTGGCAGCACACAGTCAGCATCGAAGGCGGCCAGAGTATCCAGCCCCGGTGCTTCGTCCGGGGTTGTTATGGCAGCAAATTGCCTGAGTGCATCTATGCCGAGGGAAGACTCAAGGCTTGAGCTGATAACGCAGCGCACCCCGAGGGCATGGGCCTGGTCGATAAGTCGTTGCACTCTGGCGGGGGAGCCCAGCAGCATGGGTTTGAGCACCAAAGCTTTAAGGCCCTGAGCCTGTGGGTCCGAATGTAGCGCGTCTGTCCCTGAGGCAATGGATTCATCCAGCGCGAAGCCGATGCCGGTGGCACGGTGCAGGGCCGGGTTGTCCAGCGGGTTGCGACAGGGCTCTTCAATATAGTCGATGCTTTGAAGCGGCAGACAGGCGCAAAAGTCGATGGCGGTTTCCAGCTCAAAGCCCTGGTTGGCATCGAGGCGCAGCTTTAGCCTGGGCCTGGCCGCCAAAATGGCATGGATAAGCCGAAGTTCCTCCTCCATGGAGGTTTGCGCCACCTTGACCTTGGCAAAGCGGGTCGTATCCGGCAGTGCTTTGACCCGCAACATCAGAGCATCAAGACTCTCGCCCGGGTTTAAATATAGCAGCGGTACCGCCGGGATGGCCGGGGTGCGGGCATTGTCATCAAAGCTGTGGCCGAAATGGCCCCTGAGTTTGGCCGCAGTCACGCCGAGGCCCCAGCCGATGGCGGGCAGGCTGGCGTCATCGGCGGCCTGTTCCAGCTCATCCAGGGTAGCAATCTGTTTCAGGCTGGTCTTAAGCGCGGCAATACAATCATCCAAAGACTCCCTGCTGAAGCCCTGAAGCGATTCACCATCGATATCGATCCCCGACAGCGGGGCTATCTCGGAAAAAGCAGTTACACCATCCAAACGCGCTTCAAGCACCAGGCCCTGTCTGTGGTCGATGCGCTGCTTGCCCACCGGTAAGGGGCGGGAGAGGGCGATACGGTAGGGGTAGAGGGCGAATTCCATAGAAGAAGTCATGATTGGGTTCCATCGATAAGGTCAAGCAGCAAGGTCGCCAGTACTCCAGGCTGCTCGGCATGGCAATTGTGGCCTGCGCCGCGAATGCTGTGGCTGTGGACAGGCGCCAGCTGCTGCCAGTTCCGGGCAATGGCGGCAAACTTGCTGTCGTGCTCGCCATAAATAAAGTTGACTGGGCAACTGAGCATGGCGGGCAATTGCCACAGGTCTTGTTGCCTGCCAAGGGAAGTGGACCGGTAAAGGGTAACCAATTGATTGCGCTGGGTATCCGGATGGTCTTGCAGCCGCTTTTCGATAAGCCGGGCGCGGCTGACATGGTCCAGATGAGCGAACACTCCCTGTCGATACCAGTCGTCCAGAAACTGGCCGAGTGGTTCGCTGGCCAGCCGCTGGGCCCAAAGTTCATCAGAGCCAAGCCGCTCGTTGCGGGCAGAACTATCTGCGAGGCCCGGATGGCAGGATTCCAGAGTGAGCGATAACAGCCGCTGCGACCGATGCCCTTCCTGCCCCTGCTTGGCCTGCAAGCGTTTGGCCAGATGCAGCGCCAATCTGCCGCCAAGGGAATAGCCCAGCAAGTGAAACTGACTCACCTCATGCTCGGTCAGATAGCGCTTCAGCGCGTTGCAGACACCGTCGAAATTGAACTCGCTGCAGGGCAGAGGATTCAGGCCGTGGCCGGGCAGATCCGGGGTCAACACCCGCAGGCGATTACCCAGCGTTTGCCTGAGCGCATCCCAATCGCGGCCGCTGCCCAGAAAACCGTGCAGCAGCACCAGCGTTGGTATCAGCGGCTTCGCATCCACTCTGCCATCCTCTTGATTTGATTGCTGGCCTGGTCGTGGGCGACTGTCACTTCAATCAGGCTGGCGCCGGGATGTTCCAGCGCGCTCTGATAAGCCTCCATAAAGCTGTCCATGTCTTCGGCTCTGTCGTAGGGCAGGCCGAACATGGCTGCACCATAGCCAAATTCCAGCCCATGGCTCAGGCGGTAAAAATCGCTTCTCAGGTTCTCGGAAGGCACCGGCAGCAGGTTGAAAATATTGCCGCCATCGTTATTCAGCACCACTATGACCAGCGGCGACTGGCAGCCTCGCGCCAGCGCCAGCGAATTGAGATCATGCAGCGCCGACAGGTCGCCGATAATCAGGGTTGTGGGTCTGCCCTGATGACGGGCCACGCCGCAGGCAGTAGCCAGCAAGCCATCGATGCCGGAGGCGCCGCGATTGGTAAAGGTACTGGCGGCGCAGCAGCCGATGGGGGCGAACATGTCGTACAGCCGCACCGGCAGGCTGTTGCCGATAAAGAGCTGCTGCTCGGCGGTGTGGCTGGCGGCAATGGCGCGCACTACCTGGGCCTCGCCAAACTCGCCGCCGTCGATATGGTGGATAAAGTCCTGCTCTGCGGCCTGATTCAGTGCCGTCAGTTCATTGGCCCAGTTGGCCTCGCTGGAGCGCGGCCAGTCCAGCGCCGCCATCTCACCCGCACGGCCAAGCCACAATTGTTTGCTGCTGTGGCTGGGGTCGAGCCGCTCCTGTGCTGGCAATACCTGCCATTGGCTGTGCCAGTCTTTTTCGGCCAAAAAGGCGATAAGCCGTTTTGACAGCAGGCGAGCGCCGAACACCAGCACCCGATCGGCCTGTTCCAACAAGCCTTTGGCTCTGGGGCTTTGCAGCAGTTGGTCGATATGGCCAATGGCGCCCGGATGTTGCCGCAGTTGGCACTGGGCATCGGTCAGCAGCGGCCAACCAAGCTTTTGCGCAAGCGTAATGAGTTCCAGCGGTGCCTCGTCTTCGGTGAGGGTGCCTGCCACTATCACGCCCTTGCCGTGGACGAAGCGCATCATGGCGTCCCTCGTCGGTGGGCTGAAGGGGCGCGATGGCGCTATGTCGAGGTAGGGCGTTTGGGTGGCCTGCCAGTGACTGAGGCGGCTAAGGTAGCCGTCGAAGCCGCTGAGCTCAGACGCTTCGCTGGGATACAGGGGCTCGCGGTACATGCAGTTGATGTGCAGTGGCCGACTGAGGTTGGCAAGCTTTTCGTCGATGGCACTGAGCAGCGCTTCCGGTGCTATCTGGCGGCTTGGCGCCGGCAGGTTCAGCGGCTCGGCATACTGGCCGAAGATCCCGGGCTGGGGAATCGCCTGATTGGCTCCGCAGCCAATCAGCTCCCAGGGACGGTCGCCGGAGAGCACAATCAGCGGCACCCGGGTCAGCCAGGCTTCGACAATGGCAGGGTAGAGATTGGCCACCGCAGTGCCCGAAGTGGTGATGATGGCCACCGGCGTGCCGCTGGCCTTGGCCAGTCCCAGCGCCAGAAAGCCCAGCCCACGCTCATCGAAATGCAGATGGCGACTGAGCTTGGTTTGTGCGGCTGCGGCCAGAGTGAGTGGCGTGGAGCGCGAGCCCGGCGCCATGCACAGGTGCTGCACGCCATAGCGTGACAGCTCTTCGAGAATAAGTGAGCCCCAAAGCAGATTGAGTTCGGCTGTGCCTGGATGAGTATGGTCCATGGGTCAAAATATCGGGGAACTGATGACCATAGTTTACCGCTAACTCCAGCGCATAAAAGGCAATTTTTTCGCTTGGTGCCAGCGGTGTTGCCAATTGCCGACCGGCTCACTCAATTCGGGCGCCATTTGGCATTTTGGTGATCGGGCTGTGGCGCAATTGAGATCAGCTGGCGAGGTTATTGATCCACTCGCTCATTACCACATGGGTTTTAATTTTTACTATTTCGGTGTGGGTATCTATGTATTCGCGGATTTCGTGCAGGCGCCGCATCGACGGGGTATGAACGTACACCAGCAGATCCATATCACCTGAGATGCCGTGGCAGGTCAGCACTTCGGGAATGGCCTGAAACACATGCACCACGTCGGCGCAGCGGGGGCATTTGTGCTGAATTTCGAAGTAGGCTGACACCCCTTCTTTTTGCGACTCGGACAAGAGCACCTGATAACCACGGATAACACCTGTGCTCTCGAGCTTTTTGATCCGGTCCGACACAGCGCTTCGCGACAAATTCACCCGCTCGGCAATGGCCGATACGCTCTGGCGTGCGTCTTCCCTCAGTGCCTGCACTATGGCCTTGTCGAATTTATCCACCTTGAAGCAGCTCCCCATGACTGTTGCCGACGAAATGACGGCAAACTGATTAATATCCGGCAAAATGACGGCTTTATGCCCTGGTATGGCGGAAAAGCACGACAGAATGTTATTCGGTGCCCGACTATACTTTGGCTCATTCCCCGCAGCAATAATTTAACAGATGGAACATATCAAAGGAACGATCGGACGTTGGCAAGGCGCCGGACTCATGGCCACCACTTTATTGGGTACCGGGGTGTTTATCTTACCGCAGATGACCCTGGAAAAGGCCGGTGCCAGTGCGCTCTGGGCCTGGGCGCTGCTTACCCTGGCCATTATCCCTGTGACCCTGGTGTTTGGTCGTTTGGCTAGCCGTTTTCCCCATGCCGCCGGGCCAGCCTTCTTCGTGGAAAAAGCCTTTGGCCGTACCCTCGGGCGCAGTATCGGGCTTATCTTTTTGCTGGTGATCCCCATGGGCGCCCCGGCCGCCATTTTGATGACATTTCAGTTTGTCACCGCTTTACTGCCATTGGCGGGCGCTGAGCTGTTGGTGGCGCAGCTGCTGGTGATAGGTCTGTTGTGGCTCGCCAATTTAAAGGGATTGCAGGTGTCGGCCAAGGCGCAGTTCGCACTGACGCTGGGGATTGTGTCTGTGGTTCTGGCGCTGTTTATGGCGCTTGGTGTGCAGCATCAGGCCGTCGAATTGCCGGATTTTGAATCAGCCTGGCAGACAGGTCCCATGATGCTGGCTGCGGGTATCGCCTTCTGGAGCTTTCTCGGGGTTGAGGCTATGACTCACCTGGCCCACGATTTTCGTGAGCCGGAAAAAGACATGATCCCGGCGATGATGATTGGCACTGTGCTGGTGGGGCTGATTTATCTTGGCTGTACCAGCCTGCTGTGGCTGGTGCCATCCAGCACAGGCGTGGCCATGATGGGGGTATTCGATGCCCTGCTTGGCGGCGCCGGTGCTCAGGTGATTGGGGTGCTGGGGATTGCCGCCGGCCTGGCTACCGTGAATGTGTATGCCGGCAGTGCTGCCAGACTGCTGTGGAGTTTTAGCTGCGAAGGCATTATGCCGCGCTATTTCCAGCGTCTTAACGACCACGGTGTGCCGGTGCGCGCCCAAACGGCGATTCTGGGCACCATGGCGTTGGTGCTGACCCTGGTGTTTGTGTTCAAGCAGGATCTGGAGCAGCTGATTGCCTGGAGCAACGGGGTGTTTGTAATTATCTATGCCATGTCGATGCTGGCGGCCTTGCGTTTGCTTGGCGCATCGTCCCGCCCGTGGATCTTATTGGGGTTGGGTTTCTGCATTGCGCTTGGGATATCGCTTGGCGAACGTATGGCTTATGCGGCGGCGTTGCTGATGCTGGTGTTGCCCCTGCTGTGGTGGCAGAAGGGGCATTTGCAGCGTAAAGCGGATAGTGCCTGTTAAATCCGCTGATCCAGGCTGAAGTCGAGGCGGATCTGCTGGTTACTCACAGCAACCGGTTTGCCATCGACCATCCTGGGTTTGTACTTCCAGCGCTTAACTGCGTCGCGGGCGGCGGCATCGAAGGTGCGTTTGGGGTTGGCATCCAGCACCCGGATATTAGTGGTGCTGCCATCGGCGGCAATATCGAAGCCCAACACCACAAAGCCTTCCTTGCCGTTTTGGGCGGCGCTGATGGGATAGTTAGGCTGGATTTGCACCACGGGCACGGCCTCAAAGTCGTTGTTGCCAAAATCGTGACCTGTCGGTTGCACCGGTGGCAGCTCAATGGTGGGTGTATCGATTAAAGTGCCGTTTGGATCGCCGCCGCCAGTGGCGATAGCTATGGGTTTTATTGGCTCAGGGATAGGTGGTGGCGTGCGCTCCCGAATCGGCTTGGGATCGACTCTGTCCGGCATGGTGACCTGGAGTGTAGGTGTCGGTGTCGGCTGCTGATATTCCACCGGCGGCTGTTTCACCAAATAGGCCATAAAGACAAACAAGCCCAGGGTGACCAAGGCGCCCAGCATTCCCAGCGTACCTTTTCGCATCAGTGATTTACCCATATCCACCTTCCTGTGTTGTATTGGCATTCACTGATATAGCTAGCAGCTTGTTTTTTAACCGGCAAACATTTTCTTACACTTTTCCTCAATAAAAGCAAATATTTACAAAATATAAACAGCAAATTTACTTTTGCTTTACCAAAATGGTGTGGCGCAACTATACCGGGAGCTTGCAGATGAACACATTCACTCGCGTTTTGGGAACCACAATGCTGCTGTCCTTATTGGGCGTCAGTGCAACCACCGCCCTGGCGGCGGATCAACCGGCCATTCAGGCTGCCATTAACGACGCAGCTCGGCCCGCAGCCGACAGACTGACAGATGCCAATCGACACCCAGATGCCATTCTTAATTTCTTCGAGGTAGCGCCGGGTCAGCAGGTGCTGGATATCTTTTCCGGAGGCGGTTACTACACCGAGCTGCTGGCCCGCACCGTGGGCAAACAAGGCACAGTCGTGGCGCACAATAACAAGGCGTATCTGCCCTTTGCCGGTGATGAGCTGAAGCTGCGTGACTACAACACGCGCTTGCCCAATGTGCAGACCTTGCTGGCGGAGGCCGATGACCTGCACTTTGCCGAAGCGAGTTTCGATCGCATCTTTTTCGTACTTGGCTTTCATGACGCCTTTTTCAGTGAAAAAGACTGGCCTGCCATCGATGTCGATAAGCTCACGGCGCTGATGTATCGCTCACTCAAACCGGGCGGCAAGGTGGCGATTATCGACCATCGCGCCAGTGCCGGCGCGGGGACTGCCGTGACCCACAGTCTGCACCGCATTGAACCTGCGGTGGTGATTGCAAAAATGACCGCCGCCGGATTTGTGCTGGAAGGCGAGAGCGCGGCGCTGGCCAATCCCGAAGATAATCTGGAAAAGTCGGCGTTTGACAAGGATATACGCGGAAAGACTGATAGATTCGTACTCAAATTTACCCGGCTGTAACCAAAGGGCGTGGTAGTAAAAATCTGGTCTATATTTGAATAAGCAGACAAAGGAGACCGGAATATGAATTCAGCTGCGCTTTTATCCAAGGTCGATGAATTGCCAAGGTTGCCCAAGGCCATCGCCGAGTTGTTGGATGCGGTAAATAACGAAGACACCTCCATAAAAGAGGTTTGCGAAAAGCTTTCCCACGACCCTGTGCTCAGCGCCCGGGTGCTTAGACTGGCCAACTCGGCGCGCTTTGGCAGCTCGCGGGAAGTGGGTTCCATCGACGATGCTGTGGTGCGTTTGGGCATGCAAACTCTGCGCACCCTGGTGATTGCCTCAGCGGTGGTAGGTGCGGTGCCCAAGGTGGAAGGTATTGATTTAGGGGATTTTTGGGGGAATACCTTTGAAGTGGCCACCATTTGTCAGGAGCTGGCCAAGCGGCTTGGCACCCTGCCGGAAGAAGCCTTTACCTGCGGTATTTTACATTCCATTGGCGAACTCCTAATTGCCAGTGGTGAGCCCGAAAAATCCGCCGCTATCCGCGCAGCTGTGGCTGAGGGTGCCGACCGGCATTTGATGGAAAAAGAAATGCTTGGCTACGATTCTGCCGATATCGGCGCCATGCTGGCGCAAAACTGGAAGTTCACGCCGGCGCTTGTGAAGGGGATCCGCTTTCAGGATGCGCCCAAGACCTGCGAGCCTTACTCAAAGCTTGCGGGCATGATTGCCATGTCCAAACGGGTGGTCAGTGACTGGGAGAAAATCGGCGACGATGAGCGCACCAGTTGGCTGGCTCAGGTCAGTGAAATGGCCGGGGTGAAGGTGGATTTGGGCGGTCTGGCGGAGAAGCTGGGCAAGCTTCACGGTCAGGGCATGGAAATGGGCAAGCAGCTGGCTTAGGTAATTGATTTTAAGTAAAACGCTGCTCGGTGCGAGCGGTTCCTGTCCTGCGAGTTTGGTTTCCCTGCTGGCCTGACTGGGTGCTTGATTAGCCGACCGGCAGATTAGTCGCTTACCTGGTTGCGCAGCTGGATCAATTCACTGTGTTTTAAGTAGAGCAGATCGGCCGTTTTACGGATGATCTGCTCTTCGTATTGGCACAATTCCCCATCGGCAAAGGCCAGTTGCCACATCGCCAGAATTAGCGCCTGTTTGTCCTGCAGGCTGAATTCCCGATTGATTAAATCCGTATATTCAAACAGCGAGACCGCTTCTTCGTGGCGCGCCATGGCACTTTGGATAAGCTCGCTCGCCTCAGCAGCAGAGGCGCCGGTGAGATTGGCGATAATGCCGGGCAACAGTGTTTGCTCCTGCCCGGAGAGGCTTTCATCGGCCAGTACCACTTCAATCAGGAGTGCCGCAGCGGCTTCCTGCCGGGAAAGCAACTTGCCGGGTTCCCCCAGTTGCTGTTTCAGCAGTTTTTTCAGTGCCGCTATCATGCTTTCCTCCCAAGAATGGCTGTTTGAGCTGTGAAGTTTACAGCAGGCTGCCGAGACCTTTCATCAGCAGACCCACGGTATCTTCACTGGCATTGGCCTGCAGGTAGTTTTTGGCAACATCCACCATAGGCGCAGCCAGCTCACGTGAAATCCCCAGTTTTTCAAAGGCATCATACACAAGAGCGCTGCCCTGAAGCGAGTTGCCCAGGCTGCCGCCCACGCCGGAAAGCAGGCCAGACATACCGCTGCCGGAGTCCAGCGCCGGCACGGCGCTCAGCATCTTGTCGGCGCCGGGGATGGCGTTGCTGAGGCTGGAGAATTCACTGCCACTGAGGCTGCCCTGAGCCATTTTCAGCAGGGCGCCCATGCCACCTTCGGCCTGATTCTGATCCAGGCCAAGGGCCATTAAGTTGCCCAGCAGATCGCCGCTTTGGGCTTGGTTGGATGCGGCCTGAGCGGTGTTGCTGGCCGACTGAGTGGTGCTGCTTACTTGCTTGAGCGTGTCTGCCGCCAGGGCGCCAAAATCGGCTGCACTGGCCACAGGCGCCAGCAGAGACAGGGAGGCAAGCAGAGAAAGAGTGGTGATTCGTTTCATTTTGAGACGTCCTGTTGGTGTTTTCCTTCAAAGGTTGGGGGGTATTCTAGGCCGCCCAAGGTAAAAAATGCACGGAATTTGCGTCATATCAACCCTTGGTCACCGATAAGCCCTGTGCATCCACGGGGGTTTTTCGGTATTCTAGGCGCACAAAATAAGGGGTCAGTTTCTGCCGGTCACAAATCGCTTTTGGGCGGCGGAATGTAATTAACTTTTAACGGTTGGATAGACACATGTCATTGTCGGTAGTTCTGAGCGAAGCGTTTAATTTCTTTCGCAATCATCTGAGCCAATTGGCGGCTCTGACCATTCCACTGTTGCTGGCCCAGGTTGGGATCCAGCTGTGGCTGGGCAGCGAGTTTGCCAAGGCCGATATTGAAAACCCACAATTTGGGGCACCGCACTTCTTCGCCATGATGGTGCTGCTGATCATTTTCTCGATTCTGATTGCCGCGCTGACCCTGTATTTACAGCTGCGCAGCGAAGGCCATCAGCTGGCCACCGGCCAATTACTGAAAGCCAGCATGCCTTTTGTGCCACCGCTGCTGCTGGCCGGGGTGTTCTCGGGCATGGCCATTCTGGCGCCAGTGGTGTTTCTGGCCGTGTTTGGCCCGCTGTGGATTGTGGGCCTCGGGATCAGCCTGTATCTGTTTGCCCGTCTCGCTTACGTGAATTTTATGGTGGTGGCCGAGCGCTTAACGCCCTTTGAGGCTATCAAGGCCAGCTTCCAGTTTTCGGCGCCCATTGCCTTTAAAACCATGGCATTGCTGATGCTTTATGTGCCGCTGTCGCTGATTGGCGGCACCTTGTCGCAGGTGGCTGGCAACGTGGGTTTGCCGCTGCAACTGCTGACCGATACCGCCTTTGCCTTTATCGGCCTGTTCGTTAACGTGGCACTGTTCCGCCTTTACATGGTGACCCGCTCACAGGCTTGATAGGGAGACCTATGGCACATACCCGGCTAACCGATACTGGGCTTGTCAGCGCCTTCAACAGCGATTTGGGCGCTGATTATCAACAGGCCCGCCGTCATGCCCGTGATGTGCCTTCCCAAGCACTTTTGACCCTCAGAAGTGCTCTGTTCAAATTAACCGGCCTGCTCGCCGATGGCCGCTTGTCATTCGACAGCCCCAATCTCTACAACCGTATCGAAGCCCTGTCACAGGCGCGCCTATTGGGGGTGCGTCAGGTGCGGGCCATGCATCGGCTGCGTGCCGATGGTAACCGCGGTGCCCACCCGGAAAAATACCATCTGAGTCAGGAGCAGTTGCTGGCGCTGGCGGAAAAGTCGCTGCAAAACTTCTGCGCCCTGGTGGCTGAACTTGGCAATCTGGGCGAATGGGAATTTGAGCCACTGGATGCCCTTGGCAATCGCGAGCTGTGTTTTCGCGCTGTGATGCAGGACGATGCCGAGGCTCAGTATCTGCTGGGGATGGCATTTAAGGTGGAAGGCCTGATGGCCCGCGATAAGGCCGAAGCCTTTGATGATGACCAACAAGCCTCAGTCCTCGAGCCAAAGAGGCTGCTGACCAAGGCCAAGCATTGGTTTAGGGAGGCGGCAAACCATTTGCCCAAGGCCAGATACGAGCTGGCGGTGGCCTGGCTGCACGGCTATGACGGCGAAACCGATGCCAAAAAAGGTCTTGAACTGCTGGTTCAGGCGGCAGATGAAGGCATAGACGATGCCCGTGCCTTGCTGGGCTTTTGTGCGCTGACCGGCCAGTTTGGTCAGCCCCAGGACTTAATCCTTGCCAAAGCACTGCTGACCCAGGCGGCGGAGGCAGGCCACACCGAGGCCGAAGCCAATCTCGGGGTGCTCTATTATCAGGCCGGTGAGCTTGAGCGCGCCTTTGGCCATATCGAATCGGCTGCCCGTGGGGGCTTCCCGGCGGCGCAGTACCATGTATCGCTGATGCTGAGTCGCGGTGAGGGTTGCCCGGCCGATACGCTTGCCGGCGAGCGCTGGCTAGCTGAAGCGGCCCAGCAAGGGCAGCTGGATGCCATGTTCCTGCGAGCCCGCCACATGTTGCATGATGAAGCCACGCTGGGCAGCGATTTAGCGCAGGCAGAAGACTATTTACGCCAGGTGATCCGCTATGGCCGCAGCGTGCCGGCGATGATTGAATTATCGATGGCGCTTGCCGATGGCATTCTTGGGCGTATCGATGTGGTGGGGGCGGCTGCGCTGCTGCGCCACGGCGCCATGCTGGGGAATGCACAGGAGCGGGAGATTATTGCGCCGCTGTGGCAGTCGCTGGCCGAGCAGGTGGAAAAGGTTCTGCCGCTTTCGACCCATCCGGACGAAAAAAAGGCCCTGGAGAGAGCCAAAGATTTGCTGGTGGAAATGCCGGGGCCGGGTGATGAGCGCTAGCCCCGGGGCAGTGGATTACTCGGTTGGATCGTGATCGAAGGTGCGGCCCTGATGGGGACGTGGACGGAATGCATCGCGATCGCGAAAACGGATAAAGGCGTCGCTGGTTTCGGCTTCAAACTGCGTCTCGGCGCGCTTGGCCTGAGCTTGCTGGGCGCGGCGAACCAGCTTACCCAACCAGATGCGGCCAAATACGCTCAGCAGCCCGAAGGCGACCGCTCCGGCCAGCAGAATAAAGGGTAAGGCCACCAGGCTGAGTCCCATTACCACCAAACCGGCCACAAACATGGCCAGACCTTTAAGGCCGCTGAAACGTTGGTGCAGGGGCGGGGTGTGGAATTGACTGTAAATCATATTGCCTCCTCGGCGGGTGTCATGGTCACAGTCTGCGAAAAATCGTCCCGCGAAGCACGTGAAATATGGTTAATCTTCCCGCAGCCTTGAGTTAATTCCAGCTGCCGCTGTCGCGGGCACTGTGCCTTGCACTCTGGGTAATCAGTTCTCTGAGCCACTTGTGGCCCGGGTCGCCGTCGTTGCGCTGATGCCACAGCAGCACGTATGCCAGCGGCATAAAATCAAACGGCAGCGGCAGCATTACCAGCGGATACAGATTGATGGCGTGGCGGGCGAAACTTTCCGGCAGGGTAAACACCAGGTCTGTGTGGGCACAGACGCTGGCGGCGCCGTAAAAGTCCGGCACCGTGGTGCACAAATCCCGCTGCTGCCCCTTGGCTGCCAGGTGGTAATCCAGCGCCCACCAGTCGTTACCTTCGCAGCGCACCTGCACATGCTGCATGCTGAGGTAAGCCTCTACATCCCAGTTGCCCGCCTGATGCAGCGCCAGCGCCGGGTGTCCCACCCGTACCAAACACAGTTGATGGTCGTGATACAGAGTCTGATGGCAGATGCCTTCAGGCAGGCTGTCGATACTGAAATTCGATTGGGGCTGCAGGTCGATGCCATCGATACCAAAGTCAATCTGGCCCAGCTGTAAGTCACTGATGGACTTTTCATTCCACATGTAGGAGTTGATACGCAGGTTCGGCGCCTGGGCCAGCAAGGGGCCGATAAACCCGGGGATCAGGGTTTCGTAGGCGCTCTCCACCATAGCAAAGCTGAAGCTGCGGTTGCTGCTGCCCGGGTCGAAACTGGGGGGCAGGGTGAGTTGATACAGCTCCTGCAGAATTTTCGGAAGCCGCTCGCCGAGTGCCAGTGCATGTGCCGTGGGCTTCAGCCCGTGGGCGGTACGGGAAAACAGCGGGTCGCCCAGGGTTTCCCGCAGGCGGCTCAGGCTTTTCGACAGCGCCGATTGACTCAGATTCAGCCGCACGGCCGCGCGGGTCACGCTCTGTTCTTCAATCAAGACCTGCAGTACTACCAATAAATTCAGGTCAATACGGGCCAGTTTATCCAGTTGCATAGATATTCCTTGAAGGAATTTGTAAAAGGAATATATACCATTTCTGTTCATACCACAGCAGGGGTAAGATGCTCGCATCGTTAAACCAGTCTGAAAATACCTAACGCCATGTCCCGTAATCTGTTGCCCATTTTGATGTCTCTGGTGCTGTTGAGCCCGCTGGCCATCGACATCTACTTGCCTTCCATGCCCGCGATGGCGGTGGATTATGGCGTTGACGAGCGGCAGGTGCAGTCCACCCTGGTGCTGTTTTTGTTTGCCATGGGTGTGGGTCAGGTATTGATTGGTCCGCTGGCCGACCGTTATGGTCGTCGCCCGGTCGCCCTGTTTGGTACCGTGCTCTATGTGGTCAGCAGCTTGCTTGCCATGGCAGCGATGGAGTTCGAGTGGCTGCAATTGGCGCGTCTGCTGCAAGGTCTGGCGGCCTGTTCTACGTCCATCGTGGCCTTCAGTGCCGTGCGTGACAGCTACAGCCAGTCCGAAGGCGCCCGTATTTACAGTTACCTTAACGGAGCTATCTGCGTGATCCCGGCGCTGGCCCCAACCCTTGGCGGCCTGCTGGCACTGCAATTTGGCTGGCGCTCTACCTTCGCCTTTATGGCGCTGTACGGCCTGTTGATGCTGGTGGTGGTGGGCTATCGTCTGCCGGAAACCCGTCCGGCCAATACTCATTCTGCCGGACCTTTGTACCGCTGGGAGCGTTATGGCCCTGTGCTGAAAAACAGCCACTTTATGTTTTATGCCATCACCTGTATGGCGGCCATGGCGGCTATCCTGTGTTATGTGTCTTACTCGTCCATCTGGCTGATTGGCCGCCTTGGGCTCAGTGAGCTGACCTTCTCCGGTCTGTTTGGCCTCAATGCTTTGGTCAACGTAGTGGCGTGTTTTGCGGCGCCGCTGGTCATTAAGCGTCTTGGCAATCGCCCCACTGTGATTGTGGCCTTGTGGCTGATGGCACTGGCGTCGCTGCTGGAGCTTGGCCTGCAACTGGTTGACTGGCAGACCCCGCTGGCAGGAGCCTTCGCCTTTATGCTGCCGATGATGCTGCTGTGTATTGGTTTTGCTTTCTTGCTTGGCCCGGCCACCAGCATGGCGCTGGCGCCCTTCGGTGAGCGTGCCGGTACGGCCACAGCCATGCTGGGTTTTATTCAGATGAGTGGTGCGTCTGTGATTACTGCGCTGGTGCAATTGACGCCTCTGGAAGCGCCGCTGGCCATAGGTTTGACCATGGGGGTTCTGGCACTGCTACTCTTGTTTGTGATGATGTTGCCAGGGCTTGGCCATTGGCACCGGGAACCAGAGCACGGCTAAGCGTGCCCCGTCCGGCGATAATGAATCACCCTTTGGCCCACAACGATAAGCTCGGTGTGGGCCTCTTTTTATCAGAAGCGACCGTTCAGACCCACCTTGAAATGAAAGTTGTCACTGCCTGAATCACCACTGTCCTGGAGCGCAAAGTTGAGTCGAAAAGTTTGTCAGCACTGCCATTTTCCGAGCAACGTGTGTCTGTGCGATGTCCTCAAACCTGTGACATCCCGCAGCGCTGTCTGGGTGTTGCAGCACCCATCTGAAACCGACCATGGCAAAAACAGTGCCCGTTTACTGCCGCTGATGTTGGACAAGGCGCAGATTGTGGTTGGCGAAACATCTGCGGATTTTGCCGGGCTGCAGGCACAAATTCAGGCTCAGGGGCTGGCGCCTGTGCTGGTGTATCCTGCCGAAGCAGGGGAGGCGGTGTTTACGCCTGCGGCAAACGCGCCTGAGCCGGAAAACCGGCTGCTGATTCTGCTCGATGGCACCTGGCGCAAGGCGCTGAAGATGTATCACCTCAACCCCTGGCTGCACACGCTGCCCAAGCTCGCCTTGTCACCCGAAAAGCCCTCGGCCTACCGGATCCGCAAGGCACACAGGGCCGATAGCCTCTCGACGCTGGAGGCCGCCGCCGAGGCGCTCATGCTGCTGGAGCCGCAGCTCGATGTGTCTGCCCTGTTCGAGGCCTTTGACGCCATGGTATCCCGGCGCCTGGCGGCCATGCCTGAGGCGGTGCGGCAACGATATTTACGTGATGAGAGCAACTCTTAGCCGATTTGACCGATAGGGCGAGGCCGCAGTTGGTGCTACTCTGGCACATGAACAGGATTGTTTGATTTCGGTGGTACAGGATGACGGTAGTTGAAATGGATGTGGCTAACGACCGCAGCAGCAAACGGGGCCGGGTAAAGGCCCTTGGCGAGCGCAGTATGCGCTTGCTCTGGCTGCTTATTCTGTGTGGTCTCACCACCCTGGTGTTGTCGGTGGGCTATGCCTTTTGGCAGCTGGAACGCGAAATTAAAGACGACCTCGACCAGCTGATAGGCTTCCTTGACACCAGACTGCAAACCGCCGAGCGGGCGCTGCTGGAGCTGGATGCTCAGGACGTTTCCCGCTGCGATGATGCCGCCGTGCGGCGGATGACCGAATTTACCTTTGAACACCCAGCCGCCGGCATCTTTCTTACCCGCCCAGTGGGCGATACTTCCAGGGTGTTTTGCACCATCCACGGTCAGGTGGCCCCCACCCAGCACAGCACAGTACTGGCAAGGGCACAGGTGCCTGACAAGCCCGGCTTCGAGCTGATTATTGTTGAGCACCTCTGGTCCGGAAAGCCGCGTCGCAATCTGTTTCTCGACTACCATGGCGAGCGCCAATACAACTCGGTGCAAATCCCCCTCTCCGACAGCTATGCCTTCCTCGAGGCCGATAAAGAATCCCAGCGGCGCCTCACGATATTGCTCAACAACCAATACCAAATCACCCAGCTTGGCAGTCTCAGGGACAAGGACGACTGGGGCAGCATGAAGGCGGGCAGCGCCATTTGGCCGCTGTCGATGGAGGCTGCCATCAGTGGCCGCCGGGTGCTGGCCGAGGCGCGGCTGCTTATTCCGTTGCTGCTGCCCTTTGCGGCCCTGGGGGTCTTTCTGCTGGTGTACATTTCACGGATGCGGGCGCGGGTAGATGAAACCCTGTTTCGGTTCCACCGCGCCTTGGAGCGTGATGAGTTTGTCGGCTATTTTCAGCCGATTGTGGATGCCAGTGCCGGGCGTATCACCGGCTGTGAAGTCTTGCTGCGCTGGGTCAGGGCCGATGGCTCAGTGATCCCGCCGGGGCGTTTTATTCCGCAGCTGGAGCAGAGCGAGCTTATTCAGGAAGTGACCCAACGGCTGCTGTTGTCGCTGCCAAAGCAAATCGGCGAGGTGCTTGAGGCCGACAAGGCATTTCGCTGCGGCGTGAATCTGGTACCGGCGCAGCTCGAATCTCCGGAGCTGGCCGACTGGCTCAGCGCCAATTGCGATGCCATTGGCTGTAACCATCTGGCGCTGGAGATCACCGAGCGTCTGCCAGTGACCGATATGCCAGCCGCCCGCGCCGAACTTAAGCGATTCAAGGCACTGGGTATCGAAATCAAGCTCGATGATGCCGGTACAGGTTACGGCGGCGCCGCGTATTTGCAGGAACTCAGTATCGATGTGCTGAAAATCGATAAGCTGTTTGTGGATACCCTGCTGATTTCACCGGACAACACGCCTGTGCTGGATGCCTATATCCGTCTGGGGCAGAGCCTGGGGCTCAAGGTCATTGCCGAAGGGGTGGAAACCCTGGCGCAGTCGCAGGCGCTGATCGCCAGAGGCGTGCATTTGCAGCAGGGGTTCCTGTTTGCCAAACCCTTACCTGCGGCAGATTTTGTTGCGCTGTATCGCAACTGGCAGCCACAATATGGGGAGATGCGGCCCAGGCAGTTACAGCCGCAATAGTGTTTTTGTCCCAAGCGCCGCGCTTGAAGGAACCAAGCCATGAAAAAATTGCCCCTGTTCGTTGCCATGCTGAGCGCAGCCCTGAGCTTTGCGGTTATGTCTGCCGACGACACTAAGCCCCGGTTGGTGATGAAAGCCGACAAGGCCCGGGAACAGGCTCAGAAAACCGAGGCAGAGCAGCTCGAGAAAGCCCGTGCTGCCGCAGCCGATACCGCCACCCGTGAAGCCGATGTGCTGAAACGTCAGCAGCACGATGGCTGGGAAGATGCCCAGCGTGACAAGGCTGCCGCCCAGTTCAACGACCGCGAAAGCCGCGAGCAAAAGTATCTGCGGGAAGCCAAGGAAGCGGCCAGGAAAGAGCGCAAGATCCCCAAACCATGAGTTTTCCCTGTTGCCTGTGCGGTGAAGCCACACTTTACCTGTTCGCCGAAGACTGTCGTCGCCCCTATTATCGTTGCCGCCACTGTGCCCTGGTGCAGGTACCGGCACCGTTCCACTTAAACGCCGCCGACGAGAAGGCCGAATACGACAAGCACGATAATGGCGAAGACAGCCCAGGCTATCGCAGCTTTCTGAGCCGGACCCTGGCGCCTGTGTTGCCGCGGCTGCAGCCTGGCGATAAGGGCCTCGATTTTGGCTGCGGCGCCGGTGCTTTGCTGACCAAAATGGCCGCCGAGCAAGGCTATGAGTTTGCGCCATACGATCTCTATTACTTTCCCGACCGCAGTGTGCTGACGCGCCAATACCAGTGTGTGATCCTCACCGAAGTGATTGAGCACGTGGCCGATGCCCGAGGCCTGCTGGATGAGCTGGCGGGTTTGTTGGCACCCGGTGGTCTGCTCGCCATCATGACCAAGCGGGTGCTGTCGGCTGATGCCTTCAGCCGCTGGCACTACAAAAACGACCCCACCCACATCAACTTCTACAGCGACGACACCTTCGCCTGGATAGCTGCCGAGCGCGGCTGGCAACTGGAACTGGTGGACAAGGACGTGGTGTTTTTCCGCGTTCCCGAATAATTGGTTAACAATTAATCCATTTGCATGTAGTTTGGTTATTCGGATAATAAAATCAGAATAACGGATTCCCTATGCGCTCCTTTCCTGTTGCCAAACTTTCCCTGGCCCTTGCGGCTCTGTGTACCTTGCCTGCCCAGGCTCAAACCCCGGCCCAGCTCGCGGCGGCTGTGGAGCAAAAAGTCATCGAATGGCGCCGCGATCTGCATCAGCATCCTGAGCTGTCCAACCGCGAGTTTCGCACTGCCGAGGTGGTTGCCAAACACCTGAAATCCCTTGGGCTCGAGGTGCAGACCGGCATAGCACACACAGGCGTGGTGGCCAGGCTCAAAGGCGCCAAACCCGGGCCGCTGATTGCCCTGCGTGCCGATATGGATGCGCTGCCGGTGACAGAGCGAGTGGATATTCCCTTTGCCTCCAAAGCCACAGATACCTACCGTGGTCAGACGGTTGGGGTGATGCACGCCTGTGGCCACGACACCCATGTGGCCATGTTGATGGGGGTGGCCGAGAGCCTTGCCAGCATCAGAGACTCTCTGGCCGGTGAAGTAATGTTTGTGTTTCAGCCCGCCGAAGAAGGTGCCCCGGACGGTGAAGAAGGTGGCGCCGAGTTGATGCTCAAGCAGGGGCTATTTGGCAAACACAAGCCCGATGCTGTGTTTGGATTGCATGTGACCTCCAATCTGCCGGTGGGCATGATAGGTGTGCGTCCGGGCCCGGCCATGGCCAGTGAAGATTCTTTCAGTATCAAGGTGAGCGGCCGCCAGACCCACGGCTCCCGCCCCTGGAATGGCATTGACCCCATAGTCGCCTCGGCTCAGGTGGTCAGCGCGGTACAAACCATAGTGTCGCGCCGGGTGGATGTGACCAAGGCGCCCGCCGTGGTCAGTTTTGGCGCCATCAATGGCGGCATTCGCTCCAATATCATCCCCGATGAGGTGGAGCTGATTGGCACTATCCGTACTTTCGATCAGGCAATGCGTGCCGACATCAAAAAGCTGCTGTCGCAAACCGCCGCCGATGCGGCCGCGGCAGTGGGCGCCAGCGCTGAGACCCAGATTAAGCAGGGTTACCCTGTGACGGTGAACAGCCCGCAGCTGGTGGCCGAGATGCGCCCGGTGCTCGAGGCTGTGGTGGGCAGCGCCAAGGTGCTGGAGCCGGGGCTGATCACCGGTGCTGAGGATTTCTCCTTTTATGCCCAGGAGGTGCCGGGGATGTTCTTCTTCCTTGGGGTCACGCCTGCGGGTAAAGATCCGGCCACCGTGGCCAGTAACCACTCGCCTGAATTTTATGTGGATGAAAAAGCGCTGAAAATTGGCGTTGAAGCCATGACGGCGGTGGCGCTGGCGGCCCTGAAGCCGCAGTAAGCGGCGGTCAGCCGGTATCACTTTCATTTACACTTTTTTCCGCATATTCGCCTTCGCCGCACTTGCTGGCGGCGAAGGGATTGCTTTAAATGGCGGATTGGTATTTACACAATTTTTTAATTCAGAAGCAGGAAGCGAAATGAAACGTACGCTGTCAGCCCTGACTCTGGCAATGGGCCTGGCTTTGGCCCCCTTTGCCAGTCAGGCCACCACTGCCGCCGATATCAAGAGCTTTACCTTGGATAACGGTATGAAAATCATGGTGCTGGAAGATGCCTCCATCCCCAACGCCAACATGTATCTGTTCTGGAAAGTGGGCTCGCGAAACGAGGCCCCGGGCATTACCGGTATTTCCCATTTCTTCGAGCACATGATGTTCAACGGCTCCAAAAAGTACGGTCCGAAGATGTTTGACCGCACCATGGAAGCGGCCGGTGGCGCCAACAACGCCTACACCACCGAAAACCTGACCGTGTACACCGACTGGTTCCCGGCCACCGCGCTGGAAACTATTTTCGACCTCGAAGCCGACCGTATCGCCAATTTGGATATCAACGCCAAGATGGTGGAAAGCGAGCGTGGCGTGGTGACCTCAGAGCGCAGCACTGGCCTTGAAAACTCCAATATCCGTGCCCTGATGGAAGAGCTCAAAGGCATTGCCTTTCGAGCCCATCCTTATAGCTGGTCTGTGATTGGTCACGAGTCAGATATCGCCGCCTGGACGCTGGAAGATTTGGTGCAGTACCACAAGACCTACTACGCCCCCAACAATGCGGTGGTGGTGATTGCCGGTGATGTGAAACTGGACGAAGTGAAGTCGCTGGCGGGTAAGTATTTCGGGCCTATTCCTGCTCAGGAGCCGCCGCGGGAAGTGAAGACTGTTGAACCGCTGCAAAAGGGCGAACGTCGCACCTTTGTGCACAAGGCTTCGGCCAGCACGCCTAACGTGATGATGGCTTACCACGTGCCTGCGACCTCACACGAAGACTATTATGCGCTGGAATTGCTGGCGGGCATTTTGAGTGCCGGTAACAGCTCACGCCTGTATCAGTCGATGGTCGATAGCCAGCTGGCACTGGAAGCAGATACCTACTTCCCCATGTCCTTCGATCCCAACCTGTTCTACGTTTACGCCGTGGGCGCTCCCGGCGTGACTGCCGCCGCGCTGGAGCAGGAACTGATTGCCCAAACCAACCGTATCGCCGCCGAAGGTGTGACCGAGCAAGAGCTTGAGAAAATCAAAAATATCAAGCTGATGGAATTCTATCGCAGCATGGAAACCATCAATGGCAAGGCCAACACCCTGGGCACATACGAACTCTTCTTTGGCAGCTTCGACAAGCTGTTCAATGCCCCTGAGGCATACAACAAGGTCAGCACCGCCGACATTCAGCGCGTGGCCCAGACCTACCTGAAACGTGCCAACCGCAGTGTGGCCGTGCTTGCTGCCGAAGAGGAGATGGATAAATGAAAAAGTGTAAACCCCTGATGATAGCGGCAGCACTGGCACTGGCCGGTTGTGCCGCCACCGAGGGCAACAAGGGTGTCGAGGCGCCGGCAAATGCCGCATTCCAGCTGCCCGCCTACGAGCGCGTGACGCTGGATAACGGTTTGACTGTGTTCCTGATGCAGCAAAAAGAAGTGCCACTTATCACCTTAAGCGCCGTGGTGCGCGCCGGTGCGGTGAACGACAGTGTCTCGGGCGTATCTGCCATTACCGCCGAGAGCCTGATGCTGGGCGCCGGTGGCAAGTCCAAGCGCGACATTGAGAATCAGGTCGATTTTCTCGGCGCCAGTTTAAGTGCCAATGCCGGCAAAGAAGGCAGCTATGTCAGCGCCAAGTTTATGGCCAAGGATCTGGACACCATGCTGCCGCTGTTTGCCGACGTGCTGCGCCGTCCTGACTTTGATGCCGCCGAGTTCGATAAACTCAAACAGCGTGAAGTGGGCGGCCTTATTCAGGCCAAGGAAAGCCCGAGAGCCGTGATTGGCAACTACTTCGGTAAGCTGGTGTATGGCGAGCATCCCTATGGCAATGCCAGCAGCGGCAACAGCGAGTCGGTAGACAGCCTGACACTGGCGCAGGTGCGTGCCTTCTACAGCGGTTTCTATCAGCCAATCAACACCGCCATTTCTGTGGTGGGTGACTTTGATGTAGCCGAGATGAAAGCCAAGCTCAATGCCCGCTTCGGCGATTGGCACAATGGCTCTGTGACCAAGATGCGCTCCCTCGAAGAAGGCCTGCCGGTGCTTGGCAAGAGCCGGGTGCTGCTGGTGGACAAGCCCGATGCCATGGAAACCACCTTTGTGATTGGTGGCATGGGCATTTCCGAGGATAACCCCGATGCTGTGGGTCTGACCGTGGTCAACACCATTCTGGGTGGCCGTTTTACTTCCTGGCTCAACGATGAGCTGCGGGTGAATGCCGGTCTGACCTATGGTGCCCGCTCCGGCTTTACCTCCTACGCCGACAGCGGTCTGTTCCAGATAAGCACCTTCACCAAAACCGATACCACAGAAGCGGCCATCGATTTGGCGCTCAAGACCTACGATCGTCTGTGGCAACAGGGGATCGACCAGGCCACGCTGGATTCGGCCAAGGCCTACGTGAAGGGCCAGTTCCCGCCCAAGTTCGAAACCAGCGGCCAGCTGGCCGGTCTCTTGTCTGACATGTACCTCTACGGCTTTGATAACAGCTATATCAATGACTTCGAGCGTAAAGTCGACAGCCTGACCCTGGAAGAAACCCAGCGTTTGATCAACACCTACTTCCCCAAAGACAAGCTGCAATTTGTGCTGATTGGCAATGCCGCCAAGGTGGCGCCTGTGGCAGCCAAATATGGTGAAGTGACTCAGGTGAACATCAAGGACGTGGGTTTCGGTAACTAAGCCTGCGCCTTCTTAAGCGGGGTCTGCATTGTCAGACCCCGTTTCATTTTTACGCCCGGCGGCGCACATTTTCCTATTTGTTCTACACTTATTTCCATGGCGGCAGTCTGGGACAGGAGTCCGCGCCTGCCACACCGCCGCCCGATCTCGGGCGAATCGAAGGGAAAGAGCCATGACGAACGACAAGCACACACAGGAAGAAGGGGACTCCCTGTCTATGGACATGCTGGAGGAGGCCTTTCTGAATAAAGTCGACTGGCTGCACGTGCAGGAGACCGTTAAGCTCCTGCTGCTGTCGATGGCACAAATTGAACTCACCCTCACCGACGGCGACTACAATGTGACCGGCCTTGGGCAGCAGTTTACCGATATGGCTTCTCACCTGCGTCAGGTGAATCTTCACCTTGCCAATCAACCGGATACCCCGAAAGAGATCATTAAACACGGCATCATGCTCGAAACCGAAATCGACAAGGGCGTGGTGGCATTTCAGTTCTACGATCGCCTGAGCCAGCGCCTGCAACATGTGGTCACAGGGCTGGCGTTGACGGAAGAATTGCTGTGCAACGAAGAAAAGCGCCTAAATGGCGATGAGTGGTCAAAAATTCAAAAGCAGATAAAATCTACTTACTCCCTTGATTGTGAACGTAAAATGTTCGATCTTGTGCTCCAGGGTATGCCACTTCATGAAGCCTTGGCGCTGTATCGGGATGAACATCTTTACCGCAAAGACGATATCGAACTCTTTTAACTCTGCCCTTTGTGCATTGTCTCTGTTGCTGCCACTGGCGGCGGCAGAGATGCCTTTTGACCAGTGGTGTACCAGTCTCGCCGGGCAATGGCAGGGCACCGGCGCCCGCCCCGGTGAAGCGCCCAAATCCCTCTCCATCGATGTAATCTGCAGTGCCGACCGCCATCAGCTGATCATCAGCGTCAGTCGCGGCGTGCGCTATGCCAGCAGCGAAACCTGGTGGTTTCGCCGTCAGGGCGACAAAGCCATGTTGACCTATTTTGATGGCGTGACCGAAGACAAGGGGCAGCTATTCAGCCTTTATCGGCGCGGCGACAGCTATTCACTGCTGGGGGAAGGTGTAGTGGCCGACCGGCCTGCGCTGATCCAGTTGCTTTTTGAGCCCCAGGAGCAGGGCTGGCAATGGCTACAGCAGTCGCAGTTTCTCGATGACGACATCGCCCAGTACCGCCTGTACCGTGGATTGTCGATGCACCCACGGCAAGCAGGCGCCACGCAGCCCCAGTGAGGGTGGTGGCTTAGCGGGCGCCGCCAAAGCCCTGCTGACGCCAGGCTTCGTAACTGATAATGGCCACTGCGTTGGACAGATTCAGGCTGCGGCTCGACTCCACCATGGGTATGCGCAGGCGCTGCTCGGTGGGTACCGAGTTGATAATGTCCATCGGCAGACCACGGCTCTCTGGGCCGAACAAGAGCACATCACCTGCTTGATATTCCAGCTCTGAGTGGGGGCGGCTGCCCTTGGTGGTGCAGGCCAGAATGCGTCGCCCGGCCATGGCTTCAAGAAAGCTGGCAAAGTCTTTATGGCGGGTCACCCGGGTCATATCGCTGTAATCCAGCCCGGCTCTTCGCAGCTTTTTCTCTTCCAAATCAAAACCCAAGGGTTCAATCAGGTGCAGCTCGCAGCCGTTGTTGGCGCACAGGCGAATAATATTGCCCGTGTTGGGGGCGATTTCGGGTTCATAGAGGGCGATGTTGAACATAGCAGCAGGCATCAGGTCTGAGTTGGGCTGGAGTATAACAAAGCCAAAGTGCCGCGCCCAAAAAAACAGGCCCTCAGCGTTGCCGAGGGCCAGGATAAAGTCGAAATGACTTAGATTTTAAGATGCTTCGACAGCGGCAGTTCGCGGTAACGTGCGCCGCCAGCGGCCACTATGGCATTGGCAAGGGCCGGGGCCACCGGCGGCACGCCGGGTTCCCCCACACCGCCCGGCACAGCACTGGAGGCGATGATCTCAGTCGCAATCGACGGGCACTGTGGCAGCCTGAGCAGCGGGTAGTCGTGGAAGTTTGACTGGGTCACGGCGCCCTGGTCGAAATCGATTTCGCCAAAGAGCGCAAGGCTCAAGCCAAACATCACCGCGCCTTCCATCTGCGCGGCTACCCGGTCTGGGTTGACTACTGTACCGGCATCCAACAGCGCGATGGCGTCCACCACAGTAAGCTTGTCACCTTCGAGCCGTACCTTGATGGCCACGGCGGCATAGGCAACAAAGCTGCGGTGAATGGCAAAGCCCCAACCTTCGTTTTTGCCGACGGGCTTTTGCGCCATCAAGACCTCGGCGCGGTCAATCAGCTTAAGGTAGCGGCCCACATCCACCGGATGACGGCTCTGATCTTCACCATAGTTGCCATATTCAAAGCCTTGATTGGCAAAGTTTTCAACCCGCGCCTTGCCGAGCAGTTCCCGCCATTGGGTGGTGCAGGATTTACCGTTGGCAATGGCGAGCTCGTCCACAAAGCTGCCCACCCCAAAGCCGTGCTGAATGTTACTGACCGACCTTAACCAGCCGATGCGGGTATGGCTTTCAGCCTTGACGGCTTCGCAGCGCACGGCGCTGATATCCCAGGGAATATCGGTAAAGCCCAGGTCCAGCTCGAATGGCTGCGGGGTATCCACAGCACTGTCGAAGGTGCTGCCGATAGAGGGGAAGGCGGTACGCGACAATATCGCCTGCACCTTGCCTTTATCATCAATACAGGCCTGATAGTACTGGGCGCTGATGGCGTGCAGATAACCGTTTCTGAGCTCATCTTCACGGCTCCACTGCAACAGCACAGGTTTGTTGATTTTGCTGGAAATAAATGCGGCTTCGACGCTGAAATCCGGCTTGGACTTGCGACCAAAACCGCCGCCGAGCAAGGTCACGTTTACCTTCACCTTGTCTTCTTCGATACCCAGCATGCCAGCTACATTCTGTTGGGTGCTTTGGGGCGTTTGGCTGCTGGCCCACAGTTCGCAGCCATTTTTATCGACGCTGGCAATCACCGCCGGCGGCTCCATGGGCGCATGGGCCAGATAGGGCACTGTGTAAGTGGCGCTGACCATCTTGTCTTCTGGCCAGCTTGCAGGCTGACTGCCAAGCTCACGGGCGACTTTGCCGGGCTCAAGCACCCTTTGCTTGAGGGTGTCGAGATACGTCTTGCTGTTATGGCTGTCGTTGGTGCTTTTACTCCAGCTGAGCTTGAGCGCCTTTCTGCCTTCCAGCGCGCTCCAGGTATTGCTGGCCACCACGGCAACGCCGCCCAGCGGCTGAAACGCCGGTGCGCCCTTGGGTACTGGCAGGGTGACAATATCCAGCACACCCGCCACCTTGCGGGCGGCGCTGTCATCCATGGACTCGAGCTGACTGCCAAACACCGGCGGGCGGGCAATCACCGCATAAACCAAGCCCTCGGGACGGTTGTCGGCGCCATAGATGGCGCGGCCGCCCAGCATATCGTCCATATCGACAATGGTGTGGCCCTTGCCGATTTGGGTGAATTTATCCGGGGTTTTAAGGGTAAGGGTTTTGGCATCCGGCAGTGGCAGTTTGGCGGCGGCCATGGCGAGCTCGCCATAGCTTAAGCGCTTGTCGCTGCCTTTGTGATGTACGGCGTTGGCCTTGGCATAGACCTCACTCACGGGCACCTGCCAGCGCTCGGCGGCGGCTTGCTCCAGCATCTGTCTTGCCATGGCGCCCATCTCGCGCATCTTGTCGAAGCCCTTGCGGATACTGCGGCTGCCGTCGGTGTTCTGGCTGCCGTAGCGCTTGTCGGCCAGGCCCTGCACGACCACCACCTTGTCCCAGTCGGCTTCCAGCTCGTCGGCCAGAACCTGCACAATACCTGTGCGTATGCCCTGGCCCATTTCCGAGCGGTGGCAGGTGAGATAGACCCGGTTGTCTTCGCCGATAGCGATAAAGAGGTTGAGGCGCTGCTCTTCGCCAAAGGCGGCGGTTTGCGCCGCCAGCATGGGGCTCCAGCCGAGGCCTGAAGCCCCCAGCATCAGGGCACCGCCCGAGGCACCAAAGAGTTTGAGCACATCGCGGCGGCTGAAGTTTTCAATGGCAGTAAACTTGCTCATGACTTTGCCTCCTGCTTGCCCTGATAGTCCTTGATGGCGGTGCGGATGCGGGTATAGGTGCCGCAGCGGCAAATATTACCTGCCATGGCTTCGTCAATCTGGCTGTCGCTGGGGGCTGGATGCTTGCTCACCAGTGCGGCCGCCGACATCAACTGTCCCGCCTGACAAAAACCGCACTGGGGTACCTTGTGGCGGCGCCAACTGTCTTTGAGCTTATCGTCTGCAAGGCCCTCGATGGTGGTCACCGACTTGCCTTCCAGGCTTTGGATGCTGGTGAGGCAGGCGCGCATTGGCTCGCCGTCCACGTGCACAGTGCAGGCGCCGCAAAGCCCCGCGCCGCAGCCATATTTGGTGCCGGTTAAGCCCATCAGATCCCGCAGCGCCCATAAGAGTGGCATCTTGGGGTCGGCGTCCAGGGTAAACAAACGGCCGTTGATTTTAAGTGATGTCATGCGTCACTCGCTCCTTGTGCTCACAAAGCGCCCGAAATCGGCGCGGGTGTCTATATCGATGCTGGCGCCGGGTAGCGCCATCCATCCCAGTTGTTGTTGTTTTTGCAAAGATTTCAAAAGCCCCTTGGCGCCTCTGTCGCCACAAAGCCGGGTCAGCTCACCAAAGTCGGCGCGGTTGAAAATGGCCGGTGCGCCGGGGGCATCCAGATACCAGGCGGCGGTGGTTTTACCTGACTCCTGCCAGCTTTGAATAAGGGATTCATAGTCCTGCGTGCAGAGCAGCGCGTGATCCGCAAGCGCCAGCAGCAAGGCGTCGGCGTCTGTGCTCTGCGCCGCGTTGGCGGCTGCGGCAATGCTGTGGCCAAGGCCGAGCTGCCAGTCGGGGGAGGGAATAATGGCGGTGCCTTTGGGCAGCAGCGGTTTTAAGGTGCCTGCGTGGCCGCCAAGGCATACCCTGAGCGGCAGTATTTGAGTGTCGCAGCTGCCGCGCACCTTACTTAACGCATCGACACTGCGGCCGAGCAAGGTCGTACCGCCAGGCAGCGGCATGGCAAGTTTGACTCCTTCGAAGCGGCGTGAGCCGCCTGCGGCCAGGAGCACGGGCAAGAGTTTCATCGCAGCCCCCCGCTACCGTTTTTCTGATGGCCGTTTTTGTCATGCGTGAGCTTGCCATGCAGGCTTGCCTGGCAGGCGGCGAGTATCGACAGAGCGATGTCGGCGGGCAGCTCGCCGCCTAAATCGATTCCGGCTGGGCTTGCCGGTGGGCAGTAAAAATCGTCCCAGCTCATGCCTGCCGTGTTCAGCAGCTTCTCGCCCCGGTGGCGCGGTCCAAGCAGTGCCAGATACTTAAGCGGCAATTGGCCAAGATTGGGCAGAACGGCCGCATCGAGTTCGAGGCTGTGGTGCATCACCACCGCCATATCGATACTGGCAAGAAAGTCAGGCGTCAGCCCATCGGCTGGGGTTTTAATAAGCTCACAGCCATCGAAGTCGCAGGGGCGGGCGTAGCTGGTGCGCGGGTCAACAACGCTGATGCGCCACTCAAGTTGGCGCGCCATTTGTGCCAGTGGCCGTGCATCCATGCCGCCACCGAAGATGGCCAGATGTGGCCTTGGGCGAACCGGCACGATCAGCAGCTCTGATTGATGACTGCCGGTTTGCAGATTGAGCATTAAGCGGCCGGGACGGTTGAAATCGGCTGCAGGAAAAGGTGCCTCTGCGTCAGGATAAAAGTGGGCGCGAAGATTGTCGGCTGAGGCGCGGTTTTGCGGCAGCTCCAGGCACCAAAACCCGGGTTTGCCGCTGGCGAGGGCATCGCTCATGGCGGCGAATTGCAATTGCTGATTGGCAGCGGTTAACGGCAGCAGCAAGATATCCACCAGGCCGCCGCAGCCGAGGCGGTAGCTGGCGTCGGTTTCGTCTCTGGCATCGTAACGGCCAAGCACGGCGCAGTGTCCGGCCAGCGCTTTTTGAGCCTGACGGCGCAGGTCAGCCTCAAGGCAGCCGCCGCTTAACATGCCAAGGCTCGGGCCCGAGGGGTGAAACAACATCATGGCGCCGGATTTGCGGTAGGCGCTGCCTTCCACCGAGGCAATCACCGCCAGCACCCAGTTGGCATCCGGGTCGCTGCGCCAGGCATCCAAGAGTGAATCCAAACGGTTGGCCATCTGTCCCTGTATCCTGTTGGCGTAAAGACTTAACCTAGCAAAAGGTGCCCCAATTTAGAAGGCGCTTAAGTTTTGCCAAATGTTTCGCTGTTGCCGCTGCCCATAAACAAAACCCCGACCTAGGCCGGGGTTTCGACGGGTGGGGTAAGGTCAGAAGAAGCCCAGCGGATTGGTGTCGAAGCTCACCAGCAGGTTTTTGGTGTTCTGGTAGTGCGACAACATCATCTTGTGGGTCTCGCGGCCTATGCCCGACTTTTTATAGCCACCAAAGGCGGCGTGGGCAGGGTAGGCGTGGTAGCAGTTAATCCACACCCGTCCGGCCTGAATGCCGCGGCCCATGCGCTGGGCCAGATTCATATCGCGGGTCCAGACACCGGCGCCAAGGCCATATTGGGTGTCGTTGGCAATGGCCAGAGCTTCGGCTTCGTCTTTGAAGGTGGTGACCGATACCACGGGGCCAAAGATTTCTTCCTGGAACACCCGCATCTTGTTGTGGCCCTTGAGGATGGTGGGCTGGATGTAGTAGCCGCCTTTTTCTGGGCCGTCCTGCAGCTTGAATTCGCCGCCCATCAGCACCTTGGCGCCTTCGGCGCGGCCAATGTCCAGATAGCCCAGGATCTTGTCGTACTGTTCGCGGGATGCCTGAGCGCCCACCTGAGTATCGGTATCCAGCGGGCTGCCCTGACGAATCGTTTTGGCCCGTGCAATCACCTTCTCGATAAAGGCATCGTAAATGGATTCCTGCACCAGCACCCGGCTTGGGCAGGTGCATACTTCGCCCTGGTTGAAGAAGGCCAGCAACATGCCCTCGATGGCCTTGTCGAGGTAGTTGTCTTCGTGGCTCATCACATCGGCAAAGTAGATGTTGGGCGACTTGCCGCCAAGCTCGACCGTTGACGGAATAAGGTTTTCGGCGGCGCATTTGAGGATATGGTTGCCCACTTCGGTAGAGCCGGTGAAGGCCAGTTTGGCGATGCGTTTGCTGGTGGCGAGGGCTGCGCCTGCTTCGGCGCCAAAGCCATTGACCACGTTAAGTACACCGGGTGGCAGCAGATCTTCGATGGTTTCCAAAAGCACCATGATGGAGGCCGGCGTTTGTTCGGCAGGCTTGAGTACGACGCAGTTACCCGCAGCCAGCGCAGGTGCGATTTTCCAGGCCGCCATCAGCAGCGGGAAGTTCCAGGGAATAATTTGCCCGACCACTCCCAAAGGCTCGGGGAAGTGGTAGCTCACGGTATTGGCATCAAGGTCTGCTGCGCTGCCTTCCTGAGCGCGGATACAACCGGCGAAATAACGGAAGTGGTCAACAAACAGCGGCAGGTCGGCGTTCAGGGTTTCGCGCACCGCTTTGCCGTTTTCCCAGGTTTCTACCACGGCGAGGCGCTCCAGATGCTGCTCGACCCGGTCGGCGATTTTCAAAAGCAAATTGCTGCGCTCGGTCACCGAGGTTTTGCCCCAGCTGTCTTTGGCGGCATGGGCGGCATCGAGGGCGAGCTCGATGTCGCGATAGTCAGATCGGGCCGCCTGACAAAATACATTGCCATCCACAGGCGAGACATTGTCGAAGTACTCTCCGCCCACGGGAGGCACCCACTTGCCACCAATAAAGTTGTCGTATCTGGCCTTGAATGAAGCGATGGCACCCGCTGTGCCCGGAGCGCTGTAAATCATCTGCTTGTCCTTTTTGCTGTTGAGAGTGTCTTGTTGTTGTGATTGTTCCGACCATGCAATTCGCCAGTCGGTGAACCATCTTTATGGCAAAGGACGGGCCAGAATTGTTCAACTTGTCGCCAGTTCGCCCTAACAGTATGATGAAAATCTTATTTTCGAATATACGCAGCTGCGGGTCGGCCGAGGGATTGGCGTGGCGACCGAAGTCGTATTGTTGCGCCTTGGTACAGTTGTTGTAAGTGATTGTGCCGAAACGGAACACAGGAGCACACAGATGAAATCTGCCATTCAGCCCTGGCTTGCCGATTCGTGGCGCCGCAGTGAAGGCGCCGGTCTCAGTGAAACCCGTCCGGGAGAACTTAAGCTCTCCCGGGTCGAACTGGATGAGCGCTGTGAGCGCCACCGTCAGTTGATAGCGCTGGTCGAATCCGAAGCCCTGCCGCTGTTTACCCGTCTGATGGCCCACACCGACAGCAGGCTGATTTTGTCGGACGCCGAGGGTTTTGTGCTGCGCCACTGGGGGCTGTCGCGTTACTCAGACAGGCTGGCCAATGTGGCGCTGGACTGCGGCGTGAATTGGCTGGAAGAGCACAAGGGCACCAATGCCATAGGCACGGCGCTTAAGGCCAAAGAAGCCCTCTCTGTGGTGGGTGAGCAACACTTTTGCCGCCCGCACCGCTTTATGAGTTGCACCGCCAGTCCGATTTTTTCGCCGTCCGGCGAGCTGATTGGCGCCCTCGATATCACCTCCGAGCGACTCAAGCACAACCAGCAAACCTTATTGCTTATCTCCAGTTTGGCGCAGCAGGTGGAAACTGCGCTTCTGTGCGCCCTGCCCGGTGGCCGTTTTCGGGTGGATTTGGCCGCCAGTCGTCAACTGCTCAGCTCTGGCTGGCAGGGCATTTTGATTGCCGATGATGATGGCCGTCTGCTTGGGCTTAACCCCATGGCACGCCAGTATCTGGGCGGCGCATCGCCCGGCATGGCGCTGGGTGAGCTGCTCGGCGATGACTGGCAGGCGCAGCAGGCGCTGTGCCCCCGCGGTGAGCTGCATCTGGCCACCTCGGCGATTGGCGAGGGCGCCTTGTCGATTCAAACCAATAAAGCCAGTAGCGTGCATGGCATCAAGCCGCTGCGATTCCACGACCCACAGCTGGAAACTGCCTGGCAGCAGGCGCGCAAGGTTATCAGCCGTAAAATACCTTTGCTGGTGCAGGGCGAAACCGGTGTGGGTAAAGAGCACTTCGTGCGCCAGCTGTATCAGGACAGTCGCCTCGATGGCGAGCTGGTGGCGGTGAACTGTGCCGCCTTGCCTGCCGAGCTGATTGAGGCCGAGCTCTTTGGTTATCAGGGTGGCGCCTTTACCGGCGCGTCGCGGCAGGGGCACCTTGGCAAGGTACGTCAGGCCGACGGCGGCTTTTTGTTTCTGGATGAAATCGGTGAGTTGCCGCTGGCGGCCCAGGGCCGATTGCTGCGGGTACTGCAGGAGCGGGAAGTGACCCCGGTAGGCGGCCTTAAAAGTCATCAGGTGGACATTCAGGTGGTGGCCGCCACCCATATGGATTTGGCTGCCATGGTGCGCGATGGCCGTTTTCGTGAAGACCTGTATTTTCGCCTCAACGGTTTGCAGGTGAGCCTGCCGCCATTGAGGCAGAGGGCCGATAAATCACGGCTGATCCACAAGCTGCACCGCCAGTATCGGGTCAATCCGCCGGGGGATGAGCAGCGGGTCTGTCCACAGTTGCTGGCATTGCTGGAGACCTATGGCTGGCCGGGGAACCTTCGGGAGCTGGATAACCTGATGCAGGTGGCTTGCCTCATGGCAGAAGGGGAGCGCGAACTGAGTGAGGCGCATTTGAGTGATGCCCACAGGCGGGCGCTGATGCAGGGCCAGGAGGTGCAACCAGCTTCTGATCTTGGCCTTAAGGCCGAGCTTGATGGCCGTATTCAGGCAACGCTCTCTGAGTGCGACGGCAATATCAGTGAAGCGGCTCGCCGCCTTGGGGTAAGCCGCAACCTGATTTACCGCAGCCTTAAGCGCACCGACAGTTAGCCCAGAGCCGCTCGCAAGCTAACGCGGTAAGCGAATCGCGACGCACAGGCCGCCGGTTGGCCTGTTGTGGGCGCTGATACTGCCGCCCTGGGCTTCGATGGCCGCCGCGGTAATGGCAAGGCCCAGCCCCCAGCCGCCGCTTTCTCGCTCGCGGGACTTATCGGTGCGATAAAAAGGACGGAAGATGGCTTCGAGTTCGGCTTCAGCCACGCCGGGGCCATCGTCACAGATTTGGATCTCAACCTGAGCCGGCGAGTCTGCCACCGTGAGACTGACCTGCAGCTTGGCGTAGCGGATGGCGTTACGCAGCAGATTTTCCACCGCCCGCGCCAGCAACTTGGGGGAGTGGCTCAGGCGCAGATTGTCGTCCATCTCAATGGCCAGATGTTTGCCACACTCGCTGGCTTCAAATTCCGCATCATCCAATACCTGGCCGAGGGTCTCGGCAAGTTCGCAGTCAACTTTGGCTTCGGTGGCGCCCATGGTCACCCGGGAGAGGGTCAGCAGCTCGGCTATCAGGGCATCGAGCTGCTCGGCCTCGTGGGCAATACGGCTTAGCTCATTGCTATCCTGACCGCGCTTGCGCGCCAGTGCCAGCGCCAGTTGCAGCCGGGTCAGTGGGGTGCGCAGCTCGTGGCTGATGTCCCCCATCAGCCGCTGCTGATTGTTGACCTGCTGCTCAATGGCTTCTGCCATGGCGTTGAAAGCATGCCCAAGCTGGCCGAGTTCATCACGGCGATTCAGGGTGGCCGCATCGACCCGGCTGCCTAGGTCTCCCCGCGCCAGGGCATCAGCGCTCTGTTTCAATACTTTAAGCGGCCTGCCAAGGTGCCAGGCCAACAGGCCGCACAGGAGACCCGAGACCAACACCGCCAGCCCCAATGTCAGCAGCTTGTGCTCGATAAAAAACAGGAACAGTGGCCGAGGATGCTGCCCCGGCACCCTGCCGTAGAGGCGGTATTCCTTACCATCGACATGGAACTCTTTGGGGCCGAACACCATTTCGTCGCGGAACTGGTACATGATGGGGCGCTCGGCTTCTTCGGCGAGCAGGATAAATTTGCGCAGAGAGCGGGGTTGTCGCTCCCCAAGAATGCGGCCTTCTTCACCTGTGATGAAAATCCGCATCGGTTTACCATCGGCGTGGCGCGAGCGCTCCCAGCGTCGCAGCCGCTCCGGATTCATCAGTTCAGGGTCGGCTTCAATGGCCTGGGCCACCCGTTCGAGCGCCTGAAACAGCTCCCGTGGAACCGGCGCGGACTCCTGCCGCTGTTGCAGCAGCGGCAGGCTGCCCACGGCAACCAGCACCACAGAGCTGCACAGCCAAAAGCCGAGCAGCAACTTGATAAAGAGGCGATTGGGCAGGGTGGCGGTCTTCATGTGAGCCAGATGTATCCTTTGCCGCGAATGGTTTTCACCCGTGGGCGACCGTCGCTGCGCTCGGGCAGTTTTTTGCGCAGGTTCGACAGGTGCATATCCAGGCTGCGGTCAAAGGGCATCAGCCGTTTGCCAAGCACGGTTTCGCTGAGGCTGTCCTTGGTGACCAGCTCGCCGGCCTTGCCGGCTAACTGTAATAACAGCGCGAACTCGGTGCCGGTGAGGCTTATCAGTGCGTCGCTGCACCAGGCCTCCTGACGGCTGGGGTCGAGGCGCAGGTCACCCACCTGAATGCCTTCAGCCGCTGCGGTTTGGCCGCCTGCCAACTGGCTGCGGCGCAGAATGGCGCGAATACGGGCAATCAGCTCGCGATCGTTAAAGGGCTTGGGCAGGTAATCATCGGCGCCAATCTCGAGCCCAACCACGCGGTCAATATCATCCCCGCGGGCTGTGAGCATCAGCACTGGTGTGTGTTTGTGCATTCTGAGCTGCTTAAGCACTTCAAAACCATTGAGTTTGGGCAGCATTACGTCCAGCAGAATAAGGTCGAACTCATCGGCTTTGGCCTTGGCCAGCCCCTCTGCGCCGTCGTGGGCCAGAGTCAGGTTGAACCCCTCAAGTTCGAGCAGCTCTTTGAGCAGCTCAGACAGCCCGGTATCGTCATCGATAAGCAACAAATGATTCATCAAACCTCCGGGATACGTCCCCCGTGTACGCCTGCGACTCAGTATACGCCGATGGGCGTCAAGCAGTGGCGTGGCTTTGTAAGTCTGTGTAAATACGCTCATCTTTACATTCTTTTACCCGCCTTGCATCCTCCTTGACATTGACCTGAGTACACTGGGAACCGTCGAAACAGCCACTCCCACTATTCACAGCGAGGTGAGTTATGAACAAATTAATGAAGCGTGGTGTTATTGCTCTGATGGTATCCGGTGCTCTGCTTGGCGGTACTGCTGCCATTGCTAATCCTTACCATGAAGGTCACGGTGAGCGCGGCCCCATGATGATGGAAAAGATGCGCCACATGTTCCGTGGTCTGGACTTGACCGCCGAGCAAAAGACCCAAATCCGTGAGCTGATGAAGGCCCACAAAGAAGATCGCAAGGCGCAGCGAGAAGGCAAAGACGATGCGGCCCGCAGCGCCCATCACGACAAAATGATGGCCCTGATGAATGCCGAGCGTTTTGATGAAGCCGCGGCCAAGGCGCTGATTGCCGAGCGTCAGGCTCAGGGTGAAGCCCGCGCGCTGGAAGCCATGAAGTTGCAGCACGAGATTTATCAGGTGCTGACGCCGGAGCAAAAGGCCAAATTTCAGACTCGCTTTGATGAAAAGCGTAAAGAGCGCGAAGAGCGACGTGAAGAGCGTCGAAAAGAGCGAGAGGATTCGTTTTAAGGCGCGCTATCCCTTGCCCTGAGCACCTGAGTTTGACTCAAGTTGCGTTTCCCGACCGCTGACGGGCAAGGATTACAAAAATCTGTTATAAGAGAACCACCTGTCCAGAGTGGTTCTTTTTTATGTCCAGCCCTTCAACATCAGATAACGCCAAGGTCGAAAAAGACTATGCCTTCTGGGTCAAGCTGGCCAGCCGCGCCGCTGTGGCCACCGCATTTACCCTGATCCTGATTAAGCTGCTCGCCTGGCTGTGGTCAGGCTCCGCCAGTATGCTGGCATCGCTCACCGACTCCTTCGCCGATGCCTTGGCCTCCATCATTAATTTTATTGCCATTCGCTATGCGCTGATGCCCGCCGATGATGAGCACAGGCACGGCCATGGCAAGGCAGAGCCGCTGGCGTCGCTGGCGCAATCGGCCTTTATTCTCGGCTCGGCCTTTTTGCTGCTGTTCCACGGCGGCGATAGGTTACTCAACCCCGAACCTCTGGCACATGCGGCTGTGGGTATTTGGGTCTCTGTGATTGCCATTGCGCTGACCCTGGCGTTGGTAATGCTGCAAAAGCGTGCTTTGGCGGCGACCGGCAGCAGTGTGGTGGAAGCCGACTCGCTGCACTATAAATCGGATCTATTCCTTAATGGTGCCGTGCTGCTGGCGCTGGTGCTGGCCCAGTACGGCCTATGGTGGGCTGATGGATTATTTGGACTGCTGATTGCGCTTTATATAGGGCAGCAGGCTTTTGGTCTGGGCTATCGCTCTATTCAGTCGCTGCTTGACCGCGAACTGGACGAGGCCACCCGGGACAATATCATCAAGCTTGCCACTCAGGATGTCCGGGTGCGCGGCGTGCATGATCTCAAGACCCGTCAGGCCGGTCAGACGATTTTTATTCAGCTGCATCTGGAGCTGGATGGTAATTTGCCGCTGCGGGAAGCCCATACCCTGTCGGATGCCACCGCGGCCCGTATTCGTGCCGATTTTCCCGAAGCGGAAATCATCATCCACCAGGACCCGGTATAAGCCAGCGTGCTGTAGCCGGAGTGTTGCCGATGTAATCCGGATTTTGCTCTGGGTGGTAATAGCAGTTTCGCAGGTTAACATTTGCGCGCCCTTGTTTACCGGTTTTTCGGTAACTTATTGATACATTCAGCCTTTGTTCAGGGAAATCCCCACATAGTGCTTCCTGTCTTACATACATTTGAGTCGTGAAAAGGAACGCAGGATGAACAAGCTGAAAGTAGCTGCCCTGGTGGCAATGATGGTTAGCGGTGCAGCCATGGCTGAAACCGACAAAACCGGTTTTTACGTGGGTGGCGCCCTGAACCAGGTGAAAGCTTCCGGTGACGGTGACGGTTCAACCGATGGTGTGGGCTTTGGTGCTTACGGCGGTTATAACTTCAACGAGTGGTTTGGTCTGGAAGCCAACCTGTTTGCCAGTGGCGATCTGGGTGAAGATGGCGTGGACATCGGCGCCGGTGCCCTGACCTTTGCCCCTAAGTTTACTTACCACTTCAACGACACCTTCTCTGCCTTTGCCAAGGTGGGTGTAGCCTCTATGGCCGTTGTGGTTGACTATGGTCCATTTGACCGTGACTTCACCGGTTGGGGCCTGACCTGGGGTGTGGGCGTAAATGCGGCCCTGACCGACAACCTGAACCTGCGTCTGAGCTACGATCGCACCCGTGGCGATCTGGATGACGATTCCTACTGGTTCGAAGGCGAAAACTACGGCGGTAAGCTTGATAACGTCGACATTTCGCAAATTGCTCTGGGTCTGCACTACCAGTTCTGATTTCAGGTCAGTTCTGATTTCAGGTCAGTTCTGATTTCAGGCCAGTTCTGATCTCAGTGCTGCAGTGAAAGTCCCGGCCAGGGATGAAATGAAAAGGACGCTTCGGCGTCCTTTTTTATTTTCATTGGCCACCGGCATTCCTTAATGTGATTTTCTTCACAAGTGTTTTAAATATTTGACGCAGATCAAGGCTTGTGCACATCGGCATAAGCTAATTTAAACGAGCGTTTTCCAACACTGATAATAAAGGAAAGTCATGTACCCCATTTTATTGAAAGCCCACGTTATTTTAGCTTTTGTTGCCTTTGCCAGCTTGCTGCTGCGTTGCTACTGGGGGCTGAAAAAGCCCGCCATGTTGCAGCAGGCGCTGGCACTCAAGGCCCATAAACTCATCACCTTGCTGATGCTGCTCAGTGCCATAGCCCTGTGCCTGTTGCTGGGCATGTATCCTGTGGCTCAGGCCTGGCTGACCGAAAAGCTGGTGCTGTTTGTACTTTACGTGGGCCTTGGCATTGCTGCTATCCGCCCGGGTGCGCCGGATAATCAGCGCCTGGTGCTTACCGGCGCAGCGGCTGTGTCTTTTGTACTTATGATGATCATTGCCAAAAGCCACAGTGCGCTGCTGCTTGGCTAAGGAAGGTGCGAACAAGTCATCGCACAGCTCTGGCTTTGATAGCAATGATAGTTCACTGCATTCAACTGAGGGCATGGCTGGGCGCCCCCGCCGTCCCGCTGAAGTTGAATAGCGCCGAAATGGTGTGGCTATCAAAGCCCCGCCGGGCGTGGCTTACAGCGGTATCTGCTGCGTTACAGTTCTTGCGAAGGACTAGGGCCATTCGCTGCGAACTGTGCCTTGCATCTATCCACTTTAAGCCCACGCAGTGCAAGCACGGGACTGATTCGCACCTTCCCTAAGCAAACTGTGCCTTGCTTCTATCCGCTGTAAGCTCACCCTGCGTAGGCGTGGGACTGATTTGCACCTTCCCCGATGGGCCCCTTCGCGGGCCTTGATTGTGGTGTTAACAGCGGCAAGTCGACTGCGCACTAATCTTACTTCTGTTAACGAAAGTTTGACGTTAAGATAGCGTCCTACAACCAAGGATGTTGCTGGCTTTTCAATGAGATCAAGTTATCGGCCGGAAAACGGGGCTATGCTAACTGCCGCTCAGAGCAGCAAAACCATATACAAAGGGAACATGATGAAACTCAAACCTCTGCTTATTGCCGCCATGCTGCTCGGTGCAGCCACTCCAGCCTTCGCTGCCAAAGATCTCGGTTTCTACGCCGGTGGCTATGTTGCCAACACCAATCTGGATGACAAAATTGGTCCCTTCGACGAGTCGGCCTGGGGCCTTGGCGCCTACGGTGGTTACAACTTCAATCCAAGCTTTGGTCTTGAAACCAGCGTGTTCGGCACCGACAGCTTTGTCGATGGCGCCGATTTGCAGGTAGTGGGTCTGACTTTTGCGCCCACAGTGCGCCATGCCTTTACGGATGCGGTCACCGTGTATCTCAAGGGTGGCCTGGTGTATCAGGTGATCACCAGTGACAGCGGTTACGATGATGATTATCAGGGCACAGGTTATCTGCTGGGCGCCGGGGTGGATGTGACCCTGACCGAAAATATGGCGCTGCGGGTGTTTTACGAGTTCAGCGAAATCGAGCCCGAGCACGATGAACTGACCAACTACTTCGCCAACACTCGCATGGACCACTATGGTGTAGGCCTGCACTGGCGCTTTTAAACGAGCTTCCCAGGTAATAAAAAAGGACGCTGCATGCGTCCTTTTTTTAATGCCCAAACGGACTACTCCATCTCCAGCTCTTTTAGCTTGCGGGTGAGGGTATTGCGGCCCCAGCCGAGGCGGCGGGCGGCTTCCTGTTTATGGCCCTGGGTGTGCTTGAGCGCCACTTCCAGCATGATGCGCTCGAAAGTGGGCTGCATATCGGCCAGCAAATCCGACTCGCCTTCGCCCAGACGGCGGTCGACCATGTCACGCAGCGCACTTTCCCAGTCTCCATCCCCGGCGGCGATGGCCGCTGTCGAACTTGGCTCTTTCAGCAGTTCAGGCGGTAAGTCCTGGGGCAGAATTTCCTGACCGGAGGCCATGACTGTAAGCCAGCGGCAGGTGTTTTCGAGCTGACGCACGTTTCCCGGCCAGGGCAGTTGCTGCAGCTTCACGGCGGTGTCTTTGGCGAGGATTTTGGCTTCCACGCCAATCTCCCGGGCGGCGGCCGCCAAAAAGTGCCGTGCCAGTTGGGGGATGTCTTCACGGCGTTCCCGAAGTGGTGGCAGGTGCACCCGGATCACATTCAGGCGGTGGAATAAATCTTCCCGGAACTGACCTTGCTGCACCAGCCGCTCCAGATCCTGGTGGGTGGCGGCGATAATGCGCACGTCCACCTGCACCGGCGAGTGGCCCCCTACCCGGTAAAACTGGCCATCGGCCAGAACCCGTAAAAGACGGGTCTGCACATCCAGCGGCATGTCGCCGATTTCATCCAAAAACAGGGTGCCGCCATTGGCCTGCTCGAAGCGGCCCTGACGTACGCCGGCGGCGCCGGTAAAGGCACCTTTTTCGTGGCCAAAGAGTTCGGATTCAATCAAATCCTTGGGAATGGCGGCCATATTCAGGGCGATAAAGGGCTTGTCTTTGCGGGGGCTGTGCTTGTGCAGCGCACCGGCCACCAATTCTTTACCCGTGCCCGACTGGCCGTTAATCAGCACGCTGATAGAGGAGCGCGACAGGCGACCGATGGCGCGAAACACTTCCTGCATCGCCGGTGCTTCGCCAATGATTTCCGGCGCCTTGATGGGCTCGCTGGCAATGCTTTGGGGCGACTGTTCGCTGGCGTGGGTCAGGGCGCGTTCCACCAGGGCGATGGCTTCGTCGATATCGAATGGTTTGGGCAGATACTCAAAGGCACCGGACTGATAAGCAGCCACGGCGCTGTCGAGATCCGAGTGGGCGGTCATTATGATGACCGGAATGTGGGGGTAATGCAGGCCGATGCGCTCCAGCAGTGTCAGGCCATCGGTGCCCGGCATGCGGATATCGGACACTATCACCAGCGGCTGGCTCAGCTCCAGCGCCTGCCACAGCGATTCGGCTGCAGCGAAGCTGGCGCTGGTGATGCGGGCGCTCTTGAGGGCCTTTTCCAGCACCCAACGAATCGAGCTGTCGTCGTCGAGGATCCAAACCTGTTCACTGATACTCATGACGTCTCCTTGTTGGCCTATTTGCCGGTTTTAATGGGCAGGGTGAGCACAAACTGGGTGTGACCCGGCGCAGAATCGCAGTCGATGCGGCCGCCGTGCAGCCGGGCAATATTGTGGGCAATCGAGAGCCCAAGCCCCGAACCCTGTTCGCGACCTGTGACCATGGGATAAAACAGGGTATCCATCAGCTCAGGGGGAATACCCGGGCCATCGTCAATGACCGACAGTGTCAGCACCAGCTTGTGCCGCTGCGAGCCTATGGTGACCTGATGATCGGTGCGGGTGCGCACCGTGATGGTGCCGCCCTGTTTTTCCAGCGCCTGTACCGCGTTTTGCACTATGTTGAGCAGCGCCTGCTGCAACTGATCTGCATCCATATCGATATCGGGTATGGATGGGTCGTAGTCGCGGCGAACATGAATATTGCCGGGGGCCGACAGCTCCACCAGTTTCAGCACCTTTTGCACCACTTCGTGGATATTTTGCGGCAGGTGCGCGGTGGGCTTTTGCGGTCCCAGCAGCTTGTCGACCAGGGTGCGCATGCGGTCGGCCTGCTCGATGATGAGGTTGGTAAATTCTTTCAGCGACGGGTCATCCAGTTCGCGGGCAAGCAGCTGGGCTGCGCCGCGCAGGCCGCCGAGGGGGTTTTTGATTTCGTGGGCGAGGTTTCGCACCAGAAACTGGGCAGCTTGCTGCTGGGCATCCTGGCTCAGCTGCTGGTGAATACGGCGCTGCTGATCCACCTGACGCAGCTCCAGCAGGCTCAGGCCTGGCTGGTTTTCCAGCGGGATCAGGGTGAGGTCCACCGTGTGCTGTTGACCGTCGAAACCAATCAGGGTGGCGGTGTTGACCGTCAGCCCCTGGCCGCCGGCCACGGCATCGGTCAGCACGCTGGCCGGTACCTCCTGAAGCTGGAAGATATCAGTAAGGGTTTGTTCGGTCAGGCGGTGGCTGCCTGTGCCAAGCAACTGCTCTGCCGCGGCATTGGCAAAGCAGGGCCTGAGGCCAGCGTCGATGACCATTACAGCGGTCACCAGGTGATTGAGCAGGTTATGTGTATCCATCGGGCCTTTCCTGACAGGGCTTGCACCAACATGGTGCACCAAAATGGTGCATCCCGCAAGCGGCAGTACGGACCCGAGGCGATGGGAGGGCTTTGGTTAACTTTTTGTTATTTTTATTGTTTTTACTTCAATTGCCCGAAAGTGGAACCGCCTTGGGTTGCTGCAGCACGCTGGTGCGGTGCAAAAACAGGGTTCTGGGTTCACTGGATGCAATCACTTTGCCATTTCGGGCTATCAACTGAACTTCAATGCTGTGCTCGCCTCTGTCTATGCCTTTGACTTTAAAGAGAGGAACATCCAGCGGGTCTTCCCAGACCTTGCCATCGATGCGCAGCACCCACAGGGCATTGGCTGGTTTGTCGGGGGTAACGTTGGCGCTGACATCAAAGTTGCCGTCGTTGTCGCGAATGGTGGCGTCCGGATCTGGCGACAGTATGCTTATCTGGTACTCGATAGCCTCGGGCTTGTCGTTGCTGCGGGGGACGGCGGCGGGAATTTCCATACGAATTTGATTGGCTGAGGTCTCTTTCAGATCAACCACTTCGGCATTTTCCTGTGGCTTGTCGCTGTAATGGACCTTACCATCCTTATCAACCCATTTGTATACGGCGGCCTGAGCAGTCAGGCACAGGGCGAGCAGGGCAAGCAGAGAAAGCTGTTTCATCGTCGGTATCCCTTGGGTAAGTCTTGGCTAAAGATAGCGCTTTTTGCGCGGAAAATCATGGGATTCTGATTCCCCGCGCCCTGGATTTATTACAGGTAGCTACACAGGTATTCGGACACCTCCCGGGTGCGAATTGAGAAGCTGACATCGGCGTCCAGGTCGAAGGTGCTGCCTTCGACGTAGGGCTTCCACTCGCTTGCGCCTGGCAGCAGTACATCGAATTGACCGCTCAGTACCTGCATTTTTTCCGGCTGGGTGGTGGAAAACTCATATTCGCCAGGCAGTACTACGCCTATGGTTTGTTTCTCGCCGCCCACATAAATGGCCCGGCTGGTGACCTTGCCATCGAAATACACGTTGGCCTTCAGTGCGACGTTTACGTTTTCCAGAACCTTCATCAGCTGTCTCCTGTCAGTTGTTTTTTATGAATATAAAGTTGAAGCCGCCCCGGGGCCAATGAAAAATTTTATGAAGGGCGCCGGGCTGAAGGCTGGCGTGTGGCAGGGCTGTAGGCTTTCCTTAAGTTGTAATTCATCGCCGTGGCATAGGATGGCGGGTTTAACAAAACGAAAACAAGTTCTGGGGAGCAAGGGCATGAACACAACCAGCGCCGCCAATGGTGGGGGCCTGCTAGGCAAATTTTTGAATGGCATCGAAAAAGCCGGGAATAAGCTGCCGGATCCGGCGGTGATATTTTTAATGGCCATGATGCTGATTTGGGTGTTGTCGGCGGTGTTTTCCCGCTTCGAGTTCAGCGCCATCGACCCGCGCACCGGCGAGGCTATAGTGGTGCATAACCTGCTGACCGGCGATGCGTTGGCGGGATTCCTCGCCAATATGGTGAAAACCTTTACCTCGTTCGCCCCACTGGGGGTGGTGCTGGTGGCCATGCTGGGGGTTGGGGTTGCCGAGCATTCGGGCTTTATTAACACTGGCCTTAAGATGATGCTCAAGGTGACACCGGCCAAGCTGCTCACCCCGTCTATTATTCTGATTGCCATCGTCAGCCACACCGCCACCGATGCGGGCTACGTGCTGGTGATCCCGCTCGCCGGGGTGATTTTTTACGCCATGGGGCGCCACCCGCTGGCCGGTATTGCCGCGGCCTTCGCCGGGGTATCCGGCGGCTTTGGCGCCAACTTTGTGCCCTCAGGGCTGGATCCCTTGCTGCAAAGCTTTACCCAGAGCGCGGCGCAAATCATCGACCCGGAAATCGCCATCAACCCGCTCAATAACTGGTTCTTTGCTTCGGCGTCGAGCCTGCTGATTGTGCTGCTGGGCTGGTATCTCACCGACAAGGTGATTGAGCCGCGTCTGGCTAATACCCCAATCGATGGAGATACTTCCAACCTGCCCAAGTTCGACGAGGCGGGCCCACGCGAGAAGCAGGGCTTTTTGCTGGCTGTAGCCGTGATGGTGGCTGGACTGGTGCTTCTGTATTTGGCGGCAAGCCCGGCGGACTCTCCGTTAAGAGCCAAGAGTGGTAATTTGTCTGACTTCAGCGCGCCTCTGATGCAATCGATAGTGCCGCTGATTTTCCTGCTGTTTTGGATCCCCGGTGCCGTGTATGGCTTCTACGTGGGCACCTTCAAAAAGAGCAAGGACATGATAGATGCCATGTCCAAGTCCATGGGCAGTATGGCCTATTACATAGTAATGGCCTTCTTCTGTGCGCTCTTTATTGCCGCTTTCAGCCAGTCCAATCTGGGTGCTTTGCTGGCCATTGAAGGGGCCGAGGTGCTTAAGGCGTTGGCGCTGCCAAGTGCGGTGACCATAGTCGGCATCATCTTCCTCACCGCCTTTGTGAACCTGTTTGTGGGCTCAAGCTCGGCCAAGTGGGCGCTGCTGGGCCCCATTTTTGTGCCCATGCTGATGCAGCTGAATATCTCCCCCGACCTGACCCAGGCGGCCTACCGGGTGGGTGACTCAGGCTCAAACATCATCACCCCATTGATGCCTTACTTCCCGCTGGTGGTGGTGTATTGCCAGAAGTATGTGAAAAACACCGGCATTGGCACCCTGATTGCCATGATGCTGCCGTTCTCTGTTGTGTTCCTGGTGGGCTGGACCGCCTTCCTGCTGCTGTACTGGACCCTGGGCTTCCCGCTTGGCCTGCAGGCGAGCTACACCTACGGTCTGTAGGCAACATGAGCTAATAAAAGCGCCCGCAATCGCGGGCGCTTTTTTATCAGCTGAGAATCACTGGCGTTTTCGCCAGATACTCATCTCTGACAGGCTGTGCTGGAATTTGCGTTTGGTTTCGCGAATGACAAAAGGCACTTCCTTCACCGCCACCAGTTCGAAGTGGGGAATAAGCGTCTCGGTGAGGCCATCGAGGGTAGTAAAGTTTTCACCGTTCACCTTGATACCGCCCAGCCAATTGGCCTTGGGGGTGTAGTCCTCAAGCCAGGTGTAAGGTGAGGCAATCACCAGATAACCGCCCGTATTGATGCGGCTGTGAATTTGCTCAAGGAAGGCCTTGGGCTCATTCAGCCTGTCGATAAGGTTGGAGGCGTACACCAAATCATAGCCACTGAAGCGCGGCTTTAGATTAAGCGCATCGCCCTGCAGGAAGTCGATTTTGTGCTTCACCTCGTTGTAGCCAAGGCTTGCAAGCGAGGCGGTGCGGTATTCCACCAGTTCGCCTTCGGTGCGAATGGTGTAGCGCTTCTCGCCCTGCTCCTTGAGGGCGTAGGCCTGCTGGATAAACCGGGCAGAGAAATCGATGGCATCCACGGCATCAAAATAGCGCGCCAGCTCAAAACTGGCCCGGCCCACGGAGCAGCCTATGTCCAGCGCTTTGGCATGGCGCTCGAGGTTGATTTCGGCCAGCGCTTCCTGCACCCCTTTGACGCAGAAGTTGGCCACGCCGAAGTACTCGCGGCCGTAATGGAATTCGAGGTACTGGGAGATCAGTTCATCGGTTTCATACACGTTCACCTTCACGCCCTCATCCGGTGATTGGCTGGACTCCACGTAGCGGAAGCCAGCATGCTGATAGAAGTGACGGCGAAACGCATAGCGCGAGGCGGCGATGGCTTCGTTGCCGGTGGAAATCCAGCTGCCGCCCTTGATGAGGTTATGCTTGCCATCGAAGGTGGGGGTGGAGAAGTCATCGTACAGCGGGTGCACCGCAAAGCCGGGGAAGCCGTCGATGGCAGTCTCGGTCCATTGCCACACATTGCCCACCAGATCGTAAAAATGTCCCTGACGGAAGCGGTTCACCGGGCAGGATGAGGCGTAGTGGGCCAGATTGAGGTTACCCGGAACTTCGCGCCAGGCAGGTGCGGCGCCTATGGCGATCATATCGCCTTCAAGCTCGCGTCTGAGCCAATACCATTCGGCCTCGGTGGGCAGACGAATGCTGCGCTCCGTCGTCGCCGCCTTCCAGTTGCAAAAGGCTTTGGCCTCGAGCTGGTTGACTTCCACCGGCCAATTGAGCGGCAGCGGAATTTCGCTGCACAGATTACGCTGATACCAGCGACCGTCAATGTGGCGCCAAAAGCGTGGCATATCGGCGTTGGTGTATTCACGCCAGGCATTGCCTTCATCGCTCCACCACTTGGGTTCCTGATAGCCTCCGGCCTTAACAAAGGCCATAAACTCAGCGTTGGATACCAGTTTTTCGCTGGCGCGAAAATCACTGATGTGGTGATGGCGATGGCCGTATTCGTTATCCCAGCCGTAGGTTAGATCTTCATCGGCTTTGCCAAGGCTAATATCGCCGCCTTTGACCTGGATCAGCGGGTTATCGGGCGCCTCGCCATAATCCCTGCATTCGGGCCACTGCATTGAAGGCGTCAGGTCTTCAAGGGGCAGCTGGCGGATAATCACCGAGGAGGTTTCGAGGTGAATGCGCTCGTGTTCAATGCCCATTAAAATCGCCCAGGCGAGGCTGCTTTGGTCGATGGGCAGCTCCAGCGGCATAGTATCGATAAGGCTTTCAATCAGGGCTCGCACCGCATTGCGGTAAGTGCGCACCTCATCCACCTGCGGCCAGTCATAATGGGCGTCGTTCAGATCGTCCCAGGACATCTCGTCCACACCAATGGCGAACATGGACTCGAAATTGTCGTTGATACGTTCGTCTATGTATTTGCCCAGCTTGAGCTTATTGATGAAAAAGGTGGCGGTGTGGCCGAAGTAGAAAATCAGTGGATGGCGTAGCGGCTCGGCCTTTTTAAAGTAGGCATCGTCATTGGAAATCAGCGCAAACAGCGACTCATATTGAGTCCAGCTGTTCTGGAAATAAGCTTTGATTTCAGCGCGTTTGCTGTGGATGTCTGTGCCGGTAAGGCTTGGCGTTGGCAGAGCGGTAAAAGGTTCCATTGCGTGTCTTGTCCCTCTGGAAGCATGAAGGCCAGTATAGGCGCTGCTGATGATACGGGCGGAATTAGAGTCAGGATCACTGCATCAGACCCGTCCGCCCGGGTTTTGCTTTCAGTCGCCGCCGCTGCAGCCGCCACCATCGCCACCGGCGTCGCCGTCAAACCAACTGTTTCCTGAGTCGCTGCTGCAGCTGTAACTGCTGCAACCTATGTGACTGGCGCAGTGGCGATCCTGCGGGCCGCAGTGGAGTTGATAATGAAAGCCATCGTCTATGTTCAGCTCTCCGTCCAGGGCAAAAATCAACGGCAGGTGGGACGGCGCCTTGGGGTTTATCCCTTCGAGCTGGCAGGCCAGTCGCCAGGCGCGTTTGATGGGACTGCGCCGCGAAATGGCCCTAGGCATGGCCGCCGCCGGGGTGTGGTGCAGGAATCGGCCAAACGCCTTTTGGCAAAACGCCTGATACTGCCGGGTAGAGAGAATAAACTCATGCCAGAGGACATCGACCGCCTGTGATGGCATCGCCAGCGGGCTGTGTTTTGCCAGCCGGCTCATGTGGAAATACTGTCTCAAGCCTGCCAGCGCCCGCTGCTTTTGAGCGTCGTTGAGGTGGGGATAGCGCTGCGTCAGGGCATCAGTCAGCTGCGGTGGAAACCGAAAGCTATCGATATAGTCACGGCGCCGGTCGCTGGCACTGCGAAACCAGACGAAGGCGACAGCCACACCCAATATCGGCAGTAACATCAGGGCGATGGGCATTGGCAGACCCCGTTTACATCGGCAGCAGCAGGCGGGGACTGCCGCTTTCTTTTATTTCGCCGCCGCCCACTTCGATAACGTCGTTATCGTCCATCAGATACAGGCTGCCCGGCAGGCCGTCGACCTCCAGCCGCTGAGCCATGGCTTCCTTGTCGGTCACGTGCACCAGCAAATGAAACGGCACCAGATTAAGGCCGCGGGTGGTTTGGAACGGCACCACGGCTTCGTCGCCGCAATAGGCTGCCGTGGCTATATCCGGTGTCATCAGAATGGCGCCGGCACTGACACCAACGAGATGACCACCGGCCACCACAAAGGCCTGTAGACGGGAGATTAGACCGCTTGCACCAAGATGGTGCAGGTACTCAAAAGTGTTGCCGTCGCACAGATGAATGATGTCGCACTCGAACAGCGGATCGTAGAGTTCGCAGTCGGGGCCGTGAATCGGTTCGGCAAAGGCGATGATTTCAGCTCCAAGCTGATCATAGAGCTCCACCACCGGGGCAAAGTACTCGCGGGTAGGGTCGGCGCTTGAGGCGAGGTAACCTACGCTGGGGTTGGGCCCAATGCCGGCAAGCCATTGTTTCAGCTTGTCCTGCACCCCAGGTGCCTGGGTATCACTCATCAAAAACAGCGACATCAGCAACTCCTTTTTGCAACTTCAGGGCAGACCTCAGCGGCTGGCGCTGTAGGGGTCGTCCGTCAACAGATACTGTTTCAATTCGGCTTTATTGGGTTGAGCACTGAGCCAGGCGCGAATGCGTTTGAGTTCGGCGTAGGTATCGTCGCCAAACTTGTTGCGGTAGTGCTCGGCAAAATTATGTTGGGTCTGGCTTTGGCGCAGGCGGTTTTGCCACTCCTGAGTTACCAGCAGATTGAGACAACTGGCGAGCCCCATGGATTTGAGCAGCGGCCATTCGCCTTTGTCGAGCCAAACACCGCCCACAGCAGCGCTGTAGTCGAGCCTGTGGTCTGTGTCTGTGCTGATTTTCAGCTTGCGCATCAGGGTGTGGCTCATGGGGCAAAACAGCGCCATCGGGCTGTCTTCACTTTCTTCGATGGCTGTTACCGGGGCAAAATCGGTATCGGGGTGCTGGGCTTTCCAGGCGACAAAATCGTCGATAAGAACCCAGTGACCGCCGCAGTGATTGCAACGGTGGGCGTTGAAGAGGTCATCGAGCCGGGTGGGAACCAGGCTTCCGCGTTTACAGGCGCTGCAGTGCATCATCAATCCTTTGTGATAAAACCCCGGCAAAACAAAAGGGCGCCGGGGAGATCTCAGCCTAGGGGATTTTAAAGTTCAGCTCAAGTGTCACTCCAGCGGCAGGGCATTGCGGCTGAAGGTTTGTTTGAGTACCAGGGTCGACTCTATGCCCGCCACCCCGGGCAGGCTGCCAAGGGACTTCTTCACAAAACGCTCGTAGGCGAGCAGATCCCGGGCGACGATTTTCAGCAGATAATCATGGCTGCCGGTGATCACTGAACACTCCATCACTTCCGGCAGCAGAGCCACTGCGGTTTCAAAGCGCTCGGCGGCCTTGTCGGAGTTCTCCGACAACCTCAGTGAGGCATAGACAATCACTTCAAATCCGGCCTTGCGGTGATCCAGCAAGGCGCCATAGCCCTGAATGTAGCCTTCCTGCTCCAGGCGACGGATGCGCCTGAGACAAGGGGTATCCGACAGGCCTACAGAGGCGGCAAGTTCGGTCACACTCTGACGGCCATTTTGCTGCAGGGCGGCAAGGATGGCGGTGTCTTTCTTATCGAGTTGGGTCATTATTGGTGGATTTCGACAATTTTGGATTTGTTGTTATCGAGTATCACTCAATGGTGGCGGTTTGTCCGCAGGCTTTTGGTGAAAAAACCTCCGCCCCCTGTGCTAGGCTGTTTACAACTGCGTCTGTACCTTGCAACGCGGTAAGTGTCTGGAGAACGACAACAATGAAACACATGACGCTGAACGTGGAGGCCTTCGACGAATGGCTGCGTACCCGTTTTGTTGAAATCAACAACGAGCTTGAATCCCTCTATTGGCTGCAAACCGATCGCGCCAATGTGCAGGGGATTGGCGAAGACCTCAAGCAGCAGTTGGAAAACGAAGGTCGCAGGCATATCAGTGCCTTGCTGGAAGAGGGCAACACCGACGAAGGTTTTGATGCGGCCTTCGATTTGCTCGGCAACGTGGGCCTGTATATGGCGGCCTGTCGGCGCCATGAAATTACCGAGCCTTCGCGGGAAACCCATTCGCCACTGGTGGAAGCATCGGCGCTGGCAATGCATATCGGCGCTTCCATTGGGGTCACGCCACGCTTTGCCACGGCTCACCTCACCACCCACAATATGGCTCGCGGCGGCCAGTACAAGCGTTTTACCGATTTGCACGACGAGCGCCTGTTTGTCGACTACAACACCAAGGGTATTCTGGCCTACAAGCGCGCCGCCGACGCGCTGCTGAAAATCCTGCCGTTGGGAGTGTCCCATCCCATTACCGCAGACCTGCTCAAGGTGGCCCGTCAGGCGCTGCAGGATGTGATGGACTCCAACACCACCCTGTTCCATGAACTGGATACCGACCGTTTCTTTTACTGCGTACGGCCCTACTACAAGCCGTACCGGGTGGGCAGTCAGGTGTATCGCGGCGCCAATGCCGGCGATTTTGCCGGTATCAACGTTATCGATATGCTGCTGGGGCTGTGCCACGCCAACGAACCTTCTTACTCGCAGATGCTGGTGGATAAGTTCCTGTACATGATGCCGGAAGATCAGGCGATTCTGCGCGACTGCATGCGCCGCACCAGTCTGATGGAATACTTTCTGCGTGCCACCGGCAGCCACAAGGAAAGCTGGTATCAGGAAAACCTGCGGCTGTTCCTCGAAGTGTGTGAACTTCACGGCCAAACCGCGATTCAGCACCATGATCAACTGGTGAAAAAATACATTGCCGAGCCCTCGGTCAACATGGATCAGCAGCATATGTCCAAGGTCACCGCCAGTGGCCCGCCACTGCATGTGCTGATTGGGGCGCTGGAAAAGTTGCGCGACCGCCGTGCCGCCACCAAGCGCAGTGATATTCGCACCGCCTGGCAGGAAATTGCCCGCCTCAAGGCCAGTTTGGACTGAACCATGGACTACAAATCACAGTTTTATTTGCCGGGCGGCAGCTATCTGCTGAATCACTCGGTGGGTCGGCCACTAAAGGCTGCCCGAGCCGGGTTTGAGCAGGATTTCTGGCAACCCTGGTGTGACAGTGGCCGCGAGCCCTGGGGTGATTGGCTGGGTGGCATCGAGGGTTTTCGCGCCGCGCTGGCCAGTTTGTTCGATGCCGACAAAGAGGATTTCTGCCCGCAGACCAACCTGTCATCGGCGCTGACCAAGCTGCTGATGTCGCATCCACGGCTCAATCGGGCCGGTGCCCGGGTGCTCATGTGTGAGGAGGACTTCCCTTCCATGGGCTTTGCGGTGCAGCAGGCACTGCCTCAGGCAAGGCTCAGTTTTATCCCCCAGGGAGCAGACATCACCGATGCCAATCTGTGGCAGCAGCATATCGATGCCGGGCTGGATCTGGTGTTTATCAGCCATGCCTTTTCCAATCTGGGGGCGCTGGCGCCTGTGGCTGAGATAGTCGGCCGCTGCCGTGAGCTTGGAGTGCTGTCGCTGGTAGACGTGGCCCAGTCGGCGGGGGTTGTGCCTCTGTCACTGGGCGAACTTGCGCCTGACTTTCTGATTGGCTCGTCGGTGAAGTGGCTCTGCGGTGGTCCGGGTGCGGCTTATCTGTGGGTTCACCCCGAACGGATTGATGAGTGCGAACCTGTGGATGTGGGCTGGTTTTCCCATGAAAACCCGTTTGAGTTTGATATTCATCACTTCAAATATCATCCCTCGGCGCTGCGCTTTTGGGGCGGTACCCCATCTGTAGCGCCCTTTGTGCTGGCAGGCCACAGCATCAACTGGTTTGCCAAGTTGGAAAAAGGACTGCTACGGCAACATAATCAGGCTTTGGTATCAAAGCTTTACGATGAGTTGCACCAAGCTGGTGCAATCGGTTCGGCCGTGCGTTCGCCGGGGAGTGGTATCGCGGCCCATAGCCGCAGCGGCACTGCAATTTTGAACTTCGGAGAGCACAATGAGGCGGTGATGGCCGCGCTCACCCAGACCAATATCAGCGTCGATAAACGCCGCTACGGACTCAGGGTGTCACCGCACCTGTATAACGACGTGGAAGATATTGCGCGCTTTATTACGTGTGTGAAGGCAGTCTGCTGACGCCTTCAACCCTGAGCCCTTGATGCTCGAATAAAGGCCCAAAAATAAGCGCCCCGAACCTGAGTCCGGGGCGCTTTTTTTATGCGCCGGTTACCCGGCGTTCTGTAGGGTATTACAGGCTGTAATACAGTTCGAATTCTACTGGGTGAGTGGTGCGGTTTACGCGCTCAGCCTCAGCCTTTTTCAGGCCGATGTAGGAATCGATGAAGTCGTTGCAGAATACACCGCCCTTGGTCAGGAACTCACGGTCAGCATCCAGGGCAGCCAGAGCTACGTCCAGAGACTCGGCAACCTGTGGGATTTCGGCCGCTTCTTCAGCTGGCAGATCGTACAGGTCCTTGTCCATGGCATCGCCAGGGTGGATCTTGTTCTGGATACCGTCCAGACCAGCCATCAGCAGAGCCGCGAAAGCCAGGTATGGGTTGGCCATTGGGTCTGGGAAGCGAGTCTCGATACGACGACCTTTAGGGCTTGGTACTACTGGGATACGGATAGAAGCAGAGCGGTTACGGGCAGAGTAAGCCAGCATTACCGGGGCTTCGAAGTGTGGTACCAGACGCTTGTAAGAGTTGGTGCTTGGGTTGGTGAAGGCGTTCAGGGCACGGGCGTGCTTGATGATACCGCCGATGTAGTACAGGGCAGTTTCAGACAGACCGCCGTACTTGTCGCCGGCAAACAGGTTTACGCCATCTTTGGCCAGAGACTGGTGAACGTGCATACCAGAGCCGTTGTCGCCAACGATTGGCTTAGGCATAAAGGTCGCAGTCTTACCGTAGGCGTGAGCCATGTTGTGAACCACGTACTTCAGTACCTGGATTTCGTCAGCCTTGGCAGTCAGGGTGTTGAAACGGGTAGCAATTTCGTTCTGACCGGCAGTGGCCACTTCGTGGTGGTGAGCTTCAACTACCTGACCCATTTCTTCCAGTACCAGACACATGGCAGAGCGCAGGTCCTGAGAAGAGTCAACCGGGGCAACCGGGAAGTAACCGCCTTTCACGAATGGACGGTGACCTGTGTTGCCTTCTTCGTAGCTGGTGCCTGAGTTCCAGGCGGCTTCTTTGGCGTCGATCTTCACGAAGGTACCGCTCATGTCGGTGCCGAAACGTACGTCGTCGAACAGGAAGAATTCTGGCTCTGGACCTACGAGTACTGTGTCGGCGATGCCGGTAGCACGCAGGTACTCTTCAGCCTTCTTGGCGATAGAGCGTGGGTCACGGTTGTAGCCGCTCATGGTGGCAGGCTCGAGGATGTCACAGCGGATCAGCGCGGTGGTTTCTTCGGTGAAAGGATCCAGCACGAAAGTAGTTGGGTCTGGCATCAGCACCATGTCTGATTCGTTGATGCCTTTCCAGCCGGCGATGGATGAGCCGTCGAACATTTTACCGTCTTCAAAGAAGTCGGCATCTACCTGATGAGTAGGGATAGATACGTGCTGTTCTTTACCCTTGGTATCGGTAAAGCGCAGATCCACGAATTTCACTTCCAGGTCTTTCAACTGCTTCAACACATTTTCAACTGACATGTTCGAGTCTCCGGGTAGGGTAAAGGGTTGTCCCTTAATCAATAATTTGTTTGTCGGTGTAGCGGCTTTTGCGGCTGCGCCGAAACGTGGCACAGATAAAGCCAGTACTGTGCCAACATTTTAAGTCATTGATTAAATAGAGAGTGGTTGGATTTTTAGGGCGCAGGATTTTCACGGTTGCACTATTGTGGTGCAGCCTATGCACTATTGTGGTGCTTGCACTGATGCTGTGCAGTAATTTGGTGCAGCCGGGCAAGGTCGGGATCTCCCAAACGGCCAAAAAATAATCCTGTCCGTGAGGACGCTGCTAGAGTAGAATGGCACGCTTTTTAACGCAAGGGGCCGGGGAATAGTTCAGTAATACGTCATATTCCCGCGCCCTGCCGGCGATAGTCCGGCCGTCCCGAGGCGTAACAACATCGGGGCAATGCACACTGAAACAAGATGGTAAGAGGCTAACCGTGTTAGAAAATTTGCGTAACATCGCCATTATTGCTCACGTTGACCATGGTAAAACCACCCTGGTTGACAAGCTGCTCTCCCAGTCAGGCACCCTTGAAAGCCGCGGCGAAGCCACAGAGCGCGTGATGGACTCCAACGATCTGGAAAAAGAACGTGGCATCACCATTCTGGCGAAAAACACTGCCATCAAGTGGAACGATTACCGTATCAACATCGTAGACACCCCTGGCCACGCCGACTTCGGTGGTGAAGTAGAGCGTGTTTTGTCTATGGTGGACTCTGTATTGCTGCTGGTTGACGCCGTTGACGGCCCAATGCCACAGACCCGCTTCGTGACCAAAAAGGCGTTTGCCCAGGGCCTCAAGCCCATCGTGGTTATCAACAAAATCGACCGTCCGGGTGCCCGTCCTGATTGGGTAATCGACCAGGTATTTGACCTGTTCGACAACCTGGGTGCCACCGACGAACAGCTGGACTTCCCAATCGTTTACGCCTCGGCCCTGAATGGCTTTGCCACTCTGGATCCCGATGAGCCAAGCGAAGACATGACCCCACTGTTCCAGACCATCGTTGAGAAAGTATCTCCTCCGGATGCAGACGCCGAAGGCGCCTTCCAGATGCAGATCTCTCAGCTGGACTACAACAGCTACGTGGGCGTTATCGGTGTAGGCCGTATCAAGCGCGGCAGCGTCAAGACCAACCAGCAGGTAACCGTTGTTGGTGCCGATGGTAAAACCCGTAACGGCAAAATCGGCCAGGTACTGGGTTACATGGGTCTGGACCGTCACGAAGTGGCCAGCGCCAACGCCGGTGACATCGTTGCTATCACGGGTCTTGGCGAGCTGAAAATCTCTGACACCATCTGCGCCGTGGGCAGTGCCGAAGCCCTGCCACCACTGAGCGTAGACGAGCCAACTCTGACCATGACCTTCCAGGTAAACACCTCTCCGTTTGCCGGTAAAGAAGGTAAGTACGTGACTTCACGTAACATCCTTGAGCGTCTGCAACAGGAACTGGTTCACAACGTTGCCCTGCGTGTTGAAGAAACCGACAGCCCTGACCGCTTCCGCGTGTCTGGCCGTGGTGAACTGCACCTGTCTATCCTGATTGAAAACATGCGCCGTGAAGGTTACGAGCTGGCGGTATCCCGTCCAGAAGTAATCATCAAGGAAATCGACGGTGAGAAGTGCGAGCCGTTCGAAACCCTGACCGTGGACGTGGAAGAAGATCATCAGGGCACTGTGATCGAGAAGCTGGGTACCCGTAAGGCTGACATGAAAGACATGCAGCTGGACGGCAAGGGTCGTGTGCGTATCGACTTCGTTATCCCAAGCCGCGGCCTGATTGGCTTCCAGACCGAGTTTATGACTGCGACCTCTGGTACCGGTCTTTTGTACCACACTTTCGACCACTACGGTCCATTCAAGGGTGGTGACATCGGTCAGCGTAACAACGGTGTACTGATCTCCAACGCCACAGGTAAGGCGCTGACCTTCGCCCTGTTCGGTCTGCAGGACCGTGGTCGTCTGATGATTGGCCACGCCGCTGAAGTTTACGAAGGCCAGGTGATCGGTATCCACAGCCGTTCAAACGACCTGACCGTAAACTGCCTGAAGGGCAAGCAGCTGACCAACATGCGTGCCTCTGGTACTGACGAAGCTCAGGTACTGACTCCGCACATCCAGATGACTCTGGAACAGGCGCTTGAGTTTATCGATGACGACGAACTGGTAGAAGTGACGCCGCTGAGCATCCGCGTGCGTAAGAAGCACCTGACCGAGAACGATCGTAAGCGCGCCAGCCGTCAGGGTGATTAATTCTGACCGCATCGCGTGATTAAAAAACCCCGGCTTGCCGGGGTTTTTTGTTTATGCACATTTGCTGGCGGTGCGGGTGACTCCGCTGTGATTGACGTTACGCGCGGCTTTTGCGGCGAGCGCCTTTGCGACTGCGCTCGCGCCACATCCAAAAGCCGGAGAGCGCCATCAGGCAGGGCAAAAAGCCGACAATGCACCAGATGATGCGGCTCGTAAGGCCGGCAAAGTCGCCATAGTGCAGAGGCTTGAAGCTGTCGGTGAACTGATACAGCCACGGCGCCTCGGCCACATCGAGGGTGACTGTGTGCTGGCCAGTGTTGTCATCAAAGCTGACAATAGACCCAAAGCGGCTGCGCAGCATGCCATCATCGGCGCGATGACCAAACAGGTGCACGCCCGGGTAACTTGCATCAGGTAGCCGCATATAGCTAGGCTCAAAGCCGGGCAGTTCACGCTGCGCCTCGGTTATCAGGGTTTCCACGTCGATGGCGGGATTGTAATAGCGCTGAGTAATGACAAAGGCGCTGTCATCGTGGCCTTCAATCACTTCTTCGTAAAAGTGCTCCAGGTTCCACCAGGCGCCGGTAAAGCCCAGCACCAGAAACACAGGTGCACCTGTGATGCCGAGCATCTTGTGGCCATCGCTCAGCAGCAGTCGCAGGCCTTTCCCTAAGCGCAGGGTAAAGAAGGTGCGCCAGAACTGGCGGTGCAGCACTATCCCTGATATCCCCAAAAACAGCATCAGCAGCGCCGTGATGGCCGCCAGCAGCAAACCTGCATGGTCCATCAGCAGCAGATAGTGCAGCTCCAGCAGCCAGTCTGTCAGTGCCCAGGTAAGCGATCTGGGCACTGTGAGCAGCTCGCCGGTTGCCGGATCCAGCCACAGCTTTTGCCAGTCGTAACTGCCTTGCTGCGCCACATACAGCATGTCGGCCTCGCCTTGTGCGCCAAACTGCCAGCCGAGGATCTCATGCTCAGGCAGCGCACTGGCTGCGCGCGGCAGCAGCACAGTCATACTTAGGCGCTCATCGCTGCCTGCATTGACCACCTCGGGCATCAGCCACCGGTCAAGCTCGGCTTTGAACACCAGCAGGCTGCCGCTCAGAGCTATCACAAACAGTGGCAGGGCGACGATAAGCCCCGCCAGCCCGTGCCATTTCCACAGATGTTTGCGCATCCTGATTACCAGTTGGCCGAGAAGCTGAGTTTGACCTCGCGGCCGCTGCCGGGCATGACCCTGAGCAGGCTGTCGGAGCCTGAGTAATAGTCTTCATCGGTGAGATTGCTGACGATAAGACGCACATCGTACAGATCCCAGCTGTAGGTCAGGTTCAGGTCAACCAGGGTGTAGGCGGGCAGGTAGAAGTCGCCTTCGCTGCTCTCATTCAGAACCGCCTGCACATTGCCCTGCTGCCTGGCATAGTGGTTTACCCCGGCACCAGCACTGAGGCCCGGCAGATAGTCATCCAGATTGTACTTAAGCCAGCCGCCATAGGAGTATCTGGGCACGTTGGCAACCCACTTGTCGTGCTCGGCATCCACCGCATGGGTGTAAGCGGCATGGCCGATAAGCTGCAGGTTGTCGGTGAGCAGCCACTGCAAATCCAGCTCGGCGCCCTGGCTTTGGATTTCTCCCGATGCCGAGTAGGTAAAGTTGCCACCGGCATCCACATTGGCCAGGGCGATGTTCTTTTTGGTGAGGTCAAACAGCGATAGGGTTGCGCTGAGGTCGCCATCGAAGCCACGGCTCTTGAGGCCAATCTCCCACTGTTTGCCTTGCTCTGGGTCCAGCACCTGCCCATTGGCATCGACAAAGGATTGTGGCGTAAAGGCTTCAGAGTAGCTGCCATACAGCACCCAGTTGTCGTTAAAGGCATAGCTCAGGCCAGCGCGAGGGCTGAAATTACTTGCGTATTCATCCACGTAGGCTTGCTTATATCTGTCGATACGGCCACCGAGGGTAAGACTCCAGTGGTCACCCCAGTTGATTTGGTCCTGGGCATAGAAGCCGAAAATACGGTTCTCGACCTTGGACTCGGGGCCAAAATCGTTGGTTTCGCTGTCTGGAAACACGCTGTAATCAGGCTGATACAGGTTGATTGTGGGGTACTGGCTGCCAAGGGCGCTACTGGTGTAGAGGTCAGAGATAAACACATCGACCCCGGCGGTAAACACATGCTCGCTGTTGCCAAGTTGCACCGTACCGTTGATGCCTGTGTCTATGGCCCAGGTTTTCCACTGGGTGCGGTAGCTGAATTTATACAGCGACAGCTCGCCTTTGTCGGCATTGTAGCTGCTGGGATAGTAAAGGTTATTCCAGTTGCTGGAGGCATCCTGATAGCGCATGTTCTGCCGCAGTTCCAGGTTGTTGCCAAGCGCCCAGGACAGCTCATAACCCAGGCGGAAGGTTTCATCTTCCAGATTACCCGGGTCGTTGATATTGCCGTAAAACAAGTTCTTATCGAGCTGGCCAAGGGGCGATTCCAGCACTGTGCCCATGGCAGGCAGCGGCATGCTGGGTTCGTTGTTGTCCTTGGTGTAACTGCCAAGCAGAGTCAGTTTGGCGTCGTCCGATAATTCAAAACTGAGGGACGGCGCTATATACAGGCGCTCCTGGCCATCCACATAGTCCACCGAATTGGCGGCATTGCGGTAGGTCAGGCCAAGGCGGCCGTAGATATCACCCTCATCGTTCAGCACCCGGTTAAAATCGGCATTCACTTCGTTGTAGTCGTCGCTGCCGCCGTGCAGGGTCAGGCTGCTCTGGTCGGTTTTGCCCGGCCGTTTGCTCACCAGATTGACCATGCCGGAAATGGCGCCTGCGCCATAGAGGGTGGAGGAGGGGCCCTTCATCACCTCGAGGGTTTCGAGGTTGGATTGTTCCACGTTGGCGCCCAGGCCGTTGTCGTTCAGGCGCAGGCCGTCGAGGTAGATGTTTTGAGAGGCATCAAAGCCGCGAATGCGGAAGTAGTCGTAACCCTGGAAATAGCCGCCGGGCTGGATGCCGGCGATATGTTTGAGTGAGTCTTCCAGGTGGATGGCGCCCACATCATCGAGGAAATTCTTCGACAGGATCTGGATATTCTGCGGCGCTTTAATCAGGCTGAAATCGCCCTTGGTAGTGGATGGCGCCGTTGCCTTGGTGGTCACGATAATCCGTTCGATACCGATGTCGCTCTCTTCCTTGCCATGGGCGGCCATGGCGGACATCAGTGCCACAGTCAGCCCGGCCAGTTTAAAAATGCGGGTGCTGGACATGATTTAGCAGTTCCTCACGTGGTTACAATACGCACGGATGATAAATCAAATGCAAATCGTTATCATTAATTATTTAAAGTGATCACTCTATCCTGTGGGATTGATCGCTTTTCCTGCGGTAACAGTTCACTGCAAAAGGCTGCTGAATGCCATGAAAAAGCCCCGCAGTGCGGGGCTTTGGCTCAGATAGGTGTGTGTGCCTAAGGCAGGAAGAACCCGCCTTGGGCTAGAGATTACAGCTTGACCGGCACCAGATTGGAGCAGCTACCTGTGCTATCACAGACCTGATAGCTCACGTTGACCGGATCGTTTTTGCCAACCTTGAATCTGTCGGTGAAGCTGGTGCGACTGGTTGAACCCACTTCGACGCCATCACGCAGCACCTTAAAGCCGGGGGTGCCGGTATCCCAGCGCAGCGACACATAAACGCTGCCAAGACGGGACTTGGAGGCCTTGGCGACCTGCAACTCAATATCGCCCTGGGGTGGCTCTGGCACTGTCACATCGAAGCTTTGACTGCTGCTGGCGTTGGCACCGTCATCATCGGTCACGGTCAGGGTGACAGTGTAATTGCCCGATTGGGCGTAGCTGTGGCTGGTGTTTGCGCCGTTGCCGGTGCTGCCATCGCCGAAGTTCCACTGCCAGCTCACCAACTGGCCGTCACTGTCGCTGGCGCTGGACACAAACTGCCCGGTGGCTCCATTGAAGCTGGCGCTGAAGTTCGACACCGGTGGCTGATTGGGGGTTGGGGTCGACACATCAAAGCTGCCGGTGAGGCTTAAATCCGAGTAAGCGCTGTATGCTTTGAGCATCACATGCCAGGTGCCTTCGGTGGCCTGAGCCAGGTCACAGCTTTCATTACTGCCGTTGTTCCAGGAGCGGCAGTCAAAATCTGAGGTCGACGGCGGCGCGCCGAACTTCACATACATGTCGGCATCGCCATTGTTGGCGCTGGTGACAAAGCGCAGGTTCTCGGCATTGGCCGGTACCGCCAGGGTGAAATAGCTCTGGGCATCCTTGGCGGCGCTGAGCCCGGTGAGGGCCACGCCATTCTCAAGCTCGCCGGTTTCGGGGCCTGTGCCACCTGTGTTAAAGCCCAGCTCTACCAGATAGCTCGAGGCCAGCTTGGCAAAGTTGAGTGCATGTTCCATGGTGGGGTCGAGCTTGTCCAGGGTGTCCTGGGCGGTGTGGATATGGGGGTTGTAGTCGTTGAAGCGTGACTCAAATGGCATGGCAGCCGGGTAGCCCTGATTGTGCCAGGAGGCATGATCCGAGCAGCCATAGCCACACACATCCACGCCGTAGCTTATCTCGGTATGGTAGGTATCCATCAGCTTGATAAGAAACTGATTCAGGCCCGAATCTGTGTAGTCCTGCATCAGCACTATGTCTTCGTTGCTGCCGTTAAAGCCGGTCATATCCAGCTGCATAACCGCTACCACATTTTGCCCCTGACTGCGGGCCTCGGCAGCAATTTCGGCGCTGCCACGCAGACCCACCTCTTCGGCGGCATAGCCGATAAACTTGATGGTGCGCTTGGGCTGACCCTGGCTCATAAAGGCGCGGATCACCTCGGTGATGGTGGCCATGCCCGAGGCATTGTCGTCGGCGCCGGGAGCACGGGTGGTTTCTGTGGTGTAGCCATTGATGGAGTCCAGGTGGCCGCCAAGAACGACAATCTCATCCGGGGCTTCGCTGCCGGTGAGGGTGAGGACGACCGAGTCCTGACGCCAGTCGGCATGGTCATACACAGCAGCATTGGCCCAGCTCTGGCCCGCGGCCAGTGCAGCCCAGTTGTCTTTCACCCAGTGAGCGGCGTTTTCACCGTGGCTGGTGGTGTAATAGCGGTTGGTGAATGCCTCCAGGCTGGTGACTGTATCCTTGATATTGCTTGCCATCAGCCTTGGCAGAATGTCGGCAACCCGCGCCGCCTGATTGGGCTCGCCGGGGAAACTGAACGCGGCCTGGCTCACAGGCACCAGACTGGCCGCCAGAGCATCGGCCTCGGTGGCATGCACGCTGAAACCGCCGCAGCGATTGTGCTCTTTGTGCATCAGGGCACTTAATTCCAGTAGCTTATCTTCGTTGAGGCGGGTGATAAGCTTACCGCCGCTTTGCTTGGTGCCGGTTTGCAGATTGTGTTTTTGCATCAGGCCGCTGAGGGTAGCCTGGGCATCTTTGTCAGTCATGATCCACAGGTCGCCGGCCATGGCCGACAGGGGTGAGAGTAGCGCGAGGGTGAGCAGGCTCTTTTGAAGCTTCATGGGTCGGTATCCTTACTTGTTATTATTCGAGACCGACAATCCATGTTGGTGCCGCAGGCGGTCTGTGCGCTCTCCATTCTGCCGTGGGGCTAAGGCGTGCGACATCGGCAAAAGCGGTTAAATTAGCCTGCGCCGACTCATACCTGTGGTCAGGTTGCTGTGCGGTTTACAGCCACAGCAAGCAAAGCGCGGGCGCGGCCATCAGGGCTGCCCCCGGCAACAGACCGGGCCGCTGTTTCACCAGCAGCAGAACCAGCAAGGCCGCGGGAGTCAGTAGGGTAAAGAGTTCGATAGCGCCGTAGCTGCCTCCAATGACTGTGGCAATCACCACCGCCAGGATAATCAGCCCCAGGCCGCAACATTGCAGACATCGGCCCTGACGCTCGCTTGGGGGGCGGTTGAAGGCGGCACGAAAGTGGCTGAACTGCGACAGCGCCAGCAGACAAAATGCTGCCAGCAGCAGACCAAACAGGGCGAGCGTGTTCATGCGGTTTGCTCCCTCAGTGCTTTGGCGCTGGCCGGAATGCCCTTTGGCAGCTTGCGCACCGCCTGTAAGCATGCAAGCGCCGTGAATAAGAACAGCAGATCGGCCACCACCAAAGGCCACTGCCCGGCAGCCATATTGCCAAGCAAGCCGAGCGGCGCCGTGAGGCTGTTTAGCAGCGGCATCAGTAGCGCCAGCAAACCTGTGATTGCCAGCAGGCTGCGCCAGGCCGCAGCATCGCGGCGAAACAGCGCCACCAAAGCGCAGATCCCAAGCCCGATGAAGAAGGCATGTACTTCCCACTGGGCTCGCCCAGGCAGGTCGGTGGGCAGGATACGGTTGGCATAGAAAAACAGCAGTGTGCCCAGCGGCAGGCCGACAATGGCAGTCAGATTCAGCCCTTCAACCAAGGTAAGTCCAAATCCCTGTTTGCGTTTTTCTCTGAGCCTCTGCGCCCACATCAGGCAGCCAGATGCGATCATCACGCAGCCCAGCAGTCCCATCACAAAGCCCACCACGCGCAACAAGGGGCCGGCGAAGCGGGCGGTGTGCAGCGCCATCAAGGTGTCGTGGACAGTGCCGACTGTGCTTTGAGCTTTGGGTTGGCTCAGCAGCTCGCCGCTGGCGCTGAAAACCAGCTGGTCTCGCTCGTCGGTGACTTCGCGGCCAGAGTCGCGGGTGAAGCTTATCCGGCCATTGGCATCGCCGGGATGTTGCAGGCGCACTTCTTTCAGCGCCAGCTCATCGCCCCATATAGCCTGGACTTGTGGCAGCAACTGACTGATGGGTATTGGCTCCAGCGCCAGGCCGCTGGCCCTGATGGGTTCGGCCCGTGGCGACAGTTCCTGACGCATGGCGCGCGCATCGCCGTCCCACACACTGTAGGCGGCCCAGGGCATGTACATCAGCATCAGGGTAATCAGTCCCGTGTAGGTGATCACCAGATGAAAGGGCAGTGCCATCACTGAACTCAGGTTATGGGCATCGAGCCAGGAGCGGCTGCCCTTACCGGGGCGAAAGCTGAAAAAGTCTTTGAAAATCCGTTTGTGAATGATGATGCCGCTGATAAGGGCAATCAGCATAAACATGGTGCAGATGCCCACCAGATAGCGAGCAAGGGGCACAGGCAGGTAGTGTAAGTCAAAGTGCAGCCGGTAGAAGAAATTACCCCCCAGGGTGTCGCGACTCTCGGGGGCTGGATTGCCGTCCTTGTCCATCACCTGGCTGTGGATCCTGGGTCTGCCCTGTTCACCGGGCTTACGCGCTTCGCTCCAACTGAACACAAGGTAAGGTCGCCGCTCGGTTGGCAGCTCAATATACCAGTCCGGCGCCTTGGGGGCGCGAGCCTGCAAAAAGGCCTGCCCCTGTTGCAGACTGTGCGCCAATGATTGCTGCAGCTCGCTGCTGAGCACGTTTTGATGCAGTTCAGGCTTGCTGTACAGGCTTATCTCGTGGCGGAAAAAGCTTAAGGTTCCGGCAAAGAACACCAACAGCAGTAACCAGCACACCAGCAGCCCAGCCCAGGTGTGCAGCCAGCTCATGGAGCGGAAAAAGGTCTCTTTCATGGGGCTGGCGCCTCAAGTAGCAGCAGGGAGAGCAGCAAGGGCGTGCTCCAAATAAGCCAGTTCACGCTGGCGCGCAGGGTGCAGCGGGCGGCGTAACTGTAGAGGATCCACAGGCCAAAAATGAGAAACGACAGCAACATACCAAGCACGGCCGCATCGCCGCGTTGGATATCCATAAGCCGCGGCAGTATGAGCGGCGCGGCGGCGGCAAAGGCGGCGGCCAGCGCATAACCGCCGACAATGGCAAGCAGGCTGCGGCTCAGCAGTTTACGACTTTCGCTGGATAAGAATGGCATGGTGTTTCCCGGCGCAGGTGACAGGGCGGGGATCCTAATTCAAGACGACTAAATGATAAACATTCTCAATTGTGATTTACATTGTAAAGATGAGGTCTTTGACCGACCGCACCATTGGCGGTATTTACACCGTTAAGTTTCTCAAGCTGGCGATTAGTGGATATGCTTTAGGTAATACTTATTGGTGACGGCGTTCGAAGTGGCGTATGTTGTTGGCCGCAAAGCTGCAGTTGCCACCGATTACTGGGCTGGCATATTTTGGGCAACAGGTCTGGTGGTGCGCTTGTTGGCGGCCGGAGCCAGTGTTGCAATGAAAAGGGGATCTTGATGAATTGGCCAGGTCTGGCGCTTATTATCACCTGTGCTTGCACATTGCTGCTGAGTTTTTCTGGGCAGGCTGGTGAAGTCACGCAGGTGCGCTATGTGGATGCCAGCCAAATGAAGCACAACCCCAACAACGCCTATTTTGGCCAGTTGTTGCAGCTGGCGCTGGAAAAGTCGGCCGACAAATACGGCCCCTATCAACTGACTCCCATCGATATAGATATTTCCCAGCGGCGCCATTTTCGCGAGCTGGATAATGGCATCATCAACGTCTTCTGGACCATGACCAATTATCGGCGCGAAACCGAGGCATTGCCGGTGAGGGTGCCGCTGATGAAGGGCGTGTACGGGCTTCGACTGTTGGCGAGCAACCCCAGAGATCTCGATACCCTTGCTGGCGTGAAAAGCCAGGCAGAGTTGGCGGCATTCAGTTTTATTCAGGGGCTGGATTGGCCCGACACCCAAATTCTTCGCCTGAACCGGCTTGAGGTGTCCACCGAGGTATCCGAAGGCGACATGTACGAGTTTACCCGCCGCCACGCGGGATATCTGTATCCACGTGCCGTGACCGAGCTGTACGCCGAAACCGAAAGCGGTGGCTACCTTGACCTGGCGAATGAACGGCACTTGCTGCTGCGTTATCCGGCGGTGATGTACTTCTTTGTCGCCAAAGACAATCAGCAGCTTGCCGAGCGGCTCGAGTTTGGTCTCAGGGCCGCCATGGCCGATGGCAGCTTCGATAAGCTGTTTTATGGTTTTGCACCTCACCGGGAAGCGCTCAGACAGGCACAGCTTTCAGAGCGTACTCTTATCAACTTGAGCAATCCGCTGTTGCCCCAAACTGCCGACGAACAGGCGGTGCTGAAACTGCAGGATGAGGTGATTGCTCATCAGGTGCAGTGATGGCCGCAGTAAATGCCCAAACCCTAAGCCAATGAAAAGCCGCCTTTGAGGCGGCTTTTTGCTGGCCAAACTTCGTCTCCCGGCGCTTATTCCTGCGCCAGTTCCCTGGCGATGCGCTCGCCGGAGGAGATAGCACCATTCATATAGGACCAGTAATCCACGTCACAGGCCTCACCGGCGAACAGGATATTGCCCTCGCGGCTGAATTGGGCACCCCAGAAGCCGGTCATGGTGCCCACCACCGGGCTGACAAAAGCGCCTCTGGACCAGGGGTTTTGCCACCAGTTGGACACCAGCGCCTTGCCTGTGTACTGGGCCGAGATACCGGGCCAGATCTTGTCATATTCGGCCAGCAGCCGGTTGACATCGCTGTTGTGGGCTGGGCCGTGATATAGGCGCCCGGAAAGGTGCTCGCCCCAGTAGCCACCTGTGTAGTTAACGATAATGCCTTTGTCGCTGGGGGAGGTGGTGTCGCCTTCCCAGGTGCTGATAAAGCTGTCGGGCCCTGAATAGGACACGGCGCTCATGGACACTTCGCGGCCGTGGATCTGCCGGGTCTGGGCATAGGCTCTGCTGGCAAATTCCAGCTGCAGCTTGCCGTTGTCGGCCGCTTGCATTTCCAGCAGCGAGCGCTGTTTGGCCGGGGCAAAGCTGTCCCAAATTCTAGGGTCTATGTCGATGTTTTTAATCAGATGATAGGGCATGGCCAGCACCAGACGCTCGCAGTCATCGCTGCTGCCATCCTCAAAATGCAGGCTGTAAGGCCCCATGGCCTCGCCGCGAATGGCAACCAGCTTTTTGCCCATCCGGATTTGGCCATCATCAAGCTCGGCGGCCATGCCGTGGATCACCGAATCGTTACCTGTCTTGATTTTGAAGCGCTCGTCGGTCCCCGCCAGCGGCAGGCCGCCGGAGTTGCGGGTGCTCCAGCCCAACAGATAGATGAGGTTCAGCGCCGAGTTATCGTCGACGCGGCCGTATTCGGCTATCAGGTCGGTCATCAGCAGTTTGTGCACCCAGTGGCCGCTGCTGTAGCCATTGCCTTCCAGCCAATCCTGGGCGGTTATGTTATCCAGCTCGATATGGGCCTGATTATGGTTGTTGTAGAAGGGCTGCCAGGGGGCGCGCTGCTGCTCCCGTTTCATCAGTTCGTACAGGCCGCCAACCCATTCATCCAGCAGGTCGTGCTCGGTGTAGAGCTGGTCGCCAATCAGGTACACCTCTTCCTCGCCGAGGGTATTTTTGCCCACATCCACCAGTTCCAGGTTCAGCTGGTGGGCGAGATTGCGCAGCGCCGTGTGCTCGGTGGAAATCAGCTCGCCGCCCCACTCCACTACCCGGTTGTCGCTGAAGTAACTGCGGTCTGAGTACATGCGGCCACCAATGCGGTCGCTGCCCTCATAGAGAGTGCAGGTCATACCGAACTGCTTGAGTCGGTGGGCGGTCCGCATGCCGCCGGGGCCTGCACCAATCACGGCGATTTTCGCCTGGCTCTGGCCGGTCTTTTCGCCATTGTTACTGGCCGGCGCGGCGAAGGCGGTGGGGGCCATGGCTCCTGCGGCAAGTCCGGCGCCTAAACCAGCGCCCAGGCCTTTCAGGAAGGTTCGCCGTTCACGGGCCAGTTTGTGGTCGGCGGCGGCCTGCTGACGCCAGGCTTTGTCCTGCTCCAGCACTTCTTTAACCGGTATGCCGGTGCGTTTGGCGGTGTCGGTGACGTCGTGAAGACGGCGGATAAGATCAGTGATTTTCGAGTACGACATTCTTCGCATGGGGTTGCTCCCTGTGTTGTAGTGGGCCTCCGGCTCCAACTTCCTGGCCATGGAGTGTCGACGCTGCGTTACTGCTCGCTTTTTAATCAAAGCGTCAGCATCACTCTAACAACTGAGGGTGTATCGAAAAAGAAACAATTTCGTTGTTTATCTAAAACAGATGAATGTAGGCTATGGTCGCAAATTGACGTGATTTTTCTGATGCTTAAGAGTGGAATCGTCCGTGTCGGCAGCCAAATCTGCTGTGTGCAGACAGGTTGAGGCATTAAGACAGGCCCGAAAGCCTGCCCCTTGGCGTTTAAATGGATCTTAAGGCGCCGAGCTGCTCGCTAAAGCGGTGTCAGTGAGCTGAATGTCAGCAGCAGTGGCTGATTGCTGCCGTCGGCCAGGGTCAGGTTGATGGTTAACCTATGGCCGCTGGCGCTGATGCCAGCAATGGATATCCGCTGGATGTCGCTGCGGCCAAGCGTTTTGGCAACAGGTTGAAAAAGCCTGACCGGCTGCCCAGGACCAAACCAGAGAATTGGCTCTTTTTCGTTGCCGCTCAGGTCCTTGCTGGTGCCGCCAGTGCCGGTTATCACCCCGGCATCCGCCGACATGAAACTGGGTAGTGCTTCCACTATGCCTTCAGGTAGTGCAAGTGGCTGATAACCTGTGGTCTTTTGCCACAGATAGCCCCTGTCGAGGCTGCAGCGCAGCAGCAGGGTTTGACCGTCATGGCTAATGGCTTCCGGATTCAGCAGCTGTTTCTGGCAATCGGCGGGCGGTTTGAGGTAACTAAAACCAAGCCGGTCGCGCCACAAAAACACCTGCTTGCCGGTATAGCCTGCAACCACCTGACCGTTGCCGGAGATCCGGGTGGCCAGTCGGTAATCATCGCTGTTGGGGCTGTCGGTCAGGTCCCGCGGCGGTTTGCCAAATTCATGAACGAAGGCGTGCAGGTTCGATTGCCAACCGGCATATCCCACGGCCCTGCTGCCATCGGCAGACACATCAATCAGGTTGGTGATGAAGTTATTTTTAAGCGGTGTGACTTGCTCAAGCCCGCTGTCCTGGTGCCAGCGAAAGCCGCGGGACGCGTTGTGGCCAACCAGGGTGCTGCCATCCTGACTCAATGCCATCACGATATTGACCCCTGTGGTGCCAAAGGGTGGCAGCTTGGTGAAGCGGCCCTGCTGCCAGACAAAGTTGTGGCGGGTGTCGCCCTGGCGGACACTGAAGGTGAGGGTTTGGGCATCGTCGCTGGTTTGCTCGATTCTGCAGTTTGCAAAGCCGTCTGGGCAGTTAAGGGGCGTGAGGCTGAAATCGGGCAGTGCTGCCGCGGCTGATAATCCGGGTAAAAGCGTGCTGCCTGCCAGCAGCAGGGCGAGAGTGTGGCTGAATTTCATCTGACATCCTGTCAAAAAGCCCCTCGAAAGGGGCTTTGGTCACTGTGATTTGCCGGGCGCATCCAAGGGATGCGCGGCTGCCGTTACTGGGCGGATTCCATGGCGGCAATAAACTTGTTGGACTCGGCGATAGAGCGGTTCATCTCTTTGATAAGCCCTGATATATCGGTTTGCAGGCTGGCAAACTCACCCTTGATGGCGCCTATGGTTTGCGCGTTCAGGTTATGCTTCAAATACAGCATATTGTCTTTCATCGAGGTGAGAATGGGCGGCATCTTGCTTTCGGCGCGGCGCATGCTGCGCATCAGCGATTCGTAGTTGCGGCGGGTCTCTTTCAGCTTGGCCTGGCTTTTTGAGCGCAGACTGGCCTTGCTGATTTCACCGATTTCGGTCTGCCATTCGTCAAACAGCGCCTCGGCCACATCTTCGACTTTGTCGATGCGATTGGACACATCGTCGGCTGCGCTTTGGGCGGACTCATACTCGTCTTTGGCCTTGTTGTAGGCTTTCTCCAGATCGCCGCCATCGTGATTGAGCAGCGCCTGCATTTCTTCCAGTGCCGAGCTGAATTGCTGCTGGGCTTCTTCCTGGGATTCTTTGGCGTCTTTTACCCGGTCGACCATGATGTCACGCTTGTGGTAGCCCACTTGTTCCATGGCGCCGTAATAGGCGCTCTGGCAGCCACCAAGCATCAAACCGGCACCCAGCAGTGCCACAGAGAAAAACTGTTTCATTTTGCCTTCCTTGTCATTTACTCCGCCTTAAACTTGGCGGCATCAATAATTGACCACAGGTGCGCGATTGCGCCTATGATGGCAGGAACGATAAGCCACCACAGGGCATAGCCACCCACGGTGATCACAAAGAACAGCAAGGCCGCCATGATGCGCCCCTGCAGCAATTGCCCGAGTCCCGGGAAGAACAGATTCACCCCTGCGGCAAGTACGTTGCCTGCCGATCCCTGTTGTGACATGGATTCGCTCCTTAAAACTTGTAAAGCAAGTATTGTACGCTTTATTGTACGAACATAAACCGTTACGGTCGCTCGCGGCAAGAGAAAAACAGTGAAAAATAAGATAGATGTGAGTCTGATAAAGGGCTTTTTTCTGGGAGTTTGGCGTTTTGTGCTGCACCTTGTCTCCCGGCTCAAAGAAGACCAGATAAATGTCCGTGCCGGGCATCTGGCTTACGTTACCCTGTTGTCGCTGGTGCCCATGGTAGCTGTGACCATGTCGGTGCTGTCGGCGTTTCCTGTGTTCCAGGGTATTCGCGGCACCATAGAAACCTTTGTCTACGAGAATATGATCCCCGCCGCCGGCGACACGGTGCAGGCCTATATCAACGAATTTGTGAAAAATGCCTCCAAGGGCACCGCCGTGGGTATCGGCTTTTTGGTGGTGGTGGCCATCATGCTGATCTCCGCCATCGATAAAGCCCTCAATGCCATCTGGCGCACTCGCGAGAAGCGTCGTTTTATGGTGGCCTTTTCCATGTATTGGATGGTGCTCACCCTCGGTCCTGTGCTGATGGGCGCGAGTATTGCCGTGACCTCCTATGTGGTGTCACTCAAGGTGCTCAGCGAGGCGGATGTGTACGGCGTGGTGCCTATGCTGATGGAGAAGCTGCCACTGATGTTCTCGGTGGCGGCCTTCTTGCTGCTGTATATGGGCGTGCCCAATCAAAAAGTGAAGTTTCTCCATGCGCTGCTTGGCGCCCTGGTCGCTGCGCTGCTGTTCGAAGCGGGTAAAAAGGGCTTCGCCCTGTACGTGACCCAATTCCCCAGCTACGAGGCCATTTATGGCGCGCTGGCGACCATTCCTATCCTGTTTGTGTGGGTGTATTTGTCCTGGACCATAGTGCTGTTTGGCGCCGTGATTGCCTCGGCGTTGCCTGAGTATCTCGACTATGACGATAACGACAACGAGGGCGACATTAGCGAAAGTGCCGGCAGTGAAAGCAATGGCAGCAAAAGCAACCAGGGCGTAGAACTGAGCACGGATGTGGCAGGCGACACTGAGAGCCCATCGGGTGCTGACGTAACGGATGTGCTTACTCAAGTCGACAAAAGCCCAGTCGACAAAAGCCCAGTCGACAAAAGCCCAGTCGATAAAAGCAAGGCGCAGGACGCCGTCTGATGCCGTTCAACGACAAGTTCTCACCGCCGCTGATTGGCAGTCGCTGGATTGAAGTGGCAAACGGCCACAGCCTGTATCTGGCGGAATATGGTAATCCCAACGGGGTGCCGCTGCTGTATCTTCATGGCGGTCCGGGCGCAGGTTGCAGCCCTGAAGATGCCATGCTGTTCGATGCCCGCCACTGGCGCATTCTGCTGCTGGATCAGCGCGGCGCTGGTCTGTCCCGCCCAAGAGGCGCACTGGAAAACAACAACTTAAGCCTGCTTCTGGCCGATATTGAACGGGTGCGCGAAACCTTGGGCATTGATGCCTGGTGCCTTGCCGGTGGCTCTTTCGGCGCCACGCTGGGGCTTATCTACAGCGGCCTCTATCCTCAGCGGGTGGTGGCGCAAAGCTACTGGGGGTTGTTTATTCCCTCCCTTGCAGGCATGGCATGGCTCTATGGGCCTGACGGGGCGGCAAAACTGTTTGCCGAGGAATATGATGCCTTCAGTGCCGGTATCCCCATCAAGGGTTGGTTGCCGCTGCTGTTCGAGTATTTCCACAAAGGGTTTTCCCATGGCCAGCCTGCCGTGGCTGAGCGGGCGTTTCGCCGCTGGCTGGATTGGGAGCTGACGCTGGCCTTTCCCGGCAATCGATTGCTGGGGCCGCTGGACTGGCGCTCGCGGGTGCTGGCCATGATTGAACTGCACTATGCCAAGGCCTACTACTTCGAGGCCGACGCGCTGCTCACCGGCGCTGTAGCTGACATTCGCGCCGACACCCGCATTCTGCAGGGAGAGTGTGACTGGGTGTGCCCACTGCAGGTCCTGAACGACTATCCCGCGTTGGCGCCCCGCCTTGGGCAGGACTTTGAACTGCTGGTGGTGAACGGTGGCTACCATTCACTGGCCGACAGTCGCATGCATCAGGCGGTGGTGCAGGCAGGCAACTGGATGTTGTCGGTCTGGCATCAGTAAGCCGTTGGGAAAGGTCGTCCCCCTGTGGCACAATCGCCGGGTTTTCCATCGTTAAGGATTAATCTGTGATTGCTTTGATACAGCGGGTGAGCCGCGCCAGTGTGACTGTGGAGGGTGAAATCACCGGTGCCATCGACCAGGGGTTGCTGGTGCTGCTGGGGGTTGAGCAGCAGGACGACCGCGCCAAGCTTGAAAAGCTGGCGCACAAGGTGATGAACTACCGCGTCTTTTCCGACGAAAACGGCAAGATGAATCTCAATGTCTCCCAGGTTGGAGGCGCTTTGCTGGTGGTGTCGCAATTTACCCTGGCTGCCGATACCGGCAGAGGTCTGCGCCCAAGTTTCTCTGGCGCCGGCACGCCGGAGCAGGCCGAGCGTCTGTACGAGGAATTTGTGGCCCACTGCCGTGAGCAGGGCGTGCCTACCCAAACCGGCCGCTTTGCCGCCGACATGAAGGTGGAGCTGCTCAACGATGGTCCTGTGACCTTCCATTTGCAGGTTTAACCATGACGCCCGAACAAACCCTTCTGCAGGAGTTGAAAGACACCTGGCACAGCACCATTCCCGTCAGTGACTTTATGCAGATTTGTCCGCGCCGCTTTGCCGACGATGTGTTTGAAGTCTCAGCGCCGCTCGCGCCCAATATCAACCTGCATCAGACCATGTTTGCCGGCAGTATTTATACCCTGATGACACTGACCGGTTGGGGCCTGATGTGGCTTAAGCAGCGTGAAGCCGGGGTGGAGGGCAGCATAGTGCTGGCCGACGCCAATATTCGCTACCATGCTCCGGTGACCTCGGCGCCAGTTGCGCGGGTGCGATGGCCGGGAGGGGATCTCAGTGCGCTTGCCAGTGGTAAGCGGGTGAAGCAATCGCTGACAGTCGAGCTTATCTGCGGCGATACCCTGTGCGCCAGCTTCAGCGGGCTTTATGTCAGCCTGCCCGGGCACTGAGCCTGTCTACCTTGTATGCCATCCAAGCCAGTCAGTGACTGGCTTTTCTATTTTTTAGAACGTTTTCTCTGATTTTATCCGCTTTTTTTCGCTTTTGTGGGCCAATAAACTTGCCGTCATCAAATGAATTGGCGGGAGCTGTTCCCGGTTTCGGAGGTTTTATGACAAAGGTATTGGTTCTTAAATCCAGCATTCTCGGTGACTTTTCCCAATCGGGGCGTCTGGTGGATGAATGGGTTGCGTCGCAGCGCGCTGTCGGTGTTCGAGTCACTGTGCGGGATCTGGCCGCTGAGCCTCTGCCAATGCTCGATGGCGAAATAGCCATGGGACTGCGCGGTGGCGATTTATTGAGTGCGCGTCAGTCAGAGGCTCTGGCCCTGTCCAATCAATTGATTGAAGAGCTGAAATCCCATGACCAACTGCTGATTGCAGCGCCCATGTATAACTTCAGCATTCCTACCCAGCTGAAAAACTGGATTGATTTGGTTGCCCGCGCCGGTGTTACCTTCAGCTACACCGAGCAAGGTCCGGTTGGACTTATCACAGGTAAAAAAGCCCTGGTGGTGGCGACCCGCGGCGGTATGCACAAGGATGCATCTTCTGACCACGTGGTGCCTTATCTGAAAACTGTGCTGGGCTTTATCGGGATTACTGAGGTGGAAGCCGTGTACGCCGAAGCACTGAATATGGGCCCGGAAGCGGCCGAGAAAGGTTTGAGCGAGGCGCGCAGCCAACTGGCGATTGCTGGCTGAGTTTTATGTTGAGGGCGAGTCGTCGCCCTCACAATCGTCTACTGTCCTACTATTCTACCTTTCTTGAAGCCGCGGCATTTACCGCATCGACAGCAGAATCATCAGCCCCATCCTCAGTGAGGACGGCACCCTTCACCCCTTGCTTGATGCAAGGGGTATTTTTTATCTCATCGCCCGGATTAGGCCGACACAGGCTGCAACCCTCGGCGCTGTGGCTGTATTCCACATAACGCACCTTGCGGCTTGCCTGCCCCCGGCCGGAACTGACCGCAAAGCCTGGGCGTGGCGTCTGCTTGTCTTTGACCATAGCGATACCCTGATTGGCCTCAGGCGCCAGCCAGCAAGTCTTTCAGTGAGCCGCCGTTTATGACGCTGCAGCAGCCGTTGGCGCTCAGAATGTCACAGCCTTTCTGGGCACGAATACCGGCACCGCAGTACAGCACCATGGGCGCAGCCTTGTTGGTGTGAGTGGCCACCCAGGTTTCGAGGGTATCCAGCGGAATATTTACGGCGCCGGGCAAGTGGCCGTCGGCAAATTCGGCGGGAGTTCTGACATCCACCAGGGTGGCGCCATTTTTTACCAATTCCCAGCATTGGGCCGGAAGGGCACTGCCAGACAAACCGGCGAGCATGGACTGCAACATGGTAACCTCATTCAATTAGAAAAAGTTTATTGAGAATAATCTTATGCAAATTGAAAAGCAAATTTGTGACCCAATAGACTTTTGGGGAATTTCCCCTACCGATGGTCGTACCTTAGCCTAAACTCAGTTATTGGCGAACTTAGGCAGAGGATTTGCAGGCATGTTTGATTCGACCAAGGCCATCCCGGCATATCTGTGGAAGCAGGGAAGCAATGCCACTGAGCGGCTGTCGCGGATCCATGACCGACTGCTGGAGGCGCATCCGGATGTTGATCGTATAGCCTTTGCCCTGTACGACCCCCACAGTGATCTGCTGAAGACCTTCATCAACAGTACCCGCCGCGGCGATGCCATTCACGGTTACCAGTACCGCCTGAGTGAGAGCCGCTCGCTCAGTCACATTGCCAACTCGGGTGAGTGCCGCGCCATCGATGATATTCATGCCAACATCAGCCCGGACAATCTGCACTCCGCCTGGCTGTTGCAGCAGGGCTACCTGTCATCCTTCACCATACCCCTATACGACAACGGCTTGTTTATCGGCTTTTTGTTTTTTGATTCTTCCCGTCCGGCCGCCTTCGACGCCAAGATGCAGCGAGACATGGTGCTGTACGCCAATTTGGTGAACATGTCGCTGTCCAGTGAATTTACAGCGGTGCGCACTATTTTGGCATCGGCGCAGGTGGCCAGAGACTTTGCCGATTTGCGGGATTTTGAAACCGGCGCCCATCTGGATCGCATGGCTGCCTATTCACGCTTGATTGCCAGGGGGATCGCCCTGGATGCCGGGCTCAGCGATGAGGACATAGAGCACATTGCGCTGTTTGCACCGCTGCACGATGTGGGCAAAATCGGCATTCCCGACCGGGTGCTGCTCAAGCCCGGGCCTTTAACGGCAGAAGAGCGGCAACTGATGGAAACCCATGTGGAAAAAGGCGAGGGCATCATCCGTAAAATTCTTGGCGATTTTGGCTTGAGCCACCTGCCGGACTCGCAAATCATGCTCAATATTGTAGCCTGCCACCATGAATACCTCGATGGCAGTGGCTACCCCAGAGGTCTCAAAGGAGTGCAAATCCCAACCGAGGCACGCATTGTCACTGTGGCCGATATTTTCGATGCCTTAAGTTGTACTCGGCCCTACAAACAGCCGTGGCCGCTGGAGCGCTGTTTTAATGAACTAAGACACATGGCCGCAGCAGGTAAGCTCGATGGCCGCTGTGTGGAAGCCCTGATTGCGGCGCGCGCCGATGTGGAAGAAGTGCTGGGGCGCCTGACCGACGCGGCTTAAGACTTAAGAACAGTGGCGCTAATCCATGGCCGTCAATAAAAAACCGGAGCCAACTGAGGCTCCGGTTTTTATAGGCAGACAGGGTGGTTTAGTCTTGCCAGCGCTTGAAAATCAGCGAGGTATTGATACCGCCGAAGGCAAAGTTATTGCTCATCACATAATCGGTTTCGAGCTCGCGCACTTCGCCTCGAATGTAGTCCAGCTCGCCGCAGTCGGGGTCGATTTCTTCAAGATTGATGGTGGGTGCAAACCAGCCCTCGTTCATCATCATAATGCTGCACCAGGCTTCCAGCGCACCGCAGGCACCCAGGGTGTGACCGGTATAACTCTTCAGCGACGAAATCGGCATACGGCTGCCAAACACGGCGGCGGTGGCACGGGTTTCGGCCACATCGCCTCTGTCGGTGGCGGTGCCGTGGGCATTCACATAGCCGATAGCATCAGCGGTTAATGCGGCATCTTTGAGTGCCAGACGGATTGCCCCTTCCATGGTGGTCGCGTTGGGCTGAGTCACATGCAGGCCGTCGCTGTTGGTGCCAAAGCCAACCAGCTCGGCATAAATATGGGCACCGCGGGACTTGGCGTGCTCCAGCTCCTCCAGCACGAGAGTGCAGGCGCCTTCACCTATCACCAGGCCGTCACGATTTTTATCAAAAGGCCGCGGCGTCAGCTCAGGGGTGGCGTTTTGAGTGCTGGTGGCAAACAGGGTGTCGAACACAACGGCTTCGCTGGCGCACAGCTCTTCGCCGCCACCGGCCAGCATGGCGGTTTGCATGCCGTACTTGATGGCTTCATAGGCGTAACCTATGCCCTGGCTGCCAGAGGTGCAGGCACTGGAAGTGGTATGAATGCGGCCCTGAAGACCGAAATACACCCCTACGTTCACTGCCGTGGTGTGGGCCATCATGCGGATATAGCTGGTGGCATCGATGCCGGACATATCGCCTGTATCCAGCATGCGGCCAAAGCCAATCAGGGGATCTGTGCTGCCGGTGGACGAGCCGTAGGCTATGCCCACGTCCCCTGAGGTCAGAAAGTCGCTGCCGAGCAGGCCAGCATCTTCCAGCGCCAGCTCACTGGCGCGGGTCGCCATCAGGGATACCCGCCCCATGGAGCGAATTTTTTTGCGCGAATAGTGGCTTGGTACTTCAAAGTCGGTCACGGGCGCGGCCAGGCGGGTGTTGAGGTTATCGAACCTGTCCCACTCGTCCATACGTACCACTTTGTTTTGCATGGCCTTAAGGCTGGCAGCAATCGATGGCCAGTCATGGCCAAGGCTGCTGATGCCGCCAAAGCCTGTGACCACAACCCGGCGGCTCACAGCATGCCTCCATTCACCGAAATCACCTGACGGGTAATGTAGGCGGCATCATCGGACATCAAAAAGCCCGCCAGTGCTGCGATTTCTTCCGGCTTGCCCATGCGGCGCATCGGCACCAGCTGGTCGACCATTTCGCTGGGGAATTCGCTCACCATGTCGGTTTCAATCAGGCCGGGGGCGATGCAGTTAACTGTGATTTTGCGCTTGGCCAGCTCCAGCGACAACGCCTTGGTGGCGCCGATAAGCCCGGCCTTGGAGGCGCTGTAGTTTACCTGACCACGGTTGCCGGCAATGCCGGATACCGATGCCAGCGTGATGATGCGTCCGCCCTTGCGGCTCTGGATCATCGGCATCACCGTGGGCTGCACCACGTTGTAAAACCCGTCGAGGTTGGTGTGAATAACGCTGTCCCACTCATCATCGGTCATGGCCGGGAAGGCGGTGTCGCGGTTGATGCCGGCATTGAGTACCACGCCATAGTAGGCGCCGTTGGCGTCGATATCGGCTTCAATAGCCGCGCGCACCGCAGCGCGGTCGGCCACATCAAATTTAAGCAGGCTTACCTTCACGCCAAGGGCGGCAATCTCGTTGGATGTCGCTTCGGCTGCTGCCAGATTTGAGTGGTAATGCACTGCAATATCATAGCCTTGAGATGCAAGGCGCAGGGCAATGGCTTTGCCAATGCCGCGGCTGGAACCTGTCACCAGGACTCTTTTAGTCATTATTATGCTCCTGTGCTAGATACTTGGAGATGAGCCTTGGCTCTCTCGAATATAGGCGTCTGTGTCCTGAGGTTGGAACACATTGACGTTGGCCTCGGCAACTTGGGTGGCGCCGTGGAAAATGCGGCAGTCGAATACCGCAAGGCCGGTGTCTTCCTGATAAAGGCGTTTCACTTCAGTGGTGTAGGTTTCGCCCCTGGCAAATACCGCAAGCGGCATGGAGAGCTTGCGCGACCCCAGCAAAAATCCAACCTGAATCGGCTCACCGCGCAGAGTGGCTTCGACCCCGGCGAGCGCCGCAATGCTTTGCGCCATGTACTCTATGCCCACGTAATTGGGCACGCCGCCCAGCGCCTCATCAAAATAGGGACTCGCGTCGCTGATATGGGTGGCGGTGAGCAGGCTGTCGTGGCCGTGCTCCAGCACTTTATCTATCAGCACCATGGGGCGGCGATGGGGCAAAAAGGTTTCCACGTCTATGCTGGAAAGCGGAGCGCCATCCCAAAGCTTATCAGTCATGCTGGCCTCCACGGCTGAAAATCAAACTGGCGTTACTGCCGCCAAAGGCAAAGGAATTGCTCATCACATGACGGATATCGTGACCGTTGCCGGGATCTTGCGTATGCGGCATGGGAACCAGAGGTAATTGCGGGTCCTTGGCATCGGCTATGCCGTCCCAGACCTGAGGCGGCAGAGCGCGATTGCCTTCGCTCAGAAGCAATACACAAAAGGCGGCTTCAATGGCACCGGCGGCGCCGAGGGCGTGGCCGGTGAGCGGCTTGGTGGAACTGCAGGGAGGCAAATGGCCTTCAAATACGGCACAAACCGCGCGGCTCTCCATGGCATCGTTTTTCGGCGTGGCGGTGCCGTGCAGGTTAATGTAATCGATGTCGGCGGGCTTTAGGCCTGCGTCTTTCAGCGCCATTTGCATGGCATCGATGGCGCCGCGTCCTTCGGGGTGCGGCGCCGAGATATGGTGGGCATCGCCGGACTCGCCGCAGCCGCTGAGCAGCACAGGGCCGTCGCCGCGAACCAGTGTAAACAGCGCTGCGCCTTCGCCTATGTTGATGCCATCGCGATTGGTGCTGAAGGGATTGCAGTGGCCTTTGGACACAGACTCCAGCGCATCGAAGCCATTGACTGTGAGGCGACAGAGGCTGTCGACGCCGCCCACAATCACCATGTCGCACAGCTTGGCATTGAGTAATCGCTTGGCGCTGGCAAACACCTTGGCACTGGATGAGCAGGCGGTAGAGAGGGTGTAGCAGGGGCCATCGAGTTCAAAGTACTGACGCAGAAAGTCGCTGGTGCTGCCAAGCTCCTGCTGAAAGTAATGATAATCGGCGGGGAATTCGCCGTGCTCGGCGCGGTAGGCCAGCGCTTCTTCGCCCTTGGAGATCCCCGAGGTGGAGGTGCCGAGCACCACGCCGATGCGATCTTTGCCGAAACTGGCGATAGCCCGGGCAACAGTGGGCGCGATCTGCTCGGCGGCTTTGAGCAGTAACTGGTTGTTGCGACAGTCAAACTTGGCCATATTCGCCGGAATGCCTGGCAGCGGGGTGCTGACTTCACCCACCAGGGTTGGCCCCGACGCCAGCAGATCGCCGCTTTGCACCATGGCGGAGCTGTCACCGGCGAGCAGCCTTGGCAGGATCTCAGCGGCGATCGCCCCCAGCGGCGTACAAAAACCTGTGTCAGTAATGGCTATCTTGGTCAATCTCTTGCTTCCTAAATCGTGCCCCATTCCCTTTGGTTCATCGGAACCTGTGCTTGCAAGGGGCTTGCGTTACGCCAGCGGCGTGATTTTCAGCGTCAGTTTGGCCGCCGGAAAATTGAGAGTGATCCGGGCGAGCCAGGGGTCTGGATGACTGTAACTGATATGCACCAGCTCGCCCTCATCCTTTGAACTAAGACTGCGACAGCGTGGCTGCTCGCAGGCTTGCTCCTGCACCTGGCCACCGGCCAGTGCCGCATTGATTTGCCCCTCGGGCCAATAAATCAGTTGCAGCAGCGCCACCAAATATTCGGCGCGAAAATTGTCGCCAAGCAGCAGACTTTGCTCGCTGGCAAGGCTGTTACCATCGAAGCGCACGTCAAACAGTGGCTGTCCCAGCGGCGCCAGTCCCACTACCGATAGCTGCTGCTCACTGAGTTCAAGTTCGCTCAGGAGTTCATGGCGTTTACCATCAATCTCAATGCTGACTTTCTGGGTTTGGCTCCGGCTCTCTGGGGTGGGCTTGGTTGGTGCCTTTGACGCCCGCTGCGGCTTTGGGGCATCGGGTGTCTCCCTGAGCTCTTTTGCCTGAATAGGCAGTGGTGCCAGACAATAATTCACGTTCCGCGATAAACCTACACAGGTTTGTCGCAGCAACAACTGACTGCAGCCTGTGGTGGCCAGCAGTACCAAAAATGTCAGCAGCAGTCGTCGGTTCATTACGCCTTTCCTTGAGCCTCGGCCTTGGCCTCGCGGCACAATTCTACCACCATATTCAGCCGCCTTTGCGACTCTTTCACAAAGGGGTTTTCCGTATCCCATGCGTATCCTGCGAGGATAGAGCAGATCATTTGCTTGATAGTGGGGTTGGGATCCTCAAAGAAAATCACTTCCTGGAAAGTGCCTTCGTACCAGGCCTGCACATAGGTGCGGAAACAGTTCACGCCTGTCATCAGCGGCTTGGCATATTCGCTGTCCCAGTCGACCTGTTCGCCATTCAGTTGCTTGAGCAAGGTGCGGGCGGCGAGTGAGGCTGACTGCATGGCAATGGTCACCCCGGAGGAGAACACAGGGTCGAGGAACTCACCTGCATTACCCAAAAGGGCAAACTTGTCGCTGGCGAGCTGGCTCACGTTGGCCGAATAGCCTTTCAGCTCGGCGCACTGCTGCACAACTACGGCATCTTTGAGCAGCTCTTTAAGGCCCGGCTCTTCTCGCACCACCTGCATCAGCTTGTCTTCCAGGCTGCCATCGAGGCGTTCCAGCAGATGAGGCTCTGCCACCACACCCAGAGAGCAGCGGCCGTTGCTGAACGGGATCAGCCAATACCAGATGTCTTTGTGTTCTGGGTGGACGCTTATCAGAATCTTATTACGGTCGAAATTGGCATCGCTGATATTGTCTTCAACGTGGGTAAAAATCGCCATCCGTGACGGCAGATTGGAGGGGCGCTCCAGATCCAAAAGCCGTGGCAGCACCCGGCCAAAACCACTGGCATCCAACATAAACTCGGCTTCGACCTGATAGCTGTCACCGGCTTCAGTGCTGACGAAGAGGCTAGGTTTGCCGCTGATGTCGATGCGCTCAACTGTGTGGCCGTAGCGGATTTCTACGCCCTGTGCCTCGGCAGTGTCGGCCAGCAGCTTGTCGAAGTTACCGCGCTGCACCTGGAAGGTAGTGCCATGGCCGGGGGTGAACTTGTCGGTAAAGTCGAAGGTGGTGTAGGCGCCATTGCGACGGAACGCCGCGCCGTTTTTAAATTGGAAACCGGCGGCATTGACTGCCTCCAGCATGCCGGCCTCTTCGATAAAGTTCATGCAGCAGGGCAGCAGGCTCTCGCCGATGGAAAAGCGCGGGAAGTGTTGCCGCTCCAGCACCAGCACCCGTTTACCGGCCTTGTGCAGCAGGCTGGCGGCAATAGCGCCGGAGGGGCCCGCGCCGATAATCACAACATCCACAGCCATATCGAGCGGCTTGCTATTTCCAGAGTGCATCTAGTTCAGTTTCCTTTTAAACGTGTGAATGAAGGGCGAGAGCAGCAGGGTAAAGCCAATCCCGAGGGCCAGCGTAAGGCCAAAATAGTGTATTGCCGGGGTGTTGCTGAGCGCCAACAGGCCAAAGGCGAGGGTGGTGGAGCTGGCTGACAACAGCACCGCCAGCATGACTCTGTGGCCATGTTCCCGGTTTTCATCTTTGGCGAAAAACAGGCTGTAATCCACGCCTATGCCAAATACCAAAAGCAGCGCCAGCGCATGGAATAAAGTCAGTGGTGAGCCCAGCAGCCCCAGCAGCGACAGGCTGAGCAGTGCCGCCAGCGCCGGTACCGCCACCATAGCAGCGGCAAGCTTCCAGGGGTGACGCAGGGCAAATACCCCAAAGGCGATTAAGAGCGCCAGCACCAGCAGCCACAGGGTGGTGTGGCGGTACTCTCCCATCAGTTTGGAGATGTCGCCCACCTTATCCACCAGAGTTACCCCTGGCAGAGTCGCTACCGCTTGGTTAAGTGCCGGTAAGTTCTGAATGCCGCCCAGCAGCACCATGGCGCCCCATTCCCGGGCAGTTGATTCTGGATGGTTGGCGTCGTTAGCCGTGGGCTCAAGCAATAGCGGCTTAAGGCTTGCCCCAAGCTGGGTGTCAAAAAAGGCATCTGCTTCGATGTGCGTTTGAGCACCGGCCTGGTATTTGGCTTGAAGCTTAGCTTCGAGCTCAGGCTCAAGCCCCAGGCGCGCGACTATGTCACCAAGTCTTGGGCCATAAATTTGTTGTTGCAGGCGATAGTCCTCAAGCTGCCGCGCCCTGGATGGCAGGTAATTGGCAAGGTTCAAATGGCTTTGCAGCAGTGGGTCTTTTTCGGCCTTAGCGAGCACAGGCGAAAGGGCTTCGAGTCTTTCGAGCAGTGCCTCCATCGACTCGGCCCGTACCAGCAGAAACTGATTATCCACACCGCCCGAGAGCAGGGTTCGAACTTTGGCTTCTTCGGCCATCAGCGCGTCTGAGCCCTGCTGCAGGCTGCGAATATCATCGCGGGTTTGCAGCTTGCCAAGCCCAGCGGCGCCAACAAAAAGGATTAACAGGCTTGCCACTGCCACAGCCTTGGGGCCTGTGGCTTCGAACGGCGAAAGAAAACGGGAGGCCAGCTTGATGGCCGAACCCGAGCCCTGAATACGACTACCCGCCAGTGCCGGATAGGCAAGATAAAGAGTCAGGTAAGCGCCGATAAGGCCGCCGCCGCAAAAGGCCGCTACCTGCTGCATGCCCGGGAAAGGGGTGAAGCCCAGCGCCAGATAGGCAAGCACGCTGGTGGCAAGGGCCAGTGTCAGTGCGGGCAAGATCCGGCTCAGTGTTTGGCTGGCGCGCTCATTGCGGCCGATGCGCTCGGCATAAAAATGGAAACTGTAGTCGATGGCAATGCCAATCAGCGAGGTGCCAAACACCAGGGTGAGCAAGTGTAATTTGCCGAAAATCAGGATGGTGAACAGGCTGGCGCTCACCATGGCGCTGGCAAGGGTAAGGCTTGCCATCAAAAGCGGCATCAGCGAGCGGAAGCTCAAAAGCACCAGCAGCACCACGCCCGCAAGCGACAGAGAACCAATCAAGGAGACTTCTGCCTTGGCGCTTTGGGTGGCCTCAAGGGCATGAAACAGGGCGCCAGCCTTTAGCAGGCTCAGTTGCTTGCCCTGGTTTACCTTGGTGAAGGCGGCATTGATGGCACTGATTTGGGCTTCCTGCGCCTTGGGGCTGAATACGCTGTCTTTGCCCTTGGCCATGATGATGGCGGCGGTTTGGCCGTCTGAGTTGCCAAGTAAGATGCCGTCTTCCTCAGCGAGGCGATGGCTTTTGCCAAAGCCTTGCATCAGCGCCGGAAACAGCAACAAGGGGTCTTCGCTGATAAGTTCACTGTTGGCAAAACCAAAAGCGCTGTAAAGGGCGATTTCGGCCTGCTTGATAAGCACATCGAGCTTGCCGTTTTCCAGCAGCGTGCGTTGTGACTCGGTAAGTAGATTAAAACGGGCGGGAAAGTAGAGACGGTAAATCTCTTTGGGGTCGAGTTCGCTGCCGCTGCGCACCGATGCGAACGCGGAGGAAGCGGCAAGTTCGGCCATCATGCCCTTGGCGGCTTCGATGGTTGCGGCTTTGCTATCGCCCGTTAGCACCAGATAACTCTCGTTGGCGAGGCGGCCTTCAATGCTCGCCAGTGCGCGGCTGGTGAGGGCATCCTGCTGTAAATGGGGCAGCATGGCGAGAATGTCGCTTTCGACCACATCTCTGTGATTGAGGGTTTTAACGCCGAAAACGACGGCTGCGGTGAGCAGCAATAGCCAAAGGATGAGTCTTAGCCCTGCGCGGTCTGCAGTCTGTGGCTTATCTGTGATCTTGCTTCCCCCAAGCGCCATCTAACTTATTGCCCCAACTCAATTTGTGGGCTAAAGGTCTGCCTCTCTTGCTCCGACAGCGGCCCGCTTTGCTGGTTGCTGAAGCGGATATCGCTGACATCGCCATTGGGGCTGATAAGTTTCAGCCGGTCTGTGCTGGCGTTGTTTGTGCTGGCCTTGTTTGTACGAGTCTCGGCACCTTCAGGGCTTGCCTCGCTGACAAAAGTGCCCTCAAGTTCAATGGCGGCAAACAGCGCCTTGATGTCACTGTCCTTGGGGCTGAGGTTTAGCTGCCAGCTATTGTCCGTCACGCTTAGGGCGAGCGAAAAATGCTGCTCCAGCGTGGCCACATCGCCGCCCATCATTGCCTTGACCAGCATGGGCATTAAAGTCGCAGGGCCCGCTTTTGCGTCCACCTCGGTCTGTTGCCACAGACCTTCACTGTCGCGGCTTAGCATGCGCCTTTCGCTTAAAATCAGTAAATTTTCAAAGGGCTGGTTTTGTGCCCACATCAGCCCCTGCTCGGGTGAGAACACGAAGCTGCCGCGGCTGACCAGCGGCCGCTTTAACGCCTTGAGGGTGCGGGTCTGTTCAAACTCGCCGCGCACCGCGCCCTGTGGCTTGAGGGCAGTGCTGAGCGCCCCGAGATTGACGTCGGCGTTCTGGGCCAGAGCCTTCTGGCCCAGGGCTTCATCTGCCTGCACTGGTAGCCAGACCAGCACGGATGCCAGTATTCCGATGCAAAACTTAACAATCAGCCCCATAGATACCTCTTTATGCGCTCAGCGTTAAACATTATGGCGAGCTTCAGCCGAAGCTCAGGCGTCTGCTTCGCCCAGCAGCGGGCGAATTTTGGCCTGAAACACCTCGGGCGTAACGAAACAGAGTTCGTTATTGCTCATGTCCACGGCCGCCTGAATGGTGTAGCCCTTGGTAAGCCGCTCGCCACTTTCGGCATCCCGCACCTGATAATTGATCCGTAAGCGGTTTTCCCACTCCACCAGATCGGCGCTGACGCGAATTTTCTGACCAAAAGTGCTGCTGCGAACATACTTTATCTGCACATCCACTATTGGCCAGGCAAAGCCGGATTCCTGCATCTGGCGGTAGTTGTAGTCGAGTTTGTCCAGAAGTTCACAGCGGACAATTTCGAAGTAACGCAAGTAGTTACCGTGCCAGGTGATCTGCATCGGATCCACATCGTGGAAGGGAATGATGATTTCCGTCTCGGCGTGAAGCAGAGATTTCATCGGCACACCTCCCACTCAGCGGCCTGAATGCGTGCCAGCGTCTGGCGCAGTGTGGCTTCGAGTGGTCTGTCTTCGGTCACCAGCGGGCAAGCCTCGCTGACCTGGGCCAGGGTCTTGGCCACGGACGCCGTGAGTGACGACTCACACAGCTCACCCTGGCGGATGCGCAGGCGCATGCCCTGGACCATGGCGAGCAATGCCGCCGCGGCCACCTGTTCGGTCAGCTCCAGCACCCGCAAACAGTCGCGGGCGGCAATGGTGCCCATGCTGACTTTGTCCTGGTTGTGGCACTCGGTGGAGCGGGAGAACACGCTGGCGGGCATGGTGAGCTTGAGCGCTTCGGCGGTCCAGGCTGATACGCCAATCTGCACCGCCTTGAAGCCGTGGTTGATGGGGCGGCGGGTACCTTCGGCGCCTGAGAGATTCGCTGGCAAGCCATTGTTAAACTTGGGATCCATTACCAGCGCCATCTGGCGGTCAATCAGATCGCTGATATTGGCCACCAGGTTCTTGAGGCTGTCCATGGCAAAGGCGATATGGCCGCCGTAGAAGTGGCCGCCGTGGAGAATGTGCTCACCTTCGCCGTCGACAATCGGGTTGTCGTTGGCGCTGTTGAGTTCGTTCTCAATAAACTGGCGCAGCATTGGCTGGGCGTCGGCCAACACGCCTATGATGTGGGGCGCGCAGCGGATGGAGTATCTGTCCTGCAGCCGGTCGGAGTTGCGTGGATGCTCGTGGTGATTGAGGTCGTCGCGGATCCAGGTGGCTACCTGGCTCTGGCCCGGATGGGGCTTGGCAGCAAACAGAATATCGTCGAAATGGTTGGAGTTGCCCTTGAGGGTCAAGGATGCCATGGCGGTAATGCGTGACGACAGCCGGGTCAGGTAGTCGGCTCTATCAAAGGCAAGGCACGCCAGCGCCGTCATCACCGCGGTGCCGTTCATCAGCGCCAGGCCCTCTTTCGGACGCAGCTTCAATGGGGTGATATTGAGCTTCTGGAACACCTCACTGCTGGGCACACGTTCGCCGCGATAAAATACGTCGCGCTCGCCAATCAGCACCCCGGCCAGATAAGACAGCGGAGTCAAATCGCCGCTGGCACCCACCGAGCCTTCTTCCGGGATAACCGGGCAGATGTCTTCATTTATCAGGGTTTCGATGCGCTCTAAAAGCTCAAAGCTGACGCCGGACTTGCCGATGGCAAGTGAATTCAGGCGGCAGGCCATCACGGCGCGGGACTGCATTGGCGTCAGCTCGCGGCCCATGCCGCAGCCGTGGAAGCGCGACAGGTGCAGCGGCAGTTCGTGCACCAGGTCCAGCCCTACAGTCACAGTACAGGAGTCGCCATAACCCGTGGTTACGCCGTAGACCACGCCTTCTTCGGCCAGCAGACTGTCGATAAAGCGGGCGCCGCGCTGGATGTATTCCACGTATTCCTGATCGCGTCTCAGTTCAACCCTGGCGCCTTTGGCGATGGCAACGACCTGCTCTATGGTCAGGGTGCCGTAGCCAAACTTAACAGTCTCTTTCATTTCAGTTGATTGGTTAGTCATTTTACCGTTCCTGTGGCGTCTGCCCGGGCCAAAGCCTCATTGGCCGCGGCGCCAAAAATCGAAAAAGTTGAACCACTGCAGTGGCTCTTTGCGGGCGTAGTGCTCAAGCCTTTCGGCGTAGCGCACCACCGCGTTTTGAATACGTTCACTTCTGCCGGCTCTGGGGCCCTTGAGGGTGTCGGCAAAGGGCTCCACATGCACCCGGTAGCGGCCCTGCTCCCGCAGGCAAAACATCAGAAATACCGGGCAGTCCAGCAGGCTTGCCAGAATAAAGGGCCCTTGTGGGAAAGGCGCCGTTTCGCCAAGGAAGGGCGCTTCGACAACCCGGCCTGCATTGCCACTGGCGGTGCGATCCCCGGCTATTACCACCAGTTCACCTGCGGCAATTTTGTCTGCCAGCATGATGGAAGTCGATGGGTCCAGCTCATTGATATGAATGAGGTTTAGGTCGCTGTCCGGGTTCAGTTGCTTCAGCACCTTGTTAAAGTTTTCGGCGTTGGCGGTCATCACCATCACGTTCACTTTGACTTTGCGCTGGTGGATGGAGATGGCACGGCAAAGCTCAAGGTTGCCAAGGTGCGATACCAAGAGTACGCCGCCCTGGCCGCGCTCCAGCATGTCTGCCAGCAGTGCCCGCTCGGGGAAATCGACTTCGCTCAGCTTAATTCGGTCGCACCAGGCATCGATACGGTCAAGGGCGGCATTGCCAAAGGCGAGAAAGTGCCTGAGGCTGTGGCGCCAACTGACCTTTGGCTGCAGCTGGGGATGATTTGGCTCCAGCGCCTGTACCCGCTCCAGAAACTCAATCGAGGCCTTGCGGGCAGCGCCGCCGGTCATAAAGAAATAGGCAATCACAGGGTACATGATGGCGCGGCACAGCCAGTGGCCGCCGAAGCGGTAACTTTCGGCCAGCAGCTTAATGCCCCAATAGCTGCCCCGCTCGCTGATGGACGACCAATGGGTTTGTTTTCTGCCCCGACCAAGCAGTTGTGGCAGGCGTTTAAGCATGCCGAAAAAGAGTTTGGTGTGCAGGGTGCTGATACGCACGTTGTCGGCAAAGCCCTGAAAATGACTGACGCCGTCCTCGGGGTAAATCACGGCTGTGGGCACATGCACCACATCGACACCGCGCCAGTAAAGCTTCACCAGCACTTCGATATCAAAATCCATGCGCTCGCCGAGCTGCTCGCTTAAAAACAGCGCTTCGGTAGCGGCCAGCGGATAGACCCGAAAGCCGCACATGCTGTCCTGAATATCGAAGCTCAGGGTCTCGACCCACACCCAGAAATGGGTGATATAGCGGCCATAGAGGCGGCCCTTGGGCACAGAGTCATCGTACTGGGGCCGACCCGAAATCACCGCCTCGGGGTGCTCGCTGGCGGCGCTTAACAGTGTTGGAATGTCATCGAGGGTGTGCTGACCATCGGCGTCCACCTGCAGCGCATGGCTGAAACCCGCTTTGTAGGCGGCGCGCAGGCCGGTCATCACAGCCGCGCCCTTGCCCCGGTTAAAGGGGTGGTGCAGCAGGGTCACCCAGGGGTATTTTGCATCGAGGGCCATCAGCAGATGGCAGGTGGCCTCGTTGCTGCCATCGTTGACCAGAAACACCGGCAGCCCCAAAGGCTCCAGTGTTTCCAGAGTGCGCTCGATGGCATGGGTATGGTTGTAATTGGGGATGACAATGGCGACGCGCATCACGAGTCCCCGTGGGCGGCAATCACTATCCGGCCCGAGCCGAAGCGGCGTTCGCCATCGCTGTAGGCGAAGGTGAGTTTGCCCTTGGCGGCGTTGTTGCTTATCAGCAAATCCACCTCGGTGCCGGGCAGCATCAGCTGCTGAAACTTAAGCACTTCGAGGGTTGCCACGCTGGCATCATAGCCAAAATGCTCGCAGCCAAAACGCACTGCCCAGTCGAGCTGGGTGACGCCCGGCAGCACGCTTTGCCCCGGGAAGTGGCCCTCAAAAAACGGCAGGTCAGCATCGATAGCGAGCCTTAGTTTCAGCTCAGTGTCTGTCTCTTCGCGCGCCAAAACCTGTGGCAGCAATGACTTAATCATGGATGAACAGCTCAATCAAAGTTTGGTGAACGCGCTTGCCTTGTTGATTCAGTGGCAGCTCGTCGGGGTAACGCCAGCGCCTTGGCAGGGTGACCCGCTCAAATTCGGTTAACAGATGCGCCTTCAGCTGGTTGTTGAGGGCAAGTTTGCCCTCTTCGGCCAGCAGTGCCTTGCCTTTATCCGACAACTCCACCACAGCGCCAAGTTGGGTGCGTGGCTCGGTCAGCAGCACCAGCGCGGCGCGGCTCACCAGCGGATGGCTCTCCAGCAGGGCTTCCATCTGCACCAGCGACAGGCGCTTTTCTTCAATTTTGACAATCCGGTCCAGCCGGCCTTGCAGTACAAAACGGCCATTGTCATCGATGGCGATTTTATCTTCACAGCGAAGGGTCTCGGCGGGATTGTCGAGATAAGGCGAGCGCAGCAGCAGGGCGCCATCGTCGGCGCTGGCTATCTCAATGCCGGGAAAGGCCTGCCATGCCTCGGCCGCAGAGGCTTGTCTGCGCCAGCCGATGCCGCCGGTCTCTGTGCTGCCGAACACCTCGATAGGCAAGCTGCCATAGACCTTCTGGATGCCGTGGGTAGCCTCTTCGCTTAACGGCCCGCCCGAGGAGAATACCAGACTGGGGGAATAGAGCTGGGGTTCGTTCTCCAGCGCATCCGGCAGACGGCTTAACTGTGCAGGACTACTGATAAGGCACAGGTTTGGCAGCAGCGCCGTGTAGTAACTCAGGGTCTCGGGGTATTCCACCAGTTCGCTTAAAAACGGCCGTCCGGCCGCCAGTGGCCAGAGAATTTTAAACAGCAGGCCATAGATGTGCTGGTGGGAGACGGTGGCGATAACGCTGCAATGGGGCAGGGCGGCGGCAAAGGTGGCCTCGAGGGTGCTGACTTCGGCGTCGAGCTGCTTGAGGGTCTTTTTTACCGCCTTGGGCTCGCCGCTGGAGCCTGAGGTGTAAAGTGTCAGGCTGCCGCTGGGTTTGGCGTCAGGCCAGGCAGCCGGTGTTTGGGCGGTTTCTTTTTTCAGGGCAACCCAGGCATGGCCTTCACACAGGGGCACATCCGAGAGCACGGCATCGAAATTCTGAGTGAGCTGACTTAAGGTGCCGCTTTGGGTGTTGGGTGGCAGCACCAGCTCTTTGCCCGCCAGCAAACCGGCGCAAAGACCAATGGCGAACAAGTCAGAGCTTTCGCTTGAGAGCAGCCAGCGCTGTTCACTCTTATGGCTTAATGTTTGCCACAGATGATGCACCTGGGTGGTAAACAGCGCCCCGGTAAGAATATCGTGGTGATTAAAGCTTATCAGCTGCGCCGCCGCCGGGCCGCGGGTCAGGGCGTTGTAGAGCAGAGACGTCATCGCGATGCTATCCACATGTCAGGCACCTCTCTTCAACACGAAGGTGCGGTACAACCACTCCCCGCCAGCCAGTATGCCCATCAGAATGTAGGCAATCAGGCCGTTGTACAGGGTCCAGATTTCCAGGCTGGTAAAGTGGGCGGTATAAAAGGCCATGCCGCCGTTTACCACAAAAAGCAGGCACCAAAGCGCCGTGACTTTGCGAAGATAAGGTATGGCTTTATCGGGCAGGTCTGGCTCGCCGAGGCGTGCCAGCCGCTCTACCATGCTGGGGCCGCGCAGCAGTGACTGGCCGAACACCCCGAGCATGGTCAGGTTAATGACTATCGGGTAGTAAAGCAGCCAGTCCTGTCGTTTGGCCAGCAAGCTGCCGGCGGTAAGCAGTACCCCGGCCAGCAGCGGCAGTGCCATGGCTTTGAGCTGCTGACGCTTTAACACCAGCCGCAGCAATAGCAGCAGACAAAGCATACCTGCCAGCACGCCCGGCGGCAGGTAATTCAGCCCCAGCCACACCGCCAGCGGGTAGACGAGCAGCAAAGCCGCCGTCAATACCTCTATAACCCGCATCAGCCCTGAACCAGAGCCTCGATGGCGTTAACCACATCTTCTACGGTGCGCACCGACTTGAATTCTTCGGGCTTAATCTTTTTGCCGGTGAGCTGTTGCAGCTTGATCACCAGATCCACCGCATCGATGCTGTCCAGATCCAGGTCCTGATACAGGTTGGCTTCCAGGCTGATGGCATCGGCGTCGATTTCAAAATCGTCCACCAGAATGGTGGTCAGCTTTTCAAGAATTTGCTCGCGATTGTCCATAGCCTTACTCCTGACCACGCTGAGATTCGATAAAGCTGGCAAGGGTTGCCACGCTGTAGAAGTGAGCCTTGGTCGCGTCGGAGTTGGCTTCAATCTTCACATCGAATTGCTTTTTAATGGCCAGACCCAGCTCGAGCGCGTCGATGGAGTCCAGTCCCAGACCGTCGCCGAACAGAGGCGCGTCGGTTTCTATGTCAGCAATGGTCACGTCTTCCAGGTCGAGGCAGTCGATGATCAGCTGTTTGATTTGGTCGTGTAATGTCATAATTCTATTTCAAGTCTTTGTTTATAATAGTTTTCCATATCCCTGGTCAGTATTCGCGCCATCCTGGCATCTCCTCCTTCCTCGGCCTTATAGTCCATGGCGGAGATGGGCGTTCCTACCTCTACCGTCATGCCAATGGTGCGCCGGGGAATTTCCCACCAGGGGTCCTGTTTGGTCAGGCCAGGGGGCTTGGTGTGCAGCAACACAGGAAGTATGTCACTGCCGGTACGCAGGGCGATATTGGCCGCGCCGCGCGCAAAAGGGTTTATCTGCTCGCCAAGCACGGTGCGGGTGCCTTCGGGGAAGATAATCAGATTGGTGCCGCGGCCGAGTACGTCGCGGCAGTCATCCAGCAGCAGCTCGGCGCCGCGGTTGGGAATATAACCCGCCGCCGACACCACGCCGCGCATAAAAGGGTTGCGCCACAGCCCCTGCTTTACGATGCAGCCTGCGTTGGGCATCAGGCTTATCAGCACCACCACATCAATCAGGGTGGGGTGGTTGGCAATCACCAACATGGCTTCGGCATTGGCGAGCCGCTCCACCTCTTTGGTTTCCAGTTTTATCACACCCGCCGCCGACAACATGTGCACAAAACCGCGAAACATCAGGTGCACGGCTTTTTGTACCCGCTTGATGCGAACCTCGGGTTTGCCGGGCCAGTATTTCAGCAGCGGTAAGATGGTCAGCGAGCTTAACAGGCCGCCGAGGCCAAAACAGATGTAGCACAGCATGCCACCCAGCCAGCGCGGCACATAGGCAAGCCCGGTCAGTCGGTGCTGACAGGGCGAGCGGCGCGCAAGCTTCTGGGTGTGCTCAGTCATGACTCAGGCTCCAGTCGAAACCGGAAAGGTGACCCTGACAGTTTTCGCCTTTGGCAAGGCTTGCCAGCAGTTGGCCGTAGCTCATGGGTTCTAGCTCGGCTCCTTTGGACAAGGTCAGTTGCGGCTTGCCGCAAGACGCTGGCGCCAGCACCATACCCAGCGCCAGCGGCAATTCAAATTCTTCGGTGTAGTCGTTATAGACCGGCGGCACAGGATCATCGCCAAATACCAGCAGCACTGGGCTTGGATCTTCAATGAGCTGGGCATAGGCTTCGACCATCGCCTGCGACAGGCTCTCGGTGCCGGCAGCGACTGAAGTCGAAGCGGCGCGGTTTTCGCTGAGTATGCCAAACAGGCCGCTGGCGGTATTGTGCACTGACTGGCTGAAGCCCATGGGAGATAAGGGCTCACGGATGATGACGCTGTGGAGCAGGTCTATGGTGCGATTGAGCTCGCCGTGGCGTGAGGCAAATACGCTGCGGCATTGGGAGGCGGGTTCGCACTGGAAGGCCACATCGAGCATCATGCGGCTTAAACGGCTGAAGCGACGACGCTGCATCGCCGGCACCTGAGGCAGCGCTGGCGTCACAGTACTGTTGGGTTCAGAGAGTGTTTTTTGCCAATCGGCCCAGCTTTCCCTGTCTTGATAAGCCGGGGACCATCCGCCCCACGCCATCACGCTGAAAGTTAATTGCACTGCATTGCCTCTGACGCTGTAGCCAGACGTCGTAAGTTATCCATCACTTTAGCCGCATCGGGCAGGTATTGTTGTGGCTTGTTCTGTGGCGGCGGTTTGCCTTTCCGTCCGTCATTTTTTGGACTGATTATTCTATATCAAAACACCTTGATAACAGAAGCCCCCGGAGACCGCATGGCATCCGGGGGCAAACTGTTAAAACCGGTGGCGTTATTGCAACAATGGCCGCAGTTTTTTCAGTGCGGCTTTTACTTTGCGGCTGTTTGTCGGGCCCATGCGGATCATCAGTTTTTGTGCCGGCGGCAGGGCTTCGAGCTTGGGATCGGCAAACTTGTAGTTAACGCTGAAGGTGACCAACTCGATGGGGGCTTCGATGATGGGTGCCGCCAACATCTGATCGATGGCTTTGATACTGCGCTCTTTGAAGCTCATATCGCCATAACCCAGCTCATCGAACGCCTGTTCCAGCATAGGGCTCATTTGGGCGTAGGTTTCCAGCAGCTTTTGTTCATCCATGTTGGCGATGAAGTTGGCGTACAGGTTGTAGCGCTTGTAACTGTCGGGGTTCAGATAGGTCTTGGCGGTGATTTCGCTGACGCTGAATTTATCTTCCGGGCCCTTAACAGGGCTTTGTTTGCGGGCCAGCTGGCCTTCGGCCAGGTTATCCATAAAGACCACAAACTGGCGCACCAAATCCTGCTGTGCCAGCAGTGGCTCTATAGGCAGGCCCTTGCCAAGGTCGATGGCTTTTTTGGCGGCAAAGGCGTCGCTGTCGGCCAGCTCGGGGATTGGGTCGACGAAGACATCTGGCTCCGACTCGGGTTGCACCGCCGTGGTAGCAGGTTCGGGCAGAGCTTCCGGCTCGGGGACTATCTCCTGAGGCTCGGCAGGCTGAGCGGGCAAAGTGACGGGCTCCGGCGCTTCCACGGGCACTTCCACCACAGGAGCGGGTTCAGGCGCGCGGGTGAAATACATCCACAAGCCGGCGGCAATGGCGATCAGGGCCAGGATCAGCAGGGCCGACAGACGGTTGCTGCGCTGGGAGGTTTCTTCCTGCGGGGTGATTCTGTCTTCGGGATTGACTTGCATCTTGGCTCCTTGTGCTGCTGCCCGTAAAACATCCATTGTCCCAGTTCGCCGGTCGATGTCCATAGCCGAAGGCTGAACAAAAACAATATTTAATGCAGACGACTAAGCCTGTACGTATTGTTCGCGGCCGCCAAGCCAGCGCTCGATAATGGCGTCCACATTGTCGGGGGCCTGGCTCATCAGATGACGCGCCAGTTTCTGGATGTGGGGAATAAGTGCCTGATCCCGCACCAAATCGGCCACCTTCATTTGCGCAAGTCCCGTCTGGCGGGTACCCAGCACTTCGCCGGGACCACGAAGCTCCAGATCTTTTTGGGCAATAACAAAGCCGTCGTTACTTTCCCGCAGCACCCCGAGACGCGCCTGGGCGGTAAAGCTGAGCGGTGCCTTGTACAGCAGCACGCAGTGGCTGGCCACCGCGCCGCGGCCAACCCGGCCCCGCAGCTGATGCAGCTGGGCAAGCCCCAGCCGCTCGGGGTTTTCGATTATCATCAAACTGGCGTTGGGTACATCCACGCCCACTTCGATAACCGTGGTGGCAACCAGTAAATCGAGCTTGCCTGCCTTGAAGTCGGCCATAATTGCCTGCTTTTCGGCGCCCTTCATCCGGCCGTGTACCAGCCCAATGCCAAGTTCTGGCAGGGCCTCCTTCAGACCCTCAGCGGTGTCTTCGGCGGCCTGACATTCGAGCACTTCCGACTCTTCAATCAGGGTGCACACCCAATAGGCCTGACGCTTGTCCTGCAAGGCGGCCTGTCGTACCCGCTCAATCACATCCAGCCGGCGGGTGTCGGGAATGGCAACCGTGGTGATGGGAGTTCGCCCCGGCGGCAGCTCATCAATAATCGAGGTGTCGAGATCTGCATAAGCGGTCATCGCCAATGTGCGGGGGATGGGGGTGGCGGTCATTATCAGCTGATGGGGGAAAAAGTCCTGCTGAATGCCTTTTTCACGCAGTCCCAGGCGCTGGTGTACGCCAAAACGGTGCTGCTCGTCGATGATGGTCAGAGCGAGGCGCGAAAAGCTCACCTGCTCCTGAAAAATGGCGTGAGTGCCCACTATCATCTGCGCAGCGCCGGAGGCGATATCTTCCAGCGTTTGAGTGCGAGCCTTGCCTTTAAGCTTGCCGGCCAGCCAGCCGACTTTCAGCCCCAGCGGCTCAAACCAGCGGGCAAAGTTGGCGGCGTGCTGCTCGGCCAGGAGTTCTGTGGGGGCCATCAGGGCGACCTGACAGCCATTTTCGATGGCCGCCAGCGCCGACAGCGCCGCGACCAGGGTTTTGCCCGAGCCCACGTCACCCTGCACCAGGCGCATCATGGGGGTGGCTTTGGCCATATCGGTATGGATCTCAGCAACTACCCGTGACTGGGCATTGGTTGGGGCAAATGGCAGGCTCTCAAGAAAGCGGGGGATAAGCTGACCCGTGGCGGCGAGCGGCTCGGCGGCGTCCTGATTGCTGCGCTCGCGGATTTTCAGCATGCTTAAGTTGTGGGCCAGCAGCTCTTCCTGCACCAGCCGTTGCTGCGCCGGGTGCTGGCCTTGCTCCAACTGCCACAGTTCGGCATCCGCCGGAGGCCGGTGCAGGGTGCGCACGGCATCGGCCAGGCTCAAACGGTTGGGCTGCAACGACTCAGGCAACAGCTCCGGCAGACCGCCTTCTTCCAATTGCTCCAGCGCCTGCTCGGTGAGCCTTATCCAACTGGCTTGCTTCAGGCCTTCGGTGGTGGGGTAGATGGGCGTCAGGGTGTCGGCCAGGCTCGGTGCCTCGCCAGGCGCGGTAAGCTTATATTCTGGATGGATAATTTCCAGCTGATGCTTACCGGTGCGGATTTCCCCAAAGGCGCGGATCATCATCCCCGGCTGCAAGCCATTTTTTTGCGCCATGGAAAAGTTGAAAAAACGTAAGGTCAGGCCGCCGCTGGCATCGCGCACGTTGCAGGTGAGCATGCGCTTACGGCCATTGACGATTTGGCTGGAAATGACTTCGGCTTCGACGGTAGCTGTAGTGCCCGGGATAAGATCATTGATGGCATAGATGCGGGTTCTGTCTTCGTAACGCAGCGGCAGATGAAACAATAAATCCTGGACGGTATTAACCCCCAGTTTACTGAGTTTTTCTGCCACCCGGGCGGCCACGCCCTTGAGTTCGGTTACGGGAACAAGATCCAGTCTTTGCAATGCCTTGGCACCGGATTACTGTGAATTTATACATATACTAACAGAGAATCTTTTCGGAGCAACTTAGAGCCAGCCCTTCTGAGCAGCGATGCGGGCCGCATCGACCCGGTTGGCCGCGCCGAGCTTGTTGATGGCTTCTGACAGGTAGTTGCGCGCCGTGCCTTCGGCAATAAACAGGCTGGCTGCTATTTCGGCGGTGCTTTTGCCTTCCTGGGCCAGCCTTAATGCCCGCCGTTCCTTGTCGGTGAGCGGGTCCTTGTCCCCCAGTGCCATCATGGCCAGCTCAGGGTCTATCACCTTGCGACCAGCCATCACCTTGTCGATGGCATCGAGCAGCTCTTCGATGGGGGCATCTTTGAGCAAAAAGCCGCTGACACCCGCCTCCAGCGCCCGGCGGATATACCCGGCGCGGCCAAAGGTGGTGATGATGATGACCTTTAGTCCGGGTCGATTCGCCTGTACCCACTCCGCCAGTTCGATACCCGTGTGGCCGGGCATTTCGATGTCGGTCAGCAGCAGTGCCGGGCTGGTTTCTTTCAGCAGTTTCAGAGCCTGCTGGCCATCGCAGGCCTCGGTAACCTCGGCGTCGCCTTCGAGTTTAAGCAGTGCTGCCAGGGCGCTTCGCACCATGGTTTGGTCTTCGGCGAGCAGGATGTTCATCAGTTGTCTCCCTGATTGCTCAGTAACGCCTTGGCGGGCAGGAAAATTGTGGCACAGAAGCCATGCTGGTTGTCGAGTTGCAGCTTGCCCTCTACGGCGGCGAGCCGCTCGCGAATTCCCTTAATGCCATTGCCTTCGGTGATCTTGCTGGCCTTGCCATCGTCTTTGACTTGCAGTGTCAGGCCTTGGTCGCTGAGGCTGCTGCTAAGCCAGCAGTGCTGCGCCTGGCTGTGGCGCAAAATGTTGCTGATAAGTTCAGTCAGTATCAGGCCCAGCTCACGCTCCAGCGGCACCGGCAGCGCTGGCAGCTCGCCCTCAATACTGACCCCAAGGCCCTTTTCCCTAAGCCGCTGGCCCAGCTCATTAAGAATATCGGCAATGTCTTTGCGCTTGTATTGACCAACGGCGGCACGGATTTGCGCCAGGCTGTCGCGGGCAATCAGAGTCAGATCGTCAAGCTCCTTTTTGCAGCTGTTGGTGTCACCTTTGCCAAGCAGCCGCGATGCCAGGTCGGCTTTCAGTGCAATGGACGCCAGATGGTGGCCCATGATGTCGTGCAAATCCCGGGCAATGCGCTCGCGCTCCAGTGCGCTGGCAAGGCGGCGAATTTCGGTATCGCTTTGTGCCATGGCACGTTTGGCCGCTTGCCGCTTGGCTTCGGCGACCCCAAACAGGCTGATACCAACAGTGAGTGCGCTGCCAAACAGGGCAAAGTTATAGCCGGGAAATTTAAGCAGCAGGTTGAGACCAAACATCAGGCTGCACAGGCTGGCAAGCCAGATAAAGTAGCCCGGGCCGCGGTAAAAGAACCCGATAAAGAAGCCCGCGAAGGTAAACAGCGAAATGGAGCCGCTGTTAAAAGGGGTGGCGACTACACCGCAAAGGGCCATCAGGGCGATGGGTTTCCAGGCGTTGACTGCGCTGGCGCGATAGGCGCCGAAATAGCCATAAAGGAAGGGGATAAGCAGTGCCAGGCTGACGCCCACATCCAAACCGGATGCCTTGGACAGCACCAGTGGCAGAAAGTAAAACACCAGATTGGCCAGATAGTACTTGGCCAGTCGGGTTTCGAGTGCGTTGGGATCTTTCATGTCCGCTCCTTGGGCAAGGCCGTCATGATGACGGCTTTACCTGAGCTTGTAAATTGGTGGCAAGCGCCAGCTTATTGCGGCGCGTTGCCGACGCTTTCGAGCAGGTAGTTGGCCCAGCCGTAGTTGGCGTCAACAGTCAGTGCCTGCTGCCAGTCGGCCGTTGCTGCGGAGAGGTCGCCTTGCTGCTGATGCACCAGGCCTCGCCAGGTATAGGCTTCTGCTTCGCCCCAGCAGATATCGCTGCAAGGGGCTTTGAACCCATCAATGGCAAAGGCGATGGCCTCAAGCGCCTTTTGCTCGCCGCCGCCAAAAGCAACCGGAGTGTAGAAGGCATTGATGCCCGTAATCAGTGCGACTCTGGGGTTATTGGGCGCCAATACGGCGGCCTGCTGCATCAGCGTCGCAATTTTGGCGCCGAGGCTGGCTCCCAGTTCTGGATTGGCGCCGATTTGTACCCCGTAAACAGCTGCGAGTAAGGCCTTGGCTTCGGCATCTGCGGCAAATTCGCTCGATTCCAGTATTGAGGCTGCCTCAGCGGCTGCTGAGATTTGCCGCGCTTTTTGACCCATCACCCCGGCGGCCACTGCCTGACGATAGGCGCCATAGGCTTTGGTGTAACCCTGGCTCTGCTGGGTGAGTTCGCCAAGGGCCTTGAGGTCCATTTGATTCATGGCCATATCGATATCGTCGATGCTGGCTGCGTTGATGATGGGTGACAGGGTCAGCCCCAGTGCGATGATAAGTGTTTTCATAACCCGTTCCTTGTTGATTGATAACCTGCCGTTCAGGTGAGGCCAGTATCGTTTTTCAAGGCGGGCTTGTTCAGGCACAAAGGTCACCAATGGCCGATGACAAATGTCATCAATGCAAGGCTCGCAGCAACAAAAAAGGGCCCGCAGGCCCTTTTTTACAACGCGTAATGCTTACTGGAACAGATCGTCTGCCGTGGTTTCCGGGGCCGTGGTGTTGTCTTCGGCGATAGCGGAGTTGGCGTAATCTGTAGGCACTGTGCCGGCGGCGAAGTACTCGAAGCCACTGGTGTAGTCGGTGCGACGACTCAGCTTGCCCGAACTGTAATCGATACGGGCCGAGACTATGCCGGCAGGCGGCTGAGAAGGCTTCTCCGGAATGTCACCAATTGCCATCAGCATAAACTGGTTCCAGGCGGGACCCGCGGTTTTGGCGCCGGCCTCGGCACCGGAGATCTGGTCTTTGGCGCCGTTGGCATTCCAGGCGGTGCGGCCAAGTTCGCGGCCGTGATCGTCAAAGCCAACCCAGACGGTGGTAACCAAGTCAGGGTTGAAACCACTGAACCAGGTATCACGCGACTCGTTGGTTGTACCTGTTTTACCAGCGATATCATGGCGTTTGAGCAGGCGAGCCGCGCGCCAGGCGGTACCGTTCCAGCCGGTGCCCTTGCTGAAATCACCGCCGCCCCAAATCACACTCTTGAGCGCTTCGGTAATCAGGAAGGCGTTTTGCTCCGACAGCACTCGGGGCGCGTAACGCACGCCTTCGCCGCCGCACAGATTCACGTCGGTGGCTTTTGCCAGCATTTCCGGCGCCTCGCCGGTAATGGCGGCAGTGGCCAGGGCTTCAACTACCGAGTCTGGCTGTTGGCTGAGCACCTGATCTTCTGGCGTTTCTTCCGGCATTGGTGCATCGCAGGCCAATGTTGGCTTAGTCTTCTCCACGACCTGACCAAGGGCGGTCTCGACCCGGTCGATAAAGAAGGGCTCAACCAGATAGCCGCCGTTGGCGAACACCGAGAAGGCATTGACCACCTGCAGCGGCGTAACCGAAGGCGAACCCAGAGCCAGCGACTCGTTGCGGGGCAGGTCGTTGGGGTCGAAGCCAAAGCGGGTCAGCAACTCGACAGTATTGTCGATGCCGGCATAACGCAGTGCCCGTACGGCCATGACGTTAATCGACTGGGCCAGACCCACGCGCATCCGGGTTGGGCCTGTGTATACGTCGGGTGAGTTCTTGGGTCGCCAGGCAGTACCCTGACTCATGTCGGGCTTGTTGATCGGGGCGTTGTTAATCAGTGTGGCCAGGGTAAAGCCTTTCTCCAGCGTAGCGGCGTAGATAAAGGGCTTGATGTTGGAACCAAGCTGGCGTTTGGCCTGGGTCACCCGGTTGAACTGGCTCTGACTGAAGCTGTAACCGCCCACCAGTGCGCGGATGGCGCCGTTATGTGGGTCGAGGGATACGATGGCGCTGGAGACTTCCGGCACCTGTGACAGCTGCCAGTGTTCACCATTGTTACGGATCCAGATACGTTCGCCGGCTGTCAGTACCTCGGTGGCTGCTTTGGGGGCACTGCCCTGACGGGTGTCAGTAATAAACTTGCGCGCCCATTGGATGCCCTGCCATGGCAGTGTCACGGTTTCGCCGTTGCCGCGCAGCACAGTCGCTTGCTGCTCCTGGACGTTTATCACGGCCGCAGGCTCAAGATCCTGTACGTTGGCGATTTTCTTCAGTCGCTCACTGATGCTGGTGGTGTCTGGCACCTCGCTGCTCCACAGCACTTCGGCGGCACCGCGGTATCCATGGCGTTCATCGTAGGCGTAGATATTGTCGCGCAGTGCCTTTTGGGCTTTGAGTTGCAGGTCAGAACTGACGGTGGTGTAGACGTTATAGCCGCCGGTATAGGCTTCCTCTTCGCCATACTTTTGGATCATATAGTCCCGCGCCATTTCAGACACATAAGGCACGTACAGGTCGATTTCGGCACCATGATAAGAGGCGGTATTGGGCTGCTCGATGGCGCTGGCGTATTCGCTGTCATTAATGAAACCGACTTCCCGCATCCGCATCAACACTACATTACGACGCGCGAGCGCGCGGTCGGGCGAGGTGATGGGGTTAAGGGTGGAAGGGGCTTTGGGCAGGCCGGCGATAACCGCCATTTCTGCCAATGACAGGTCGTGCAAATCCTTGCCGTAATACACCTGCGCCGCTGCGCCAACACCGTAAGCACGCTGGCCGAGGTAGATGCGATTTACGTACAGTTCAAGAATTTCATCTTTTGTGAGCAGATCCTCAATGTGAAAAGAAATAAAGATTTCCTTCACCTTGCGGATAATAGTTTTATCCCGCGTCAAAAAAAAGTTTCGGGCGACCTGTTGGGTAATGGTACTGGCACCCTGTTTTTTCTCGCCGGAGGCCATCCAAACCACGAAGGCTCGTACGATACCGACGGGGTCAATGCCCTGATGTTCGTAAAAGCGCGCGTCTTCTGTGGCCAAAAAGGCCTGCAGCAGCGGCTTGGGAACATCTTCAAGTTTGACGGGAATACGGCGCTTTTCGCCATATTGTGAAATAAGTTTGCCGTCCTGGCTGTATATCTTCAGCGGTGTCTGCAGCTGGACCGTTTTAAGGGTCGCGACATCGGGCAGGTCGGGCAAAACATAAAAATATGCCGCAACAATAGCGCCTACGCCCAGCAAGGCTAGACTAAAGAGGGCAATGAGAATACGTTTTAGCCACTTCACCAGAATATTCCAAAATAGTTCGAGGAAGCCACAGTATATAAGGGCAAAAGGCTAGGGTGAAGTAAAAAGCAGCGTCAAAAAATTGCCAATTGTAAAAGGCTTAAACATTCTATACAAATAAGTATAACGAGTTGATTTTGTGCTACTCTATCTCTGCAACCTAAAACAAAAGTGACAATGGACTATGCTTTCAAATCTATGGAAGCGTCAGGCTCCGCAGATGGTGGGGATCGACATTGGCTCCCATGAAGTCAAGGCGATTCTGCTGAGCAAGACGGCTGATGGTTTTAAAATATTAAGTCATGCCGCTGTTCCCGTTAAAAAGGGAGCCGTCAATGATCACGATATTCGTGATCCCGCAGCAGTGGTGGACAGCCTGCGCCAGGTAAGGCGTGCGTTGCCCAAAGGCTGTAAATTTGCCGCAGTGGCAGTGTCTGGTTCAGCGGTGATGACCAAGGTCATCTACATGGATGCCTCGCTGAATGAAACGGAGATGGAAGCCCAAATTGAAATCGAAGCCGATAACCTCATTCCTTATTCTCTGGATGAGGTAAGTATCGACTTTGAAACATTGAGTGTTAACAGCATCGACCCAACCAAGGTGGATGTGTTGCTCAGTGCTTGCCGAACTGAAAATATTGATGCCCGGGTGGATTCGCTGGATGAAGTGGATCTGGAAGCAAAGGTTGTCGATATCGAAGGCTATGCGCTGGGTCGCTCTGTTGAACTCATCTACAGCCAGTTGCCTGAGGGCAGTGATAAAAAAGTCATTGCCATGGTGGACATAGGTGCCAACATGACCACTTTCGCCGTGGTAGAAGGTGGTGAGACTGCCTTTATCCGTGAGCAGGCATTTGGTGGAGAGCAGTTTACTCAGTCCATTCTGTCGTTCTATGGCATGTCTTATGAGCAAGCCGAGAAAGCCAAAATAGAAGGCGATTTGCCTCGCAACTATATGTTTGAGGTGCTTTCGCCCTTCCAAACTCAGCTGTTGCAGCAGATTAAGCGCACGCTGCAAATATATTGCACCTCCAGTGGTAAAGATAAGGTGGATTATATCGTGCTCTGTGGTGGTACTTCCCGTCTGGAAGGCATGGCTAACCTGCTGACCAATGAACTGGGTGTTCATACCATTATTGCCGATCCCTTCCAGGGCAGTCTGCATGCCGATGAATCAGTTAAAACCACGTTGCAACCCAGTATCAGCAAATACATGGTTGCCTGTGGCCTGGCATTAAGGAGCTATGGTCAATGGCGAACATAAACCTGTTGCCCTGGCGTGAAGAGGCCAGAGAAAAGCAAAAACGTGATTATATTGGCTCTTTGGCACTGGTGTTTCTGGTTTCAGCGCTGCTGGTATTCGCCTGTTTGCAGGTGATCAGCATGATGACCGATGAGCAACGTGCCCGAAATGCCTATCTGACATCAGAAATTCAGCTGCTGGAAAAGCAAATCGCTGAAATCAAAAAGATCACTGAGCGCAAGAAAGACATCGAGCGTCGCACAGAAATCATTCTCAACCTGCAACAGGCGCGAAACCTGCCGACACACGTATTGGATGAGCTGGTGCGGGTTGTACCGCCGGGTATTTACCTGTCAAGCGTTGAGAAAAAGGGCAGCATTGTCTGGGTTGAAGGACGCAGTGAGTCCAACAACAACGTGGCCAATATGATGCGTAAGATGAAGACATCAGCCTGGTTGGACGACCCTGTGATGCAGAGCATCGTGTCTCAGAATGAAGAGATGCGTAAGCTGCAGCGGTTCAGTCTCAAAGTCACCGTGGTTGATAAAGCGGCCAGAGAACAGGAAAAGGCAGCCGCCAGTAAGAAAGGAGCGGCCAAATGAAACTGGATCTGAGTGAATTCAACGATATCGATTTTGAGAATATTGGTGGCTGGCCAGCTCAGGTAAAGGTGGTGTTTGCACTGCTGCTGGCAGTGTGCGTGGGAGTTGCGAGCTATTTCCTGTTTATCTCCGATGCCATCGATGTTCTGAAAGCCGAACAGGTCAAAGAAGAGCAGCTGCGCCAGGACTTCCAGGCTAAATATCAGTTAGCGGCCAACCTTAAATTGTACCGTGAACAGCTGAAGGAAATGGAAGCGCAGTTTGCCGAACTGCTTAAGATGCTGCCGTCAGAAAATGAAATGGATGGTCTACTGGATGACCTGACTTTCGTGGCCACCGATGCTGGTTTGCATATTGAAAGTCTGGATTGGGAAGGTGCGGTACAGCGCGACTTCTATATTGAATTTCCAATTAAAATGGTCGTCAGCGGTGATTATCACCAGCTTGGCAACATGGTTGGTGGCGTTGCCAAACTGCCCCGTATCGTGAGTTTGCATGACTTTGTTATCAAACATCAGGATGGTGACGTGTTGTCGATGGACATTCTGGCAAAGACATATCGCTTCAAAGAAGGTGCGCAACTTCCACCTGAGCAGAATGGAGGCAAGAAATGATGAAATACTTGCCTGTTGCCGCTATCTTGCTGTTTTTGACCGGGTGCGTTGGCGATCGTAGCGATTTGGAACTATTTGTTACTACAACAAAGGCTCAACACGTTGCCAAGATTCCACCGCTGAAAAAACCACCGGTTTTCGAACATTTTGCCTATCAGGCCGAGTTGCTTCGCAGTCCCTTTGTTCCACCGTCACGTGAGTTGAGTGAAGAGTCGGTGGATGTCACCAAAGACTGTACTCAACCGGATCTCAAACGTCGGAAGGGCAGACTCGAAACCTATGCTCTTGATAACCTGAAAATGCGTGGAACCCTGACGCAGAATAAAAGTATCTGGGCTTTGGTTCAGACCAACGATGGCAATGTGTTCCGCTTGGGCGTGGGTGATTATCTTGGGCTGTATCATGGCCGTATCACTAAAGTCACCCCACAAAATGTCGAAGTAATAGAATTAATTCCGGACGGTTCCGGTTGCTGGGCTGAGCGCTCAAGCACCCTCGAACTGGCTGGAGAATAACCTGCGAAGGATGAGGGAATGATGGAATCTTCTGCCGCGTTCATGACACGCTTCAGCAATCCTGGATTGATGAAGTCTCTGGTGGGAATCGCGTTGTTTTTTGGTGTATCAACGGCAGCTCTGGCGGCCAACCGTCTGGTCGATGTGAAGTATCACAATGTGATAGACAGCCAGTTGGAGCTGGAGTTGGTGTTTGAAAATCCAATAACCGAGCCCGAAGTTAACCTCAATGCATCGCCTGCCAAAATCTTGCTGTCATTTGATGACAGTGTTTCCGGTCTGGCTGCGCCTTCTCTGGCTGTTAATCGTGGTGGCGTAACTGAGCTGCAGGCTCAGCAGCAGGATACCGATTTGGTTGTTGCGGTAAACTTATCAAAAGTTCTGCCATACCAAGGTGCTGTAGTGGGTAACAGCTATCGCTTAACGGTCAATGATGCAGTAGTAAGTGAAGCTGCCGCCGATACTGCTGTAGCCTCCGGTGCCTATGTTAATGGTGTAAAGAACATTGATTTTCGCCGCAATGGTAAAGGTGGTGGGGAGCTAATTGTTCAGCTTAATAACACCAAAGTTGCTGCGGATGTCGAGCAAATCGGTGCCAAGTTGGAAGTGAAGTTCTATAACACAGATATTCCGCAGGATATGTTGTATGTGATGGACGTGCAGGATTTTGCCACGCCCGTGAAGAGCTTCGAAACCTTCAAAGACGATTTGGTTACCCGCATTCTTATCGATATAGGTGGCGAGTACGAGTACAACTATGTTCAGGAAGCGGCTCAGTTCAAACTGTCGATGAACAAGGTTGTGCGTCAGGCTTCAGTAAAGCCAGAGAAGAAGTACAACGGTAAGACTTTATCACTGAACTTCCAGAATATTTCTGTACGTACCGTGCTGCAGCTCATCGCGGATTACAATAACTTTAACCTGGTGACCAGTGATTCTGTTCAGGGTGACATTACCTTGGTTCTGGATGATGTACCTTGGGATCAGGCCTTGGATCTTATTCTGAAAACCAAAGGTCTGGATAAGCGAATCGAAGGCAACATCCTGATGGTTGCACCTGCTGAAGAGCTTGCAGTCCGCGAGAGCATGGACTTGCGTAATCAGCAGGAAGTGCAGGAACTTGCGCCGCTGTATTCTGAATACATGCAAATCAACTATGCCAAGGCAAAAGATATTGCTGAGCTGCTCAAGAGCAAAGACTCAAGCCTGCTCACCGAGCGTGGCAGTGTCGCTGTGGACGAGCGCACCAATACCCTGCTGGTGAAAGATACTGCTGAAACCCTGCTGGCAGTGCGCCGCATGATTGATGTGCTGGATATCCCTATTCGTCAGGTATTGATTGAATCCCGCATGGTCACAGTAAAAGACAATGTGGCAGAAGATTTGGGTATTCGCTGGGGCATCACCGACCAGCAAGGTACCAAAGGCACTTCTGGCTCATTGGAAGGTGCACAGAACATTGCCAATGGCATCGTTCCTGCTATCAGTGACCGACTCAATGTAAATCTGCCTGCACCCACCAATGCTGCCAGCATTGCATTCCATGTCGCTAAACTGGCCGACGGCACTGTATTGGATATGGAACTGAGTGCGTTGGAGCAGGAAAACAAGGGCGAAATTATTGCCAGCCCACGTATCACTACTTCTAACCAGAAGGCGGCTTACATTGAGCAGGGTGTTGAAATCCCTTATGTGCAGGCTGCATCCAGTGGTGCTACCACTGTTACCTTTAAGAAGGCGGTTCTGTCACTGCGGGTTACACCACAAATTACACCCGATAATCGTGTGATCCTCGATTTGGAAATCACTCAGGATAGTCAAGGTGAAACTGTGGACACGCCTACTGGCCGCGCAGTGGCAATCGATACTCAACGTATCGGTACCCAGGTTCTGGTAGACAACGGTGAAACCATAGTACTTGGTGGTATCTATCAGCAAAACCTTATCAGCCGTGTAAGCAAGGTGCCTGTGCTGGGTGATATCCCACTGGTTGGCTTCCTGTTCAGAAACACGTCGGACAAAAACGAACGTCAGGAACTGCTGATTTTCGTGACACCCAAGATTGTCACTGAAAAAATCTGATAGTCTTTTAAACAGCAGAGGTCGGCATATGCCGGCCTCTTTGTTTTGGGCGTGAACCAAAGTTTTCTGCGTGATCCGGATATCTGACTTGCCATGGTTACCTCCAAACTGAGATAATCCCCGGTCAAGTCTCTTTAGAGCAAGGTATTGAGTTCGCCGCCTCTTTCAGAGGTTGGTATAGGTAGATAATTCATAAAAGATTCAGACGTATAAGAAATGGCTGAAAAACGTAATATTTTTCTGGTAGGCCCTATGGGCGCGGGCAAGAGCACAATAGGCCGTCATCTGGCGCAAATGCTGCATCTGGAATTCCACGACTCGGATCAAGAAATTGAAAGCCGTACCGGTGCGGACATCGCCTGGGTGTTTGACGTGGAAGGGGAAGAAGGTTTCCGTCGCCGTGAGGCGCAGGTAATTGCCGATCTGACCGAGAAGCAAGGCATAGTGCTGGCGACTGGCGGTGGCTCTGTTCAAAGTAAAGACATCCGTAACTTCCTGTCTGCCCGTGGCATCGTGGTTTACCTCGAAACCACCATCGACAAGCAGGTAGCCCGTACTCAGCGTGATAAACGCCGCCCACTGTTGCAGGTGGACGACCCTCGCTCAGTACTCGAGACACTGGCAGAAAGCCGTAACCCTCTTTACGAAGAGATTGCGGATCTGGTGGTGAAAACCGACGACCAAAGTGCCAAGGTTGTTGCCAATCAAATCATCGAACAATTGGGGTTCTGACGCAGCATGACACAAATTCAGGTTGATCTGGCAAATCGTAGTTATCCGATCCACATTGGCCCGAATTTGTTTAGTCAGGGAGCATTATTTGCCCCACTGGTGCGTGGCAAAAAGGTTCTCGTTGTCACTAACGACACCATTGCCCCCCTCTATCTGGACAAGATCACCGCTACCCTGTCTGCCGACGCGGCTCAGGTAGAGGCGGTGATCCTGCCGGATGGTGAACAGTACAAAACCCTCGAATATTTAAATCGCATCTTCGATGCGCTGCTCGAAGGGAATTATGCCCGTGATTGTCTGCTGCTGGCTTTGGGGGGCGGCGTTATTGGTGATATGACCGGCTTTGCCGCCGCCAGTTACCAACGTGGCGTTGATTTTATTCAGGTTCCCACCACCTTGCTGTCGCAGGTGGATTCCTCTGTTGGTGGCAAAACTGCCGTCAATCACCCTCTTGGTAAAAACATGATTGGCGCCTTCTATCAGCCTAAGCTGGTTGTGATAGACACCGATTGTCTGGCGACCTTACCGGGGCGTGAATTTGCTGCTGGTATGGCTGAGGTGATCAAGTACGGCATCATTTGGGACAGCGAGTTTTTCAGCTGGCTCGAAGCCAATGTCGATGCACTCAAATCGCTTGAGCAAAATGCTATTACCGAGGCCATCGCCCGTTGTTGCCAGATTAAGGCTGACGTAGTGTCTCAGGATGAAACCGAACAGGGCGTCCGGGCACTGCTGAACCTCGGGCACACCTTTGGTCACGCTATCGAAGCAGAAATGGGCTATGGCAACTGGCTGCATGGTGAAGCCGTGGCGGCTGGCATGGTACTTGCTGCACAAACCTCGGTAACACTGGGGCTAATCGATAAGTCAATTCTTTGTCGCATTACTGCGCTGATCCAGGCATTCGATTTGCCCGTCCTGGCTCCGGAGTCCATGGACTTTAACAGCTTTATTAAGCATATGCGGCGAGACAAAAAAGTACTCGGAGGTCAATTGAGGCTGGTTCTGCCTCTTGGAATTGGTCAAGCCGAGGTCAGCAGCCAGGCAACCGATGCCGACCTGGCCGAGGTCATTCGCCGCCCCTGACTGTGGGTGAACAATGACATTTTCGCTATCGGTACTCTTACCTTCCCAGGAAGCCCTGTTGCAACGCATGCAACACATGGCTTGCTACAGCCAGCAACTGGTGGTGGCACTGGGTGAGGAGGGGGCCGGTAAGTCCACCCTGCTGACGGCTCTGGTCAGCGAGCAGGAAGAATACAACTCAGCCTTGGTAGTGTGCCCAATGCACGCCGATGCCGCTGAAATCCGCCGTAAAATCCTTATCCAGCTTTTATCTGAGCCTTTGTTCGACGATGAAGAGCCCTTGGGAAACACCCTTGGCCGCTTTGCGTCGGCGTTATCTCAGCCGATCCACATTCTCATTGATGATGCGCACCTGTTGCCACTTGAGCTTTGGGCGGAGTGTCTGTTGTTATCGCAGCAAAAATGTGCTGGTCGGCCCATCGCAATCACCTTTGCCTGCGAGCCTGCAAAGGCGCGTGCGCTTTACGCGGAGCTTGGCAGCGCCCAGCGTGGCTTGATGGCGCCCATCGATATTGAGCCCTTGCCGCTGGGTGAGCGCGAAGCACTGTACTACACCCTGATAAGCCGCAGCGATGATGTGCCTTATGTGCCCCGGGATATTATTAAAACCCAGCTTGAGCAGCAGGCGGGAAGGCCCGGTGAAGTGATTGCCTTACTGGAACTGGCGCTGGCGCCCAAAACTGACGTTGCAGTGTCCCGTAAAGGTCTGTGGCGAGTGCTCGCAGTGGCTGCGGTTACCTTGCTGGTCACAGCGGGGCTTTGGGGTGTAATCAGCGGTCATCCCGGGAAGATCAATCCCACATCAAACCCCTCAACCACCCAAACAGCCAGCACAGATGCCAGAGCTTACGCAGAGTCTGAAGGCAGACACCAGGCTAGCGGTTTGCTGTCTCCCTTTGGTGAGTGGCGACTTAAGCCCTATTTTGCCAATCGAAAACAGGCATTGGATGCCGCGCTGCAAGCCGAGCAAGAAGCAATGACTGCTGCTTTGGAGCAGGAGCAAGCCGACCTGGCGCTGCTGGCTGAAGCCAGAGCATTGGCGGAAGTCGAAACTGCCGATACCCTAAGATCAGCCAGTGTGAGTCCGGCTGCTGCAATTACCAAATCAGACGCGCCTGTCTCGCAGGTAAGCACCAAAACAGATATGAGCGCGGCGACGCAGCATGGCGGTGTTGGCGCTAAACCGGTTGGCGCTAAGGCTGCTGATGTTAGGACGAATAGCGACAAGACCCGCGACCCGAAAACCAAAGGCGTTCAAGTGACCACGCAGGGCGTAGCGGCCGACACAAAGCCAGCAGCAAATACCACGAAAGCAGCGGCCATAGCCGTTGCGACCAACATTCAGCTGCCCAAACAAGGCTACACCCTTCAGATAGCCACCGTTGGCAAACGTGAGTCGGCAGATGTGATCCTCAAGCGTCTGGCAAAAGAGCCCAATCTCTATCTGGTGCTGTACCGGGACAAATTGGTGATTTTGCAGGGCAACTACAGCAGTCACGCCGAGGCTGACAGCCAGGCGGATTCCTTGCCGCAACGTTACGGTGGTGGTAAGCCCTGGGTGCGTGCATGGAAGGATTTGGGGACTTATCAGCCGATTGAAGCGGTATCCGGCGGTGAAATTTCCAATTAAAGGAAGTACAATCAGATGCTTCTTATTTCTTCCGGCGACTTTTCCCAACCATGACGATTAAACAAAGAGCCTTTCTCAAGTGGGCCGGTGGCAAGTTCAAGCTGATGGACGACATTCGTCAGCATCTGCCCAAGGGAAAGCGTCTGGTTGAGCCATTTGTGGGTGCCGGTTCGGTTTTTTTGAACACCGACTACAATTCATATCTTCTTTGCGATATTAATCAAGATCTTATTGGGCTCTACAAAATTGTGCAGCGTCAGCCTGAAGACTACATTCAGGCGGCGAGGGCTTTGTTTTGCGATGAGATGAATAACAAAGAAGCCTATTACGATATCCGTAAGCGCTTCAACAGTACCCGCGACGCCTTCAGTCGTGCTGTGTACTTTTTGTATCTGAATCGCCATGGATTCAATGGCTTGTGCCGCTACAACCGCAAGGGTGAGTTCAATGTGCCCTTTGGTTCCTACAAAAAGCCCTACTTTCCTGAGCAGGAAATTCGTGCCTTTTCCGTGAAAGCCAAGCGAGCCGAGTTTTTGTGCATCAGCTATGAGCAAGCCTTCGAACTGGCAAACAAGGGGGACGTGATTTACTGCGACCCGCCCTATGCGCCACTGTCTACGACTGCCAGTTTCACCACCTATGTTGGCGCAGGCTTTACTCTGGATGACCAGGCGCTGCTGGCGCGTCATTCTCGTCATACCGCCATCGAGCGTGGCATTCCCGTGCTTATCAGCAACCATGATATTCCGCTGACCCGTGAGCTCTACCATGGCGCCAGGCTGGGAACCGTGCGGGTGCAGCGCAATATCAGCCAAAAGGGCAGCGGCCGCAATAAGGTGGATGAGCTGATGGCGCTTTACGATGAGACTTACCATCTGGAGTCGCTGGACTGATCCAGTCTGTCACTGACCGGCGATTGGCGAGATGCTCGAAAGGATGCGGGCCGTTAGTTTGGCAGCACCATACCGACCAGCCAGAGCAGTCCGGCCACCAGGCAAGCAGCCAGAAAAATACCCATCAAAATAAAAGGTACCGGGGAATCGGTGCTGAAATCTTTTTGTCTTCGCTGGTCAGATTGCACGCCAAAGAAGGCTGCGACAGTGCTGGTGAGTACCCGAATAACGGACCGAAACACGGCGCTTAACGCTGGCTGGCCGCCGGATTATCGGTAGGCTTGCTGTCGTGGCCGTGGAGCAACTCCAGCAAATCGAGGAAATGGAACTGAGTGGTGCGGCTGCTGCCGGAAAGCCAGGACTTCCAGCTCAAATCCTGAGACTGGGTGGCACAACGGTTGTTGGGGTGACTGGCTGGCAGGCTGTTGTTGTAGCTGGTGCTGGCACTGCATACGCAGGCAGAAGTGCCGGGATCTTTGGCGCTGGCCTGATACACCACACCACCAATAACCACAGATGCCGCCACGGATAAGACCATGACTGCCTTAATATTGGCAAATCGGCGTGGTGCATGTTGCGGGTTGTTGGTGTCCATCGTCACTTCCTTCGAGACATCCCTTCGAGACAGAGACTAGCCTCGGGATTATAACAAAAGCGTGCGCTTTTTGAACAATTTTCTTTCATCTGCATCGGCATAGGCCAGTGAATAGTGCCATACCCTGTGGCCGAGGCCATAAAAACAACAGAAAGTACGGAAAAAATCAGTGAAATCGGGTAAAATATGCGCCCTCCCATTTTCAGCCAGAGACTCTGAATTATGCGTCCTTACCTGATTGCTCCTTCGATTTTGTCTGCCGACTTCGCCCGTTTGGGTGACGATGTCAAAGCTGTGCTCGATGCCGGCGCCGATGTGGTTCACTTCGACGTGATGGACAACCACTATGTGCCTAACCTGACTATTGGCCCCATGGTGTGTAAAGCGCTGCGTGACTATGGCATCACTGCCGACATCGATGTGCACCTGATGGTAAAACCTGTCGATCGCATTATTCCTGATTTCGCCAAGGCCGGTGCGTCAATCATCACCTTCCATCCGGAAGCGTCCGAGCACGTTGACCGTACTCTGCAACTGATCCGTGACCACGGCTGCAAGGCTGGCCTGGTATTTAACCCGGCTACCCCGCTGCACTACCTCGATTACGTGATGGATAAGCTGGATGTGATTTTGCTTATGTCAGTCAACCCGGGCTTTGGCGGTCAGTCTTTTATTCCAGCCACCCTGGACAAGCTCAAGCAGGTGCGTGAGCGCATCGATGCCAGCGGCTTTGATATTCGTCTTGAAGTCGATGGCGGCGTGAAAGAAGACAATATCGCGGAAATTGCTGCCGCCGGTGCCGACATGTTTGTCGCGGGCAGTGCCATTTTCGGCAAGCCGGATTACAAGGCCGTAGTAGACAGAATGCGTGCCGAGCTGGCCAAGGTGAACGCGTAATGCTGCTCGCTGAACGTATCCGTGCCATTGCCTTTGATTTGGATGGCACCCTGGTGGACAGTGTGCCGGATCTTGCCGCTGCCACCAACGACACCTTAAAAGAGCTGAAACTGCCCCAGTGCAGCGAAGATCTGGTACGTACCTGGGTAGGTAATGGCGCCCGGGTATTGATTGCCCGCGCCCTGACCCATGCCCTCGGCCGTGATGTTACCGGCTCCATGCTTGACGATGCCATGCCCATGTTTATGCAGCATTATGAGCGTCATCTTGAGCGTCACAGCCGCTTGTATGATGGGGTAAAAGAAACCCTCAACGAGCTGTCGGCGCTTGGCTTCAGAATGGCGATTGTTACCAACAAGCCGCACAAGTTTACCTTGCCGCTGCTCAAGGCGTTCGGCATTGATAACCATTTTGAGCTGATCCTCGGCGGTGACTCTCTGGCGCGGATGAAGCCGGACCCACTGCCGCTGACCCACATTATGGACAGCTGGGCCCTTGGCCCGAACGAGCTTCTGATGGTCGGCGACAGCCGCAACGATATTCTGGCTGCCAAAGCGGCTGGAATTGCATCCTTTGGCTTGACCTACGGCTACAACTACGGTGAAGATATTGGGCTTTCCGGCCCAGATGCCGTATGTAACACCTTTGCAGAGATCTTGACCCGCCTGAAGGCGGCAGAATAACACGGAGTAAGCAGCAACATGACCAAACCCATTGTACTCAGCGGCGCGCAGCCATCCGGCGAGTTGACCATAGGCAACTACATGGGCGCACTCCGTCAGTGGGTGGCGATGCAGGACAGTCATGATTGCCTGTATTGCGTGGTGGATTTGCACGCTATCACTGTGCGTCAGGATCCGGTTGCCCTGCGCGAAGCTTGCCTCGACACCCTGGCGCTGTATCTGGCCTGCGGCGTCGATCCGAAAAAGAGCACTGTGTTTATTCAGTCTCAGGTGCCGCAGCACACCCAACTGGGTTGGGTACTGAACTGCTACACCCAGATGGGTGAGCTGTCGCGTATGACTCAGTTCAAGGACAAGTCACAAAAACACGCCAACAACATCAACGTGGGCCTGTTTGGCTACCCGGTTCTGATGGCGGCTGACATTCTGGTGTACCAGGCCAACCAGATTCCGGTTGGTCAGGACCAAAAGCAGCACCTCGAACTGACCCGCGATATCGCCATTCGTTTCAACAACGCCTATGGCGACACCTTCACCGTGCCTGAGCCTTTCATTCCACCAGTGGGTGCCAAGGTGATGTCGTTGCAGGACCCAACCAAGAAGATGTCCAAGTCAGATGACAACCGCAACAACGTGATTGGTCTTTTGGAAGATCCCAAAGCGGTGATGAAAAAGCTCAAGAAAGCCATGACCGACAGCGACGAGCCGCCAGTCGTGCGCTTCGATATCGACAACAAGCCCGGCGTTGCTAACCTGCTGAGCCTGATGTCCGGTGTGACCGGTCAGAGCATAGCGTCACTGGAAGCCGAGTTTGAAGGCAAGATGTATGGCCACCTCAAGGTTGCCTGCGGCGAAGCCGTAGTTGGCATGCTGGAGCCGCTGCAAGCCCGTTTCCGAGAGCTGCGTGAAGACAAAGCCTTCCTCGAAGCCGTGATGCGCGATGGCGCCGAAAAGGCCCAGGCCCGCGCCGAAGTTACCATCAAGAAGGTATACGAGAAGATTGGTCTGCTGGTGTAAGCCAGACCGCAAACGAAAAATCAGCCCAGATGGCTGATTTTTTTATGCCCGCGGGCCGTGAATTTAACCCTGCCTTAAATAGTTTCGGCCCTGGCCTGCGCCTTTATCCAGCCGGCAAAGGCTGCCATGGCGGGCTCGTTCAGGCGCCGCTCGCGGCAACCAAAGTGAAAGCCAAAACCGGTTTCCAGCGCGGGCCAGGGCAGGGCCACCAGCTTACCGGCGGCAATATCGGCCTCCACAATGAAATCGCAGGCCAGTGCTACCCCTTGCCCGGCAATGGCGGCCTCAATGGCCAGCAGTACATGGCTGTAGCTTTGCAGTTGACTGCACGACAGCGGCAACTGGCGGGTCTCGGCCCAGCGTTGCCAGTCAGGGCCTATATCGACCTCATCCACCGACAGCAGCGGTAGGCTGTCCAGACTCGCAGGTAAGGTCAGCGACTCGCCCAGGGTGCTTTTGAGCATCTGTGCCAATGGCGGGCTGCAAACCGGGATCAGCCGCTCTGGTCGTAATAGCGTCTGCCAAAAGCCTTTTTGTTGCTGTACACCGCAGATAAACATGTCCGCCACCTGATCCGATATTTGCGGATCGCCACTGACCATTTCGAGGTGAATTCTGACTCCGGGATGCTGGCGCCGGAAATCACTCAGCCGCGGAATAAGCCACTTCACCGCAAACGAGCTGTACACCGCCAGCCTCAGTTCACGGCTATCGCCTTCGTTGAGCTGACGGCACAGGCTGTCGAGTCCATCCAGTGCCGACTGCACCCCCAAAAACAGCTGCTGACCTTTGCCTGTCAGTGTCAGTTCCCGCCCTTTACGGCTGAAAAGCGGTTGCCCCAGATGCTGCTCCAGCGCCCGCACCTGATGCGAGACCGCGCTTTGAGTCAGGCACAGCTCGGTCGCCGCGCGGGAAAAATGCAGATGTCGGGCAGCCGCTTCAAATACCTGAAGCGCCCTTAACGGCGGCAGTTTACGCATGTGAAACCTGCGGATTGAATAAGGAATTAATGCATGAATCTAATTCATGCTTAAAGAAAAAACATCATTTTTAATAATAATTTGTGGGCGATATCATGCCCCGGAACGCATGAGCTGAGGTGATGTAACGTGCAAAGAGCCACCCTGATTGGCCTGGGATTGCTGATATTCGGCAATATCTTCAGTGCCCTGTATGACGTATCGGTTAAGTGGCTGCCTGACGATGCCAATGGGGCCAGTTTTTTGCTGCTGCGCCAGCTCACCTCGGTACTCATGTTGTTGCCACTCTGGTGGCTTGCCGGGCGTCCGGCGACCAATCATCTTCCGCTCCACCTTTGGCGCGCCGGCATAGGTGTTGTTGGCGCGCTCTTTTTAATTCTTGGGCTGATGGCGCTGCCATTGGCGACTGTCAGTTCGCTGTTCTATTCCGCGCCGCTGATGATCATGCTGCTGGGCTGGTGGCTGCTGGGAGAGCGGGTGAGTGCCGGCCAATGGGTGTGCGCCCTCCTGGGCTTTGCCGGGGTGCTGATTATTCTGGCGCCAACCGAACTGGGCTGGGCCGGACTTATGGTGCTGGGCGCTGCACTGACCTTCTCGCTGTGTCAGCTGTCGTTAAGAAAGTTGCCGGTGACTGAAAGCCCTGTGCTGACCATGCTGCTGTACAATCTGCTTGGACTGCCCATCGCGCTGATCTTTGCTGCATTCAATAATTTTGTCGGCTTCAGCTGGCCGCTGCTGTGGGTGGCGCTGGCGAGCAATCTGTTCCTGATGGCCTATCACTGGTTTTGCGTTTTGGCGTATCGCCGGGCACGGGCGGCCGACATTGCGGTGGCCGAATACAGCGGCCTGCTGTTTATCGTGACACTGGGCTGGCTTTGGTTTGATGAATGGCCTGGAGAGGCCGTGTGGTGGGGGGCTGCGCTGGTGGTGTTACCGTCGGCGGCGTATCCCCTGCTCGCCCGCCTTTGGCAGGCCAGAGGAAACTCAGCACTTATTCGTCCGACTCAAAGGCCTTAATGATCAAAGACCTGAGTGGCTTTGGGTACACCGGCAGTATCGCGGCTAACTTAGGCCGCCATGTCTGCCTGGGAACGGGGAATAAGCGCCAGCAGTAAGGCTTCGCCGTTTTCGGTTACAGCCTCTACGTGGCTTTACCCGGTGTTACTCGACGTACTCAAAGACCTTAATGACTTTACGTACACCGGCGGTGTTACGGGCAACATCCACCGCGAGGTCGGCCTGCGAGCGGGGGATAAGTCCCAGCAGGAAGACTTCGCCGTTTTCAGTCACCACTTTCACCCGGGTAATATCCAGCGTCTTTTCATTCAGCATGCGTCCCTTCACCTTGGTGGTGATCCAGGTATCGTTGCTGCGGGTGGTAAAAGACGTGGGGTTGCCAATGCGGATCTGATTGTGGATTTTGCCGCCGAGCTTCAGATCCTGCACGATTTTCACCGCTTTATCTCTCAGAGTCGAGTTGGGTGCCTGACCTATCATCAGCACGCTGGTATTGACGACCACGGCGGTGATATTGGTTTTGGCTTTTAACTCTTCGTCTTTCATCAAGGCGCTGGCAATCACAAAGTCGGCGTTGGTGTCATCCAGCTGCGTTGATATGGAACGTTCGTCATTGGCCATCACGGCGCCACCGACGGCGCCCACCATCACGGCGCCGGCACAACCGGTGAGTGTGATACAGGCGAGAGCGGTCAGCAGCAGTCGGGTCATGCCTGTTCGTCCTGTGGGAACAGAGTGCGGTCGATGTTGTCGCACAGGCAGTGGATCACCAAAAGGTGCACTTCCTGAATGCGGGCAGTTACGTTGGATGGCACGCGGATTTCCACGTCGCTGGCACCCAAAAGGCCCGCCATGGCGCCGCCGTCTTTACCGGTCAGAGCCACAATGGTCATGTCACGGCTCAGGGCTGCTTCCATGGCTTTAATCACGTTGGATGAGTTACCACTGGTTGAGATGGCCAGCAGTATGTCTCCGGGCTGACCCAGTGCCAGAATTTGCTTCGAGAACACTTCGTCGTAGCTGTAATCGTTGGCAATGGCGGTCAGGGTAGAGCTGTCCGTGGTCAGCGCAATCGCAGGCAGCGGTGGACGTTCTACTTCATAGCGGTTAAGCAGTTCGGCCGAGAAATGTTGGGCATCACCGGCGCTGCCGCCGTTACCACAGGCGAGGATCTTGTTACCGCCCAGCAGGCAGCCAACCATCATTTCAGCCGCCTTGGCAATGGATTCTGGCAGGGCTTCTGCGGCATCGATCTTGGTCTGGATCGACTCGGTAAAGCTGTCTTTGATACGTTCTAACATGGCGGATCCTTACAAAATAAACTGGCGCTATCATGCCATAAAGCAGCGCGGGAGTAGAGAGCAAGGGGGTAAATTGTTGTTCATAACACCCAAATCTTACCAAGTAGCTGAATGCTAAAAGGCATCTTTGAGCCAGGTCAGCTGATCGCCGGTAATGGCAACCACATCAAAACGGCAGGGAGCATCAATGCGATGGCATTGCAAAAAGTGGTTGGCTGCGCGTCTGAGGCGCCCTTGCTGGGCATGGGATAGGGCATCAAGCGCATCGCCGAACCCTTTCGGCGTGCGGAATTTTACCTCCACAAACACCCAAGTTCGGCCATCGCGCATCACCAGATCCAGCTCACCGAAGGGATAACGCACATTGCGCGCTTCAAGCTTAAGCCCCTGTTTAAGCAGGTGCTTTACTGCCATGTCCTCGGCGAGCTGGCCTGTGTTCACAGCGGCCTCAGCACGCCTCGCTGGATTTTGCCCCAGGAGAGCTGACGTTTGATCACCCCTTCATGGGTGACCGACAACACACCACCACGACCCTGGAACTGATAACCGGGGAAAGCCCGCATCTGTGCCAGCTTATCCACCAGATCCAATGCATCCCAGCCCATAATAAACAGGCGCTTCTGGCCGTTATTCCAGCTTGGCCACAGGGCGTTGACGTCGCGGGCCTCGTCGGAGATTTGCATCAGCCAGGGGATGTCACTCACCATCACATTGTTGAATTCCTGCGGCACCTGATGGCTGTTGTCCTGAGGCCGGGCGCGGCTTGAGGTATACATGGGCACAGGATCGGCAAACACCGAGAAGCTCACATCGATAAATGGCTTAAGTAGCTGAATCTCTTTGGGACTGGCAATCATGTAGATGGCGTCTATGTCCTCGCGGGAGCGGAACTCGGCTTCGAGTTTGCGTCCCATAATTTCCTTCATGCGGGCAATGCGCGCCTGGCTGTCGAGTACACCCAGGGCGCGCTGCACAGTGAGCTTCATTTCATTGCCCTGCTCGAAGTAATGCACTTCGGCCGGGTCCTGGGTTTGCTGTTGCCAGGTTTGGTTGAAGGCCTCGGCCATACGGCGACCTGTGGCATCGGCACTGGCCAGCAGCAGTGGTTTCTCCACGCCATCGCGGTACAAACGCTCGGCGGCGTCACTGGCTTCCTCGGAAGGAGACAGCGAGAAGAAGAACTTGTCGATATCGGCGCTGAACTGACCCAGCTGGTTCAGATACAACCTTGGCACCAGTTGCTGCTCGGGTGTCTTGGGCATGGCCTCAATGGCTTCGATGGCCGCAGGCAGCAAAGGGCCGATAATAAAGTTGGCACCTTCGGCCAGCGCTTGCTGGTAAGCCGCCACCGGATTGGCGGCGCTGTCATAAAAATTCACGGTGCGCTGTTGATCATCCGCCGCCAGATAGCCGGCCAGGATCCCCTGCTTGATGGCGTAACCTGCCGCGGCGGCGTTGCCGGACAAGGGCAGCAGCACTGCCACATTGCCGGTGTTGTATGGCTTGGCATTGAGGGCGCGATCCAAATCGGTTGGCAGTCTGGCGGCAGCGGGGTGGAAGGGGTTTTCCCGTTGCCAGTCACCCAGATAGCGCACCAGTGTCTGTGGGTCTATCGCATAGTGTTTGGCGATAAAGGCAAGCTGCAGCCAGCCTTTGTATAGCGGTGAGCGGGCATCCTGCATAAAGGCTTCGATAGTTTCTTCATGCATAGGTGCCAGGGTTTTCCAGAGCCGGTCGTTGACTTCGGCAGCCTCGGCGGGGCTTAAATATTTGCCCAGCTCCGCCAGTTCTCGCACCTCTTCCATAGGCTGCTTTTGGGCCCGGAACAGCTGCGAGCGCAGCTGGTGATAAGAAACCCACTGCCAGTCTGGCAGTTTCCAGTGGCTGGGGTAATTCAGTGCTTTCAGGGCGGCGGCCAACTCGCCGTTTTGCTCCAGGGCTCGGGCGGTGAGATATTTGAATTCCGCCTGAATTTCCGTGTCCTGTGCCAAACCTGCCTTAATGGAGCCGAGTAACTGGGCGGCACCCTGCGGGTTGCCCTCGTTCAGCATCGCATGGGCGGCCAGCAACTGGTAGCGGCTGCGGGACTGGTTATCCCGCGTCGACTCGGCCAGTGCCAGGTACTGAGTGGATGAAAGTTCGGCCTTGACCAAAGAAACGGATCCCTGAGGTTGGCTTACATCTGTCCTTGGTGTGCTGCCGCAACCTGCCAATAAAGACAGGAACAGGGCAACACCTGCGAGTTTCAATTGATTCCGGCTTTTCAACACTTGGCTTCACTCTGGTAAAATGCTGCGTTAAGTTTAACCTTCTCCGGCCCGGGGTTAAAGCCTTGGCCATCATACTCCAGAGGTAATTATGTCCCTGCCCCCAGCGCTTTATATCGTTCCGACCCCCATAGGTAACCTGGGGGACATGAGCCCGAGGGCCGTTGAAATCCTCCAATCGGTGAGTTTGATTGCCTGCGAAGACACCCGTCACTCCGGGAAATTATTCAGCCATTTTGGCATCAACACCCGCACCACCTCGGTGCATGACCATAACGAGCGCGCCCGTGCCCAGTGGATTATTGAGAAGTTGGCTGCGGGCGAAGCCGTGGCGCTGGTGAGCGATGCAGGTACGCCGCTGATTTCAGACCCTGGCTATCATCTGGTGTCCCAGGTACGTGAAGCAGGCTTTAAGGTAGTGCCACTGCCGGGCCCCTGCGCAGCCATCACGGCGCTGAGCGCCTCCGGGCTGCCGTCGGATCGTTTCTCGTTCGAAGGCTTCCTGCCCGCCAAAGACAAGGGTCGCACCGATAAACTCACTGGGCTGCGGGAAGATCCTCGGACCCTGATTTTTTATGAGTCTCCCCACCGGATTTTGCAAACACTTGAATCCCTGGTGGCGGTCTTCGGTGCCGATAGACCTATGGTGATGGCCCGCGAACTCAGTAAAACCTTTGAAACCTTTATCAGCGGCACCACCGCTGAAGTGCTGGCGGTGGTTCAGGCCGACAGCAATCAACAGAAGGGTGAGATGGTGCTGATGTGCCACGGTTTTGTGGCCGAAGAAGACGAAGAAGCCATTCCTGCCAAGGCGATGGAAACCTTAGGCCTGCTGGCGGCCGAGCTGCCACTGAAAAAGGCCGCGGCCATGGCGGCGCAAATCCACGACCTGAAGAAAAACGCCCTCTATAAGGCGGGTCTGGCAGCAGGGCTGTAAGCCGGGTTTGACCTTTATTGGCGAAAGCCCTTGGTCGGCTCAGGTCATTGGGCTATAATCCGCGCCGAGCCGACTGGGCAGTCGCTGCGTTCGCAAGAACGGGGAGGAAAGTCCGGGCTCCATAGAGCAGGGTGCCAGATAACGTCTGGGCGGCGTAAGCCGACGACAAGTGCAACAGAGAACAGACCGCCTGCCTTCGGGCCGGTAAGGGTGAAACGGTGCGGTAAGAGCGCACCGCGCGGCTGGCAACAGTTCGTGGCAAGGTAAACTCCACCCGGAGCAAGATCAAATAGGGTTCCTTATGGCGTGGCTCGCGTTGGAACCGGGTAGATTGCTTGAGCCTGCGAGCGATTGCAGGCCTAGAGGAATGGCTGCCACTCCTTTCGGGGAGAACAGAACCCGGCTTACAGGTCGGCTCACCAATTTGCCAAAAAGGCCGCCTCAGGGCGGCCTTTTTGCTGTCTGTCATTTGCTCAGGCGGGCTGAATGTCTGCCACGGTTGCCGTTTGCCGCGGCTCTTCAAGCTGCCGCAGGTGCGCACTCAGCCAGGGTAACAGCTCGGTTATCGGCATGGGGCGTGCAAATAAAAAGCCCTGCAAAAAATGCACGCCTGCGGCGCTCAGGTACTCAGCCTGCATCTGGGTTTCCACCCCTTCGGCTACAATCAGGTATTCCAGCTTGTGCGACAAGGCAATGATGCTGTCGAGCACATGGGTACTCATATCGTCGCGGCCAATGGTGTCCACAAAGCACTTGTCGATTTTCAGGTAATCCAGCGGCAGGGTTTGCAGCAGTGCCAGCGATGTTTGACCGGTGCCGAAATCGTCGATGGCAATTAATACCCCCTGGCGGCGAAAGCCTTCAATCTGCCCGGCAATGTCCGGGGCTATCAGAGTGCGCTCGGTGATTTCCAGCAGGGTTTGTACCCCAGCGGCCGATAAGCAGCGTTGCAGCTCGGCGAAGTTGCTGCCACCGCCCAGGGCGAGCTGGGCTGCCGACAGATTGAAGCCAAGCTTGAACCCCCGGGGAAAGTGCAGCCCGGAAAAATCGGCCATGGCCAGGCTGAACACCCGCTCGGTAAGGGCCGGCATCAAGCCGTGCTCTTCGGCGAGGGGGATGAAAATGTCCGGCCTTACCGCGCCCAGGTGTGGATGGCGCCAGCGCAGCAGCGCCTCAACTCCTGCTACCTCGCCTCGGGTCGTCAGCACTGGCTGGTACGCCAGATAAAACTCGTCTGCCGCCAGCCCGCGCTGTATGTCGTCCACCATGGAGCTTCGCCTTAAGAGGTACTTGCGCCACCAGTGCAAGGCTCCAAAGGCCAGCAGCATGCAGACCGGCAGTATCAACATCAGATAATGCCAGAAGTTGCTTTTGGCATATTCGCGGTTGGACTCCAGCAGCAACCGAATTCCGGGGATGGCGGAGTGGTATACCTCCAACCCCGGAGTTAAATTGGACAGTTGGTTATCAAACAGTCGAATACGGGCAATGGGCTGCTTAAGCGGGGTCTGAAAGCCATCCAGCATCAGTTGGGCATCCAGCACCGACACCACGGTAAAGTCGCGGGTATCGTCCCGGCCAACCACCACAATCGCCGGGCTATCGGGTAAGGCCGGGGTGCCAGGCACCGCAAACACGGCGCCGTTGCTTAAGTCCCACAGCGGCACAATCTTTTCTTTGGGTTCGGTGATGGAGCCAAATTTGGACGAGCAATAAAAGGTATCGCCTTTGAGCAGCAGACTGCCACGAAAATATTCCCTGAAGGCGGCCAACTGCGCCAGTCGGCGACACTCATCTTCGTCGCTGCTGCTTAACATGCGCTGGTTGATATCCTGAGCCACATGAATGAGCCCGGTCAGGCGTTTGTTTGCAAATTCCGCCAACACCCGAACGTCTTGCTTTGCTTCCTGCACAGCAAACCAGGCGCTGAGCCCAAAGGCCATCAGCGCGCAGCTGAGAAACCACAATGTCGGTGCCCGCCATTGGGTTGCACGGTTTGTTGTCTGCATAAGGTAAAACGTCTAAAAAATGCACTGAGGGCGGGCATTATAGCCAGTGACGGCAACCGGGCCGGTTACCTTTTGTATCAGAAGGGCATGTTCCAGCTGGGATCGGGTGGAAAAGAGACGGAAGTTGGCGACATCTGCCACTGGCTCAGGGGGGTATCAAAGGCGCCCTGGGCCATGAGTTTGACAATCAGGCGGTTAAAGCGGGCCACCCGTTCCCGCTGACCGGGCTTGGGCTCAAAGGCCAGACAATACTGAACCCCAGACACCGCCGGCAGGAAGTTCAGCGGCCCGATACCCTCTTTGGCGGCATACCAGGCGCCCACGTCCCGATTAACGAAATACGCATGAAAACGCCCCTTTTGCAGCATCCGCAGCGGCAGTTCATTTCCCTGGGGGAACTCTACAATCTGAAATCCCTGGCCGTGCTGTGTTTTTAGACTCTGGTTCAGTTTGACCAGTTCAAAGTGAGTATTGGAGGGGACAAACACCCCTACCTTGTGCTCAGCGAGTGCCGTAAGTGCCTGGGGAGCGAAGGGTGGGCGGCTGTAGAAGCCGTATTCGGTTTCCAATAACGGCAGCGAAAACAACATATGCTGCGCCCGCACCTCGTTCCAGCCCAGAAACAGCGCATCGACTTCACCACTGGCCAGCAGCTGTTTGGCGCGGGGGTTAGGCACCAGCCGCAGTTCACAGCCCTCCGGCAGGGCATTGCATACCACCCGGGTGAGTTCAATCAGCGCGCCTGTGGGCTGGCCGTTGTCGTTGTAACTGAAGGGAGCAAATTCATGGAAGCCGATACGCAGCGGCGCGCTGAGCACGGCGCTGGGCAGTAGGGCGCCAGTCAGCACGGCGAGCAGAGCAAGCCGCATCCACAGCCGGGATCTTGGCAGCAGGTTTGGGCTTGGCACTCGCAACATGGGCAGCATCCAATCGGGTTACTGCAGTTAAGTGTAGTTCAGCGCCAAGGCAAGCCCGGGGGGATCAGAAGCGGTTTTTCACCAGGAAGCGCCACTCCCAGCTGTCGACGTGCTCGCCGCTTTGGAACGGCATGGTCAAATCGATGTGGGCGACGTTGCCATAGCTGGAGCGGGACGAGTAAATCCGGGCGCCTATGCCGATGGCACCAATGGGGCCGGATACTTCGTTCAGGTCGGCCTCGGGGCCACCGAAGGCATTACCCACGTCGATAAAGGCTGCCCAACCCAATTCGGCCAGTTGGTACAGGTTGATGTTGGGGTAGTTGCGGATTTCGGCACTCAGCAGCCACTGATGATCGCCATGCTGATAGTCGTTGGGATAACCCCTAAGCCCGGTTTCATCCCCCAGCGCCAGAGTGGTGTCCACGTAGGTGTTGTTGGAGGTGCCCAGCACGGCTTTGCCGTAGGCGGTCCACTTGGGATTGATTTGATAGAAGTATTCGGCGACACCTTGCAGCTGATAGTTGTCCTTCTGGCTGGTGTTGAAGGTACCGCGCCCTTTCAGCGATAACAGCAGCAAGCTGTCTTCCGAGCCAAAACCGCGGGAGGACTGAATGCCCACATGGTAGCCGGGCATGTCGTCGCGGGTGTCGTTGGTCTCCAGCCCCAGGGTGAAATAGTGCTGCCAGCCGAGGTTAAAGTCTTCGTTGTAATTAATCAGATGCACATTACGCAGCACCCGATAATCGTCCTGAATGTACTGCCAGCCCACCCAGGGATAGAGGAAGTCGCGGTCCTGCGGCAGGTCAGCATCGGGGTACACATCGGTTTTCTCGAAGCTGTGCTTATCTTCAGTAATGCCCACAATCCAGCGGCTCAGGTGGCCATTGTCTTTGCTGGCCAGCCAGCCGTATCTGAGGTTGATGTAATCGACGCTGTGTTCAAACTCGTTCACCTCAATGCCGTTTTGGCGCAGGGTGTCGATGCGGGTGTCGTTGAGCGCCTCGGCGGAATACATAAGTTTGCCATCGAGGGTGTAGAAGGGGCGCTCAAAATACACGTGTGCCGCCTGGCCGTCGCTGTTGTCGTAAAAATCGGCCGCCAAGGTGCCGTGGGGCACTATGGTCAGCGGCATATCAAAGGCGACCTTATAGCCGGTTCTGTCCTGATTAGCCTGATATTTCAGCCTGGTACGAATGCCCGTGCCCAGCAGGTTGTCTTCTTTGATACCGAAGGAGTACTTGGTGTCGCCGCCGCTGCGCCCCAGGCTGACAGTGGGCAGCAGTGACCAGTTATCCCAGGTTTCCACCACCACATCTTTGTGACCATTGGCCTCGTCGGCGTCCGGATCCTGCTCGGCAAACTTGATGGTGGCGTCGCGAAGATAGGGTTCGGCCCGCAGTAGTCGCTGGGCTTCATCCAGATCTTTTTGGGTCACGGCATCGGCTTCTTTAAAGCTCAGCAGGCTTTTTACCGTGGATTCGCGGGTGTTGATGTGCAGGAAGTTGGCCCAGCGGTGGATAAAAAAGGCGTCCGGATCGGATTCATCGAAAATGGGATGGCTGATTATGACTATGTTGCCCACATTACTGGGGTTGACTGCGGGGGCTGCGGTTTCGGCTTTCGGCGCTGTCTCGGCCACCGCGCTACAGGCGAGGGGCAGAGCCAACATCAAAGCGCCGTTGAGTCGGAGTTTTGTTGCCATTGCCATCCCCTTTGCAGCCGTAGGTCTCTACATTTCATTAACACCGTAAGCCGGGGGATAGTCAAGGCAGCTTTGAAAAAAACTTAAATTGTTACTTAAGCTTAAGTGAAATAAGGGGCTGGCACTTTCGACTGCCAGCCCCTGAAAATCAGAGGGTTCTGCGCGGCGGAACGGCCACGTTGGCGAAGATCAATCCGGCAATCAGTGACATGAAAATCAGGAATATCTGCGAGCCGATATGGGCCTGATTAAGCATGGTTTCGCCCGAGATAAGTACGTTCAGACCTATGTAGGTTTTGCTGCCGGGTACCAGGATAACTATGCCCTGCAGCAGGGCAATCGAGGCCGGTGCCTTCATCCAGCGGGCAAACAGGTTCGAGTAGATACCCACGGCGAAAGCGCCGATAAAGATACCTATGCTGTCACCCAGGTAAATACCACCGGCCATGGCCGAGAAGAAGGCGACAATACCGGCCAGCACCCCCCAGGGCGCATCTTTCATGCGTGCCTTGAAGATAATCACCAGCGCCATCGACAAAATGGGCACCGCTGACCACACCGCCAGCTTGGGCACGGGCTGGGGCTCAACATAAATCGCCTCACCAAACAGTGCCTTACCTACCACCATGCCCAGAATGGCACCGAAATAGAGTTTAAACAGCAACATCACCGCATCCATGATGCGCATGGTGCCGGACATCAGATCCCGCGCGGCAAGCTCTGCCAGCCCCAGGGTGAGGGCAAGGCCGGGAATAAAGATGATGATGCCCGAAAGGATAACCACGGGAATATTGATGCCCGGATCGAACTGGCTGATGCCGGTGGCGGCAAGGGCGCAGACAATGGCGGACAGTGGCTCGAGCATTTCGGCCATCCGCTTGGAGCGCTCGGCGCGATGCACCAGACCATACACAATCAGCCCCAGCATGCCTGACCAGAACACATCGTTCCAGCCGCTGCCCATCAGCATCGCAAAGGCGGCGGCCGATGAGCCAAACGCCAGCAGGGTCAGCAGCGGGCCGTAGGGATTGGGTTTGTTGATGATTTCTTCGAGGCGGTCCATGGCTTCCTGCAGCGTGCGTTTGCCGCTGATAAGCTCATCCACCAGTTCGTCGGTGCGGGCCAGTGAGCCCAAATCCAGGTCGCCTGGCTTTACCCGGGCAACGTGGTTGTATTCCTGATCGGCGTCGTGCTGCAGCACAAAGGTCATCGAGGTGGGCGAAATCAGGAAGTAGCCCTCAATGCCCAGCATGCGGGAAACGTTCTGCAGGTGGCCTTCCAGCCGATATGCCGGGGTACCAAACTTGTGCAGCGCCTTACCCAGCTTGATGATAAAGCGACGTTTTTCAATAAATTCTGCGTTATCCACGCGTGGTCCACTCGCCGTTAGAAATAGTCAGCCTGTACCCCATGCTCAGGCGCGCGAATAATACCCTAAGTTGCAGCCAAAGGGTTAACGGGATTTAATGGCGATGCAAACAATATTGCCACCTGGAGAATTATATGCCGCTTTCGGTAACAGCCTTGTATGTCAGTCTTTCGGCCCTGCTCATGTTGGTTTACGCCTGGGGAGTAGTACGCATTCGCAAACGGGAAAAAATCGGCCTGGGCTCTGCAGACAATAAGGCGCTGGAAATCGCCATGCGGGTTCACGGCAATTTTCTTGAATATGCCCCCATGTTCCTGCTGCTGTTGGCATGTGCCGAAATGAATGGCCTCAGTGCTTTGTATCTGCACGCCATGGGCGCGGCCTGGCTGGTGGCCAGAGTGCTGCACGGTATTGGCCTCAGTCACGGGCGCGGCGGTTACCATCCGGGACGCTTTTACGGCACCCTGATCACCTGGCTGCTGATCAGCGCCGCCGCGGTAATTAATCTGGGCCTTTGGGTGCTTGGCACGCCCCAATAATGGCCCCAACAACAGTTGACAAAAAAACTCGGGTTTTGGTGGTTTTTTGGTCACACTTAAGGGCGGAGTCCTGTTATACTCCGCGCCCTTGAAATGCATCGCCAGCGGGCGGTGTCTGTTGTGATTAGCATCGTCGGGTTTTGTCATGCGCGTTGAAGCCAGCCTTTTCAACTATCCAAAGTATTGGGCCGAGTGTTACGGCACAGCTCCTTTTTTGCCTATGTCCCGTGCCGAAATGGACAAACTGGGCTGGGACAGCTGTGACATCATCATTGTGACCGGCGATGCCTATGTGGATCACCCAAGCTTCGGCATGGCGGTGATTGGCCGCATGCTGGAAGCCCAGGGCTACCGGGTCGGCATTATTTCCCAGCCCGACTGGTCCAGCAAAGACGACTTTATGAAGCTTGGCCGCCCCAATCTGTTTTTTGGGGTAACCGCAGGCAACATGGATTCGATGATCAACCGTTACACGGCTGACCGCAAACTGCGCCACGACGACGCCTACACCCCCGGTAATATCGGCGGTAAACGCCCCGACCGCGCCGTGACCGTGTATACCCAGCGCTGCAAAGAAGCCTTTAAAGAGGTGCCTGTGGTGATTGGCGGCATCGAAGCCAGCCTGCGCCGCATCGCCCACTACGATTATTGGTCCGATAAAGTGCGCCGCAGCGTGATTTTCGATGCCAAGGCCGACATTCTGGTTTACGGCAACGCCGAAAGGCCCTTGGTGGAAATTGCCCATCGTCTGGCCCGCGGCGAAAGTGCCAGCGAACTTACCGATGTGCGCGGCACCGCGGTTATCAGCAAAACCCCTATGCCCGGCTGGCGTGGCATGGATTCGCGCAAAATCGATCAGCTGCATAAAATCGACCCTATCCCCAACCCTTATGGTGCCGATGATGTGGGCTGTCAGAATCTGTCTGGCCCCAGCGATGCCAAGGTGTTTAACGACGAAACTGCGCCCGATGGCGTGACCGTGGCCAAGCCCATCAGCATTCAGCCGCCCAAGCCGCGCCCATGGGAGCAAACCTATGTGCTGCTGCCGGCTTTCGAGCGGGTGAGCGAAGACAGATACCTGTACGCCCACGCCTCGCGTATTCTGCATCAGGAGCAAAACCCCGGTTGTGCCCGCGCGCTGTTCCAGCCCCATGGCGATCGTGGTGTGTGGGTCAATCCACCGGCATGGCCATTGTCCACCGAAGAGATGGATGCAGTGTTTGACCTGCCTTACAAGCGGGTGCCACACCCTGTGTACGGCAAGGAAAAAATCCCTGCCTACGACATGATTAAGACCTCGATCAACATCATGCGTGGCTGCTTTGGTGGCTGTTCCTTCTGCTCTATTACCGAGCACGAAGGCCGGATCATCCAGAGCCGCTCAAAAGAATCTATTGTCCGCGAAATCAAAGATATTCAGGTCAAGGTGCCGGGCTTTACCGGGGTGATTTCCGACCTCGGCGGCCCCACCGCCAACATGTATCGTTTGGGCTGTAAGAGCGAAAAGGCCGAAAAGACCTGTCGCCGTCTGTCCTGTGTATTCCCCAGCATCTGTGGCCATCTGGACACAGATCATCAGCACACCATTGATTTGTACCGCGCCGCCCGTGATGTGCCCGGTATCAAGAAGGTGCTGATTGCCTCAGGCGTGCGCTATGACCTCGCTATCGAAGACCCCCGTTATGTGAAGGAGCTGGCCAAGTACCACGTGGGTGGTTACCTGAAGATTGCCCCCGAGCATACAGAAGAAGGGCCGCTGTCGAAGATGATGAAGCCCGGCATGGGCACCTACGACAAGTTCAAAGAGCTGTTTGACAAGTTCTCCAAAGAGGCGGGCAAGGAGCAGTTTCTTATTCCTTACTTCATCTCGGCCCATCCGGGCACCACAGATGAAGACATGGTGAACCTGGCACTGTGGCTCAAGGAGCACAAGTTCAAGCTGGATCAGGTGCAGAACTTCTATCCATCGCCGATGGCCAATGCCACCACCATTTACCATACCGAGCTGAACTCGCTGAAAAACATCAAGCACAGCAGCGAAGAAGTACCGGTACCGAAAAAGGGCCGTCAGCGCCGCCTGCACAAGGCGCTGCTGCGTTACCACGACAGCGCCGGTTGGCCGCTTATCCGCGAAGCCCTGATTGCGATGGGCAAAGAGCACCTGATTGGCACAGGCACCCAGCATCTGGTGCCGCCGGAAGGCCGCGCCGAGCAGTGGGCCGCCAAGGGGCAGAATGGAAAGGCCCGCAACGACAAGGCTGGCAAAGGGCAAAAAGCCTTCACCCGCTTCAGCAGCAACCAGTTTGACGACCGCAAAGGCCCGGTCGAAAAAGCCTCAGGCGCCACTAAAGCCAAACCTCAGGGTAAAGGCGCTGCAGGCCCGGCAAAAAGTGGTCCGGCAAAAAGTGGTCCGAATAGCGGCAAAGGTGGCAATCCGCGCCCCGGCGCCAAACCCATATTCGGCAAGCCAAAGCCCGCCGGACAAGGTCAAAACCGCAAGCCGAACAAATAAGCTAGAGTCATAAAAACGCCGCATAATGCGGCGTTTTTGTTTTCAGCGACCCAGTAATCAACTCGATATTTGCCGTTAAAGCAGTGCAAGCGGCTTGATGATAAGAGCACTGAGGTAAAGGCCTAAGCCAAACACTGCGTGGGTGAGCAGGCTGTGCACGCGGGCATGCCAGGGCTTGGGCGACCGTGAGGCAGCAATGCCCATACCCAGCGCCGGTTGCAGTAACAAAAACGGCGCTGCCACTGTAACAAGTCCGAGGGCGATTGCCGGGGCTAAGGTGGGCTCAGTAAACCAGGTGGCACCGGCAAATGGCAGCAGCAGTCCGGCAAAAGCGATGCCGATGGCGTAATGGGCGAGCCAGCCTGTCAAGGTCTCGCCCTGCTGCTGTGCGGCCGCCGTTATCGGACTATGAGTAAAGCGTCCTTTGGGGATCCACAGCAGCCAGCGGCCAACCATGGCATAGTTTAGCGAAGGTACCCCAAACAGCCTGAGTCTGAGCACTGCCCAGAGATCCATTATCAGGGTTGCTCCCACGCCAATTATCAGTATTTGCAGCAAAAGTAGCATTCTTGTGTTCCGTCCTTGTGGTTAAGCAGTTTGCAGGGTACAACTTCAAGTCAACTTGAGGTCAAGGAGGGTGTGATGGACATTTCACAGGTAGCGAAACAGTCGGGTGTTGCGGCTTCAAGGCTCAGATATTATGAGGAAAAAGGACTTATTCACTCCATCGGCCGCGATGGTCTGAAACGGGTGTTTCCGCCCGGCATTTTGGAGCGACTGGCCCTGATTGCGTTGGGGCAGTCGGCGGGGTTCTCGCTGGACGAGATTGCCGGCATGCTCGGCCGCGATGGCAATCCGGAAATAGACAAAGCCAAGCTGGTGGAAAAGGCCGACGCGCTGGATGAGCGCATCAAGCAGCTTCGCGCCATGCGCGATGGCCTGAGGCACGCCGCTCAGTGCAGTGCTCCGAGTTACCTCGAATGCCCGAACTTCCAGCGTTTGATGCAGCATGCCGCGAAAGCTGACAAAAAGCAGCGTCACTCGGGTTCGGCCTCCAGGCACAAAACTCCTACGCGCTAAACTCTTACGCGCCAAACCTCTCGGGCTTGCTGTAAAGCGGTAAACCAGGGCGAGCCTTCCAACGCAAAAACGCAGGTCAGTTCAGCGTGTTGCCTGATAAGTCTATGTATTTATATTATCTTTATTCTGTATGAGCATTTAAAGTGGCAAACTCTTGCTGCAGCCAGTGGGCGAAGGCGCGCACCCTGTGGTTGTGTTCGCGCTTGGGATTTAGCCGCAGGCAATAGTTGTAGCCTGCAAATTCCGGCATGTGGTCTTGCTTTGCAAGCCACCCTTGTTTGACCACGGACTCGGCGAGCACATTGCTGATAAGCGCCATCCCTTGCCCCGCCAGTGCCGCCTGCAGAGTGTACTGCTCCTGCTCGAAACTTTTGATAGTAAAACCTAATCCGCCAACATATTGCTGCCATGGCAGATTGCCAAGGGCGCTGCTCTCCCGCCAGTGGGTCACAAAGAGTCTGCCTGATGGCTGAGAGGTAGTGCTGAGTTGGTAGCAGCTTTGCGTCTCGGTCGCGAGTAGGATTTCCCCCTCATTCAGCCCTTTACCGTAGCGCAGGGCGATATCCAGCTGCGCAGCTGCGCTGAAGTCTTGCAGGCTGTCACTGGCAAGGATTTGTACGTCGATGTCTGGATAGCGCTGCAGAAAATCTGCAAGCTTTGGCGCCAGCCACAGGGTGGCGAATGAGGTGCAGCAGGACACTGTGATTTGCGTGGCAGGCTTGGTCAGCTCTGTCAGGGTGTTACTGAGTTCGCTGAACATCCGCTCTGTGGTCGCTGCCAGTTTTTCACCTTCGGCGGTTAACACCACCTGGCGCACCTGCCGCTCGAACAGGCGAACATTCAAAAACTGCTCCAGATGCTTTATTTGATGAGAAATGGCGGTTGGCGTGACGTTAAGTGCCTCGGCAGCGACTTTAAAACTGTTGAAATGGGCCGCGGCCGCAAAGGCTTTAAGGTTATTCAGCGAGGGTAACTGTGAAAACATGGTGAGTGCCATAGATGAGGTAAGCTAAGTTATAGTGCGTGCTTTCTCGTTTGTCCGTCAAGGTGGTGCTTGCAAAAATGCCAGGGTCTTAATTACACCAAGGAATGCCCATGGCCACACTATTACAAATCGACTCCAGCGCCCGCAGCTTTGACCCTGAAAAGTCACAGCATCAATCCATTTCCCGAAAATTAGCTGATTGCTTTGTGAAAAGCTATCGGGCACAGCAGCCGGACACTGGATATATTCAGCGTGACCTGGCAATGACACCGCCGGATTTTATCAGCGTAGATTGGATTGCAGCCTGTTTTAAGAAGACCGAGCTTAGCGATGAAGAGGCGAAGGTATTGGCGCTTTCTGACGAACTTATAGATGAGGTGGCTTCAGCCGATTTGATAGTGATTTCGGCGCCCATGTATAACTACGGCATGCCGGCGGCGCTGAAGGCCTGGTTTGATCAGGTCATACGTATCAATAAAACCTTTTCCTTCGATTTGGCCCGTGGCGATTGCCCCATAGAGCCGATTTTTGGCGGTAAAACTCTGGTGCTGCTGAGCTCCTGCGGCGAATCCGGCTTTGAGCCCGGTGGCGCCCAGGCCCACAAAGACCATCTCGGCGCCCACATTCAGCTGCTAAGTCGCTACCTCGGCGCCAGCCGGTTTTTCCATGTTGCCGCTGAATATCAGGAGTTTGGCGACGAGCGGCACCATAAGTCAGTTGCCGAAGCGCTCAAGAAGGCTGAGTTGCTTGCTTTGGAATTGGCATCACCAATGGCAGCCTGGCGGTGAATAACCAGCTCAGGCGTTACCCTTCGGCAGCGGCAAGCTGTTATTGATAAGCCGCTGCACCTTTTCAAGCTTGGGGGCTATGTCCACCTGGCAGAAGGGGCGCTCGGGGTCGGTTTGATAGTAGTTTTGGTATTCGGCCGGTGAGGCTTTGAAGCCTTCGAGGGGCAAAATTTGGGTGATGAGGGGCTCGGGGAATTCGTTGCCAAGCACAGTTAATATCTCAGCTAGGCTTTGCTGCTGATTGTGGTTGTGATTGTGGTTGTGATTGCGAAAATACAGCGCCGAGCGATATTTACCGCGCATGCAGTGTGCCTTGGTGGCCGCGTGGGTATGCAGGTGCACCCGGATAAGTTGCTCTTCGCTTATCTTTTCGGGATCAAAACTCACCCGTACCGCCTCTGACCAGCTCTCATAGGGCGGCGTAGAGCGTGCAAAGCCCTGCTCGACCTTGATTACCCCGCTCAGGCTTTGAAACACAGCCTCGGTACACCAGTGGCAGCCACCTCCCAGAGTAATTTGGGCAAAGGCGCAGCCCGGCTGAGTTGCAGCAACATCTGCCGTTGGTTTATTTGGGTTCGAAGCGAGTGTTGGGTTGCAGCGTGTCTTTTGTGGCATAGAAACCCCCATGGTTTATTCAAAAGACCCGTAAAGCGTATTTTGGCTTTCGAGCGCTCGCTTCTTTGGCCATGGCCACCATGGCGAGCAACAGGGGGAAGGTATTCTGGCAATACCACAAGGGCCGGCCCGCTTGTGGATTTGCAGCTTGCCTGCTTAACCGGCAGTTTGGCCAATTGCCGGAAAATCAGGGGTGTTACTGGAGCTGTGATATCAGTGTTTTGCTTCGTTGTGGGGCAGCACCGCGATGCGCTCGCGCTCATCGTCAGTTGATGTTTGGCTGATGGGCTCTGGTGGCGCCAGCCTGTAGTCGAGTTGTACCTCAACCCCTTTACTGGCCTTTGGCTCGTATTTCCATTGGTTCAACGCATCGATTGATACCTTATCGAACACGCCTTCGGGCTCAGATTTAAAAATCACCACGTTGAATACAGTGCCCTTGGCATCGATATCGAACCTTGCCTGCACATAGCCTTCGATACCCTGTTTGGCGGCGTTAATAGGGTACCTGGGCTCAATGCGAACCACAGGTTTGCTGAGTTCAGCACTGTCGCCTGCCATGGCCGGAGCCTGGGCCCAAATACCGAGTGCGGCTACCAGTGCCAGTGGTGTCAGCAGTGATGCGGCGCTGAAGCCCTTGCTGTGTTTGAGCTGGATGAGTCTTTGTTTCATGGTGTGTTTATCTCCATAGTGGTGTGAAAGCGGCTGCCAACTCCGGGCAACCGTGGCGGCATTACCAATAAGCGCGCGGCCATAGGCAATGCGGTCGGCCTGGCTGAGTTCAATGGTGACATCGGCGTCGCAGGCCATTTCCTGATCCTGTCTGAAGCGGCGATACGCCAGCAGGCACAGGGGGTTAAACCAGCACAGGCACACAAGCGCCAGTGCAAGTAAGTTGCAATGCAAGTCGCCCCGGCGCCAATGGCTGAGCTCGTGGGCGAGGATAAGCTGCTGATCTTTATCGCTGAAACGCGCCTCAAAACCTTCAGGCAGCACAACAGTGGGGCGAAAAACGCCAAACACAAAGGGGCCTTCGGCTTCGGTGGAGGTCAGCAAACGTGCGCCTGTGCTCCTGGTGTCTGCGGCAGGTTTGGCGAGTCTGATGAGCTTGGTAAGGCGCAGTAAACTTAAGCCGATAGCCGCGAGCGCAATCGAGAGGCCTGTGGCATAAGCCGCGCTCAGCCAATCGGTGTTGCTGGCGCCGTGGGAAAGCTCGCCCAGAGTGACTCTATAGGTTGCCATGGCGCTGTTGCTGACGGGGCTTGCCATAGGCACCAGCAGCGCCAGCAAGAGTACCGGCACACTCAGCCACAGGCCGTATTGGAAGCGGGCACCAAAGCGCTCCAGTACCCAGGGGCGCAGCAGCAAAAGCAGGGCCAGCAGCAGCGTCAGTGGCGGCGTGAGCCTGAGAATGAGCTCAATCATGCTTTTGCTCCTTCTCCCAGGCATCGATTAGCTGCTTAAGCTCGGCAACGTCCTCTTGGGTCAGCTTGTTGTTGCCCGCAAAGCCCGCCACCAGTGGTGCCAACTTGCCGCCAAACACCCGCTCGATAAAGCTCTGGCTCTCTTTACGCTGGTAGGAATGCTCCGCAAGCTTTGGGAAGTACAGATAGGCGCGGCCATCCTTTTCAAACCCCAGCGCGCCTTTATTAACCAGCCGGTTTATCAGGGTCTTAACGGTTTTTTCATGCCATTCGCCGCTTTGGTTAAGCGCCTCGACTATGTCGTTGGCGCTGAGGGGCGCCTGTTGCCACAGCACCTTAAGCACTTCCAGTTCGGTGGGGCTGATGTCTTTTAATTCTGGTTGAGTCATGGCCATGCCTGCACTTTTGATTACAGATGTAATATTAAACCTATTACAAATGTAATCGATGTGGCAAGCATAATTTTTAAACTGTGAAGTTTTGCTTGATAACCGGGGCTTTGCAGTCAGAGCTAAACCCAGGTATTCGGGGTTATGGGTGAGTCGACCAGTTTATAAAGAATCAATGCCTGGCCTGGCTAAAGGCGCCTTGGGTTTAGGTCTGAGCCGAAGGCTCCTGCGCGATTTTTGCTGTTAATACATGATCTTCCCATTGGCCGTTGATTTGAAGGTAGGCGCGGGCGAGGCCTTCTTTTTCAAAGCCGAGCCGCTGCAGCAGGGCGGCGGATCTGTGGTTGGATGGCATATAGTTGGCCATTACCCTGTGTAGTTTCAGCTCATCGAAGGCATAGGTGAGGGCGGCTTCACACAGCTTGGTGGCAAGGCCCTTGCCCTGCAAAGCCTGATCAATACCGTAGCCCAGATAACAGGCCTGAAACGGGCCGTGCACCTGATTACTGAGGGTGGCCATGCCCCAAATATGCGCTGGGCCTGCCAGCACCAGATAACTGCAATTACTGGTTTCAACCAGCGATGCCTCAATGCGCTTCTGCCACTGGGCAGTGCTGTGATAATCCGCCGCCCGCAGCGGCTCCCAGGGCGAGAAGTGGGCCTGATTACGGCAAAAGTAGTCTGCCACCGCGCTGGCATCCTCCTCGCGTATCAGCCGTACAGCGCAATTTTTTGCATCGAATTCAGCGGCTTTGCTGTGGTGCTGGCTGAGGCACTGGCTGCGGCACTGGCTGAGATTGTCTGGCGGATTTGGCATGGCAGGGTTCCGGTGGCGGGCAAATTTCAAGCATCCTTTAATTTTTAAGATGTTACACTCGGATAACAGTTTCACCAATTCCAGCAGGAGTCCGAATGGTCAATCATTGTCTGGCGGCGCTGACCCGGTACCCACTGTTTTTAATGCTCGGCTTGGCGGTAATGGCGTTATTCAGTTTGTTGGATGGCGAGCCCTGGCTCAGTGCAAATCGATTGTTGTTATTTGTTGGCGTGACGCTGGGGGTGGCGGGTGCCCTGCTTTTGTTAGTCGCCGCAGGACTCTTTCGGCGGGTTGGCACCACGGTAGACCCAACCAAGTCGCCGGATGCATTGGTGACCCACGGCTTGTATAGCTTTACCCGTAACCCCATGTATCTTGGGATGTTATTGCTGCTGGTGGCCGAGGTGTGTTTACTGGGCCGAGCTGTGGTGTTGCTGTCGCCGCTGTGCTTTTATGTGCTGATGAATGGCCAGCGTATTCCCGCCGAAGAGGCCATGGTGGAGGCGCGTTTTGGTGCCGCATTTAGCGACTATAAGGCCCGGGTGAGGCGCTGGTTATAGCCGCCTGGGTGATTTGCTGCTTGGCAGCATAGGGTTCATTTTTGAATGAACACGCGATTGCCCCGGCTATTGGGGCAGAGCTGAAGGAGGTTTCCCATCGACATGATAGAGCCAATCAAGTACGTCAAAGCCCCCGGCCGCATTCTGATTGTCGGCTTCGGCAGCATAGGTCAGGGCCTGTTGCCGCTTATCCTGCGTCACATAGATATCTCCCCCAAAAACATCAGTATCATCACAGCCGACGACCGCGGCCGCGAAGAGGCCGACAAGCTCGGCATTCGCTTTATCGAATTGCCTCTCACCCGCAAAAACTACCAGAGCGAGCTGACGCCGCTGCTGGGCAAGGATGACTTTTTGGTGAATCTATCGGTGGATGTATCGTCCATCGCGCTGATCGAATTTTGTCAGGCTCGTGGTGCCCGTTACATAGATACCTGCATCGAGCCCTGGGCTGGCGGCTATACCGACCCCAGCAAGTCTTTTGCGGCGCGTTCGAACTATGCGCTGCGGGAGCGGGTGTTGGCACTGAAAGACAAGTATCGCGGCGGCCCCACCGCCGTGGTGGCTCAAGGGGCCAACCCGGGCATGGTGTCCCATCTGGTGAAGCAGGCGCTGATGAACCTGCAGCAGGACATACTCGGCACCCATATCGAGCCCAAGAGCCGCGATGAATGGGCCAAGCTCGCCCATGATCTCAATATCGAGGTGATTCATATCGCAGAGCGTGATACCCAGGTGGCCAATCAGGCCAAGGCCATGGATGAGTTTGTGAATACCTGGTCCTGCGATGGGTTTGTCAGCGAAGGCGCTCAGCCCGCCGAACTTAGCTGGGGCACCCACGAGAAGCACTTCCCCCGGGACGGCGGTCGCCACGACGAGGGCTGCGGTGCGGCCATTTACTTAAAGCGCCCCGGCGCCACGGTGAAGGTGCGCACCTGGACGCCAAATTATGGCCATTTTCACGGCTTTTTGATCACCCACAACGAAGCCATTTCCATCGCCGATTTCTTCACCCTAAAGCAGGATGGCAAGCTGGTGTATCGCCCCACCTGCCACTACGCCTATCACCCTTGCGACGATGCGGTGATGTCGCTGCATGAGTTCAATGGCAAAAATTTCCAGCTGCAATCACGGCAGCGGCTGATGCGGGACGAGATTGTCAGCGGCATCGATGAGCTGGGCGTACTGCTGGCGGGCCACAAGAAGAATGCCTACTGGTATGGCTCGCAGCTGTCTATCGAGGAGGCGCGGGCGCTGGTGCCCTTCAATGGCGCCACCAGTCTGCAGGTTACTTCGGCGGCGCTGGCGGGTATCGTCTGGGCGCTGGAAAACCCCAATGCCGGGGTGGTGGAGTCGGACGAGATGGACTATCGCCGCAACCTGGAGATCATGGGGCCTTACCTTGGGCCTGTGGTGGGGGAGTACACCGACTGGACCCCGCTGTATGAGCGCGGCGAGCTGTTCCCGGAAGATGTGGATGACGACTACGCCTGGCAGTTTAAAAACGTGCGGGTGTAGATAAAGCAAAAAAGCGCCACGGCAAGGGGCCGTGGCACTGAGGTTATGACCAAACCCGCGGCGCCGGAGGAAGTGGAGGTCGGCGCCGATAGTCCGGGCCATTATGGCGAATGCTCCCGGAATTGGCGGTCATCAAGGCGTGTGTGTCACGCAGCTTCCTGAGGATCAGAAAAAGTAGTTAATGCCCACCGCGAACTGGTTGTCTTCCAGTGCTTCCAGCGACTTGTCGTCCATATCGGAGAAGTCGAGTTTGGCTTCGAAAAACATCACTGTATCCAGGCTGTAGCGATAGTGCAGCCCCACCATGGCGAAGCGGCGGGTCCAGTTGCCGCTGATGGGCGTGCTCTGGTCTGTATCCAGATCCAGATAACTCAGCACTGCCATGGGCACAAAGCCGTTATCGGCCTGCCAGGCCAGCATCAGCTCGGCGCCGGTGGCATCGTACAGATCGCCGTTTACCTGCTCGTTATTCTCACTCTTGTGGGCATTGAAGCCCACATAGAGACCGTCGGCTTTGCGCTCATCGGCATAGTGGTAATAGCTGCCGTACATGGCGCCTATACCGATGATTTGGTTGGCTTCATCGATTTGGCTGTTGCCAATGTGGCCGGTAATGTCGCCGCGGTTCATGCCCGCCAGCAGGCTGAATTTGTCGGTCACAGCCCAGGTGATAGAGGCGCCGTAGCTGTTGTCGAAACTGAGTTTGGCATCGTCAATCTGGTTGCCATCGCTGTCGGTAACGCTGATATCACCGTTGTTTTTGGCGGCATACTGCAGCGCAACTGAGAGCGGGCCAAAGCTGTTGCGATACTGGAAGGCGCTGTCGGCGCGGCCGGTGCCGGTGAGGCCGCCATCGCCAAAGCCGTAGGCGCCCACGCTGTAACCGGCAAATACGTTCGGCAGGTCGGTGGTGCCGGCCACATCATAGTAGGCGCCCCACTGCTTGCCGAAGGTCAGGCTGCCGTATTTATCGTGTGACAGGCCCACATAACCCAGACGGTTATTGAGGAAGTCGCCGCTCTTTTCGGCGCTCAGTTTGCCGCCCTGCATCACCAGATCTTCGTTGCCGGAGACGATATTCACGCCCCATTCTGTGACCGCATAGGCGCGCCAGCCGTTGCGCTCTTCGCGCTCGAAGGTAAAACGCAGCTGCGACAGGTTATCGTTTACGGCGGTTTCGTCGCCATCGTAGAGGGCGTTGAAGCCGAGCCAGCCGGTGAGGCCAAGGCTGTTCTTGTTGTCGTTGTAAAGCTCCATGGCGTTAGCTGTGCTGGCGCCAACCAGCAGTGGCAGCAGCAGTGCCAGGTATGATTTTTTCATGATTCCACCTTTGAAATGCTTGTCGTGGCCCCGCTCTGTGGCGAGGCCTTATTTGTGTTGTGTTCAGGCCTGTTGCAGGCGCAATTCGTTTTTCTTGGAGATAACGCCGTACAGGGTCCAGCCGAAGAAGGTGGCGATGGAGCCCAGCATCACCGCGGTTTCACCTGAGCTGTACAGGGCGTAGAAGCTGTAGAGCGCCCCCATTACCGCCATGCAGTTGGCGACACGGGCCTTGCTGACCGGAATGTTCATCTGCTTTTGCATTACCCCAAGGGCGGCCATCGACAGGATGTAAGGGATGATGTTGGTCACCACCGCCAGGTTCACCAGGGCTTCAAACTGCTTGTTCAGCGAGGGGCTGATGGTCATCAGACTCAGCACCGACTGGATTGAAACAATAGTCAGCATGCCCAGCACAGGCGCTTCGGCCTTGGTGACCTTGGAGAAAATTTTGGGGAAGAAGCCTTCGTCGGCAGAGGCCTTGAACACCTGAGCTATGGTGAACTGCCAGCCCAGCAGCGAGCCGGTGCAGCTGATGATGGCGCAGGCCATGACGATGGCACCAATGGTGGGGTTAAACATTTGAGCAAAGGCCAGACCGAAAGGCGCGTTCGACAGCGCCAGCTCGCCGTTTGGCACAATACCGGCAATCACGTTGGTGGAAACTATGTAAATCAGCGCCGCGCCCAGGGTGCCGCCCATTACCGCGATAGGCACGTTCTTCTCTGGATTTTCAACCGCTTCTGAGTTGGCACAGGCCGATTCCAACCCCAGGAAAGCCCACAGAGTCATGGCGATGGAGCCGCCCAGCGCTTCAAAGAATGGCAGATTGTGTGGGTTCCAGGCTGACTTGTAGAGGTCAAAGTCGAACCAGAACCAACCTATGATGGATACGCCAATCACCGGCAGGATGATGCCCCACACAGTGATGCTGGACACCTGACCCGTTATGCGGGCGCCGCCGAAGTTGGCGACAGTGGCGAGCCACAGTACACCTATGGTGGCCAGACAGGTGGCGATGGGGCTTAACTCCACGCCAAACAGCACGGCGCCGTAGCCCACCGCCGAGATGGCAATGGCCACGTTGGCAATCAGCAGCGATACCGCATAGGTGTAGTTGGCCATAAAGTTGCCGCTGCGACCGAAGGCGTATTCGGCGTAGCCGCCCATGCCGCCGGATTTTTTACTGAACATACCGCATTTGGCGAAGGCAAAGGCCAGCGCTGTGGAGCCGGCGGCCGTGACCAGCCATGAGAGTACCGAAATGGTGCCCACCTGTGCCAACTGGGTCGGCAGCATGATGATGCCCGAGCCCATCATGTTAACTATGGTGAGAATGGTGAGTTGAACCACGCCTATCTTGTTGTTTGATTTACTCATAATAGTGTCTCGATTCGTTTTGGTTTTAAGGGGCGGCGTCCCTTGGCCGCCCCGCCGTTATCAATGCTTGAGCACGTAACCCATGGCCTGTACCCGACCGCTGTCGCTGCGCTCCAGATACACGCCCTGCAGCTCGGGGGCGAAGCCCGGCAGCAGGTTGATGCCTTCCTCCAGTGCCAGGAAATAGCGCTGCACCGCGCCGCCCCAAACCTCGCCGGGCACCATACAGAGCACGCCGGGTGGGTAAGGCAGGGCGCCTTCGGCCGCGATTTGGCCTTCGATTTCGCTGAGCGGCACCAGCTCGGCCTTGCCGCGCACAAAGGCGATATTGGCTTCCTGTGGATTCATCACCGCTTTGGGGAAGTGAGCTGCACGGAACATCTCTTTTTGCAGCTGCTTCACATTTCGGCTGACATAGAGGTCGTGCATTTCCTGACACAGGCGACGAATGCTGTAGCCTTCATAACGCTCGCGGTTGGCGCGATAGACGTTGGGCAGCACCTCGCTTAGGGGCGCGTCTTCGTCAATCAGCTTCTCGAAGCGGGCTATCTGGGCCACCAGATGCTGCATCTTGGCCATGTCTTCTGCGGGGGTCATGAGGAACAGGATGGAGTTAAGGTCGCACTTCTCTGGGATGATGTTGTTTTCACGCAGGAAGTTGGCAAGGATGGTGGCCGGGATACCGAAGTCTTCGTACTCGCCGGTCTCGGCATTGATGCCGGGGGTGGTGAGCAGGAACTTACAGGGGTCGACAAAGTACTGGCCCTTCTCGTAGCCCTCGAACGCGTGCCATTTGAGGCCAGGTTCGAACTCGAAGAAGCGCAGGTCATCGGCCATTTTCTCGGTGTCAAAGCTCTGCCAGGGCTCGCCTTCCACAGTAGTTGGGATAAAGGGCTTGATGTACTTGCACTTTTTCAGCAGCAGCTTACGCGCTTCGATACCGGCTTTTACCGCCTCGCGCCACAGATAACGGCCGCTGGCGCCTTCGTGCATCTTGGCGTTCACATCCAGCGCCGCAAACAGCGGATAGAAGGGGCTGGTGGAGGCGTGCATCATAAAGGCGTTGTTGAAACGTTTATGGTTGCAGTAGCGCTGTTGTCCCTTGATATGGCGGTCTTTTTTATGGATTTGCGAGGTTTGTGAGAACCCGGCCTGCTGCTTGTGTACCGACTGGGTAACGATAATGCCGGGATCGTCAGCGCCGAGTTCCAACAGCAGCGGCGAGCAGTCTTTCATCATCGGAATGAATTGCTCGTAGCCCACCCAGGCCGAGTCAAACAGGATGTAGTCACACAGATGACCGATGCGATCCACCACCTGACGGGCGTTGTAGATGGTGCCGTCGTAGGTGCCAAGCTGGATGATGGCGAGGCGGAAGGGGCGCGCTTCCTGTACCCGGTCTGGCGCCACCTTGCCGATTTCGTCCCGCAGGTAGGCTTCATCGAAACAGTGGGAGTCGATACCGCCGATAAAGCCGAAGGGGTTACGGGCCGTTTCCAGATAAACAGGAGTGGCACCTGCCTGAATGAGGGCGCCGTGGTGATTGGATTTGTGGTTGTTGCGGTCGAACAGCACCAGATCGCCGGGGGCGAGCAGGGCATTACACACCACCTTGTTGGAGGCGGACGTGCCGTTCAATACAAAGTAGGTTTTGTCGGCGTTGTACACCTTGGCGGCGTAAGCCTGGGCGTCGTGGGGGGCGCCTTCGTGGATAAGGAGGTCACCGAGCTTCACGTCGGCATTACACATATCCGAGCGGAATACAGTTTCGCCAAAGAAATCAAAGAACTGACGGCCAACGGGATGTTTACGGAAGAACTGGCCACCCTGATGCCCTGGGCAGGCAAAGGTGGAGTTACCCATTTCAACGTACTTTTTCAGGGTGCCGAAGAAGGGCGGCAGCAGGGATTCCTGATAACGGCGCACCGCAGTTTCGACCTGTTTGCCATAAAAGTCGGTTTTGGCATTACAGAGTTCAAATACCCCGGTGATGGCATCGCAAAAATCATCGGGGAAGGCTTCTTCACAGCAAACAGAAACAAATATCGGTAAATTCAAACCGGTATTTTTAATTTTGTCGACAATGCCATTATTTACATCAGTAACAGAAACAACGGCTGCACCCACGTCACAAAAGTCTGTGGTTAATACGTTGATGACTTCCCGTTTAGTATCAAAACAGGCACGAACAGATAAGCTGGCAGCAATTTTTAACGAATTCATAATTAACCTGATTAATTTTGGTTAGCCGGACCCCTGCCAATATTTAATAAATCGACATGGTAAATTCCGGGCAGCCGAATGGGTGCTGACAAATCAGGACTGCGAATTAATAAAAAGGCGCAGAGTTTCCCTGACAGAGTCAGTCCAGGCTGGCAGATAAATTTAGTTTTTTATGCGATAGACTCTCGGGCGACAGATAGCCCAAGGCGTCCGGCGAAGGCAGGATTAAAGCAGGAAGAAGAATGAATAGTCGAAGTAGTCGCGTTGCTCAGGCATCATGATATGCCTCGTTCGGCGAATATGCGCCATGATCTTTGATTTCTTTCTCATATACAACTCCATTACGAATATAAAGAAACCAGTGGAAGAAAATGCCTCATTTGGCAGGGTGATTTTATCCGTGCATCAGCAAAGATAATTTGAACTGAATCATAAAAAATAAACTCTGTTAAAAAATGTAACCCCATGTAATCAGTGTAATTATTTTTATTAATTTACGTGATATTAATTCAATGGCCACTCAATTATTAAAATGGATAATCGTGATATGCATGTTAATTTTATAAAAGTGGCCTGGAATCTTTATTTAATCAGTTTGGATGAATAATACTTCATCATCACTGACACTCGAAGGCTTTTCGCGTACAGTAAACGCTCTGAGGCAGAGGAGCATGGCCATGGCAGACAGCGAATACAGTGACAGCGGTTTTTGGCAAAAGGTGAAGGATTTTGCCAAGCAAGCGGGTCGTGAAGTGATAGAAAAGGCGCTTTGGCTCTACTATGCCGCCCAGCGTCCGGAGACCCCTGCCTGGGCCAAAACTATTATCTTCGGCGCCCTGGGCTACTTTATTACCCCGGTGGATGCGATTCCGGATCTCACGCCATTGCTGGGCTTTACCGATGATTTGGGCGCCCTGGCTGCTGCGCTGACCATGGTAGCTGTGTATATCGATGAGGATACCCGCGCCAAAGCCGCCGACAAGCTGGATAACTGGTTCGGCGCCGATAAGCCAACTGATTGATATTGAAATACTATTTCATCAGTTTCACAAAGGCTGAAAATATTCTTTTTCTGGCCTATTCCGGTTTTTCGGGCGTGGCGATATAGTGTTGCCACGCTGATCCCAGCAGTCCTGCCGAGAAACCCCATGATCCCTTTTTCACCACCTGCCAATGCGGCCAAGTCCACGGGTCGGGTGACGCATGCGTAAGCAACAGCTCGAATTTACCTATATGCGCGCCATTGCCATTTTATGGATTGTGGCCGGGCACAGTATTTATAACTCGGGACAGGGATTTCCGCTGGGGCTGGAAAACCTGCTCAGAGGCGGTACGGCGCTGTTTGTGTTTATCTCGGGCTACTTTTATCACCGCATTTTTTATCCGCGGATGGTGTACAAAGAGTTTATGAGCGCCAAGGTGCGCAATGTGCTGGTGCCGTTTTTATGGGTGTCGCTGGTGGGGCTTGCTATGCTGGCGACCCAGTGGAGCCTGATGTACGACCGGCCGCTGTCCGAGGTGGCCAAGGGCATCTACTACACGGTGCGAAATGGCTACGTGCTTTACCCGCACTGGTATATTCCCTTCATCATGGCAGTGTTTGCCATCTCGCCGGTGTTTTCGGCTTATATTCGCCTGAGTGCCACTGCCCGCTGGTTGATTTTCGCCGCCATGTGTCTGGTTTCCGTGTATATTCACCGGCCCATAGGCAATATCAATGTGCTGCATTCGGTGGTGTATTTCACTCCCTTCTATCTGATGGGTATTCTCTATTCCGCCCATGAAGACTGGCTGCGCCGTCATGCATTGCCGCTGCTTGGCGCGGCGTTGGTAGGCACTGTGCTTAGTCTGTATATGCAAACTTATGTGTCTGGCCATGTTGGCAATTATCACAAGGCGGCGCTGGCCTTTGGCGGGGTGGACTGGCAGTTTGTGCAGAAGTTCAGCCTGTGCGTGCTGGCGGTGGGCCTGTGTCTGTGGATGTCACAGCAAACGCTGTCTGAGCGCGCCAACAAGGCCTTGGGTTCGCTGGCGGAAATGAGCTTTGCCATCTTCTTTATTCACCCGCTGTTTTCCATTGTGTTTGGGGTTATAACCGGTCTGCTGCGCTTTAAACTGGCCCCCGGCAATATGTGGACGTCGCTGGCTTTGTCATTGTTTATTTTTGTCTTTTTGCTGGTTGGCAGCGTGCTGACCGCCAAAGCCATCAAGGCAAAGCTCGGCGATCGCTCCCGCAGTTACATCGGCTGGTAATGGTTTGCTGGTGTGGTTTGCCCATCCTTAAGGCTGATTTCACCCTCGGTTGTTAGTCTGAAAGTTTTCCGGGGGAGAATAACAATGAACTATAAACTGACTCTGCTGCCCGCCCTGCTGCTGGTCAGCAGCTCGGCCGTGGCTGCGCCGCCGCATCTGCAATTTTTCGACAGCCTCAGCGCCCTGTGCGGCAAGGCATTTGAAGGCAAGGTTACCCGCAGCGATGCCAGCGACGATGGCTTTGCCTCATCGCGGCTGGTGATGCATGTGCGTGAGTGCAGCGACAATCAAATCAAGGTGCCTTTCCATGTGGGTGAAGACAGATCCCGTACCTGGGTGATCAGCAAAACCGACACTGGACTGCGTCTCAAGCACGACCACAGATATGAAGATGGCCGCGAGCACAAGGTGACCCAATACGGCGGCGATACCGCCGATGTGGGCAGCGCCCGCTGGCAGTCGTTCCCGGTGGATAGCTTTTCCATCAATAATTTCAACAACAACGGTCTGACCCAGTCGGTCACCAATGTGTGGCATTTGGGGTTGAATCGGCAAAGTTTCAGTTATCGCCTAACCCGCGAGAATCGTGATTTTCTGGTGGAGTTTGATTTGACCCGCCCCATCGAACAGCCACCTGCGCCCTGGGGACACCAATAAGCGCATTGCGGCAGGCAAACAGCAAAAAGGCGACCCTGGGGTCGCCTTTTGTTTTGGATTAACGAGTTTGACAGAACTTACTTGCCTTCAAAAGTGAAGGATTGTCCGGCCAGTGCCGCCTCAAACATCAGCCCGCCCTTGGCGGCTGTAAACACTGTCATGCCATTGATATAGGCCGCGGTGGCGTTCTGGGCGCCGCCTGACTGGCCAGCACCGGCTGAGTTGCCTGTGGTGCCAGCCTGGGCATTGGCGCCGACGTTGATGGCCACGGCCGATGCCTGACCACTGAACTCGAAGCTGCCGCTGGTAAAGTCACGGAAGGCTTTTTCGTCTTTAAAGAAAATGATCTCGCTGTAGGCCTGGCCGCCCAGCTGCAGGCCAATGGACACCTGAGTCATGCTGGAGTCGCCCACATAGGCGCCCTGACGAAACACCCGGCCCTTGCCGTAGGCCGCGCCAATGCCTATGCCGCCCTTGCCAATGGTGGGGAACAGGGCATAGCCGTAGGCGGTGTCGAAAAACTTGTGGGTTTCACTGGCTTGTCTGAAGGTGGCCAGCGCATCCTGATATTTGGCGTCATCCTCGGCCGCAGTGGCCTGGCCGATACCCAGCAGCATCAGAGTTGCAAGCAACAAAGTCTTCAATGATTTCATGGTGCTCTCCTAATTCGGGTGGAGTGGTTGACAGACACCAGCATAGGCTCAGGCTAAAAAAAGTGAATAGCATTCAGTAAAAAAGCGTCCGAAAGGACGCCTTTTTTGCTCAGATGTCAGCCGGGGTTAAGGTTCAATCCCCAAAACGTAATAGTTAAACCACTTCAGATCCCACTCCATTTTGGCCTTGCGGTGCTGATACTTCGAAAGCCCATGGCCCTCGCCGGGATAGACCACCAGTTCCACCGGTACACCCAGATAGTTGTGCAGCGCCCGGTACAGACCCTGGGCATGGCCAAGGGGCACCCGGGCATCCTTCTCGCCGATGTGGATAAGGGTTGGGGTTTTGATTTTGTCGGCGTGGCTCAGGGACGAGCCATGGGTGTAGGCATCGGCTTTTTCCCAGGGCAGGCCTTCCATAAAGTTGACCACGTGGCCCGGAGTGTCTTCGAGCATCCACTGCAAACGCTGATCGAACACCCCAGCGCCTGAACTGGCCGCCTTGAAGCGGTCGGTGGTGCTGATAAGCGCGTTGGTCAGATAGCCGCCGTTGGACCAGCCCATCACCGCCAGCTTGTCCCCATCAACAATGCCATCGGCAATCAGCTTATCGACGCCCGAGAGGATGTCTTTGACTTCGATATCATGTTCGCGGCCCACCAGATCGGTGAGGAACTTGTCGCCATAGCCGGTGGAGCCCCGATAGTTGGGTGACAGCAGGGCCCAGCCCTGGGCCGGGAAGCTGGCGCGGCCATAGCTGCGATGTTGCAGCGAGTACGGCGTAGCGGCGGTGGGGCCGCCGTGGATTTGCACCACCAGTGGCAGCTTGCCTTTGGATTTATCCCAGCCAAAGGGCAGTTCCAGAATGCCTTCCACCTCAGTGCCGTCCGGCGCCTGCCACTTGTAAATGCTGATTTGTGGCAGCTGCCAGTCGGCGCTCTGGGGGTTGATATTGGTCAGGCGCTTGGGGGTGGCCTTTTTACCATCGGCATCGGCAACAAAGAGATCGCTAAAGTGGCTCAAACCGTTGTGGCTGAAGGCGAGGCGCTGGCCGCGGCTGTCGAAACTGTAACCGCCCATCACCAAATCACCGCCGACCACAGCGCGGGTGTCGCCCTGCTTGAGGCCATTGATTTCAGTGCAAAACAGCTTAACCCGAGCCGCTTCGGCGCCGCGATAGCACAGCTCATCGCTGCCCGGACGCCATTGAATATCGGCACCATTGAGGGTGACCTTGCCGGGGCGGGTGAGTTCCATCTGGCCCTTACCCTGGGTATTCACTACAAACAGACGCCCCGGGTGGCCGTCAAAGTCGATGCGAAATGCCAGCCGCTCGCCCCTGGTGTCCCAGGCCAGACCCTCGAGCCAGCCATAGGGGGAGGCCGCCTGCTCACGCCAGGCCTTGTCTTCCAGTACCCGGTTTTGTTTATCAGCGGTATTGAACACTTCAACCCGCGACCAGCCTTCGAGGTACACCAGCTCGTTATCGTCGGTGGTGATGCGGGCGATTTGCTTGCCGTCGGGGCTGACACTGAAGTCCCACACTACCTTGTCGTCGTCCAGCAGCAGTTCCTGACGGAAGTTTTGCAGATCCAGCCTGTACAGCGGGTTGGTGTCACGCTTGCCATGGCCATACTGAGGCGCACTGTGGCTGGCGCGAATGCCGGCCCAGGTATCCTTGTCTTTGGTTTCTTTGTTGGCGAGGAAGTAGAGCGCAGCGCCGTCTTTGGACAGCTCAAAAGCGTTTACACCGTCTTTTTCACGGGTCATGGCCACGGCTTCTGAGCCGCCTTTGGCAATACGGAACACCTGCGGCTTGCCATTGTAGGGGGCCTTGGCGCCTTCACGCTTTTCTTTGCCTATGTAATAGATGAACTGGCCGTTGGGGCTCCAGACCGGGCGGGACTCGCTCTCGTCGGTGAAGGTGAGACGCACTGGCGCCCGATTTTGCAGATCGATTTGCCACAGTTCGGCCTGGCTCTTGTCGAGTTCCTTATCCCAGCGGCTTTCGAGCCAGAGCGCGTGATTACCGTCGGGACTGATAACCACAGAACCCATGTTGGCGATACTGAAAAAATCATCGATGGTAATTTGATGGGATGGTGCGGCCATGGCGGCAGGCGCGGCCAGTAATCCGGCCATCAGCAGACGTTGGTAAAGCGGTGACATCAACAATTCCCCCGTAGTTGAAAACGAGGTTCACCTTAACGTCTTGGTTATAAAAACACCATGAAAAAGCTTACTTTTTTTCCTCCTGCAACAACTCTTGCAGGTAGTTGAGTTCATCGGCGCTCAGCAGTTGGCTGCTGGATTTCTGGCTGATATTGCTCGGCAGAGTGAGCTTGCCGCGAAGGTAGGCGGCGCGGGTAATTTGATGCAAACCGTAAAAGGCCAGCAGGTACAGGCTGAGCAGTAAAATCATCCGTGGCAGCATCAGCATCAGTTCACTGGCGCCATCGCCGAAGTATATCGGGATCAGGGTAAGTACGACCCTGAGTAACCAGTTGAACATCAGCGCCAGGCACAAAGTCATCAGCCAGCGAAAGCGGATGTCCTGCAGGTTTTCTTCATGGGCGCGGGCGCTGCGGCCGCGATGGCTGAGTAAGAGTCTGAAAATCAGCATGAAATACATGCAGGTTTGCAGAAACAGCAGCACGGTCAACACCGCCGTGAGCGGGGTGTAGTCGGCGAGGGAAAGCTTGTCGCCGTCGCTGGGATTCATCAGCCCGGGGCGCAGCATCTGGTCGACGGCTACCCCAATGGCAATCAGAGGCGCGGGCAAATAGTGATACCAAAAATGGCCCCGGCGTTTGCACAGCGCCTGGTGGCAATATTGATACAGCAGCGGCATCAGGAGGAAGTAGCCGGGAATAAACAGGCTGTAGATCAGTGGCATCGGCAATGACACCGTATGGCGGGTGAGCAGGCCACTGAAAAAGGTCAGCGAGACCAGCGAAAAGATCCCCGCCAGCAGCCGGTGGTTGCCACTTTTAGCATGGTAGAGGTAGCGCAGATAGAGTCCGAGTCCCAAACAGTGGAGCCCGCCGAGCAGCGATAGCCACTTAAAGGTTTGCTCCAGAAACTCCGTCATGGGCGCGCACTCATGTTGTTGAAAAAGTTACCGTTCGAACTCCTGTTTTAGCCCATGCGCGCTGCGGTGGCAATCCTGCCTTATTCTGATGCTGCCTTTTGTAAACGCTGATGACGGTTTGAGAGATTTTTGGGCGGCTTGCCCGGCGCCGCTTTACGCTCCAGCAACAGATGGCGAATGGCAAGAATGGGGTGGGGCAGCAACATCCGCGGTCCGGCATAGCGCATTATGGTGCGGGCCTGCTCCCGTGGCTCAGGTTTGTAACAGTGCACCGGGCACTTGTTGCAGGTGGGCTTGTCCTGCCCATAGGGGCAGCGGTCCAGACGGGTTTTGGCGTATTCCAGAAACGCCTGACACTCATCGCAGGGGCTCTTGCAGCCATGATGATCGCGGCAGTAGATGGCAACCATGGCGCTGATAGTGGCAAACTCCCGCCCCAGATTACCGCTTAAGATGATGGATTCGGCCATGGAAAATACCCAAGTGTTTTACTTGGTTTTATCTTAGTCCCCGTGACCAGTGAACTCAAAAGTGGATCGTCAAAGCATGAAGGTGCGCACAAAAAGAGCCTTTTATGCCATAGGTAAATTTTGATGCCCGATGCCACGGAAGGTGCATAAATACTTGATTTGAACAGGTGAAATGCTCTAATAATAACCACTGCTCCCGGCGTCGACAGGATGCCGGACATTGGGGAATGGCGGCGAGGCTGCCAAGAGAAACAGGATACACACCATGAAAATCGTTGTACTCATCCTGCTGGTGCTGGCTGGGGTCTTCCTTTACATACGTGCCAAGCGTCTGGCTACCGAAGAGCAATATGGTCGCAGTGACCGCCCTGAGGCCGGAAAATCCAACGCGCCCGCCGAAGTAGAGCCAGAAAAGGCCGTTGAAGTACAGGAAAAGACTGCTGAAGTGCTGGAAGCAGAAGTATCGGACAAAGCCGCTGTGGACGACGTGGCCGCTGCAGAGGACGTTGAAGCGACCCAGAAAATTGAAGCAGTTGCAGCCGAGCCTGCCAATGAAGTGGTGGCCGAGGTGGTAGCAGCTAAACTGCCAGAGCCAGAGCCAGAGCCAGAGCCAGAGCCAGAGCCAGAGCCAGAGCCAGAGCCAGAGCCAGAGCCAGAGCCAGAGCCAATTATCGACACTCCCGCTGCCGTTGTCACAGGGCTGGCGGTGCCTGATTTTGCTGCCGAGCCACTGGCGCGTGCCATCCGTGAATTCAATGGCGCTGGCAGCGATGAGCTGAAGCATCAAAGCCTGCTGGCGGCCATCAATGAATGCTACAAGCAGCGCAAGGACGCCGCGCACCTCGGCTTTGGTGCCGGTCTTGCTGACGACTATGCCAAGCTGGCCATCAAGGTGCTGGGTTCGGGCAAGCCGCTCAAGGGCGTCGGCTTTATGCAGCTGGCAACCCTGCTCAATGACAAGGGCGACTTCAACGGCGCCATCGACATTTGTCGCCAGGCACTTGACCACGGTCTGTCCGACGGTACAGTCACCGGCTTCGAAGGGCGTATTACCCGTATCGAAAAGGCCCGCGACAAGGCTGCCGGCTAGTCCAGACTGGCAAGGGCCTGCCCAAGCGGGATAAAATACAAGGCGGTGCAGTTGGCACCGCTTTTTTATTGGGAGTTGTGGTTGAAACGTCTCATCGTAAGCGTGCTTGCTACCCTGTTGCTCGGCGCCTGTACCCAGGCGGATCAGTGGACACTCACCTTTCGGCAAACGCCAGTGCAGGGCCAGTGGCAATTCAGCGACATTGCCGGTTACTACCCGAGTCTCGAGCAATGTCAGGCCAAGGGCGAAGGCTTGCGGCGCCTCGCCGGTGATACAGGTCAGTATCAGTGCGCACAGCAATGCGAGGCCGAGCAGGGCCTGCTCAGCTGCGCCCTGATTGCCCCTTCGACATCATTCCCCAGCGCGCAAGAGAACCAATGAATATCCAACACATCAGCCTCGATAAAGAGGCCATCAGCCTTGCCGTTCGCGGCGACATAGATTTTGACCGCTTTGACGAATTTGCCGAGCCGCTCGCTGCCGCCCTCGACTGCCGGGTGCTGGAGCGGCAATGGGGCGCCGACCGCCATCAGTGGCTGCTCGATTTTGAAGGCTGCCGCTTGTGGCTGAATTTTGAGTTTTACGGCGACGTAGCCTGGCTTGCCAGCGATCGGGAAGAAGACCTCGAAGTGCTGGCCTTCCTGGCTGGTTTGCTTGCTCCACTGGTCCAGGGGGATGCCCAATGAGCGCCGCGTTTCATTTTCATTCGCTCACGCCGGATACCATACTCGATGCTATTGAATCTGTGGGTATCTATCCAGAAACCGGTCTTACGCCGCTGAATAGTTTTGAGAACCGGGTGTATCAGTTCCGCTGTGACCGCGGCAACCGTTATGTGACCAAATTCTATCGCCCCGAGCGTTGGACTGATGCCCAGATTGCTGAAGAGCACGGCTTTGCCTTTGAACTGGCCGATGCCGAGGTGCCGCTGGCGGCCCCTGTGGTGTTGGATGGCAAGAGCCTGTTTCATTTCAATGGGTTCCGCTTTGCACTGTTTCCGTCCATCGGCGGTCGGCCATTCGAGATGGACAACCTCGACCAGTTGGAGGCCGTGGGCCACTTTATAGGCCGTCTGCATCAGGTTGGTAAGGGCGGACAGTTTGCAGCCCGTGAGACCCTGACAGCCGCCATGGCTGCTGAGGCGCTGGCTGAGCTGCTGTCATCATCCCATGTGCCCGAGGCGCTGCGCGCCGATTTTGCGGCGGCAGGCCAGGCGCTGGTGAGCGCCATTGAGCAGGCCTGGATAGAGACGACAAGCCTGCGGCTGCATGGCGACCTGCATCCGGGCAATATTCTCTGGACCCCGGATGGTCCCGGGTTTGTTGATTTGGATGATGCCCGCAGTGGGCCCGCGGTGCAGGATTTGTGGATGATGCTGGCGGGTGACGACAATGAGCGGCGCATGCAGCTCGATACCTTGCTTGGCGCTTACGAAGAGTTTTGCGACTTTGATATGAAGGAGTTGGCGCTGATTGAGCCGCTGCGGGGGTTGCGGATGCTCAGCCATATGGCCTGGATCGGCCGCCGCTGGCAAGACCCAGCCTTTCCTATGTATTTCCCCTGGTTTGCCGACGAGGCTTACTGGCTGCGGCAGATTAGGGATATGCAGGCTCAGGTACAGCAAATCGGCCTGCCGCCCTTGACTCTGCAGCCCTTTTGACGTGTTTTGTAACACAAAGTTGAACTATGGACTTGAGATAGCATCAAAAAGCATATTAGTTTAGGCTTCGCCCAAGTTGAATTGGTCCGCTGGACCTGAAAACCAAGGAAACAAGATGAAAAAAGCGCTTCTGATGGCTGCCGCTCTGCTGGCAATGCCCTTTATGTCTCTGGCCGCCGATTTTAAAGAAGGTGTGCATTACGAAGTGATCAACGAAGGTCCTGGCAGCGCCAAGCCTGAGATCACCGAGTTCTTCTCTTTCTACTGCCCACACTGCTACAACTTCTCCAAGACTGTGGTGCCTATGATCGAAGAGAAGAAGCCTGAAGGTGTGACCTTCAATCAGGCTCACGTTGACTTTATCGGTCGTGAAATGGGTGTGGAAATGTCACGAGCCTTCGCCGTGGCGCACCAGCTGAAAGTCGAAAAGAAAATGGAAAAGGCCCTGTTTGCCGCCATCCACGACAAGAAGCAACACTTCACCACCCGTGACGACGTGCGTGCCCTGTTCGTGGCCAACGGCGTAGACGGCAAAGACTTTGATTCTGCTGCCAATTCATTCATGGTGAACGCGCAAATGTCCAAGATGAAGCGTGACACCGAAAACGCCAAGCTGTCTGGTGTGCCTGCACTGGTAGTGAACGGCAAGTACAAGGTGCTGACCGACTCTATCAAGAGCTACGACGAGATGCTCGACATTGCTTTCTATCTGTCGACCAAGAAAGACTAAGTGTTTGTTCGATAGCAAAAAAGCGCCCTAAGGGGCGCTTTTTTTATGGCAGTTTGCCAATGGGCTCGCTGATGCCGGAAAATCCAGGCAAAAAAAAACCGTACTCCCTGGTCGCAAGAAGCACGGTATAGAGCCACAAGGCTCAGTTTTACCCTGAGTAACACGGTAAATGTAGCAATTCGTCATAAGCTTGGCAAGCGCCAGATAATTGACGTTAAAAAAAAGACTGTTTGGTTGGGCGGTAAATCAGCAGCTTACGTCAAGGGAAGTCAATATTTACAAATTTCTGCTTCGACGGATGAAACTTGACTGGTAAAAGAAGGGTCGAACTACTGTAATCAATAATAAGGGAAGGTACTAACAGGTTCTGCACCTGCTCAGCGGGGGCAAACTGAGGACTTGTTGGCACTGACCCAAGAAAACAAACACAGGAGGGTCACGTGAGAGTTTTTCCTGTTTATGCTCCCAAGCTTATCGTCAAGCATGTAAGGATCTTTTTGACGGGGGCTATCTGGGTGAAAGACCTGGGACGGCTGGAGTTTGAAAAAGGAAAATTTTTACTGCCCCGGAAGAGCCTGCCTCAGGTTAAGCAGGCGATTCTGGAATTGAACGAGCTGATTGAAGCTCAGAATCAAGAGGCCAAGACAGCCTGAGGCATAGCGTCCGAACAGTCAGTCAACCTGGTTGCTCAGCAAACCAACCAGACCGGTGATCTTATCATTCCAGGAGCCAAGCTCCTGCTTGAGTTGCTGGTTTTGCTCAGCCAGGTTGGCAGACTTCTCTTTCTCTTCTTCGAGTTCCAGCTTCAGAAGTTCAATCGACTCCAGTGCGGCTTGGATTTTGGTTTCCAGTTGGGACAATAGTTCAAGGCTCATGGGAAAGGTCCTGTAAAAAGGGTTCTGGATGGAGCCCAGATTCTAGCAGGGTCAAGGCGGCGCACCTAGTGCAAATGCGCAATTTATGCCAATTCAGCGGTAAGTTTACCTGGTCGGCAAGAACGCCGCAGCGAGCATAACTGACCGTCAGCTTTCTCTCCCCCAAACAAGCCCCTTTTAGGTACGATTTTTATGGCCGTTCGAGGGCATTTTTCGTTAGCGCAATTTAACAGCACGGACTTTGCAGCTGGGTGGTCCGCGGGTATGCTGGGCCTCAATGACCGCACTCTTTGACCGGGATGTCTTGTTTTGCTTGAACTCTTTCCGCTGCTGCTTACGCTCTCTCTGGCGCTGTTACTGCGGCGCACCTTAATTGCCCTGGGGGCCGGTGTGCTTTGCGGCGCCCTTATCCTCAATGATTTCGCGCCGGTGGATTCGGTTAGCTACCTTGGCCGGGGTATTCAAGGGCTGTTTTATCAGGATGGGGCCTGGCAGAGCTGGCATTTGAATGTACTGGCGGCCATGTTGCTGCTGGGGATTATGACCAGTCTGCTTGGACGCAGTGGCGCCGTGGCCGAGTTTGGTGTTTGGCTATCGCGGCGTATCCGCGACGGCCGCCAGGCACGCCTCGGTGTGGTGGGGCTGGGTTTTCTGGTGTTTATTGATGGCATTTTCAGTTGTCTGGCGGTGGGCAGTGTGGGGCGGCCGCTGGCACAGCACTACGGCATTTCGGCCAATCGCCTTGCTTACATGGTGGATACCACCGCCTCGCCGCTGTGCTCTCTGGTGCCGGTGGCCAGTTGGGGGCCTTACGTGATGGCGCTGCTGGCGGGGATTGCCTTTTTGCCGGTGTCGCCGCTGGAGGCCTTTATTGGCATTGCCGCAGTGAACTTTTACGCCATAGGCGCCCTGCTGCTGGTGCTGTTGGGCTCCTGGCTGAACTGGGGCTGGTCAGGAGAGCCTGAACCGACGATCGATACAGCGGCAGATGACCTGGCTAATGCTTCGCCCTGGCCGTTGTTTTTACCGCTGGCAGCGCTGCTGGTCAGTTCGGTGGCTTTTACCTTCTATTCAGGCAGTCGTCTTGCCGGCGAGCCGGGCCTTGGTGCCATGCTCACCGCCGCCGACATAGGCGCGGCCATGCGCGATGCCTCCGCCCTGGCGGTGCTGGTTGCCATGGTGGGCAGCCTCTGGCGTGGTCGTGGCAGCTTGCTCGGTGCCGATTTGCTGGTGGGGCTGAAATCCATGGCACTGGCGGTGGGGATTTTGCTGCTGACCTGGATGATTGGCCAGCTTATCAAAGATTTGGGGGCTGGCGCCCGGATAGCCAATCTCGCCCGCGAGTGGCTATCGGCAGACTATATGCTGGCGGGCATTTTTGGTCTGTGCGCCGTGATGGCGTTTGCCACCGGCACCAGCTGGGGCACCTTCGCGATTATGATCCCGCTGTGCGCCGAGGTAGCGCATTCGCTGCAACCTGAATTATTACTGCCGGCACTGGCTGCTGTGATGGCAGGTTCTGTGTTTGGTGACCACTGCTCGCCCATTTCAGACACCTCGATTTTGAGCGCGACCGCCAGTGGCGCCGAGGTGCAGGGCCATGTGACCAGTCAGCTGCCCTTTGCCCTGATGGCTGCCATTGCCGCCTTGCTGGCGTTTCAGGCGCTGAACCTGGGGCTCGCGGCCGCTGCTGCACTGGGGCTGATGTCGCTGGTGGCCGCGGCGCTGCTGTGGCTGTGGCAACTGAGACAAAAGGCAGCAGTGATTAAAGGCGGCAGTGACTAAAGGCGGAGAGGGCACAGGCCTGAGCCTCTGACGCGGGCACTAGAGTAATTTTCATCTGGGCCGGTTAGCCTGGGGCATGCGGCCGGGATACAATCGACCTTTTCGACAAGCGATATAAGGAATTGCCATGAGCATAGTTCGCATGGACACAGGCACCCGTATGAGCAGCATAGTGATCCATCAGGGCACTGTGTATCTGTGTGGTCAGGTGGCCAAAGACAAGTACAGCGACATCACCACCCAGACACAAACCATGCTGGAAGAGGTGGATACTCTGCTGGCGCAGGCAGGCAGCAGTCGAGAGCATCTGCTGAGCTGTACCATCTATCTGAAAGACATGGCCGATTACGACGCCATGAATGCGGTGTGGGATGCCTGGGTGCCACAGGGCCATGCGCCAGCGCGTGCCTGCGTGGAGGCAGCCATTGCCGAGCCAGAGTATCTGGTTGAAATCTCAGTGGTTGCGGCGCTGAAGGGTTAAGGATTTATCAGGATCCGGCCAAACTCGGCACCCTCGATATCCGGGGTGATGGCAATGATGCGGTCGAGGCGGATGGCCCTTTGTTGGGTGGCTGTGTCGACTAGCAGCCACTCGCTCTTATCGGCGCGGGTTTCTGTGGTCACGGCGCGGCCGTGGATACGGCCTTCTTCCTTCAGTTCCAATAACAAGGGGTAACGCCGGATACACGCAAGCTCCAGATAGTCATAACGATCACAGGCGATACCTTGATAGGTTTGCATAAGTCTTATTCTCTTTATCACTTTATGAAATAACGCACTGTAAAAACCTTAGTCGCTGGCTGACGATTTTCAAGCAAGTATTTGAAATTGCTTTTTCGAACGGCGGGTCTGTTTGATTAACCGCCCACCACCGGAGTCTCAGTATGCGTCTGCTTTGGTTGTTTGTCTTGCCAGCCTTACTGGCCATGCCGTTGTCGGCCGTGGAATTCAGTGCCCGCAGCGAGAATCCCGATCCCATTATTATCGAACTCTATACCTCTCAGGGCTGCAGCAGTTGCCCGCCCGCCGAAGAATGGCTGTCTGCGTTTGCCAAAGAGAAAGACCTTTGGCACAAATACTTCCCGCTGGCATTTCATGTCAGCTATTGGGACTACCTGGGCTGGAAAGATCCCTTAGCAGATAAACGTTTTGGCAAGCGCCAGTATGCGCACTGGAATCGCAAGCACAGTAAGGGCGTGTACACGCCACAGATTTTTATCGGCGGCGATGAGTGGCGTGGCGGTGAAGATCGTGGCGGTGAAGATCGTGGAGGTGAGTTGCACCGAGCCACCGCTGCTGCACCTCTCAGCCTCAGTCTGAAAGATAAACGGCTCAACGCCGATTATGGCGCCCAAGCGCCGCGGCTGAATCTGGCCATTGTGGGTGTGGGAATTCACACCCCGGTAGCCAAGGGGGAGAATCGCGGCAAAACACTGCAGCAGGACTTTGCAGTGCTGTCGCTGTATCAGTTTGATAATCAGTCGGATATTGCCAATGTCAGCCGTTTTGGCGGTGAGCTTGAACTGGATATGGACGCGCTTTTGCGCCGAGCGCCACGGCTGGCGCTGGTGGCCTGGGTGGAAGAGGATATGCAGCCGTTACAGGCAGTTGGCGGCTGGTTAACGCCCTGAACCGAACCGGCGGCTATTGCATCAGGCTCTTCGGCCGCCAAAATGGCGCAGCGGTAACTTGTGTCGGCATGACCTTTATGATGAGCTAGGACGGTTATTCATATCACGGAGGATAGCCGATGAAACTCCTGATGGTGCACGGCTGGAGCGTCACCAGCACAGACACATACGGCGGTCTGCCCGAGGCTCTGGCCAAATGGGCTCCGCCAGAACTTGCCCTCGATATCACCCATATTTATCTTGGCCGCTACATCAGCTTTGTCGATGAAGTGCGCATGGACGACCTGACCCAGGCCTTTGAGCGTGCCCGCCGCGAAACTCTGGGCGATGAACCTTTCGCCGTGGTTACCCATTCCACCGGCGCCCCTGTGATGCGCTGCTGGCTTGCCCGCTATTATCCCGAAGGCCTTGACCAGTGCCCACTGACCCACCTGATTATGCTGGCACCCGCCAATCATGGCTCGGCGCTGGCGCAGCTGGGGAAATCCCGCCTGGGGCGCATAAAGTCCTGGTTTGAAGGTGTGGAGCCTGGGCAGCAAATCCTTGATTGGCTTGAACTTGGCAGCCTGGGGCAGCATAAGCTCAATCAGTATTGGCTGACGCAAAACCCCGTGGCCGATGGCCTTTATCCCTTTGTGATCAGCGGCGAAACCATAGACCGCCAGCTATATGACTACCTCAATAGCTACACCGCCGAACCCGGCAGTGATGGGGTAGTGCGCCTGGCTGGCGCCAATCTCAACTATCGTGCGCTGGTGTTGCAGGAGTCCGCTGCGCCGGACGACCAGGGCTTGCTGCCGCTGACCATAAGCCGGGATCAGCGCTCCCCAAGCTGTGGTTTTGAGGTGTTGCCCAAGGCCAGCCACAGCGGTAGCAAGCTTGGCATTATGGCATCCGTCAACGCTAAGAGTGCCAATCCCAAGCCGGTGGTGAGCAGTATTCTGGCCTGTTTGCAGGTTGGCTCGGCAAGCGCATTCAAGGCTCTGTGCCAGCAGCAAAGCCAGCCTGCCAAGGGGGCGCGATTCACCCAACTGGTGGTGCGGCTGTGGGACAGCGAAGGCGAGCCGCTGAAAGACTTCGATTTTCTGCTGCTGGCGGGGCCGGACTATGACCCCGGCAAACTGCCCAAGGGCTTTTTTCAGGACCGGCAGAAAAACCAGCGCATCGGTAATGCCCTGACTCTGTATTTGAACCACGACCGCATGCTGAAAACCGCCGAAGGCTGTTGGGGCTTTCGGATTTTGCCTAGGCCAGACAGCGGTCTTGTCCATTACCGGGCGGTGGAGTTTCACTGCGAGGCGGCTATTGCAGACTATCTGAGGGCCGATGAAACCCTGATGCTGGATGTGATCCTGACCCGGCACATCCATCCGAATGTATTCAGCCTGACACAAACAGAACAGGGGGATTTCAAGCCGTTCGCTAAGGTGTAGCGTCGGCAGGACGGTATACAGGATATTTGCCTGCACCCGCTTGTGTTTGCCGTTGATTGTGCGTATAACGATTGCTTGCGATACAAAAGTGTTACAAATAATTTCAAAAATAATAACAAGGTCTGAGTGGCTTTTGTCGTTCCATAAGATGACCTCTTTGAATATGCACAGGAGTAAGCAATGCAATCCATTTATAAACCACTGGCCGCTGCGGTAACCCTGGCTCTGTGTTCTGGCGCTTACGCTGCCGATCAAGAGCGTTACATCGTTAAATTCAAAGAAGGCAAGGGCCCAAGCGTGATGGCCCAGATGAAGGCTCAGGGCGGCAAGATGGCGTTGGATCTGAGTAGCCACAATGCCGCTGCCTTTATGCTGCCTGCCAATGCAGTTAAAGGTCTGCAAAACAACCCCAACGTGGAATACGTTGAAGTGGACGCCAAGCGCTACCCTTCGGCGCAGGTGGTTCCTTACGGCATCCCTATGGTGCAGGCTGATCAGCTGAGCGACGCCGCCACCTCCAACATGACCGTGTGTATCATAGATTCAGGCTACGAGCTGGCCCACGAAGATCTGGCCGGTAATCAGGTAACCGGCACCAACGATGCCGGTACCGGCAACTGGTACACAGATGAAAACCACCACGGCACCCACGTAGCCGGCACCATTGCCGCCCTGAATAACAACACAGGCGTGGTGGGTGTAAACCCCAATGGCAACCTGAACCTGCATATCATCAAGGTGTTTAACGCCGATGGCTGGGGCTATTCCTCTTCACTGGTATCGGCGCTCGACAAGTGTGAGCAGGCTGGTGCCAAGGTAATCAACATGAGTCTGGGTGGCAGCCGTGCAAGCCGTGCCGAAGACTCTGCCTTCGCCGCCGCTGAAAGCCGTGGCGTACTGTCCATTGCTGCTGCCGGTAACGATGGCAACACCCGCCACTCTTATCCTGCGTCTTACAACTCGGTAGTGTCTGTTGCTGCTATCGACAGCAACAAGCTGGTTGCCGACTTCTCGCAAAAGACCAGCCAGGTTGAACTCTCTGGCCCGGGCGTAGGCGTGCTTTCTTCTGTTCCTACCGGCACTGCGCTGGTGGCCACCACCAACGTGGGCGGCACAGGTTATGAAGCCATTGGTATGGAAGGCTCACCCACCGGCAATGCTTCCGGCATGCTGGCTGACTGTGGCACAGGCGAATCTGCCTGTAACGCCAACGGCCAGGTGTGTCTCATCCAGCGCGGCGTGATCTCTTTTGCCGAGAAGGTGCAGGCCTGTGAAAACGGTGGTGGTGTTGCGGCCATCATCTACAACAATGTCGCCGGCGCCCTGAACGGCACCATGGGCGATGTGGTGACCTCTATCCCATCCGTGGGCGTGAGCGATGTTGACGGCGCCGCCATGCTGGCGCAGGTTGGCAGTAATGCCAGCGTGAACATTGGCGCCGGTAACTACGCCTACTTCGACGGTACCTCCATGGCTACCCCACACGTAGCCGGTGTGGCGGCGCTGGTGTGGAGTCACTTCCCCCAGTGTTCCAACACCCAAATCCGTTCGGCCCTGCGTGCCACAGCGGAAGATCTGGGCGCAGCCGGTCGTGATGATTCCTACGGCTATGGTCTGGTGAAGGCCAAAGACGCCGTGGATTACCTGACCACCTACGGCTGTGATGGTAACAACAGTGGCGGTGGTAACACCGGCGGTACCTGCAAGGGCCGTAACTGTAAATAAGCCTGAGCCTTAGAGTTAAAAAAGCCGGTCAGTGACCGGCTTTTTTATTTGCCTTTGGCGGCTATCAAAACCTGCTCTGCCTCGATAGGGGGCTTCAGTATGTTGAAGCCGTTACAGGTGACGCTCGCGGGGATGCTCGTTGTGACGCTCGCGCTGTGGCTGTGCCCGTTCGCGGGGCTGAGGTTCACGTTGCTGCCGCTCCCTAGGCTCGACCTGTTGCCGTGGCTCGGGGCGCTGCCTTGTTTCTATCTGTTGCCGTGGTTCGGTGCGCTGGCGCTCGCGGTTTTGCAGTTCGCGCTGCTGTGGCTGACTGCGCTGTTCCAGTCGCTCTCGGCTTTGTTCACTGCGCTGAAGGCTGCGCTCGCGGTTGTCAATTCGCTCACGGCTTTGCTCGGTGCGCTCACGGCTGAGCATGGGCTCACGGTTGCGACCATCGGCCTGAAGGCGGTTTTCACTGCGCTCCATACGGGCCTTGAAGTCGCGTTCGCGGCTGTTATTGAGCTCGCGACTGAACTCGCGGCTGCGCACCTCGGCCTTGCGGTCATTGTGGGCGAACTCGCGGCTGTGGCGGCTAAACTCCTGTTTGCGCTGATGATCACGCTCGATACGACTTGGGGCGTTTACATGGTAACGCTGGCGAATATCGGCACTGCGATAGGCCACACCGCGGCGATGGCCGGGGTCATGGCGCCAGCGCTGGGCACCGTGGCTGATGGCGTATCTGGGCTCCGGCGGACGACGATAGTGATGGTGGTGATGCACAATCACGTGTCTGTCGTACCAATGGAAATTGGAAAAGTAAAAGTTAAACGAAATACTCACCCCCGAGTGCCAGCCGAAATGACGATGGTAGTGGGCATAGCCGGGGAAGGGCGCCCAGTACACAGGTGGATAGCGGTTCCAGCGCCAGTGACCATACACCACGCGGGGGTCGTAGTAAGGCACATAGATGATTTCAGGGCTGGGCGACTCGATGATGATTTGGGTGGGCTGGCGTTTCACTACCAGATTGTCGCCGCCATCGAGGTTACCGGCGCGGTCGGCCTCGCGGCGCAGCATTTGAATGCTATCGAGCACAGCTTCTTCATCGGCGAGAAAGGCGTCTCCCAGGTCCCGGGTCCAGTTAAGGTCATCGCTCATGCGCTCGAGCACATTGGGGAAGGCAATCAGCGCTGTGACGCTGGGGTCCCAGCCCTGCTTCTCGGCCTTATCCATCAGCTTTTTGTCGCTGAGCTTGCGATTTTTCTCGCGCCAGCGGCTTGCTTCCACCACTTCCAGCGGATAGCTGGAGGCAATCAGGATATGGGTCAGCAGGGTGTCGGGGTAGAGGGCAATTGGCGCCAGCAGCCGTGCCAGCTCAGCTTCGCTGAAGCGCTCGGCGCGGATACTGCTGCTGTATTCACTCGGCTCGGCCTGAGCCACCGAGGTGCAGCCGGAAAACAGGGGCAAACACATCAGGGCCGACACAAGTTGTATTCTGATAGACCTGTTCATAGGGCCTCCTTGACTGTTTCATACCGGCACAACGCCAGTTTGATCACAGGCTACAGGGGTGAAGATGAACGAAGGCTGAAGGGTGAAAACGGCCGCAAGGCAAACGACAGAAACTGTTCTGTCGTTTGCTTATCTAAAATGAGTTTTGAGCCGAAGGGCCTCAGGCCCGCCACGCGGATATTCAGGTTCAGCTGCCGAGCGCGGCACCCAGGCGGCTAGCCGTGGATAAAGCTTCGAGGTGTCTGGCCTGTGTGCTGCTTGAAGAAGGCTATAAAAGCGCTGTCGGATGAGAAGCCCAGCCGAAAGCCAACCTCAGTCACCGGAAGGGGGCTGGACAATAATTCGATGGCCTTGAGCAGGCGCCACTGCTGGCGCCATTCCTGATACGACATGCCGGTATCTGCCCTGAACAGGCGGGTGACCGTTTTGGCGCTGGCACCTATCGTCTGCGCCAGTGTGCCTATGTCCGGCGGTAAAAAGTCGGGGGTAAGCAGCTCTTGATGAAAGCCGTGGAAGCGGCGATCGCTGGGGATTGCCAGTCTAAACGAATGGCTTGTAGCTGCATAAAACTCCTCCCAGAATAGGGCGCAGCTATGGTTCATTTGCGCCTCGGGGGTGTCCCAGAGCCAGTGTGCCATCTTATCTATCAGCGCCTTCAACAGTGGGTTAACGTCCACCATGGTGAGTTCGGTTGGGGTACTGAATCGACTGCAATCAAAGTACAGCGAGCGGTAGGCAACCACATTGGTCATCACGGCACGGTGAGGCGTATGCGGAGGGATCCACACCGCCTTGGTGGGCGGCAGAATGCAGATGGCTTGTTCCAGCTCAAAGCTCATGCAGCCCTGCGGCGCATACAAGAGTTGCCCCCGATTGTGCTGATGTAAGCCCGAATCGTGCCGGCCGACATTGGCTGCGATGCCGATGACACTGGCCGAAAAGGCATCGACGTCGAAGGCCATACCTTGCTGCAAAAAAGCCATTATGTCCCTATTTTGATGTTTTTAGTCTTAATGTCGTTAATTGGATATTGTGATTCGGTTCTACACTGCCCGCCAGTGATTTTTTGCGTGGGAGCCACAGATGAAAACCAAACCTTCATTGTGGCTGATGCTACTGCTGTTGATGTTTCCCCAGATAGTGGAAACCCTCTACAGCCCGGCGTTAGCCTCTATTTCGCAGGCGTTTGCTGTTTCTGATGCCAGGGCAGCACAAACCCTGTCGATTTACTTTATTGCCTTTGCCCTTGGGGTAGCGGTATGGGGCATAGTGGCCGATCTCTGGGGCCGACGGCCGACCATGTTATTGGGGCTGGGCATATATGGTTTAGCGGCGCTGGTGGCGATGCAAACCGACAGCTTTGGCGTGCTGATGCTGGCCAGAGCCTGCAGTGCCTTTGGCATTGCGGTTGGCTCAATAGTCACCCAGACCATGCTGCGTGACAGCTTTGACGGTGGATCCCTTGGCAAGGTATTCAGCCTGATGGGGCTTGGTATCGCCCTGAGTCCCGTCATAGGTATGTTTACCGGTGGCCAATTGGTGCAGCTTGGTGGCCATGGCGCTGTGTTTTCACTGCTGTTTATCATGGCGTGGGTGCTGCTGGGCTGCTGTGTGCGTTTTTTACCGGAGACGTTGCCCGAAACTGCTACCCGGATCCAGGGCGCGAAGCAGTCGTTTCCTTTATCGGCGCTGGCAAAGCGAATGCTTGCCGACTGGCACATCTGGCGCTCGGCGCTGCTGGTCGCCATCTATAACATCGGCTTGTTCAGCTATTACCAATTGGGCGGATTTGCCTTTGCCCGGCTGGGGTTGACCCCAGAGCAGTTCGGTTACAGCGGTCTGCTGCTGGGGCTGGGATCCTGCGTCGGCAGTTATCTCAATAGCAGGCTGATTGCCAATGAGGTCGGTCTGCAGCGACGGCTTGTGGTGGCGGCTACCCTGCTGCTGTTGGGTGCGGCTTCCCTGTTCCTGCTGCAGGGCAATGTCTGGTTTGTGCTGCCTATGTGCCTGGTGGTGATGGCATTCGGGGTGGCTATTCCCAATGTGCTGAGTATGGCCCTGAGTGACTATAAGCTGTATGCAGGCAGTGCTGGAGCCCTGCTTGGCCTGCTGTACTACCTGCTTATTGGCGCTGGTCTGGCACTGGCCGGGGTAGTGGAGCACCTTGGTTGGGTGCTGCTTGGATGCGCCGTCGCGGCCTGGGTTGTTACGCTTATCCACCGCCGCTAACTGGCCCACGCAAATCATCAACTGGAGCCAACTGGCGCTGAGTGTGCCGCGCCCAAAGCGGCTTTGATGGCGGATAACCAAAGTGTGCCCCTCAGACTCGGTGGTGTTCCTGCGGCAAGGCCGAGCGGATCTGGGGGCAATGTTCGGTAATGTGCCTAATGTTTGATGCTTATTTGATGCTTATTTGCTGCTTTTTTAGCACAAAATCTGGGTTGTTTAAGGTTTGCTTAGATGTAAATGTGTATAGTCTGAGGCTATTTTGTGTTTTTATTGGGTCTTGTTTGTATCTGTTTGGCCCAAAAGGTTCAGGCTTAAAAATTGCGTAAGGAATGGCAATGCATAAAAAAATAATGGCGCTAACCCTGGTATCTCTACTCACTGGCTGTTCATCTTTATCGGTTGAAGATTGCGCCAACACAGATTGGAAGGAACAGGGCTATGGCGAAGCCAAAGCAGGATTCTCACTGAAACGATATGACTATTACGCCCAGGAATGTAAAGAGCTGGGCGGGGTCATTCCTCCAAAAGCGGATTACACCAGCGGCCATTACCAGGGCACTCAGGAATTTTGTACCAGCATCAGTGGTTACAAGTTTGGCAAAGAGGGCGGTTATTACCAGCAAAGCTGTAAAGAGTGGAAGCTGGATGAAACGGCATTCTTTAAGGGATATCAGGCTGGCACTGAATACTACAAGGCCCAGAAAGCGGTTGATGACGATATTAAAGAGCTGGAAGACAACCGCAGTAAAGCGTCCGCTACTGAAAGCTCCATTGCTTCTACCGAAGAAAAACTGAAACGCACCGAGCTGACCAATCAGCAGCGTGCCGACCTTCAAATCGAACTGCAAAACCTGAAAAGCCGTTATAACGAGTTGGTTTACCTTCAGCCCCGTAAGATTGAACGTATAGAGGCCAATAAGCGCATGCTCGAAGCCATAGTTGTAAAACACAACAGGTTGAATTATTGCGACTATCAAGGCTGCTTCAGCGATAGCACTAACTAGAACAATCGGCTGGGTAAAGCGGCCTTAAGGGGCCGCTTTACCTGAATCGCTTCAAACTGAGAGTTAAAATGAAAAACATCACCGTAAGCTGCGTGCTTGTATTTGCCTGGGCGTTATCTTTGACGGGCTGCAGCAGTAATGAGCCTGAGTACTCCCAAAAAATCACCCAATGTATAAAGGAAGCCCGGGAAGTCGCCAGACAGAAGGGCGGGATACTTTTTTTTGAAAATCCAGTACGCATCTGCCTGGACAAAAGCCTTCAGCAGCAAGTCTTGCCTGCCATGTCCTTTGTTGACAGCGAAGGCGGTCAGATTGCTTTGCAAAATCTCGAACGTCCATTGGTCATTCAGATCCTGTCAAATGAATACAGCCACTCGATATATGAGCGGGAGCATCTGAATGCGATGGTGGCACAGTACAGTGACAAAATAGACTTTATATTTTTGACCAATCGGGAGCGGGAAATATCCCCAATGTGTTCATCAAAGCTCTACAGGGCAAAGTCGGAAAAAGAATGTACGCCATTTCAGTACGCCAAACAGGCTAAGCTGGTCTACTTCAATAAAGACGAAGTAGACACGGCTGACGATGATCTTGGTTATATCATCAATGGCTTGCGTGCCACGGAGTTTCCGACCACCTACTATATCAATAAAGACAGGACGATATTTAAGCTCGAAGTGCTGGAGGATATTATGGTGCGCTCAAACATCATCTTCCGTAATTCGCCAGGCAAATCAGACGAAGAGATTGCCCGCCTAAGCTTTGAAGAACGGGTCCCCGAGATCCTGGCCGCGCTGGTAAAACACAACAACTGAGCCAGCTAGTATGTAGCCACAGCGCATCCGGCCAGAGCGCTGTGGGGTATTTTTTACCGCAGCCACCACGCCTTGTGCCGCACTGATTAAGGATGCGTTTGTTGCCCAGTTGATTTGTTTACGGTACGCTTGTCCAACTTGTTGCTGACAAGGCTTTTTTAACCCTAAGATGATGAATTACAGGCGTTAATTCAGCAGGTGCTAAATAAAGGAGCGCCAGCGGCCACCGCGGCTGCTCATCAGCAGTACAAGTATGCAGATCAGGGAAGAACCGCTCAGCCACGCCTTCAATGCACGGCCAGCAAAGCAGGGACAGCGCCAGCCAAGCGTTCGCGACGCAAGCGCCAGTTAGGCGACAAGCCAGCTCCCCCTTCAGCTTTTCCCTCATCGCACAAAACATGAACCAGCCCAAGGTTTGATTCAGCCCAGACTGTTAGCGTAGTAAAGTTAATTTTTAAACAAAATCTGTTGGTTGGGAACGTAATAAGGCTGCGAGTGCCGGTGCGGTAGCCTTCCTGAATGTTGGGTGTTTAGCGCCAACACAGGGCTTTTGGTGGAATGCCAAATCTGCCGCCGCTCACGCAAGCTGGTGCTTCCAAATGGCCAAACTGCGTTTGGCGAAAGTAGTGGGTCGCCGACCCACACCCGGGGAAAGGGGACCGTTTCGACAGGCCCCCTTATCCAATCCCCCTGCGACCCCAGACGACGCCGAGCACTTTGGCCTTTTGGGCTGAAAACGACCACCGCGTCAGACGCTCATCCATGATTCGACTGACGCTGCCTCGACGAAGCATATCCCTATGCTTCACTCCCGGCTCGGCTATCCTGCCTCGCGCTCGTTAGCTTGTCGCGATGCGACACTCGCCCCTGTCTCGGCTCGCTCGTTTCACCCAGCCAAACACCCAAAGCGGCTTCGAAGGGGAATAAGTGTGTCGTCAGACAGTGAGATGAACAGTTTCATCTCACTAGCGTTTCCCGCAGACCTTCACGCGGAGAAAATAGAAAGCGAAACCTTTGGGTACTGTGTTGAAGGAAATAGTTATGGGTGTCGTCACTCTTTTTGCGAAAGGTTAAGTTAAAAGGTGCAACATGGAATACGAAATAAGCCACTATATTAAGAAAATGGAGTCGTTCAAGGAAGACGATTTTACCAAGGAAATAGTTATCCCTCTTTTTGAGTCTATGGGTTATCAAAGAGTAGAGTTTAATGGAGGACCATTTGAAAGAGGAAGGGACGCGATTGCAACGATCAGAATTCCACCACATAAACTTCCAAAGGTCATTTATATCCAATCAAAAAAAATTAAGAATCAACATAGGGCGGGTACTAGAGAAATCTCAGATTTAGGGCATCAAATAAGACAAAGTTGTGATGTCGGATTTTTCTCTGCATTAGATAATAAAAAACTGATGCCAACGGAAATATACATCACAACACCCAACATTATCACTCAAAGATTTCATGATGAACTGTCTGGCCAGTTCACTAACTCCGTAAATATACCGATCCATGTCATGGATGGTTCTGATATTATTGATAGTATTAGACATTACTGCCCCACCCTATTAGATAAACTAAATTCGATAAAAGATAAGATAACGAATAAAATACGAGTTACAAATGGCAATCAGGATCTTCTAAATGCCCTTAAATCAGTTAGGAAAAATGTTGATGTAAAGCAGTTTTATAGTGATCTTAGCTTTTTTGTTGGTTCTTTAGATAGTAATATTCTAATGCATTTAGAAGTTGAGCTAAAGGATACGGAAATAGAGCTTTCACAAGATGAGTGGATTGAGTTAAGGAAGATAGTAATAAAGTTAGATGAAGAACACGGGATTTATATTCTTCATAAAAGTATAGAGGCAATTGAGTCTGAGTTTGAAATAAAGCAAAAAAGTTATCTTTCTGAAAATAATCAAAGGCTGATTATTGAGGAGAGAGAGATTGTTGATAATTTGGTCTCGCTAAAAAATCAGCTTTCAAATATATTTAAAGATACCATTTCTTTAAATTCAAAAATTATTATTTCAAGTAAAGGTGACGTTGTAAGCGATTTAAAGACTATTAGCGAGATGTTACAGGATTTAAGATCTGAATACTCGGAATCGATTACCTACGATATTATGAATATCTCTCAAAATCTATTTAGCATTAATCCTAATCATCATAAAAATCTAATGTTGAATTTGTCAAATATAAAAGGTCTGTCAGAAGAAATTAGATTTTATGAAGAGAGAGCTAAGGAGTTAGCTAAAATAATTCTAATAAGTCCAAGTTATATAGTTAAGGCAAATGCGGTTGAGTTATCCGAAAGCATTAGGATGAAAAAAGATTCCTATAGGCTTAGTGTAGAAGCAATCAATAAAAAAGAATATAATTTTATACAAACAAAAAATTTTTTAACGGAAACGGAAAAAACCTTAAGCTTTTTATACGTATTACGAACTCCTAGTTTAGCCAAACTGATAAAAAGAGTAAATCATGTTAAAGCAAAGGATCGAGTATCTATTTCACCTCTAGACGTCTTTGCAACAGGGCATGATATTGCTGTATATGGAGCTGCTGGGGTAGGTAAAACGACAACTCTTGAAGCTTATTACGATTCATCTATTAGTGGCGCTGACTCATCTATAATATTAGTTCAACTAAATAGGCTTGTAAGTTCTATAAGTGAATCTCCATTAATCATTCATTCAGTAAATGATAATGGTGAAAATCACGTTAATCCTTCTGAGTTAGTATATAGGCTAATTCTAGCAACAATGAAAGTTGAAGTTAATTCAGGTAATATTTCAGAGCTTGTAGACTTAATTGAGAATAGTGATAAGTTTACACTGATTCTTGATGGGGTTGACGAAATATATAATACGATCCCTAAATTTTTTGAGAGTATTAATAATTTTAAAGAGAAACATAAAAACTCGCAGTTAATTGTTTCAAGTAGAGATTGTGTGAGCTATTTGAATAAAATTAATTTCTTAGGGATTACACTTTTACCATTCTCTGCTGAGCAGATTAATCGGTTTGTGAGAGGATGGTTTGCCACTGATGTGAATCTGGCTGATGAGTTGCTTACTAGCATTTACAGTAAGAATCTATACGAATATGTTAAGACGCCGCTTATGCTTACCATTACATGTAGTCTTGTGGAAAAAGGGGTTGATGCACCATCTTCTGAGACTGAAATATATGACAAGAGATTAAACTTGTTGACTGGTGAATATGACAAAGTAAAAAATATTGAAAGGCAAACCAACTCTGGAGAGTTACTAAGAAAAGTAGCCAGTCGTTTGGCTTATCTAATGCATAAAAGAAGAGTGAGAGAGTTAAGTAAGATAGAGATTGTTAACTCACTTTCTAAGGAGTACAAATCAAGGTATAGTGAAGAACTAATAGAATCGATAGTAAATGACTTAATTGATCCATGTAATATTTTGATTTTAGATCGATATACTCATAGGCTGTCATTTGGTCATTTTAGATTCCAGGAACATCTCGCTGCGAAGGAGTTAACTTATAATAGAGGAATAGAAATATCTGAACTCACTGATTCTGATTGGTGGCGTGGTACGCTGTGTTTGTACGCCCAAGAGAATGATATTGAATTTTTGATTAATGAGGTATATCAAAAATTCGGTTCCATTAGAGGTTCCGAAATAACCTTTAAAGAAATGGCTAAACATACTGCCCCAAATAGACGTAAAATTATTGAGTCAATGATAGTTGAGACTGCAAAACTTGATCTGGTCGATGAGCTGTATACCGATTCTTATGTTGACGAGGATTTGACTGATTATATTGAGCGTAATAGTTTCGATAGGATCTACGAATATTGAGTAAAGTGACAAAATAAGAGTCAAGACATATATGGACGCTCCCACAGATGCAAGCTGTTTTTAGCCCTCGGATAGCCATCCGATGCACGCCTTGCCTGTCACCCTGTCGGTGTGTTTGCTGATGAATGACTTAAATGGTGGTGCTCTGATCTGATGTTTTAGCAATGCGATCGGGCTTGGCCATGCGCTTAGTGCACTAGCAAGGTGCTCTTGCAGAAAAGTCAGAACAGCAATAAAACTTCAGTTGCAGATTGCACCTTACTTTCTTTCCCCCTTCGGTGCCGCTGAGGGTGTTGGAATTGGGCGCGTAGCCGAGACAAGGACGTCAAGACTGCTTCGGTCGTGAGATAATTTTGGGTGTCTTTATAGTCGTTGTTCAAGATAGTCGTCAAAGTGAAACGGAGTTATTTATTCTAACTGATAGGAAATTTAATATTTATGCCGTGCAAACCGAAGCCTGTGACTTACTATTGTGAAAAGTGTGGTTGGACTTATACTCTTGCTCCTAAAAGTGATCTCAGGATGCCGCATGAGCATTTTAGTGAATGCCAAAAATGCCAAAGCAAAGGTCTCAAGCAGCGAAGAGCTGCAAACCATGAGATATTATTGACGTTCTTAAGGAAATAGTTAGTTATAAAGGGAGATTTAAATATGCCATTGCCATTTATAGTTGCCGGTATTGCTTTCGGCGCCGTGACGAGTGCCATCTTAAACAAAGGTGGTAAAGCAGTCGCTGATATTGAGGGGGGTGAGAATAATGAAAAGCCTGAAAAACCTGAAATCACTAAGCTTCAAAAGAAAGAGTATGAATTCATAGTGTGTCTAACTGCAGTTGCGGCATACTCTGATGGAAACTTTTGTGATGAGGAACGTAAAGAAATTGATCTTGAAATTGATAGGTTACTGGAAGTTTATAAAGAAACAGAAGACCTTGTTAGCATAAGGAGCAGCCTTAAAGATAAAAAGAATGAATACATCGACTTTAGAAAACTTCACAATCGTTGGGATGCATTAGAAGACTCTTCTAAACAAAAGGTGAAAGATTTAATTAGTCCCATAATAATGAGTGTGATACGTGCTGACGCAGAGTTTACTTATGGTGAAAAGGCATTTTGGTTTAGAACCCAGTTGATGCTGAATGGGCTTCCAGATCAAGAAATTTATAAAATTACGGATTCACATAGCATCAAGAACACCCCTTCGATAGAGTACGTACACAGAAGTAATAAGAATTTTATACTTGAAAATTTAACCAATGATGATGTTTTAATATGTCATCCTGCACATATTAAATCCGATATAAAAGAGCTGATTTCAATCGACGAATTATTTGAGGATTCATTTGTAATAAGTCAGGACTCTGAGTTGGTGAATGTGGCAAGAATTGCAGGTGCCAAAAAGGTAAAGATTTATAGAAGTGACTCAAGTTCTGAGACTCGATCTTCAACAGTCGAGTGTTCATTAGGTGCTAAAGGTAACGGTGCTAGTTTAGATAAAAACGCGTCAGATTTTTTGTTGGAGTCTGGTAATAAAACAGTTGAGTTTACTTTTAAAGGTGGTAATGAAAGTAAGTTTAATAGGTTTGTTGCCAGCTTCAGTTCTCCTGATAAGGAATTATTAAGAAAGTCTAAGTGGCTTCAGCATGATGATATGTTAGTTCAATTTGTCAAAGGATGTTTTGATAGAGGGAATCAAGCTAGTACATTTAAGTTGGACGTGAGCACAGATGCTCAGCGAAATATAATTGAGACTGCTAAAATAGTAGCTAATTTTAAAATTTTTAAGACTGTTTCAGTTGATGCTGTTGCGCGATTAGATAAAAAATCCGAGTTATTTAAATCATCTCGTACATACTATGAAGTTGAGTTTTGATGTAAAAGTGAAGATAGTAAAATAACAAAGACATATATGGACGCTGCCACAGATGCTAAGTGTTTTTAGCCCTCGGATAGCCATCCGATGCACGCCTTGCCTGTCACCCTGTCGGTGTGTTTGCTGATGAATGACTTAAATGGTGTTGCTCTGAGCTGATGTTTTGACAAAGTGCTCGGGCTTGGCCATGCGCTTAGTTCACTTGTGAGGTGCCCCTGACGAAAAGTCCGGACACTTAGGACACTTCACTTGCGGATGGCACCTTACTTTCATTCCCCCTTCGGTGCCGCTGAGGGTGTTGGAATTGGGCGCGTAGTCGAGACAAGGACGTCGAGGCTGGTTCGGTCGAACAGGGATGTGAGTCCGAACCAGTAGCAAGACCAACTCCATAAACCCGAGGGGATTTCGGCACTGTTTGGGGCGTCCTTTGGGTTGCAAGGGGCTTTGGACGAGCAAAGCACCTTGCCCCGGTGAAGCCTGGAAGGCTTCGATTTGTGTCGCTTGCAAAGCGACTTTCATCTCTCGTTGCTCGAAGAGCAACAAACTCACTTTCGTCGTTTGAAAAACGACTTCAAAAACTTCCCGTCGCTAAGTCTAGCGGCCTCCTGCATACGATCCTCACATCATTGAGGAAATGACACTTCAAACCTCGCGCCGCCGAGCAAATCACTGCGTCCAAGCAGCAAGCGTCCCTGATAGGCATCGGTCAGATCCTGCACTATGGCAAGGCCAATCCCATGGCCCTTGTCGTAGGTATCGGCGCGAATACCGCGCTCAAAAATCTTATCCCGCATCGACTCATCCACTCCGGGGCCATCATCCTCTACGATAAGCCGCAGCCTGCCATCTTGCTTGGCGGCGGATAAACACACCCGTGAGCGGGCGGCCTTGCAGGCGTTATCCAGAAGATTGCCCAAAAGCTCGGTTAAATCACCCTTATCGCCCTTGAATACCAGCTCGGGAGTGAGTTTAAGCTCGAAGTCGATGCCCTTGTCGCCATGGATTTTGCTTAAGGTGCGACTTAAGCGTTCGGCCTGGGGCAGTATTTCTACCCCCTGGTGCCAGGAGGCGGCGCCGGCGCTCTGGGCCCGTTTCAGCTGATGGCTGATGCTGTGGCTGATGCTGTCGACCTGCTCCATCACGGCTTCATCCAGCCCCGGTTGGCTTTGCAGCACCGCCAGCGGGGTTTTCAGGCTGTGAGCCAGGTCAGAGAGGGCATTGCGATAACGCTTGCGCTGGTTTTGCTCAGTGGTTAACAGCGAATTGAGCTGATGCACCAGCGGCCCAAGTTCCGCCGGGTAATTATCATCGATGCGCTCCTTGTCGCCGTGTTCGACGGCCTTAAGTTCGGCCTCGAACCGTGACAGCGGCTTTAAGGTCCAGCGCAGCCACAGCCCCAGCACCACGGCGAGCAGCGCCAGCGCCAGCAGCAGATAACGCCACAGGCTGGATTCAAACTCGGTGAGCGCCTCGCGGTAGCGCTGCTGGGATTTAAGAATATGAATGCTTAAGGGCACATCCACGCCCTTGCTCTCGTACAGGGCGGTAAAGCTCATCACGAACAGCGGCTCGTCGTTAAGCCGGGTTTCGCCAAACACCTTGGCATCGGCGCCGGGGGCTGGGCTGGGCAGCTTATCGATGGCGCCGTGGCCAATCAGGGAGCCGGAGCGCCACAGCACGTCACCATCGCCTGAGCGCACCTCGGCATACAGACCTGAGCCGTCGACATTGAATTGGGGTTCACTCAGGAAAGGCGGCATTTCCAGCTTGCCGTCTATCACGTCGGTTTGTGCCAGCACCGAGTAAATCAGGGCGCCAAGCTCGTCGCGACTGCCCGCCAGCGCCTGACGCTCGAACGCCTGAAACAGGGCTATGCCAAGGGCGGGCAGCAGCAGGGCCACCAGAATGGCGGCACTGACGAAGAGGCGCGTCTTCAGCGATAAGCGGTCGATAACGCCTGAGGTAGGCCTCGGCTCGGGCGCAGATTTTGACGCAGGCTTTGATATAGAGGCTGAATCTGACATCAGCTGAGCAGGTTCAGCCGGTAGCCCTGACCGCGCAGGGTTTCAATCAGCCCGAGCTGGTTGTCCGGGTCGAGCTTTTTACGCAGCCGGCGGATAAAGACTTCAATCACGTTGGAGTCGAGGTCAAAGTCCTGATCGTAAATATGCTCGGTGAGCACGGTTTTGGACTGTACCTCGCCGCGGTGCATCATCAAAAATTGCAGCAGCCGGAACTCGGAGGCCGACAGGCTGACCCGTGCGCCGTTAAGCAATACTTCGCCGCTGGCGGTATTGAGGGTAACAGGGCCGTTTTCTATGATGGGGCTTGCTTTACCTGCGCTGCGGCGAATCAGTGCCTTTAAGCGCGAGGCCAGCTCCCGTGGGTGAAACGGTTTGGTGAGGTAGTCATCGGCACCGGCATCCAGCCCTTCGACCTTGTCTTCCCAGCTGTCGCGGGCGGTGAGGATAAGAATAGGGAACTCGCGACCCTCGGCGCGCAGTTTGGTCACCAGGCTGATGCCATCGAGCTTGGGCAGGCCCACGTCAATAATGGCGGCGTCGTAGTCGTATTCCAGCCCCTGAAACAGCCCCAGCTCGCCGTCGGCGGCCAGATCCACGCTGTAGAGGTTTTCTCTGAGGTGATCCCCCAGATTGGCGGCCAGGGCCGCATCGTCTTCAACCAGTAACAGGCGCATTGTCAGTCTCTCCCAACCCGTCCGGTACGGGCATCCACAGATACGTAAAAGACCTTGCCGTCGTTGCTGACCATCTTAACCCGATAACCCGGGTTGCCGCCCACCTGGCTGCGGCTGACTTTGAGTACCCGCCCCGGGTAGCGGCCTGCGGCCATGCCGGCGGCCTGATCGCCACTGGTAACCTTAAGCCCCTGCTGCCCCTGATTGTTCATCTGGGCATAGGCCTGTGCCATGGCAGTACCCGGCGCCGCCAGTTGCAAACAGGCACCAAGCAATATTGTCAGCAAGATCCGGTATTTCATGTCTTTTATCTCTGCGTATCAATGGTGCCAGTGTAAAAGATCCCCCGCGTGAAAGGAAAGTGCGAACAGCGACTTAACTCGCAGGATGCTTTGTGCCATCCGGGGGCGCCTCTGGAAATCCGTTGGCATATTGATAGCGGTTAGCGGCTGAACATTGGCTGAAAGGGGTAAAAAACAGCGTTCAGGAAGCGTTCATGGCGAAGCGGATTTAATGGCTTCAACAAGTCAGTACGAGGACGCGACTATGAAGACATTATTCCAAGGCACAGTTTCTTGTTTCAGCATTAAGGCCCTGGTGGCAGCCACAGTGCTGGCGAGCGGCTCGGCTTATGCCTCAGACGAGGTGACTGGTACGCCCATTGGGACGCCGAAGATTGCCGCCGTGGGGACTCAGCTCAGTGATAAGCCAGACAGCAGTCGCTATGTGGATGAAACTGTGGCCAGCGAGCTTAAGACTCGGGTTCAGCAAATTCAGGCCGTGGCCGCCGAGCCCAAAACCCGCGAGCAGGTGGCGGCGCAAAAACAAAAAACCTCCAAACTGCAGCGCAGTCGTCAGCAAAGCTATGGCGTTTACCATGACTTCAGCTTCTACGATGCCTTTGCCCGCCTGTTTGAAGACAGGGACTACGATGGCTTTCACCGCAGCTTTTCGGTGACCTTTGATGCGGACGTGTATTCCAACTATCCCGATGAGTCTGTGCCCGTTTATGCCGAGCTGTATTTGAGCCGCAATGGCGGCGACTGGGTGCGTTACTTCACCACCGAGACCTTTTATATTCGCGGCGCCAACGAGCTGGACGACTACGAGGTGGTGACCACTCTGGCCGACGGCTATGGCACCGACCACTACGATGTGCTGATTGATCTCTATGAAGTGGGTTACAGCGACGTGGTGGCTACCATCAGCTCGGACGATACCGATGATTTGTACGCCCTGCCGCTGGAGAGCGCCAACTATGACCGCGAACAGGATGTGGTGATTGAGGTGGATGGCGGCGGCAGCCTGGGCGCCGGTGCGCTGGCCCTGTTGGCGCTGGGTGCCTGCCTGCGAGGCCGCAGACAGGCTGCTAGGCTCAATCGTTAACGCCTGATTCAAGGTTATTCGAGGGTATCGAGCCAGGCCAGCAGTTCGGCCTGATGTTCCCCAAGCCGTGGCGGTGGCAGCGGCGAGTTAAGCGCCTCACCATCCATTCTCAGCGGGCTGCCCACAAAGGGCAGCCTTTCGCCGTTAAAGTCGCGCACAATTTGCATCTGCCGATGTTTGGCCTGGGGCTCATCGAGCGCTTCGGCGACATTGTTTATCGGCCCGGCGGGCACCCCGGCGCCGTTTAAAAGCGTAAGCCACTCGCCCTTGGTTTTGCTCAGCATGGCGGCCTTTATCAGCGGAAGCAGCGTCTCGCGGTGGCTGATCCGCCCGGCATTGGTGGCGAAGCGGCTGTCACTGGGCAACTCCTGTAATCCTGCCAATTCGCAGAAGCGGGCAAACTGGCCATCGTTGCCCACCGCTAAAATCAGGTGGCCATCGGCGCAGGCAAAGGCCTGATAGGGCACAATATTGGGGTGGGCGTTGCCAAGCCGGGGCGGATTGGTGCCAGCGGCGAGGAAGTTTTGCGCCTGATTGGCGAGCATGGCGAGCTGCACATCAAACAGCGCCATATCGATATGGCAGCCAAGGCCTGAGGACTGGCGCGCCACTATGGCGGCCAGAATGGCGTTGGCGGCATAAAGCCCGGTAAAGAGGTCGGTAATAGCCACGCCGGTTTTCATCGGCTCGCCGCCATCAACATCAGCCGCGCCGGTGAGGCTCATCAGCCCGCCCATGGCCTGGATCATAAAGTCGTAGCCAGCCCGGGGCGCGTCCGGGCCGCTCTGGCCAAAGCCGGTGATTGAGCAATACACCAGTCGGGGGGTCATCGCCTTGAGACTGCCATAATCCAGGCCGTATTTTGCCAGCCCACCCACTTTGAAGTTTTCCAGCAGTATGTCGCTGTGGCGGGCAAGCTTTTGAATTTGTGCCACATCATGAGGATTTTTCAAATCCAGCAGTAGGGATTTTTTACCACGGTTGGCGGCCAGGAAGTAGGCTGCATCCCCCTCTGTGTGGCCCCCGGCATAGGGCGGCCCCCAGTGGCGGGTATCGTCGCCGCCGTCCGGATGTTCAATCTTGATGACCTCGGCACCCATATCGGCCAGCAACTGGCTGCACCAGGGACCGGCCAGCACCCGGGAGAGATCCAGTACCCGCAGGCCTTTGAGCGGTTGTTTCATGGAGTTTCCTTAACGGTTTACAGCATCTTTTTGTTGGAATTTGCGCCGCTATTGACTTTATCTCTGCTGCTCCCTAGTCTGCAAGGTCAGTCATCAAGGTGGTATGCAATGGATATAAAGTACAATTTAAAACCCGCATCGGAGCGCCGCACTGAGCCCTTTGAACCTCAGGGAGACGTGGGATTCGGCAAGCTTAGAACCGACCATATGTTTATGATGGACTACAAGGATGGCCAGTGGCAGAACGCCCGTATTTTGCCCTACGGTCCCTTCGAAATGATGCCCGGCGCCATGTCGCTGCATTATGGCCAGTCTATCTTTGAAGGCGCCAAAGCCTTTATGCATGACGACGGTGAAATTTACACCTTCCGTCTGGACAAAAACGCCCAGCGTCTCAATCGCTCGGCTGACATTGTCTGTATTCCGAATATTCCGGAAGCCGTGCAGCTTGAGGCCATCAACGCCCTGATTGATGTGGACCGTCTGTGGTTTCCACGTCAGGAAGGCGCCTGTCTTTATATCCGCCCCTTTGTATTTGCCACTGAAGACCGCCTGTCGGTAAGCCCGGCGAACCAGTACACCTTCTGTGTGGTATTGAGCCCAAGCGGTGCCTACTATGGCAAAAACCTCAATGCCATTCGCCTGTTGATCACCACTCAGTTTCACCGGGCCGTATCCGGTGGCACAGGGGCTTCCAAGGCCGCCGGTAACTATGCCGCATCCTTGCGTGCCGGTAAGGCTGCCGCCGAGCATGGCGCAGCCCAGGTGCTGTATCTGGATGCAACCAATCAGTACATCGAAGAAGTGGGCGCCATGAACCACTTCCATATCCGCAAAGATGGCACCCTGATTATTCCTGAGTTCACCGACACCATTTTGCGCTCCATCACCTCAGAGTCGATTCTGGCGCTGGGTGAAGAACTGGGCTGCGAAGTGCGTCAGGAAACCGTGAAGCTGAGCGACTTTATTGCCGATATCGAAGCCGGTGAAATCGTTGAAGCCGGTGGTTTTGGTACTGCCGCTGTGGTATCGCCGGTTGGCTCTTACATCTTCGAAGATGGCCGCATCGTCACCGTGGGTGACGGGCTGGTAGGCGACCGTATCCGTCACATCTACAAGGTGTATACCGAGATGCAAAAAGGCCTGCGCCCCGCCCCCGAAGGTTGGGTTCGCAAAGTCGAGCACCGCGGCTAAGCAAAACCCACTGCCAATCTGGCATCAAAAAGGCTCCCGCAGGAGCCTTTTTTGTTGCTTGATTTTTATCTTCAGGGCTGTTCTGAGGTGGCTTTCTCCCTCAGCAGCGCCAGCGCCTCGCTGGCTGACATAGGTTTGCCGAGCATAAAGCCCTGTACTTCATCACAGCCGTGGCGGCGCAGGTGCTCGAGCTGCGCTTCGTTTTCTACCCCTTCTGCCACCACATTCAGCTCGAGGCTGTGCGCCAGAGCGATAATCGCGCCTGTGATGGCGGCATCGTCGGGGTCTGTGCTGATGTCGCGCACAAACTCTCGGTCAATCTTCAGGGTATCCAGCGGGAAGCGCTTCAGGTACGCCAGACTCGAGTAGCCGGTGCCGAAATCATCCACCGCCAATGACACCCCGAGCGCCTTGAGCCGTTGCAGCACCGCCACCGATTCCTGCGGGCTCTTCATGATCATCGACTCGGTCAGTTCAAGCTCCAGGCATTTGGCGGGCAGTCCCGCCACCGCCAGCGCCACTTCGATGGTGGACAGAATATCCGCCTTGAGCTGACGTGCCGACAGATTGACCGCTACATGCAGGTTATCGAAGCCTTGCTGGGCCCAATTGGCCATATGGCTGCAGGCTTCGTTGACGACCCAGTGCCCGAGCTGATTAATCACGCCAATCTCTTCGGCAAGGGGGATAAACTCCGCCGGGGAGATGGGCCCCAGCTCACCACTGTGCCAGCGCAGCAGGGCTTCAAAGCCGGTGATGCGGCCATCGCTGACCCTGAACTTGGGTTGGAAAGCCAGGCTCAGTTCGCGGCGGCCGATGGCCTGTTTCAGCCCTGCTTCCAGTTGCACATGGCGCATGGCGTATTCGTTCAGGCGTGAGGTGTAGAACTGGAAGTTGTTTCTGCCCAGCGACTTGGCGTGATACATGGCGGTATCGGCAAACTTGATCAGCGAGGCACTGTCTTCGGCGTCCAATGGATACAGACTGATGCCGATGGAAGGCGAGATGGTGAGTACCTGATCTTCCAGAATAAAGGGCGTTTGGAAGGCGCGGATAAGCTTTTCGGCTATCACGGTGGCGGCCTTGGTTTTGTGCACCCCTTCGAGAATGATGGTGAACTCATCGCCACCAAGGCGCGCAACCGTATCGCCTTCGCGGACACAATTTTGCAGCCGGTGGGCCACGGATTTCAGCAGCAAGTCACCGATGTGATGGCCCATGGAGTCGTTGATGTGCTTAAAGCGGTCGAGATCCAAAAACAGCAGCGCCACCATGCTCTCGGCCCTGTGTGCCTGCGCCAGAGCGTGGCCCAGACGGTCCTGGAACAGGGTGCGGTTGGGCAGTTGGGTCAGGGGGTCGAATGAGGCCAGCTGGCGCAGGTCTTCTTCGGCCTTTTTGCGGTCGGTGATATCGGTAAACACCGCCACAAAGTGGCTCGCCTCTGACTTGGTGTCCAGCACCTGATTGATCTCGAGCCAAATCAGAATGGCGCGCTGATCCCGGGTGCGGATTTTCAGCTCGCCCGCCCAGTGTTTGCTGCGCAGCAGTTGCTGCTCAATGGCTTCGTACAGCAATCTTTGGTCGCGATCGTGAGCGAGGAACAGGAAGTGTTTGCCTTCCACCTGCTGCGGAGTAAAACCTGTGATGAGGGTAAAGGCCGGGTTCACCGAGGCCACCCGATAATCCAGGCTGCCCACCACTACGGCTTCGTTCATGCTGGCCAGCACCTGGGCCGAGAGTCTGAGCTCGTTTTCGATGTTCTTGCGGTTGGTGATGTCCTTGTGGGTGCCCACCATCCGCAGCGGATTGCCGTCTTTATCGCGCTCTACCACCTTGCCGCGGTCCAGCACCCAAATCCACTGTCCGGGGGTTTCCTCAATGCGGTATTCGGCCTCATAGAAGGCGCGCTCGCCGTCGATGTGTTTATCCACCGCCTGCAGCACCTTGGCTTTGTCTTCGGTATGGATTTTTTCAAACAGCACAGGGCCGTCGACCTGCTGCTCCATATGGGGATGCATGCGGGTGCGGAACACCTTACCGCTGGGGATATTCCAGTCCCACATGCCATCGCCGGAGGCCCACAGTGCCAGTTTCAGCCGCTCTTCCGAGGTACGGATGCTGGTTTCAAACTCCAGTCGCTGGGCCTTTTTGGTCTGACGCTCGCGCCAGAACCAGCCAAGGATCCCCAGCAGCAACACCGCATAGACCACGTAGGCCGGGGCGGTACGATAGAAGGGCGCGTTGACGTTGAGGGCGATGGTCATTACCTGATGCCCCAGTGGATTGGCATTGAGGCCGTGACGCACCCGCAGCAGGTAGCTGCCGGGGCTCAGGTTGGTGTAGGTGATGTGCGACAGGGCCTGGGCGCTGCGCCATTGGTTATCAAACCCTTGCAGGAAGAAGGCAAACCTGTCTTCGCCCGGGTAGGAGAAATCCAGTGAGGTGACCTCGAAGCTGACGACCTTGTCGTCATATTCCATGTTCACTTCCGGTGGCGCGCTGAGGTCCAAAACCCGGGTGCGTTTACCGCCGATGCTGTAGCTGGTCAGGGCCATGGCCGGTTCGTGACGCACCTTGGGAATGTGCTCGGGGCGGAAGCGGGTAATGCCGTTGATGCCGCCAAACCAGAAGTAGCCGTCTTTTCCGGCGAGTTTGACGCCGCCGTTGTATTCCTGCTCCTGTAAGCCTTCAAACTTATTGAAGGTGACCACCCGCTCTTCTCCGGGAATGTAGCGGCTGATCCCGGCGTTGCTTGAAAACCAGAACTGACCCAGCTTATCTTCGAGGATGGCGTAAACTGTGTCGCTGGGCACGCCCTGCTCGGCGTTCAAATGGCTTATCTTCCAGCCATTTTTGCTGTGACTGAAAATGCTGATCCCGCCGTGGGTGCCGACCCAGATATCGCCGTTGGCGGCCTGATAGATATCGCGCACCCGGTTATTGCCGAGGCTGTTGGTATCGTTGGCGAGGTGGGTGAAGGTTTCGATAGCGCCGCTGACCGGATTGAGGCGCATAAGGCCATCGAGGGTGCCAATCCACAGCCAGTCATCGATAAATCTGAGCACCAGAATTTGGCTTAGTGGCAGGCGGCCATCGAGCAGGGCTTCCAGGTGGAAGGTCTGCAACTTGTCGCCGTTCAGCGGCATGTTGTACAGGCCTTCATCTGAGCCCATCCAGATATTGCCGCGGCCGTCGAAGGCGAGGGAGCGTCCCTGGCCATGCAGCTTTTCAGGCTGAAACAGCGAGAAGCTGCCATCCTGCGCCAGCTTGCCAAGACCAAAGTTGCTGGCGAACCAGAGGGTGCCGCTATCGTCGGCCTGGATGTCCCGCACCACCAGTGAGAATGATTCCTGCGCCACTCCCAGAGCGTTGGCAAAGAGGTCGTTGCGATAATGGTAGCCATCCTCATAGGGATTTAAGGTTTTCACCCCGGCACCTTCGGTACCTATCCACAGGGTACCATCGGGGGTTTGGTGAATCGCACGCACCATATTGATTTGCTTGGGTAAAGCAATGTTGTTGTCGAACAGATGCTCGAAGTACTGCCGCTGAATATTGATTTTATCCAGCCCCGAATAGCTGCCGCCAAGCCAGAGTACGCCGTTGGGGTCCAGCAGAATACTCATCAGGTTGTTGTCGCTGACATCGCGGAAACTGCGGGAATCGTTTCTGTGGTAGCGGGCATGCCAGCGGTCGGTGTTTTTCAACTCAATCAGACCGGCGCCGGGGGCAATGGCCCAGATTTCGGTGTCGGAGGCAAGGGTAAAGTCGCGCAGATCGCCCTGGAAAAAGCTCTGGGGTTCGCTTTGCCAAAGTTCGCGGGCAATGTGGGTGTCCAGCTCGTAACGCCACAGGCTTTTGCCAATGGCCAGATAGGCGTTGCCATTGAGGCTGCGGATGCGGTTCACCGGCTGATCTGCAGGTAATTTCAGCCGGACGATATTGTTGCTGCTGACCGCATAGGTGCCGTGCTCGCGGGTGCCAACAAGCAGGTATTCATCGGCCACATTACCAAGGGCGGTGATCCTCGGATGCAGAGCATTTCCCAGTGGAATTGGACGTATCTGGCCGCTTTTACGCTGCATGGCGAACAGGCCCTTTTCGGTGCCAATCCACAGGCTGTCGCCAATGACAGCCAGCTGGGTCACCCTCAGCTCAGCTAGGCCGGACTCGCTGCCAAAGCGGGTGAATTTACCGGTTTTCAGATCGAGGCGGTTGATGCCCTGGGTGTAGGTGGCGACCCACAGAAAGCCTTCCGGATCCTGCACTATGTCGGTGAGGTAGCCTTCTGAGATGCTGGTGTCATCGTTGGGGTTGGGGAGGAACAGGCCAAATTCCTGGCCGTTAAAATAGTGCAGCCCGTCCTGGGTGCCAATCCACAGCATACCGGCTTTGTCGGTATACAGGCTGGTGATGGTGTTCTGATTAAGCCCGTCGCTGCTGCTGAAATGCTGAAATTCCAGAGTGTTATGGTAGTGATAACTGCCGTGATCGGCTCTTGCCACAGACAGGCAAAGACCCAGGATCAGAATCGACAAGGAGCCAAAAAGTGCTCGAAACATGCTTCTCCAATCTTGCAAGGGAAGGCCTGTGCGCAGTGAGCTGCGTCTTTCCGGCCAGGATTATTATTCGGCATTCTTCGCTGCTGCCTGAATGCCCTTATGTTCCTCACAGGGTATGAGTGTTGTTTTTTTGTTGTAAGTGGTTAGATTCTAGCGCCCGGGTCGGGGGTGTCAATTTGCTTGTAACGTAAAACGATAAAAAGAAAAAAGGCCCCGCCGGAAGGGAATAAGCGGAGCCTTCAAAAACCGAATTGAATGAGGTATTTCAGCGCTGCCATGCCTCGATGAAATATTTGCTATTGACTCAGCTGGGGCATTCCCTGGGCCTGCGAAAATATCCCAAATGCAAGCAAGGATAAGGCTTCAAACAAGCTACAGGCCTCCGGTTACATCAATAATGCTGCCGCTGACAAAGCTGGCATCATTACTGAGCAGCCAGACGATGGCACTGGCCACTTCGTCGGCTTCGCCGCCCCGGCCAAGGGGAATGAGGCTTTGCAATCGGGTCACTCTGCCGGGCTCACCGCCATCGGCATGGATGTCGGTATGGATAAGCCCGGGGCGCACGCCATTAACCCGAATACCGGCGGGGGCAAGCTCAATAGACAGCCCCTTGGTAAAGGTGTCGATGGCGCCCTTGCTGGCGGCATAGTCTACATACTCGTTCGGGCTGCCGGTGCGCGCCGCGCCGGAGGACACATTGACGATGGCGCGATTTACGTCCTTATCCAGCGTTAACATCCTCTTTGCCGCCTCACGGGCACAGAGAAACTGCGAGGTGACATTGGTGCTGAGCACCCGATTGATGCGCTCTGCATCCATCTGCAGCAGCGGCATCTGCGGCAGCAAAATACCAGCGTTATTCACCAGATGGGTGAGGCCACCGAATGCCTCATCGATTCGACCAAAGAGAGCCAGCACCTGCGCCTCATCGGCCACATCGGCCTGTACACAAATCACCTCGGTGATGGCCGAAAGCTCCTTGGTCAGCGCCTCGGCAGAAGCGCTGTCGCTGCGGTAGTTAAGGCAAATGCGCCAGCCCAGTTGAGCCAGGCGCCTTGCGGTGGCAGCCCCTATGCCCCGGCCGGAGCCGGTAATCAGTACTGCTGGCTTAAGTTGCAGCATCAGTCCTGGGGCACCCGTACTGTGCCTTCCATCAGGATGCGCGCCGAGCGGCTCATGATGGCCTTGGTGACAGTCCACTGGCCGTCTACTTGTTTGGCTTCGGCGCCTACGCGCAAGGTGCCGGATGGGTGGCCGAAACGTACCGCCTGCCGCTCACCGCCACCGGCGGCAAGATTCACCAGGGTGCCGGGAATAGCGGCCGCCGTGCCTATGGCCACAGCGGCTGTGCCCATCATGGCGTGGTGCAGCTTGCCCATGGACAGCGCCCGAACCAGGAGGTCGACGTCATCCGCTTCAACCGTCTTGCCGCTCGACACCACATGGGTCATGGGCCTGGCTACAAAGGCCACCTTGGGGGTGTGCTGGCGGGTCTTGGCCTCATCGAGGCTCTTGATAAGCCCCATCCTGATGGCGCCGTGGGCGCGCAGCTGCTCGAACATGGCAAGGGCCGCGGGGTTGCCGTTGATGGCTTCCTGCAGCTCGTCGCCGCGATAGCCAAGGTCTTCGGCATTGACAAAAATGGTTGGGATCCCGGCATTGATCAGGGTCGCCTGAATTTTGCCGCTTAAGTGCACCTCGGTGGGCACGTCCAGCTCGTCCACCAGATTGCCGGTTGGGAACATGGCGCCGCCGTCTTCGCCACCGTCCTGAGAAGAGCCATCCGCCGGGTCAACAAACTCCAGCACGATTTCGGCGGCCGGAAAGGTCACTCCATCGAGCTCGAAGTCACCTGTTTCCTGCACTTCGCCGTTAGTCACAGGTACATGGGCGATAATGGTTTTGCCGATATTGGCCTGCCAAATCCGCACTTCACAGATGCCGTTTTCAGGCACCCGCGAAGCGTCAATCAAGCCCGCGTGAATGGCAAAGGCACCGGCGGCGGTGGACAGGTTGCCGCAGTTGCCGCTCCAGTCGACGAAGGCGGTGTCGATGGACACCTGACCATAGAGGTAATCCACATCGTGGCCGGGCACGCTGCTTTTATTCATGATCACGCACTTGCTGGTACTCGAAGTAGCGCCGCCCATACCGTCGGTGTGCTTGCCGTAAGGGTCGGGGCTGCCAATCACCCGCAGCAGCAGCGCATCACGCTCTGCTCCCGGCACCTGTGCCGCCTCAGGCAAATCGTCGAGGCGGAAAAACACCCCTTTGGAGGTTCCGCCACGCATATAGGTGGCAGGAATGCGGATTTGTGGTTTAAACATTTTAATCTCCCAAAAACGATTGGGGCGAGGCCGCCGCGCGCAGTGTAGGGAACCCTACATGAGCACGGCCAACAAAGCCCTGGGTGCAACAGGCCGTGTTATGAATTAGCCAAAAAGTCCTGGGCGAAGCGTTGCAGAACTCCTCCTGCTTCGTAAATGGACACTTCTTCGGCGGTATCCAGGCGACACTTCACCGGCACTTCCAGGGTTTGGCCATTTGTCTTATGCACCAATAGGGTCAGGCTTGCACCCGGGGTGCGTTCGCCCTTCACATCGAAGGTCTCGGTGCCGTCGATGCCGTAGGTCATGCGGGTTTCACCCGGCATAAACTCCAGCGGCAACACGCCCATGCCCACCAGGTTGGTGCGGTGAATACGCTCGAAGCCTTCGGCCACAATCACTTCAACACCAGCCAAGCGCACGCCCTTGGCGGCCCAGTCACGGCTGGAGCCCTGACCATAGTCCTTACCGGCCACTATGATCAGCGGCTGCTTGCGCTCCATGTAGGTTTCAATGGTTTCCCACATACGCAGCACCTTGCCCTCGGGCTCGAGGCGAGCGAGTGAGCCCTGCTTCACCTTGCCGTCTGCGTCTTTCACCATCTCGTTAAAGAGCTTGGGGTTGGCGAAGGTGGCGCGCTGGGCTGTCAGGTGATCGCCCCTGTGGGTGGCGTAGGAGTTAAAATCTTCCTCCGGCAGGCCCATTTTGGCCAGATACTCACCGGCGGCGGAGCTTGCCAGAATGGCGTTGGAGGGTGACAGGTGGTCGGTGGTGATGTTGTCACCCAGCACCGCCAGTGGCCGCATACCGCTTAAAGTCCGCTCACCGGCAAGGGCGCCTTCCCAGTAAGGCGGGCGGCGGATGTAGGTGCTCTGTGGGCGCCAGTCGTAAAGTGGCTTCTCGGTGCCGTATTCCACGGCGAGATTAAACATGGGGTCGTAGACAGCGCGAAACTGCTCAGGCTTCACCGATGACTTGATGATGGCATCGATTTCCGCATCTTCTGGCCACAGGTCTTTAAGGGTTACCGCGTTGCCATCGGCATCTTTGCCGAGCACATCTTTTTCGATATCGAAGCGCACTGTGCCCGCGATGGCGTAGGCCACCACCAAAGGCGGCGAAGCCAGAAACGCCTGCTTGGCATAGGGGTGAATACGGCCGTCGAAGTTACGGTTGCCTGAGAGCACGGCGGTGGCGTACAGATCCCGGTCGATGATTTCCTGCTGGATGACTGGGTCCAACGCGCCGCTCATGCCGTTACAGGTGGTGCAGGCAAAGGCCACGATACCGAAGCCTAGCTGTTCAAGGTACGGCAGCAGACCTGCTTCTTTCAGGTACAGCTCAACCGCCTTGGAGCCGGGGGCCAGTGAGGTTTTCACCCAGGGCTTGCGCACCAGACCTTTTTGCACTGCGTTGCGGGCAATCAGACCCGCGGCAATCACGTTACGGGGGTTACTGGTGTTGGTACAGCTGGTGATGGCGGCGATGATCACAGCGCCATCGGGCATCTTGCCTGCTTCTTCCTGCCAGTCGGCGGCAATACCCTTGGCGGCCAGATCGCTGGTGGCCAAACGGGCATGGGGGTTGGAAGGCCCCGCCATGTTGCGCACCACGCTGGAGAGGTCAAACGTCAGTACCCGGCCATAGTCGGCACCTGTCATGGCATCCGCCCACAGGCCTGTGGTTTTGGCATAGTTTTCAACCAGCTGCACCTGCTGCTCGTCGCGGCCTGTGAGACGCAGATAGTCGATAGTTTGCTCGTCGATATAGAACATGGCGGCGGTGGCGCCATATTCGGGGGTCATGTTGGAGATGGTGGCGCGGTCACCCAGAGTCAGCGCCTTGGCGCCTTCGCCAAAGAACTCAAGGTAGGCACCCACCACCCGCTCTTTACGTAAAAATTCGGTCAGCGCCAGCACCACGTCGGTGGCGGTAATGCCTGGATTTGGTTTGCCGGTAAGCTCAACGCCGACGATATCCGGCAGGCGCATCCAGGAGGCGCGGCCCAGCATCACGTTTTCGGCCTCAAGGCCACCCACGCCGATGGCGATAACGCCGAGGGCATCCACGTGGGGGGTGTGGCTGTCGGTGCCGACACAGGTGTCGGGGAAGGCGATGCCGTCACGCACCTGGATCACAGGTGACATCTTTTCCAGGTTTATCTGGTGCATGATGCCGTTGCCCGGTGGAATCACGTCCACATTGCGGAAGGCCTTTTTGGTCCAGTTGATAAAGTGGAAGCGATCGTCGTTGCGTCTGTCTTCGATGGCGCGGTTTTTCTCAAAGGCGTCTTTTTCAAAGCCGCCGTGCTCCACCGCCAGCGAGTGGTCCACAATCAACTGGGTTGGCACCACAGGGTTCACCTTGGCCGGGTCGCCGCCCTTGGCTGCAATGGCATCACGCAGACCGGCAAGGTCAACCAGGGCCGTTTGGCCGAGAATGTCGTGGCATACCACGCGAGCCGGAAACCAGGGGAAGTCGAGGTCCTGCTTGCGGAAAATCAGCTGGCTTAAAAAGTCGTTCAAGCGCGCAGGCTCGGCCTTGCGCAGCAGGTTTTCGGCCAGCACCTTGGCGGTGTAGGGCAGTTTGTCGAAGGCGCCGGGGGCGATGGCATCCACCGCCTCGCGGGTGTCGAAGAAGCTTAAATTGGTACCGGGCAGCGGCTTGCGGAATTGAGTGTTCATAACGGCGTTCCAGACAGGCAAAGGGGCGCGAATAGTGAGTGGCTGTTGTTTTTGTGCGGCGGGCGTTATTGGGGCCGACTGCTCGTCGGCCCCGCTGTTATCAGCCGCGCTCGCTGATTGGGGTCACGCTGCGCAGTTCCACACCCACATAATCGGCGCTTGGGCGGATGATGCGGTTGTTGCTGCGCTGCTCCATCACGTGGGCAGTCCAGCCGCTGACCCGTGAACATACGAAGATGGGGGTGAACAGCTTGGTGGGGATGCCCATGAAGTGATAGGCGCTGGCATGGAAGAAGTCGGCGTTACAGAAGAGCTTCTTCTGTTCCCACATGAAGGCTTCACAGGCCACGGAAACACGGTACAGACGGTCGTCGCCGTATTCCTTGGCGAGCTTTTCAGACCACTCTTTGATGATGGCGTTACGAGGGTCGGACTCGCGGTAGATGGCGTGACCAAAGCCCATGATCTTCTCTTTGCGCTCCAGCATACCGGCCAGTACGTCGCGGGCGTGCTGCTCGTCGCGCATGTCCTGAATCAGTTCCATGGCCGCTTCGTTGGCGCCGCCGTGCAGTGGGCCACGCAGTGAGCCGATGGCACCGGTTACGCAAGAGTGCATATCAGACAGGGTTGAGGCGCAGACGCGGGCGGTAAAGGTAGAGGCATTGAACTCGTGCTCTGCGTAGAGGATGAGGGACACATCCATGACCCGGGCGTGCAGGGCAGAAGGCGCCTTGCCGTGCAGCAGGTGCAGGAAGTGGGCACCGATTTGCTCGTCATCGGTCTCGGTTTCGATGCGCACGCCGTCGTGGCTGAAGCGATACCAGTAGCAAATGATGGACGGGAAGGCCGCCAGCATGCGGTTGGTTACATCAAACTGGTCGGCAAAGCTGTGTTCAGTTTCCAGGTTGCCCAGCATGGAGCAGCCGGTACGCAGCACATCCATTGGGTGAGCATTGGCGGGAATGCGCTCCAGCACTTCTTTCAGTGCCTGTGGCAGGCCGCGCAGGCCTTTGAGCTTGGCGCGGTAGTTGTCCAGCTCCAGCTGGGTGGGCAGCTCGCCGTAGAGAATGAGAAAGGCCACTTCTTCGAAGCTGGCGTTTTCGGCCAGATCTTTCACGTCATAGCCGCGGTAGGTGAGGCCTGAGCCTGATTTACCCACTGTGCTCAGGGCGGTTTCACCGGCGCTCTGACCACGCAGGCCTGCACCACTCAGTTTTTTATCGGTTGTCTCAGCCATTTTGCATTCCCTCGTAAACTCGTCTTTTTCTGAAGGCCGGCATCGGTAGGGCGATGGGGTCCCGGCGCTGATTTATGGATTACTTTGTTCGCCCCGGATTTTTGCCGGGGCGGGAAGCAGCTACTGCCTGGGCCTTATGCCCCGCTGTCTTCGTCCTTGCTTGTCTTTTACTTGTTCAGGCCTGCGGCCTTATTTGTTTTTGCCTTCAGCAAAGAGGCGGTCCAGCGTGTCTTCAAAGTTGTGGTAGTTCAAAAACTCGTACAGCTCTTTGCGGCTTTGCATGGTATCCAACACATTGCGCTGGTGGCCATCGTTCATCAGTGCCTGCATCACCTTAAGGGCGGCCTGGTTGGCGGCGCGGAAGGTGCCGAGCGGATACAGCACCATGTCGGCTCCGGCTTCATACAGGGCTGACTTGTCGAACAGCTCGGTCTGACCGAATTCGGTCATGTTGGCGAGGATCGGTGCCTTTACCGCGTCTTTGAACTTGCGGTACTGAGGCAGCTCGGTCAGGGCCTCGGCAAAAATCATGTCGGCACCGGCCTCGATATAGGCCTGGGCGCGCTCGATACCGGCGTCCAGCCCTTCAACGGCTACCGCGTCGGTGCGGGCCATGATGACGAAGTTCTCATCGGTGCGGGCATCCACGGCGGCCTTGATGCGGTCGACCATCTCTTCGGTACTCACTACGGCCTTGTTGGGGCGATGGCCGCAGCGCTTTTGCGATACCTGATCTTCCATGTGCACCGCGGCAACGCCGACCTTTTCAAATTCTTTGATGGTGCGGGCGATGTTGAAGGCGCCGCCCCAGCCGGTGTCTATGTCGACCAAAAGTGGCAGCTCGGTGGCCGAGGTGATGCGACCGGCATCAATCAGCACATCGTTCATGGAGGTCATGCCCAGATCCGGCAGACCATAGGAGGCGTTGGCCACCCCGGCGCCGGACAAATAAAGCGCCTGAAAGCCGGTCTTTTCGGCCATCAGAGCGAAATAGGCGTTGGTGGTGCCGACGATTTGCAGTGGTTTGGAGCGTGCCAGTGCGTCGCGAAAACGCTTGCCTGCGCTGTGGGTCATGCTGTCTCTCCCTTTAATTGCTGTGTGTTGCCGAAGGAAAGCGAGCTGTGCTCACGGGCGCTTGCCTCGGCCTTGAGTTCTTTAAGACGCGCCTCTGTGTTGCGGCGTCCCTGTTCGATATGGCGCTGCATCAACAGCGCCGCCAGCTCACCGTCTCTGTCGCTGATGGCTTCCACTATGCGTCTGTGTTCGGCAATGGCGCGGCTTGGGCGCTGATGGTTGCTGCACTGATAGCGGTACATGCGCAGCAGGTGGTACAGCCCACCCATCAGGGTTTCCTGCAGGTGTTTGTTGCCGCTGGCGCGGATGATTTGGTAGTGGAAGTCCACATCACCCTGCTCCTGAAAATAGGTATCGCCCTGCTTGAGCGCCGCCTCCTGACGCTCAAGCAGCGCCTGTAATTCGGCAAGTTGGGCGTCTGTGATGCGCTCGGCCGCGAGGCGACAGGCCATGGCTTCCAGGGTGGAGCGCAGGTCATAGAGGTCGTTCAGTTCTTCCACCGACAGCTGGGCCACCCGGGCGCCCACATGGGGCATGCGCACCACCAACCGTTGCCGCTCCAGAGTTTGCAGCGCTTCGCGGGTGGGGCCGCGACTGATCCCGAATTGGGCGGCCAGCGCCTGTTCGTTGATCTTGCTGCCGGGGGCCAGTTCGCCCTTGATGATGGCGGTTTGAATGGCACTCAATACCTGATCGGCCAGGGTAGCCGCGCCGCGATCAACGGCACTGCGTTCAGTGCCGCGTTCGGTGCTGAGTTCAGTACTGAGTTCTTTGGAGTTGCTCTGGCTCATCTGGGCGTTGGCTCGAATGCTTGCCACTGTCGCTTTCGCAGCGGCTTGGTCACTGACAATGGTTGAAAATTAGACCCGTTCTGGCGAATTGTCAACAATCCGTTGACGTAGACGTAAGTCTAATTATTTCGGATTTGTGACTTAATTATGTAATTAATAATTGATAAATAATGAGTTATTTGGATTTTTCTGTTTGCTGTGTTGTTTGCGTTACAGCAAGTTGAAACTATTTATTGTCAACAACTGGCGATTTTGCACTTTGTCTGCAAGGCGTGGGATGATGTGGTTATCAGCCGATAATGGGGGCGGCGGTATTTCACGAAAGATGCCGCCCGGCACCGAGTAAATAAGCGATGGAAAAAATTTTGGTGAGCGCCTGCCTGCTGGGCGAAGCTGTGCGATATGACGGCAAAGATAATTTGCTGGATTCCCCCCTGTGGCAAGGCTGGCAGCAGCAGGGGCGCTTTGTCAGTATCTGCCCCGAATGCGCCGGCGGCTTGCCGACGCCAAGGCCTGCGGCGGAAATTGTCAGCCCTCCGGCAGAAATAAGGAGACCACCGGCGGAAATCTCGCGGCTGTCAGCGGAAATGCAAACGCCAGACCCAAAGCAGGCCATTCGGGTCGTCACTGTGACGGGAGAAGATGTGACTGCCCCCTTCGTGCGGGGCGCCGAGGCGGCATTGAAGCTTGCCCGGGAAGCCAATATTCGTTTTGCCATTTTAAAGGCCCGCAGCCCATCCTGTGGCAAGGGGCAGATTTACGATGGCAGCTTTTCTCGCACCCTGATTGACGGCGATGGCATTACCGCAGCGCTGCTGAGTCAGCACGGCATAGAAGTCTTTACCGAATATCAGCTGCAACAATTGGCTGAGCGGCTGGCGTAGATTGGTGATTGAGTAGGGTCAGCGGTCCCTGGTGTGGCAATTGCCTTATAAATAATTGGCTTAAGCGAGCACTGTCTTCCTCGGGAAATAAACGTGAGCCGTAGCCACCACTATAATCAGCCCATTCTGCCGCTTTAAGTACCACCTCCAGTCTGCCGCTGCGCTCAACCATAAACACCACATGTTGCTGCGCTTCCTCTCTCAGAAACTGGTCTGCAAGTAACAATTTTGCTTCGTCGGTGTTAAGCGCCTTATAGGCTATGAGATAGGTGTCGTGGGTTTTGTTAATGTTGTGGCGTTGTTCCCGGGAGTATTTGGCACCTTGCTTGCTTTGCCCTATATGCACTTGGAAACAGTAGCTGTTGCTAAGGGCCAGCGCTTTGAGTAACTGATGGTCTGGTGCGATTTTTACCGCCAATTCAGCTGTTTGCTTGCATGGCGTGGAAGGGGGGGTAACAGCTTCAGAACTGCCCGCCGCTGATGACAGCGAGAGGAGCACACTGCTAATGAAGACAAATGCGTAAGTGATTTTGGTCATGGTGCCCGTCCCTGGTATGACGCTGTGATTGCTAGCTGTTTTTAACCTGCTTATAGCAAATTAAAGCGATCACAGCACTAAGGCAACAGGGTTTTCAGCGCGGTTGACTGGGCTTTAAAAGATAAAAAGGACGGCATATGAACGGCCGTCCTGAATCGCGTCCTGGCGTGGCTATTTTCGCACTGAGCTTTTAGTGCTGAGCATTTAGCTCTGAGCGCAAAGTGAATTCAGTGGCCACGCTCTGCCAGTTCACGGTAGCTGCTGGTGCTGGCTTTGTGCTCGGCCAGCAGCTCATGGATTTGTTCATCCTTTTGCAGCCAGATCTCATTGAGCCAGCGCTGGAACTGGGCGCGGTACTCGGCATTGCTGAAGTACTGCTTGTCATCCACTTCGGGCACCGGCAGTGCTTCAACTCTGACAACGATTTTGCTCACCTTGCCCTGCATCACCCCGGCAAGAATGTCTTTGGGCGCATCGGGATACACCACAGTCATGTTCAGCAGGTGGCTGAACTGCTCACCCATGGCGGAAAGGGCGAATGCGATACCGCCTGCCTTGGGGCGCAGCAGATAGCGATAAGGGGAGTTCTGCCGGTCGCGCTTTTCTTCGGTGAAGCGGCTGCCTTCCACATAGTTGATGATGGAGGTTGGCAGATCGCGGAATTTTTCACACGCCTTGCGGGTGGTTTCCAGATCCTTGCCCTTGAGCTTTGGGTTCTTTTTAAGCTTCTCTGGGCTGGTGCGGTTCATAAAGGGCATATCCAGCGCCCAGCAGCCCAGACCCATAATGGGCACATAAATCAGTTCTTTTTTGAGGAAGAACTTGAGCATGGGAATGTGGTTGCGAAGAATATAGGTTTGGGCGGCAATATCGAAGCCGCTCAAATGGTTACTGATCACCAGATACCAGCCGTTTTTATCCAGCCCATCGAGACCTTTTACATCCCATTCGATTTTGGCAATCAGCTGCAAAATAGCGCCGTTGAGGGTAGCCCACAGCCACATAAAGCGGTTCATCAGCATGGTCACCCGGACACGACCCGCCTTGAAGGGGGTCAGCAGCTTGAACAGGCCACCGATACACACCAGGGAACCGCAAATGGCGGTATTGATAATGAGCAAGCTACCGCTTATGAAAAACAGCAGCGGCCCCGGCAAAAAGTTAAGCATGTTGTTCAGAAACCTCAGTTTTTATCTCTTCTTCACCGGAAAGCTGTGCCAGGATGCCGTCTTTGCGGACCCAGATCTGGTTGAGCTGTTCCTGGAAGTCCTGCTTGAACTCGCGGTTGTTGATGTAGTCGCCGCGCATCTCGGTGGCGATATCCGCCACAGTCACGTGCACGCGGATTTCATCCACCTTGCCGGAGATAAAGTCCCAGAAGCTGGGGACCTTGCCGGGGTAATAAATCGCGACGTCCACCAGCTTGTGGATTTGCTCGCCCATGGCGGAGAGGGCAAAGGCCATGCCGCCGGCCTTGGGGCGCAGCAGATGCTGGAAAGGTGAGTTCTGCTTTTTGTGTTTGGCAGCCTGGAAACGGGTGCCCTCAACAAAGTTCATCACGCTCACCGGCTTGTCTTTAAACTTGGCGCAGGCGCGGCGGGTGATTTCAATATCTTTACCCTTGAGCTTGGGATTCTTCTTCAGCTCGGCGGTGGAATAGCGGCGCATAAAGGGGAAATCCAGCGCCCACCAGGCCAGACCCAGTACCGGCACATACAAGAGCTCTTGCTTCAGGAAGAACTTCAGGAAGGGGATTTTGCGGTTGAATACCCTTTGCAACACCAGAATATCGACCCAGCTCTGGTGGTTGGCTATCACCATATACCACTCATCGCGGCTCAGCTCGGCGTTGCCCTGCACATCGATACGCACCGGGTGCAGCACATTTTGGATAAAGCTGTTCACCGAAATCCAGTTGGAGGCACAGCCATCCACCAGATAGGACATCAGCTTACGCAGGGCAGGAATGGGCAGCAGCTTAACCAGACCAAGCAGCAGGATAGGGACAAACCAAAACAGGGTGTTAAAGGTGTACCCCAGAAAAGCCAGTGAGCCTCGGATAAGCGACAGCAGCGCGCGCATTCATACCTCCAGAAATTTGTGGAGGCCTATGTTAACTGTGAATGACGCATTGCTCAATCTTGACGCCCGCCCGCTGCGGCTGGCACTACCAGTCGAATGATTTTTGTGGCTGCGTCAGGCTTTGGCGTGGCAATTGGCGCCAACTTGATCAACACTCATTTCAGTTATGCTCTGGAATAGTGTCGATGCGCCTGCCAACCCATATTTTGCTTTTGATATCAATGATGTTGTCGCCGTTGATGCTACATGCCGCCGAGCCTGTTGTGACCATGGCTTACCGCACCACTGAAAAGCTGCCCTTTATCGCCAAGGCGCCAGACAATAGTGGTCTGTTCGAAGACATGTATCGGGAAGCTGCCCGCCGCGCCGGGCTGACATTGCGAATTGTGCGTATGCCCAAGGTGAGGGTGATAAACGCCCTCAAGGAAGGTGAGGTCGATTTCTACCCGCAGTTTACCTTTAGCGCCAAACGCAACGCCTACAGCTTTTTTGCCCCCAATGGCCTGCGGGTCGCCTATTACGCCATCTCCACGCCAGAGATTCAACGGCTTGCCAGCGTGGCAGATTTCGACGGCCTGACGTTGCTGCATGGGCTTGGGAACCCCGACTATTTGACCAAGCTCGGCTTTGGCGCAGCCAGGGTGACTCATTTGGAAGTGGCCGAGATGGACCTGCAAAAAGCCATTCACATGCTGCAAAAACACAGGGCCGATGCCTACATTTACGAGGCCGAACCGCTGGCGTACGCCCTGTTGCAGAGCGGGGCCAGCGATATTCGTTTGCACAAGGAATTATCGAGCCAGGTGGAATGGGCGACCCTGGGTATCTCAAGACGTTCGGCGCTGCTGGTGCTTGAGCCCAATCCGGATTTCAACCCAGATGTCCCTATCAGCCGCAGCAATCAAGCCGAGCGTTTGGTGCCAGGCTCCCCCATGGCGCGTATGGTGGCCGCACTCGACAGTATGAAGCAGGATGGCACTCTGGCTGCGCTGTCCGAGCGTTATTTGGGGCATTGAGTTTGCAGGCGTGCGGTAGCAACTCTGCTCCCGCGGAGCTCTGGCGATTAGCCGCAATAAGCTCGATTAGCCGATAGCTGTCAGATGATTGGCTGCGCCTGTGCTCCCGTCGCAGCGCCGGTTTCGATAAACACAGGTACAAGTCCGGTCTGTTCCGGGTAGGCCTTTGATACACAAGCTTTAACAGGCTCAAGCAGCGCGTCCGGCAGCAGTGCCACCACGCAGCCGCCAAAGCCGCCACCTGTCATACGCACGCCGCCCTGGCCCTTGAGTGCATCGCTGACTATCTCCACCAGCGCGTCTATGGCCGGCACAGTTATCTCAAAGTCGTCCCGCATTGAGGCGTGGCTCTCGCTCATCAGCTTAAACACCCTTTGCATATCCTGCTGATTCAAGGCCTCGGCGCAGGCTAGGGTGCGAAGGTTTTCGCTCACCACATGGCGGGCGCGGCGAAAGGCTGTGGCATCCAGTCCATCGGCATCGGCAAAAAGCTGCTCGAGTGACAAGTCTCTGAGCGCCCTGACGCCATAGTGGCTGGCGGCGGTCTCGCACTGGGCGCGCCTTAAGTTGTACTCGCCATCCACCAGACCCCTGCGCACATTGGAGTTAATGATGAGCAGCTTGTAGCCGGTCGGCAGCGGCACTGAGCGGGTCTCGAGGTTGCGACAATCAATCAGGCTTAAATGCTGCGAGTTGGCACTGGCGCTGATGAGCTGATCCATGATGCCGCAGTTGCAGCCAACAAATTGGTTCTCGCAGGCCTGACCGAGCTTGGCCAGTTCAGTCGGTGATAGCCCCAGACTGAAGGCGGCATTGATGGCGCAGCCAAGCGCCAGCTCCAGCGCCGCCGAGCTACTGAGGCCGCCGCCCTGGGGCACATTGCCGTGGATGGCTATCTCCATGCCGCCAAGACGCCTGCCCTGATGCGCCGCGGCGCGGCCTAGCATCAACACCATGCCGCGCACATAGTTGCGCCACTGCACGTTAACATCGGCTGTGATGGCATCAAGCTCGAAGCGGTCGTCGCTGTGCTCGGCTTCATTGGCGGCAAACACCCGTACCTCGGTGCCGTCGATGCATCTGATCGCCACCTCGGTGAAAAAGTCGATGGCGCAGGGCAATACAAAACCGTCGTTATAGTCGGTGTGCTCGCCAATCAGATTCACCCGTCCGGGGGCGCGGCCCAGCCATTGAGGGCTGGTGCCAAAGTGCTGCTCAAACAAGTTACGAATAGGCTGCATTGGATTATTCCATCAATTCGCGCAGGCGTGCGGCGGCCTGCTCCGGGGTGAGATCCCGCTGGGGTTCGGCCAGCATCTCATATCCCACCATAAACTTACGCACATTGGCCGAGCGCAGCAGCGGCGGCAAGAACACCGCGTGCAGCTGCCAGTGGCTGTTGTCTTCAGCGTTGAAAGGCGCCCCGTGCCAGCCCATGGAATAGGGAAAACGGCAGCCAAAGAGTTTGTCGTAGGCGCGGGTCAGTTTGCCAAGGATTTCGGCCAACGCAGTCGATGCTTCGCCTGACAATAAATGCAGCTGAGTGCAAGCCTGGCGTGGCAGCAGCATGGTCTCGAATGGCCAGGCGGCCCAATAGGGCACCAGCGCCAGCCAGTGCTCGTTGGCGTAAAGCAGGCGGCTTTCTTCGGCCAGTTCGCGCTCGGCGTAATCCAGCAGCAATGCCCGGCCATGGGTTTCAAAATAGCGGCGCTGCATTTCATCTTTTTTGGCCGCCAGGGTTGGCAGTGTGTCCTGAGCCCAGATTTGCCCGTGTGGATGTGGGTTGGAACAGCCCATCACGGCGCCTTTGTTCTCGAAAATCTGCACCCACTGATATTGGCAGCCAAGCTCGGTCAGCTGCGTCTGCCAACAGGCAATAACGGCGCCAAGCTCGATGTCGTCCATGTGCGCCAGGGTCTTGCTGTGATCCGGCGAGAAGCAAATCACCCGGCTGGTACCCCGCGCCGAGGATTGCCGCAGCAGCGGATCGTCCGATGGCGCAGGCGCCGGGCAGTCAGGACTCAAGGCGGCAAAGTCGTTGGTGAAGACAAAGGGGCCCTGATAATCCGGGTTCTGCTCCCCAGTGATGCGCCTGTTGCCCGGGCACAGGTAGCAGTTTGGGTCGTGGCTTGGCAGCGCCGTTTCTTCGTTTGGCTCCTGCTGCCCCTGCCAGGGGCGTTTGGCCCTGTGGGGCGACACCAGCACCCACTCATCGGTAAGAGGGTTGTAACGCCTGTGGGGATGCTCGCTGGGATCAAACTGCATAGATGACTCCATCATGATTGCCAATCAGGCCGCTTCCGCCAGGGCGGTATCGCCGGGCAGTAAGCGGTTAACGATAAGGGTTACGGCCACGGCCACCACCAGGGTGATAAACATCAGGTGGATGTAATGCAGCGGGCTCCAGATGAAGGTAAAGACGGCATAGGTGATAACGCCGCTGACCAGGCCGATGCGCACCGCCAGACCGCGGACGTTATCAAACAGCATGGCCACCAAAAAGGCCGCCATCACCGGCATGCTGTAGAGGCCGTTAAGCTTTTGCAGCAGCGCGATAATGCTGTCGGCGTTCTGGTAGATGGGCACCAGCAGCACAGACACCACCGCAAAAATCAGTGCCACCCGCTGGCCCATGGCCTTTACGCATACCTTGGCATTGAAATACTTCTGGTGCACATCCAGGGTGTAGAGCGCCGAGGCGGAATTGAGGCAGGAGTTAAAGGTGCTGAGCACTGCGCCTGCCATCACGGCGGCAAAGGCACCGGAGAGCCAGGGCGGCAGCACCTCGGCCACTATCACCCCGTAGGCCTTATCGCCAATGTCGCCATAAAGCTTGTAGGCGGCCATGCCCGGCAGCACCACAATCAGCGGAATAAGCAGCTTCATGGCAACGGCGGCGTACAGGCCTTTTTGCGCTTCGCGCACGTTCTTGGCAGCCAATGCCCGCTGGGTGATCACCATATTGGTTCCCCAGTAAAAAATCTGGATAAAAATCATGCCGGTAAACAGGGTGTGCCAGGGGATGTCCGACTGGTCGCTGCCAATCAGCGTCAGGCGTTCGGCGGGAATGCCCTCGAAGTTCCATCCGATGGTTTCCATGGCCAGCAAAGACACCAGGGTACCCATTACCAGCAGGCCAATGCCGTTGAAGGTGTCTGAGATGGCGATGGCGCGCAGGCCGCCGAAAATGGCATAGAGAGAGCCCACCACCGCAAACAGCGCCGCTATCACCAAAGTGGTCAGTCGCTGGCTGCTTTGCGGAATACAGGCAAAGCTATCGTCGGCAGCGACGCAGCTCATGCCTTCCGCGGCAGCGCTCAGCATCTGGGTGTCGCCGAAAAAGTTCACATGGAACATCGACTGCATAAACAGGGCGCCGGTGTAGAGCACCACGGGCAGCAGGATAAACATGTAGCCGAACATAAAGAGCACGCTCACCATGGCGCGAATGTGTGGGTCGCGAAAGCGGTGCTCCAAAAGCTCTGTGGTGGTGGTGCAGCGATAGCGGTAGTACATGGGAATAAGCCAGTGGGCCAGAATAAGCAGCCCCAGCGCCGCGGCGATTTCCCACCAGGCCACCAGCAAGGTTTGGGCGCCATTCATGCCGACAATCTGCTCGGCGCTGATATTGGTGAGCATGATAGAGCCCGCCACAAAGACCCAGCTCAGGGAGCCACCGGCGAGGAAATAGTCGCGGCTGTCGGACGGATCCCGCGGTACATTGCGACATTTAATGTAGGTGAACAGCGCCACCAGTGCCGTGAGGCCGATAAAGATGCCAAGTTGCAACAGGTTGATATTCATTGTTTTACCTTATCTGCATTGGATGCGTTCAGGGTGTCGCCCAGATACAACTCGGCGGGGCGGGTGAGTGTGGGGTCAAAGGGCACCAGCATAAAGCCGTACTGATAAGCTTTTGGCGGCAGGCTGTATTGGTCGTGTACATGGCGGCCCCAGGAGGTATCGCCGCCTACGCCCATCTGTTTGTGGTCGATGTTCCAGGTGACGCCGGGGCTAAGACGAATATCGGCGCCGTGGCGGCTGGTGGAGGGCACCAGCCCCGAGGCCGATTTGCCATCGCCTGCCACCACAAAATCGAGTTCTGATGCCTTGAATGGCCAGGCGCTGCCACTCAAAAGCTCACCGTCGGTGGGCAGCGCGAGCACGCCAAGCGCCTTGCCGGAAATGGCCATCCAGCGCACATCGGTTTTATTGCCGGTTTCCTGCGGCCGGGCGTAGCGCTCGAACTGCTCGGCTATGGGGCCGATATAACGGCCGATGGCGGCGCCGGACTTGCGATCGGCATAGCTTTCGCCGGGGCCACGGCCGTACCAGGCCAGGGTGTCGAAGCCATCTGCCATGCGCCACTGCATACCAAAACGGGGCAGCTTGGGCAGCTGTTCACTATTTGCCGGTGGAATAAAGCGGTTTTGCAGCGACAGGCGACCATCGGCGTAGAGCAGCCAGTGCTGCTCATAGTCCGCATTAAGGCTTGCCGAGTGGAAGCTGCTGTGGATGCTGACCTTGCCATTTTCTTCGGTCAGCTTGAATCTTGTGAGGCTAAAGCCCTGCCAGGCCTGATGCCAGGGCGCGGCCCACTCGTGCATGCCGTTGCCAAGGTCGTTGTCGGTGGGGGCGTGGTAGAAGTTGGCCACGGGGGCCGACTCGATAAGCGCCCGGCCGCGATAGTGCCAGCCGCTGAGTTCGCCGCGCTTGGGGTTAAACTCGAAGCGGGCGACGGGGCTTGTGATGATAATCACCCCGGCCGTTTCGCGGACCTTAAGCTCGCCTGTGGACGATGCCGCAGCCATGGTTGGCAGGGGGCGCTTCGATGTGAGTGCAAACTGATCCCAGGCCAGCAGGTGATTGGCCTGAACAAGCCCGTCAGAGGCGAGGGTTCTGGCCTCCAGTGTCAGCAGGTACTCACGTTTATCGTCCATTTTGGGCAGCGTTGGTAGGGTAAGGCTCGCTTTTTGCCCGGCTTTGGGGTTGGCTTTGGCAGCAATAGCGCCGCTCGCCACCGTCTCGCCATTGGCGCTGAGGCGATAGAAAAAGCCTAAATGAGACAGGTCATTGAAGTCGTAGCGGTTTTCCACCTCAAGCTGACCATCTTCACCTCGATGGAAGCGCACCGGCTGATAGACCTTTTTCACTTCGCTTAAGTGAGGGTGGGGCACCCGATCGGGGTTGACCAGTCCATTGTTGAGGAAGTTGCCGTCGCTTGGCAGCTCCGGATGGAAGTCTTTGCCGTAGGCCCAGTACTTGTGGCCATCGACGGCTGTGTATTGCAGCGATTGATCCACCCAGTCCCAGATAAAGCCGCCCTGCAGCGACGGGTACTTGTCGATAACATCCCAATAGTCCTGCAGGTTGCCCACCGAGTTACCCATGGCGTGGGCGTATTCAATCATGATCCCCGGCCGGTCGGGCTTGGCACTGGCAAACTTCTCCAGCCGCTCAATGGACGGATACATGGGGGCGAAAATATTCGTGTAGTCGTCCAGCTCCGCCGGTTCATATTGCACCGGGCGGCTGCCATCGCGCTCCTTGAGCCAGCGGTAGGTCTCTTTGAATACCCGGCCTGTGCCTGCTTCGTTACCCAGGCTCCAGATAATCACCGAAGGATGGTTTTTATCGCGCTCGAACATGCGGCGGGTGCGCTCAAGGTGCGCGGGGATCCAGCTTGGGGTGTCGCCTATCTGGGTCTTTTCATCGATGGCCAGCGGGTGGCTCTCGATATTGGCTTCATCGATAACATAGAGGCCGTACTTATCGGTCAGTTTGAGCCAGTAGGGGTCATTAGGGTAGTGGGAGCTTCGCACCGCGTTGATGTTGTTCTCTTTCATCAATCGGATGTCCTGCAGCATGCGCTCGCGGCTGACCACATGGCCGGTGCGTGGGTCTGTCTCGTGCCGGTCGACGCCGCGGATACGGATGGCCTTGCCGTTCACTAAAAGCTGGCTTTGGTTGATTTCGATGCGCCGGAAACCCAGCTCGATGCGGTTGACCTCGAGGCTCTGGCCGCGCTCATCCTTGAGGCTCAGCAGCAGGGTGTAGAGGTTTGGCTGCTCGGCGCTCCAGAGTCTTGGGTTGGCGATGCCTGCATTGAAAATCAGCTCTTGCTGGCCTTGCAGTGTGAGTGACTGCTCACCTTTGGCCACCTCGTTCATCTCGCTATCCAGCAGTCGATAGCCAAGGCGCAGGTTTTTGCCCTGCGCTGCATTTTGCAGCGAAACCTTAAGGTTTAAGCTCCCTTCGCTCAGCGCGGCATTGAGGCTGGGGCGGGCGTCCACATCGGCAATAAACTGCGGCTCGGTGGCGTAAAGGTACACGTCTCTTTCGATGCCGGAAATGCGCAGCATGTCCTGACTCTCCAGGTAAGAGGCATCGGACCAACGCAGAATCTGCAGCGCCAGCAGGTTGCGACCTTCAGTGACAAAAGGCGTGATATCGAACTCGGCCGGGGTCTTGGCGCCCTGGCTGTAGCCCACTTCTTTGCCATTGAGCCAGACATACATGGCCGACTTGGCGGCGCCCACATGCAGCACCACCCGCTTGCCCTGCCAGGCCTCGGGCAGCTCAAACTGTTTACGATAAGAGCCCACCGGATTGTAGTCGGTGGGCGCGTCCGGCCACTTTGTATCGAAGGGATAACGCTCATCGAGGTAAATCGGGTGATCGTAACCCAGCACCTCCCAGTTCGACGGTACCGGGATGCTGTCCCAGCCGCTGTCGTCATATTCGCTTTGGGCGAACCCTGCCGGTCTGCCCTTGGGGGAGCGGGTGAAATGAAAGCGCCACAGACCATTGAGATCCAGATAGTTGGCCGATTGACGCTCGTCGCCACTCAGTGCCATTTCACTGTTTTCAAAGGGAAACGTACTGGCGTGGGGCGGCAGCTTGTTGATGGCGAATACCTGATGATCGCGCCATTCGCGATCGGTGAATGACAGCTCTGGTTGTGAGCTTGCGCCATGGGCAATCTGGGCGCTGCCGGGCAGCCCTGCGAGCATCAGCAGCGCGGGCAATAAGACCTTGAGTTTGTAAGGGTTGGGCATGGGATATCCTTCCGGGTTTGCCCTTCTGTGGGGCAATATTTCGCCGCAAGGTATCAAAGATATTAAATATTGTATACATCGAATCCAAAGAATCTATTCCCGAAAAATCACCTTTAGGGGCGATGGGAGCACAGGGAAGCCTCTGGCAAGATAAGCAACTTTGCCCAATTGGGCATTAACGGCCGAGCTGCTGCGACAGGTTGGAGAGCTGCCTGTCCATGGCGCGATACCCAAGTGCCTGTGCCAGATGTTTGCGCTCCACATTGGGGCTGGATTCCAGATCGGCAATGGTGCGGGCTACCCGCTGCAGGCGGTGAAAGCTGCGCACTGATAATCCAAGCCGGTTAACACTTTGCTCAAGAAATTCAAGATCCTGCTGAGTAAATCCAGCCTGTTTCAGCTCTTTTCCCGTGAGTTCGCTGTTGAGCTTGCCAGCCCGCGCCAACTGGCGTGCGCGGGCGGCAGTCACCCGGCGGGCTATGGTGTCTGTGGTTTCGGCGGCAGGGGCGTTTTGGGTGAGGGTGCCCGGCGGCAGTGGCGGCACTTCGATGGACAAATCGAAGCGGTCCAGGAAGGGGCCTGAAAGCCGTGCCAGATAGCGACTGATTTGTTCAGGGCTTGAGCGGCTGCCTGGGCCGGCACTGCCACAGGGGCTCGGGTTCATGGCGGCAATCAGCTGAAAGCGGCTGGCAAAGGTGAGTTTGGCGGCGGCGCGGGAGATCACCACTTCGCCGGTTTCCATCGGCTCACGCAGGCAGTCGAGCACCTTGCGTGGGAATTCGGGCAGCTCGTCGAGAAACAACACGCCCCGGTGGGCGAGGGAGATCTCTCCTGGCTTGGGCACGCTGCCACCGCCAACCAGGGAGATGGCCGAGCAGGTGTGGTGCGGCGAGCGAAAGGGGCGACGATGAAATTCACTGGGCTTGATATTGAGCCCGGCGACCGAATGCAGCGCTGCTACCTCAAGCGCTTCGTCATAATCGAGCGGTGGCAGTAAGCCCATGATCCGGCTGGCAAGCATGGTTTTGCCGCAGCCAGGCAAGCCAAGCATCAAGAGGTTATGAGCGCCCGCGGCGGCTATCTCCAGCGCCTGCTTGGCCTGATACTGACCAATTACATCGCTAAGGCAAGTCATGGCGCCGGGCGCTTCATCGAACCACTCGGCGCCTTGCTCCAGCCCCGGCAAGGGCTGCTGACCGTGGAGGAAGGCCACCAGATGGACCAACTGGCTGCACAGACGAATGGCGGGATAATCGACCAGTTCGGCATCGGCGCGGTTGGCGAGCGGCAGTATGAGTTCGCGACCGTCCCGGCGGGCGGCTACAATCACAGGCAGCAGTCCGGAGCAGAAGCGTACTTCGCCCGACAGCGCCAGTTCGCCGACGAACTCACGGTTTTTCAGGCTGGCGAGTGGGATTTGCCCCGAGGCTGCCAGAATACCGATGGCAATGGGCAGGTCATAACGACCACCCTGTTTGGGTAAGTCGGCTGGTGCCAGATTGACCGTGATGCGGCGCATCGGGAATTCAAACCCGGCATTGACCAGGGCGCTGCGCACCCGCTCGCGGGCTTCTTTGACCGAGGCCTCGGGCAGGCCAACCAGATTAAACGCAGGCAGGCCGTTGGCCAGATGAACCTCGACGGTAACTGCTGGGGCTTCCACCCCCAGGCTCGCACGGGTGGCGACACAGGCAATGGCCATTGGACAAGTCCTTTTTATCCTTTGATGGCGTAAGTTTAGCAGCTGAATTGCAACCGAATTGACACAGATGAAACCACTTTGTTTGTACGGGAGTACTAAATGCTACATTGCATTGTGTTACGAAATGTGCGATTTATGGTTAAATCAACTGATTTTTTGTGCAAGGAAGACGCTCGACCAGCAAGGATACCTGGCTCTTGGGGAATTAGGGTGTGCTCATGAGGCTGATGTTCTTTTTGGGGATGCTGTTGCTTTCGTCCCTGACACAAGCCAAAACCGATGTGCTGTTTCTGAATCCAGGAAGCAGCGATGAAAGCTTTTGGGGCGACGTAGACAGCTTGCTGGTGGCCGCTGCCATTCGCTTTGACATGGAAGTGGAAACGCTCCACAGCAACCGCAACCATTTCGATATGATCCGCCAGGCCAACGAAGTGGCCCAGCGGCCAGATCTGCCTCCCTACGTCTTTCTGGTCAACGAAAAGCAATCTGGCCTCAGAATGCTGGATGCCTTTTATCATAAGCCTGTTTTTGTCCAGTTCGTGCTGAATGACATCAGCCCCGTCGAACGCCAAACCCTGCTGCAAGACCCGCATTGGCATAAGTATTTGCTGCCGCCGGTAGTGCCGGATAATCGTACCATTGGCTTTGAAACCGCCGGGGCGCTGGTGCAGGGTCTTGGTGGCAAAGATATTCAAGTTGTGCTGGTATCGGGCGATAAATCGACACCGGCATCGGTGGAGCGTACCGAGGGCGCATTGGCCGCATTGCAGTCGATGGCCGAAGTCAGCACCGAACAAACCGTGTATGGCCAATGGCAGGAAAACAAGGCCTACCAACAGGCGCAAGTGCTGTTGCAACGCTATCCGGGGCTCGATGCCATTTGGACGGCGAATGACCATATGGCATTTGGTGTTATCCGTGCCATGAAAGAGAAGCGGTTGGCGCCGGGGAAAAAAATACGGATTGCCACCATCAACACCTCAGCCGAGGTGCTGGCCCTGAGAAGAGAAGGGGCCATCAATGTGCTGGGGGGCGGTCATTTTCTTGCCGGTGGTGTGGCGCTGTCGAATGTAAAACAACATATGGACACAGGCAGCTACCCTATAATTCATTACTCCCTGTTCAGGTTGCTTGAGCCCGACAGTGAATTTTTTATCGCCCTCGAACGGCGGGATTGGGAGTTGTTGTTGGATATTGCACTAACCCGGAATGACGCGCCGGACTAAGAGTGCAGCTCAGGCAATTGCCTGATTGAATAAGAAAAGGTGACATCTTGAACCCCCGGGTGAACTCCATCAGCGGCAAGGTAACCCTCATGATAGTTGGCGTCAGCTCGGTGTTTGCCGTGCTGACAATGTTGGTGCAGCTTGTCTGGAACTACCTGGATGCGGTCGACAATGCCCAAAATGAAATCCAGGGCTACAGCGAGCTCATCTTACCTTCCTTGGCCCAGGCTCTCTGGGATGCCGATACCCCGCTGCTGAAAGACATGCTGACCAGTATTGGTCGGGTGCCTTCGGTCAGTGGCGTCGAACTGGCAAGCCGCGACGGCGTGTATATTCAGCTGGGGCAACACACTGACCAGCTGGACACGGTGCGCCATAAGCTTATCCAGCTGCCGGTGTATTACGACGGCCTGCACATTGCCACCCTGTCGGTCTTGCTCGATCGCAATGACATATACCTCACCCTCTGGCAGCAGATGATTTTTATCGTGCTGGGCAATGGCCTTAAAACCCTGGTGATGATTTTTGTCATTCTCTATTTGCTCAAACATTTGATTATGCTGCGATTGCAGCAGCTTTCGGTGTTCGCCGATGCCATCAGCTTATCCGATGGCGAGCGTATCGACCGCTCGCTCAGGCTCGATCGCGGCGACGATGAAATCGGCCAGGTGGGGCTGGCACTCGAGCGCATGTATCAGCGGATCCGCTCGGATCTGGCGCTTATCCGTCATCAGCAGCGCAAGCTTGCCAGGCGGGGGCGGGCGCTCAGCCACACGGTGGCGCGTCAGGATGATTTGCTCAATTGGCTGGCCCGCGCCAACCAACTGCTGGCACAGGTAAGCCTGCGTTTTTTAAGTGCCTCGCCCACTGAAGTGAGCCGCGAAGTAGACTTTTTCACCGCCGAGCTTGGCGCCATGATGAACGTGGAGCGGGTGGCCGTGATGGCCTTTGTCGATGGCCGGGTGGAGTATCGCAGCTTCTGGTTCAAGCATGCCGATGCGCTGCCGGCCAAGGATGTGATAATCGATAATCTCGCGCTGCTGAAGGAAAAATTCGACAGCAGCAACACCATAGTGGTGGAGGATATCGAGCAAATCCGCGAGACCGACCCACTGGAATACAACTATATGAAGCAGGTTGGCATCAGCTCGGTGGCGGGGTTTGCCATTACCGACGGCGATTTGCTGCTGGGCATACTCTCGGTGGCCCGCACTGAAGGGCCGCTGGAATGGTTTGCCGAAAAATCGGCGGTGCTGACTCAGTTTGCCACCGCGCTTAACGAGCTTTGGGTGCGGGAGCGGCGCGAAAAACGGATGTTGGAGCTACAGCAGGAGCTGATGCGGGTTAATGTGCAGCTGGCCGAAGAGGCGGTCACCGATGCGCTGACCGGCCTGACCAATCGTCGCCCCTTTACCGATCGGCTCGAAGCTCAGCTTGAAGACGGCGGCGTGCTGCTGATGGTGGATGTGGATTACTTTAAGCGCTACAACGACACTTACGGCCATGTGGCCGGTGACGATGTGCTGAAAAAGCTGGCGGCGCTGCTTAAGGCGGAATCGCCCGACTCCACTCTGCTGGCGCGTATCGGCGGTGAAGAATTTGCCATGGTGGCGCCATTGATGGAGCCTGCGGAGCTGGAAAGGGTTTGCGATAAGCTGCTGATTGCGGTGCGCCGATTACAGTTGCCCCATGTGGGCTCGCATCTGGGCTATGTCACCCTGAGTATTGGCGCCGTGACTCTGGAGGATTGCCACAGTGTGCGGGAGGCCATGAGTAAGGCCGATGCCAGTTTGTATCTTGCCAAAGAGTTGGGGCGTGATAGCGCGGTGATTAATGGCACGCCCTACAATCCGCCGGGCGAGTGGCGCGCCTGAGCTTGAGTTTGGCGTGAATACTCAGGTTTGCAGGGTCAGTTCAGGGGTAAAAATGGCTGTGTGCTGCTCCATGCGTTTGGCGTGGTACATGGCAATGTCGGCAAATTTCATCAACTGTTTCTTATCGTCGGCATCCCTTGGATACTGGCTGATGCCGATGCTGGTGCCTACGGCAACCCGCAAGCCATCAAAACAAATATCCTGTTTCAGCTGAAAGTGGATTTGCTGACAAAGCTCCCGCGCCGATTGGGCGGTAAACCCCGGCAGCAGCATGGCAAATTCATCGCCGCCCAGGCGGGCGCACAGCGCGCTGGATGGTGTGAGCGACAACAGCCGGTTGCAGGTTTCCTGCAAAACCCGGTCGCCAATGTGGTGGCCATAGGTGTCGTTGATGATTTTGAAGTCATTCAGGTCCATGATCATGCAAGCAAAAGGCTTTGCTTCCTGCAACAGCTGATCAAATTTTTGATAGTAGGCGTTGCGGTTGGGCAGACCGGTCAACAGGTCGTGTTCGGCCTGAAAGCGCTTTTCTCTCAGGGTATCGAGCAGCCGCCGAATGGTGTTGGCACTCAGCTTGGTCACCAGATACACAAAGCCGCCGCCACCGCCAAAAATCGCCGCCACGACCAGCTCCAGCTGGGTCACTTCGTGGCCCAGTATCATCCACAGATAACCCACGTATCCCATCACAAATCCCATCACCAACACCAACAGGGTACACCAGGCGCGGTTGTGGAAATCCGGCAGCGAACAGATGCGCCACAGCGTTGGCAAAGAGGCCAGCAAGGCGAGCAGTCCTATCGTGGTCAGTGCAAAAGCGGCAATATCCATCCGGCTGTTCCCCAAAGGTTGAGTGGCGTCTCCATTCTGCTTTGAGCCTTCCGTGGAGATCCCAGTATAGATAACTTTTGCATACAAAGTCAGCGCTCATTTGCCAGTAAGCGTGCGCTCACTCTGCTCAAGAATTTTTGCCAGTTCTCCCTGTTGCCTAAGCTCAGTAATGCGGCGGTTGAAATGGGATAAAAGCCAGTTTTTCTGCGGGCTTTTTGGGGAAATCAACATATAAAACGGCTCGCTGGGAGCGCCTGTGATCCGGCCCTTATCCAGCGGCGGCAGGTGCACATTGTCGAACAGGGCGGTTACCGCCGGCAGCAGCTCGAGACGATCAAGATAGAAGCGGCAGCGACCGACTTCCAGCATTTCGGCCAGTTGCTGGTAATTGACCATGCGGGTGACATCCGAGCCTTGCATCAGACCAAACTGAGCATAGTTGTGGCCGCCAAGCCCGCACACAGGCCCCAGCGCCTGCAGGGCTGCACCGCTGGCAATTTCGTTTGGGGTATCGGCGGCCCTGGCCAAATAAAAATAACCGGGAGTCAGGTAATAATAGGGTTCGGATGAGATATAATCCCGTTGCCGCTGCTCGTTCATGGATGCGCTCATGGCGGCATCCACAGCACCGGTTGTCAGGGACATAAGACAACGCCGCCAGGGCAGGGACACCACTTCATAAGGAACCCCCTCAAATACCCGCTTCAGTATGTCTATGTCGTAGCCCGCAAGGGTGTCGGTTTTTACGTTGTTTTCACGGACAAAATAGTTGAAGGGCGGGAATTCAGTGACCTCAACGCAGAAAGTCAAAGGGCGTTCTGTCGCGGCATAGATACAGGGCGAGAACAGAGTCACACAGCTGCAAATGATCAGCATATATAATGACTTGAACATAGCTCCCCTCCGGCTTCCGCAGCATTTCAGAGTATAGCAAGTGAAGCGCAAACCTGCGTTTCCAGGATGGATAATTCCATGGGTTTTTTAGAAAATATCTCGATTATTCTGGCGCTTATATGTGTCAGTTGTTTCTTCTCCATGTCGGAGATTGCCCTCGCCGCGGCGCGTAAAATCCGCCTGCGGCAGATGGCCGACGAAGGTAATGAAAAGGCTGAGCGGGTGCTGGCATTGCAGGCCCATCCGGGCAGCTTTTTTACTGTGGTGCAAATTGGTCTCAATGCCGTGGCCATCATGGGCGGTATCGTGGGTGAATCGGCCTTTACCCCGCACATCATGGCGCTGCTCAGTGGCGTGGTGCCCGACTCCTGGCTGGCCAAGCTGAGCTTTGTGCTGTCGTTCCTGTTGGTGACCAGCCTGTTTATTCTGCTGGCTGATCTCATGCCCAAGCGTATCGCCATGGCCATGCCCGAGCGGGTTGCGGTTGCTCTGGTGGGTGCCATGGGGCTGTGTATTACCCTGCTTCGGCCGCTGGTGTGGGTGTTCAATGGCCTTGCCAATGGCCTGTTTCGGATGCTGCAAATTCCTACCGAGCGCAACGACACCATTACCGAAGACGATATTTATGCAGTGATGGATGCCGGTGCCGAAGCCGGTGTTATCGATAAAGGCGAGCAGAAAATGATGGAGAATGTGTTTGAAATGCAAAGCATTCCTGTTACTTCTGCCATGACGCCCCGGGAAAGCCTGGTGTTCTTTTTGCAAAGCGATACCGAAGAGGACATCAAGCGGAAAATCGCCGCAGACCCCCACAGCCAGTTTCTGCTCTGTGATGGTCAGCTGGATGCCATCAAGGGCTATGTCGACTCCAAGGATTTGCTTATCAAGGTGATCAGCGGCCAGACGCTGAACCTGAAAGACCCATCATTGGTGCAGAGCTGTCCGATTATTCCCGACACCCTGAGCCTGTCGGAGGCGCTGGATTATTTCCGCAATAACCGAGTCGATTTTGCCGTGGTGCTGAATGAGTACGCATTGGTGCTGGGGGTGGTGACCTTCAACGATTTGCAAAGCGCCGTGATGGGCACTTGGTCGCTGGCGGAAGGGGAAGAGCAAATCGTTGCCCGCGATACCTCGTCCTGGCTGGTGGATGGCGTGACCCCCATCACCGACGTGATGCGCGCCTTTGGTATCGACAGTTTTCCCCAGAGCCAGAATTACGAAACCATCGCCGGTTTCATTATGTTCAAGCTGCGTAAAATCCCCCGCCGTACCGACTTTGTGATCTATGCAGGTTACAAGTTTGAAGTGGTCGATATCGACTCATACAAGGTGGATCAGCTGCTGGTGACCAAGGTGGAACAGCCACCCAGTGCTGACAGCGAGTAAACACGAAAAAGGCCGCATCATGCGGCCTTTTTTATGCTTGTGCTCAGTACTCAATGCAGTCGAGAAAGGCGGCGATCAGCGGGTCCTCGCGGCGCTTGCTCTTACAGCAGCAGCCCAGCTCAAAGGGTGCTATGGCCACCGGGCTTGGCATCAGCGCAATGCGGTCGCGCACCGGGCTGTGCTGGATCACCACTTCCGGGGTGATGCTCACGCCGCAGCCCAGCGCCACCATGGAGACAATTGCCTCATGGCCTGACACCTTGGCGTAAATATTGGGCTGAATCCCCATTGCCTTGAACCAGGCGTCGGCGCGGCGCCTGCCGGGGCCATGGTCCTGAATGATAAAGGGCAGCTTATCCCAGGGGATAGTCTCTTCGGCGAGCAGCTCCCGGGCGCGGCAGGGCATTTGCGGGGCGATGATGGTCAGGGGAATGGTTTCAATCGGAGCAAAGTGCAGATTATCCGGGAAGGATTCCGGCAGCGCGGCGATGGCGATATCGGCACGGTTTTGCTGCACCTCACTCACCGCATTGGCCGCATCCCCGGTGCCAAGCACGATTTCCACCAGCGGGTGTTCGCGGCGGAATTTATCCAGTAAACCCGGCAAATGGCTGTAGGCGGCGGTGACCGAGCAGTACAGATTCAGCCGTCCCATTAATTGATGCTGATTGGGGGAAATGCGGCTTTTCAGCTGCTCCCAACCATTAACCATGTTCTGGGCAAACTGGCGAAACTCCACTCCGGCGGAGGTCAGGCTCACGCTGCGGTTATCCCGTTCAAACAAACGGGTGCCGGCATCCTCTTCGAGCCGCTGCATGGCACGGCTTAAGGTGGAAGGGCTCACGTGCATTTGCTCGGCGGTGCGGGCAAACTGCAGGGTGTCGCACAGGCTTAGGAACAGCTTGATTTCTCGTATATCCACACCGACCTCGACTCGCTGGTTTTATCCGAAACTATGTTGCTTAAAGTGAAACAATAGCTTTCGTTTATATCATTTTGAGCAATGCTAACTCTCCGCTATAGTGATTTCAATCACAATCGGCACAGGCCAACAGAGGCATGCTGGTTGTTTGAACCCAATTGACGAAGGATAAGTGGTATTCACTATGGCTAACTACTTTAACTCATTGAATTTACGTCAGCAGCTGGCTCAGCTGAGCCAGTGCCGTTTTATGGATCGCAGCGAGTTTGAAAATGGCTGTGACTACATCAAGGGCTGGAATATCGTTATCCTCGGCTGTGGCGCCCAGGGCCTGAATCAGGGTCTGAACATGCGCGACTCCGGCCTGAATATCTCCTACGCCCTGCGCGCTGAGGCTATTGCTGAAAAGCGTGCTTCCTGGAAGAAGGCCACTGACAACGGTTTTGCCGTAGGTACTTTCGAAGAGCTGATCCCACAGGCTGATCTGGTACTTAACCTGACACCGGACAAGCAGCACTCCAACGTTGTTAACACCGTAATGCCGCTGATGAAGCAGGGTGCGACCCTGTCTTACTCCCACGGCTTCAACATAGTTGAGGAAGGCATGCAGGTTCGCCCCGATATCACTGTGGTGATGGTGGCGCCCAAGTGCCCAGGCACCGAGGTGCGTGAAGAATACAAGCGCGGCTTCGGGGTTCCTACCCTGATTGCGGTTCACCCAGAGAACGACCCACGCTGTGACGGTCTGGAAATCGCCAAGGCCTACGCCAGTGCCACTGGCGGCGACCGTGCCGGTGTATTGCACTCGTCATTCATCGCCGAAGTGAAATCGGATCTGATGGGCGAGCAGACCATTCTGTGTGGCATGCTGCAAACCTCAGCCATCCTCGGCTTCGAGAAGATGGTGGCCGACGGTGTTGAGCCTGGTTATGCCGCCAAGCTTATCCAGCAGGGTCTGGAGACCATCACCGAAGCACTCAAGCAGGGCGGTATCACCAATATGATGGATCGCCTGTCCAACCCAGCCAAGATCAAAGCCTTTGATATGGCCGAGGAATTGAAAGGCATTCTGGCACCTCTGTTCGAGAAGCACATGGATGACATCATCAGCGGCGAATTTTCCCGCGTGATGATGGAAGACTGGGCCAACGACGATGCCAATCTGCTGCGCTGGCGCGCCGAAACCAACGAGACTGCGTTTGAGAATGCCCCAAGCAGTGACGAGCATATCGACGAGCAGACTTACTTCGACAAGGGCATCTTCCTGGTGGCCATGATCAAGGCCGGTGTAGAGCTGGCGTTCGATACTATGGTTGACGCCGGAATCATTGAAGAATCAGCCTATTACGAGTCGCTGCACGAAACACCGCTGATCGCCAACACCATCGCCCGTAAGCGTCTGTACGAGATGAACGTGGTGATTTCAGATACCGCCGAATATGGCTGCTATCTGTTCAACCATGCCGCTGTGCCTATGCTGCGTGACTACGTGAAGTCCATGTCGGCCGAGTACCTGGGCGCAGGGCTGAAAGACAGCAGCAACGCCGTAGACAACGTGCGTTTGATTGAAGTGAATCAAGCCATCCGCAACACCGCCGTTGAGTACATAGGTGAAGAGCTGCGCGGCTACATGAAAGACATGAAGCGCATCAGCGCTGCCCAGTAACTGGGTCACAATGCCGGGTTGTTCAAGGAGCCAACGACCCGGCTGCAACAAATGCAATAAAGCAACAGTTGTGTTGAGTGGTCACAACTGCCGCTGGCCGAAAGGCCTGAGCTTGTGGCCTAAGGAAGGTGAGAATAAGTCCCGTGCTTGCTCTGCGTGTGCTTACAGTGGATGGATGCAAGGCACAGTTTGCGGCGAATGGCCCTAGTCCTTCGCAAGAACTGTAACGCAGCAGATACCGCTGTAAGCCACGCCCTACGGGGCTTTGATAGCAAGACCATTTCGGCGTTATTCAACTTCAGCAGGCCTCGGCATGCTTTCAGTTGAATGCCTTGAACTGTCGTCGCTATCAAAGCCAGAGCTGTGCGAGGACTTGTTCGCACCTTCCTAAACTCGATACTTTTTCTGTTGTTGTTTGCATTGTCTCGGCAGGGAAGCTGAATCTTTTTTGGAATGCAAATTTTCTGTTGTAAAGCCGGCAAGCTTTGTGCTAATTCTTAAAGCTCGCTGAAAAAGGCGACATCAGAAACGAATACGCAAGTTGATTAAGGACTCTGTCAAACGTGTTTAACCAGGCTGCCAAGCTCATTCTCGTGATTATTACCGTAGTGATTATTAAGTCACAGCGGGGACGGCGCATGGCAAACTGACAGACCTAATCCAGGAAAGAAGTTGCAGAAAAGCCCCCCGCTCCGAAAGGACCGGGGGGTTTCTCGTTTCAGGGCATTTGAAAACTACCGTAAAGGCACAGAGCAGGAATTTAGATGGAAGGACAGATGATGAGAGGGGCTGACGCAGTCATCAAGGTATTGGCCGCCCATGGGGTGAACACGGTATTCGGATATCCCGGTGGCGCCATCATGCCCATCTACGACGCGCTTTACGGCAGTGAAGTCGAGCACACCCTGTGCCGCCACGAACAGGGTGCAGGCTTCGCTGCCGTGGGCTATGCCCGCGCCAGTGGCAAAACCGGCGTCTGCTTCGCCACCTCTGGCCCCGGCGCCACCAACCTTATCACCGCCCTTGCCGATGCCCTGCTGGATTCAGTGCCTGTGGTGGCCATCACAGGCCAGGTGTCCACCTCGGTTATCGGCACAGATGCCTTTCAGGAAATCGATGTGCTCGGCATGAGCCTGTCCTGCACCAAGCACAGCTTTATGGTGCAGAACGTCGATGAACTGGTGCCTACCCTCTACCGCGCCTTCGAACTTGCCGCCTCTGGCCGCCCCGGCCCTGTGCTGGTGGACATCCCCAAAGATATCCAAATTGCCCAGCTCGAATACCGTGCTCCTCTGCTGGCGGTGGCCGATGAGCCAGAGGTCCAGGATGGCGACATAGACGCCGCCCGCGCCCTGATAGCGGCCGCCAAGAAGCCCATGCTGTACGTAGGCGGTGGTGTGGGTATGGCCGGCGCTGTTGAGCAGCTGCGCCGCTTTATCAAGGCCACCAATATGCCGTCGGTCGCCACCCTGAAAGGCTTGGGAACCATCCCACACGGTACTCCGGGTTACCTGGGCATGCTGGGGATGCACGGCGGCAAGGCGGCAAACCTTGCGGTGCAGGAATGTGATTTGCTGATGGTGGTCGGCGCCCGCTTCGATGACCGTGTGACCGGCCGCCTGGCCTCATTTGCCCCCAACGCCAAGGTGCTGCATCTGGACATTGATGCCGCCGAACTTGGCAAGCTGCGCCTGCCCGATGTGGCCATTGCCGCCGAGCTTCGAGCTGTGCTGCCACGGCTTGAAATGGAACTGGATATTGCTCCCTGGTGCAGCGAAGTGGAGTCGTTGGCCGAGGCCCATCGCTGGGACTACAACCATCCCGGCAGCCTTATCTACGCCCCGGCCATGCTGCGCCGCCTGGCCAACAAGTTACCGGAAGACAGCGTGGTAAGCTGTGATGTGGGTCAGCACCAGATGTGGGTTGCCCAGCATATGCATTTCCGCCGCCCTGAAGATCATTTATCCAGCGCCGGCCTTGGCACCATGGGCTTTGGCTTACCAGCCGCCATCGGCGCCCAGATGGCCCGCCCCGATGCCACAGTGGTGGCCGTGTCCGGCGATGGCTCCTTCATGATGAACGTGCAGGAGCTGACCACCATCAAGCGCCGTAAGCTGCCGGTGAAAATCCTGCTTATCGACAACCAGCGTCTGGGCATGGTGAAGCAGTGGCAACAGCTGTTTTTCGAAGAGCGCTACAGCGAGACCAATCTGTCGGACAACCCGGATTTCGTCACCCTGGCGTCGGCCTTCGAGATCCCCGGTCGCACCATTTTCGGCGCCGACGAAGTGGAAGAAGCACTGGAAGAAATGCTCACCTGCAAAGGCCCTTTCCTGTTGCATGTGGCGATTGATGATGCCTTTAACGTCTGGCCGCTGGTACCGCCCGGCGCCTCAAACAGCGATATGATGGAAGAAATGGAGAGAAGCACATGAACCACAGCCTGGAAGTTACCCTGATGCAGCGTCCCGAAGTGGTTGAGCGCGTCCTGCGGGTCGTTCGCCACCGCGGCTTTACCGTGACTAATATGAATATGCGCCTCGGCGAAGAGAGCGTGTATCTGTCGATGTCGGTTTCCAGTGAGCGGGCGATTGAGCTTTTGAGCAACCAGCTGACCAAGCTGGTGGATGTGACCGGTTGTCATGTGATGCAGCCCGCCATGTCACAGTCGGCAAGTGCCTGATCTCTTAACATAAGTAAGATATTCTGTTTTCATCAAAAATTGAAAAAAGCATAGGAAGTTTCAATGGCTAAATTACGTTCCGCCACCAGTACCGAAGGCCGCAACATGGCTGGAGCCCGCGCCCTGTGGCGTGCCACCGGCGTTAAAGATACCGACTTCGGCAAGCCCATCATCGCCATTGCCAACTCCTTTACCCAGTTTGTGCCCGGCCACGTGCACTTAAAAGACATGGGCGCCCTGGTGGCGTCTGCCATCGAAGAGGCGGGCGGCATTGCCAAAGAATTCAATACCATCGCCGTGGATGACGGTATCGCCATGGGCCATGGTGGCATGCTGTATTCGCTGCCATCCCGGGAGCTGATTGCCGACAGTGTGGAGTACATGGTTAACGCCCACTGCGCCGATGCGCTGGTGTGTATCAGTAACTGCGACAAAATCACCCCCGGCATGCTGATGGCGGCGCTGCGCCTCAATATCCCGGTGGTGTTTGTCTCCGGCGGGCCGATGGAAGCGGGTAAAACCAAGCTGTCTGACAAGCTCATCAAGCTGGATTTGGTGGACGCCATGGTGGCGGCGGCGGACGACCGTATCAGCGACGCCGACAGCGAGAAAATCGAGCGCAGTGCCTGCCCTACCTGTGGCAGCTGCTCCGGTATGTTTACTGCCAACTCCATGAATTGCCTCACCGAAGCGCTGGGCCTGTCACTGCCGGGCAACGGCTCCATGCTGGCGACCCATGCGGATCGCCGTGAGCTGTTCCTCGAAGCCGGTCGCCGGGTGATGAAGCTTGCCAAGCGTTACTATGGCGACGATGACGCCTCTGTGCTGCCCCGCGCCATTGCTTCTTTCAAGGCCTTTGAAAACGCCATGGCGCTGGATGTGGCCATGGGCGGTTCCTCCAATACCGTGCTGCACCTGCTGGCTGCGGCCCAGGAAGCCGAGGTGGACTTCACCATGGCCGATATCGACCGCATCAGCCGCAAGGTGCCGCACCTGTGCAAGGTGGCGCCCTCCACGCCCAAATACCATATGGAAGATGTGCACCGCGCCGGTGGTGTGATGGCCATTCTGGGTGAGCTGGACCGCGCCGGGCTTTTGCACACAGACGTAAACCACGTGGCCTCGGAAGATGGCACCCTTAAATCAGTGCTCGAGCGCTTCGACGTGGTGCTGACCAAAGATGAAAAAGTGCACGAATTTTTCCGCGCAGGTCCCGCAGGCATCCCCACGACCCGCGCCTTCAGCCAGTCCTGCCGCTGGGACACCCTGGATGATGACCGCCGCGAAGGTTGTATCCGCAGCCGTGAGTTTGCCTTCAGTCAGGAAGGTGGCCTGGCGGTATTGTCGGGCAATCTGGCCGAAAACGGCTGTATCGTGAAGACCGCTGGCGTGGATGACTCCAACCTCAAATTCAGCGGCGTGGCAAGGGTATATGAGAGCCAGGAAGACGCAGTTGCCGGCATTCTCGGCGGCGAAGTGGTGGCCGGTGACGTGGTGGTGATTCGTTTTGAGGGCCCCAAAGGCGGCCCCGGCATGCAGGAAATGCTCTACCCAACCAGTTACTTAAAGTCCCGCGGCCTTGGCACCCAGTGCGCCCTCATTACCGATGGCCGCTTCTCCGGCGGTACCTCGGGGCTGTCTATCGGTCATGTCTCGCCAGAGGCGGCATCCGGCGGCACCATAGGCCTGATTGAAAATGGCGATCGTATCGATATCGATATCCCCGGCCGCAGCATCAAGCTGCTGGTGAGTGACGCCGAGCTTGAAAGCCGCCGCGAAGCCATGAACGCTAAAGGGCCGCTGGCCTGGAAACCACTGTCACGGGTTCGCCCAGTGTCCATGGCGCTCAAGGCATACGCCATGCTCGCCACCAGTGCCGATAAGGGCGCTGTGCGCGATGTCTCCAAATTGGAGGGCTGAGATGCTGGATTTCGCTGGCGGTGGTGACACTAATAAATCAGAGGTGAAGCCTGTGGATCTTGCTCATTATTATCTGCAAAAAATCCTGCTGTCGTCCGTGTATGACGTGGCCAAGGTGACGCCCCTGTCCCATATGGGCAAGCTGTCGGCGCGCCTCGGGCAGGAGATTTATTTAAAGCGCGAAGACATGCAGCCGGTGCACTCTTTCAAGCTGCGCGGTGCCTACAACCGTGTTTCGCAGCTCAGTCAGGCTGAGTGTGAGCGCGGTGTGGTCTGTGCTTCGGCTGGTAACCATGCTCAGGGCGTAGCGCTGTCGGCCTCGAGCCGCGGTGTGGACGCCGTGATAGTCATGCCCACCACCACGCCGGATATTAAAATCGATGCGGTACGTCGCCGTGGCGGCAATGTGCTGCTCCACGGTGAGTCATTTGATCAGGCCAACGCCCAGGCCCAGCATCTGGCGCAAACCGAGGGTCGGGTCTATATTGCGCCCTTCGATGATGAGGCTGTGATTGCCGGGCAGGGCACAGTGGCGCAGGAAATGTTGCAGCAGCAGCGGGATCTGGAGCTGGTGTTTGTGCCCGTGGGCGGCGGTGGTCTGGTGGCCGGTATTGCCGCTTACTACAAGGCGGTGCGGCCATCGGTGAAAATCATCGGTGTAGAGCCTGAGGATGCCGCTTGCCTTAAGGCCGCCATGGCGGCGGGTGAGCCTGTGACACTCTCTCAAGTGGGCCTGTTTGCCGATGGCGTGGCGGTCAAGCGTATCGGCACTGAGCCGTTTCGTATCGCCAAGCTCTATGTGGATGAAGTGGTGACCGTGAGCTCGGATGAAATCTGCGCTGCGGTGAAGGATATCTTTGAGGACACCCGTGCCATCGCCGAGCCTGCTGGCGCCTTGTCGCTGGCGGGGCTTAAAAAATACCTGGCGCAGAGCGCGCCTGCCCTTGCTGAGGCGGGTAAACCGGCCCGCAAGGTGGCCGCCATTCTGAGTGGCGCCAATGTGAATTTCCATAGCCTCAGATACGTGTCTGAGCGCTGTGAACTTGGTGAGCAAAAAGAAGCGGTGCTCGCGGTAAAGGTGCCCGAAGTGCCCGGCAGCTTCCTTAAGTTTTGCGAGCTTTTGGGCAAGCGCGCCATGACGGAATTCAACTACCGCTTCTCTGGCCGCGACAGCGCCGTGGTGTTTGCCGGTATCCGGCTTTCCGGTGGTCAGCAGGAACTGGCTGAGATAATCGCGTCGCTCACCTCCGGAGGCTTCGAGGTGCAGGACTTATCGAGCGATGAAACTGCCAAGCTGCATGTGCGTTATATGGTGGGGGGCCATCCCACAGAGCCATTGAGTGAGCGGCTATTCAGCTTCGAGTTCCCCGAGTATCCGGGGGCGCTGCTTAAGTTTTTAACTACCCTTGGCAGCCGCTGGAACATCAGCCTGTTCCACTACCGCAACCACGGTGCTGCCTTCGGGCGGGTGCTGGCGGGGTTCGAGGTGCCGGAGGGCGACCATGAAGCCTTTGGCCGCTTCCTCACCGAGCTTGGCTTTGTGTGGCAGGAAGAAACCCACAGCCCGGCTTACCGCTTGTTTTTGGGCAGCAAATAATTGGGAAAGCCCGTTAGGGAGGTGTGAGTGAGTCCCTGCGTGCTCTGGCTTTGGCGGCAACAGGAGTTCGAGGCATTCAACTGAAGGCATGCCGAGGCATGTCGAAGTTGAATAACGATGAAATACTAAAGCCCCCAAAGCCCCTTTGGGCGTGGCTTACCTGGGCGTGGCTTACCTGGGTGTGACTTACCGGGGTATGGTTAGCGGTGCATTCATAGCTCAGCCCCTATTTGTTCAATGACAGCTAAATTCAGCAAAGATGAGCCAGCGCAGAGCGTGTATGGGACTCATTCGAACCTCCCTTAGACCAAGGCAGGGGCGTTTTAGTATGGGAATTATGTTAGGGTAAATGCTCGAAATCATTATAAATCCAATAAAATAACTCAGACCTCAATGCGGCACCGCCGCGACAACCAACAAGGAGTCTCCATGCAAGCCGCTCCCAAGATAGCGCCCTTTATGCCGCCACGCCGTATTCTGATGGGCCCGGGCCCTTCTGATGTGTATCCCGAGGTGTTGCTGGCCCAGTCGCGCCCCACAGTGGGCCACCTGGATCCCTTGTTTGTGGCCATGATGGATGAGCTTAAATCCCTGCTGCAATATGCCTTTCAGACCCAGAATGAGATGACGCTGGCGGTGTCGGCGCCGGGCAGTGCCGGCATGGAAACCTGTTTTGTGAATCTGGTGGAGCTGGGCGAAAAGGTGGTTGTATGCCGCAATGGGGTGTTTGGCGAGCGGATGCGTCAGAACGTGGAGCGCTGCGGCGGTGTTGCTGTGGTGGTGGACTTCCCCTGGGGGGCGCCGGTTGACCCAGATGTGGTAGAAGGGGTATTGAAGCTTAACCCCGACGCCAGCTTCCTTGCTTTTGTCCATGCCGAAACCAGTACAGGCGCGCTGTCGGATGCCAAAACTCTGTGTGCCCTCGCCCGTGAACACAACTGCCTGTCGATTGTCGATGCGGTGACCTCCCTTGGCGGGGTTGAGCTGAGGGTCGATGACTGGGGCATAGATGCCATCTACTCAGGTAGCCAGAAGTGTTTATCCTGCGTACCGGGCCTGTCGCCTGTGTCTTTCTCGCCAAGGGCGGTTGAAAAGCTTAAAAGCCGTAAAACGCCAGTGCAGAGCTGGTTTTTGGATCAGACCCTGGTAATGGGCTACTGGAGTGGCGCTGGCAAGCGCGCTTATCACCACACGGCGCCGGTTAATGCCCTTTACGCCCTGCACGAGTCGCTGCGGCTGCTTGCCGAAGAAGGCCTGGAAAACGCCTGGGCCAGACATCAAAATATGCATCAGCTGCTGAAGGCCGGCCTTGAGAAACTTGGGCTGGGTTTCGTGGTGGATGAGGCTTACCGCTTGCCGCAGCTCAATGCCGTGTACATTCCAGATGGTGTGGATGATGCCGCTGTGCGCAGCAGTTTGCTTGGCCGCTACAATCTCGAGATTGGTGCCGGGCTTGGGGATCTGGCGGGTAAAGCCTGGCGGATCGGGCTGATGGGCTTTGGGGCCCGCGCCGAAAACGTGGCCCTGTGTCTGCGGGCGCTGGAAGAGGCGTTAGCTTAAGGAGAAACCGCGCTGCGGATTGGTCTGTTCGGTTGTCAGCGTCTATAGTTTAAGACAATGATAATTAGAAGGGATCTTATGCGCTTATCCTTGTTTTTGCTGGCGATGTGTCTGGCGCTCGCCAGCCATGCCGCCACTGTCACCATAGGCGCTCTAAACAATAAGCCGCCCTACGTGCTCGAAGACTCTGAATCCGGCCTCGAGCTTGACATTATCCGTGCCGCCTTTGCCGAGGTTGGCATGGATGTTCGCTTTAAGTTCTATTCCCGCAAACGCCAACTGTTGTTCTACGAAAAGGAACGCCTCGATGGGGTGATGACGGTGAACAGCTATTTCGGCCTGCCGGGCTATGCCTCTGATCACTATATCTATTACCGCAATGTCGCCATCAGCTTAAAAGAGCGGGGGGTGAAGCTTCGGCAAATCATCGATTTAAAGAATTACAGCGTGGCAGCCTTTGAAAATGCGTCCTTTATGCTGGGGGGCGAATTCCAGAAAGTCAGCAGTAACACCATTTACCGCGAGTTAAATCCGCAAACCAATCAAAACAAGATGTTATATCTAGGCCGCATCGACGTGGCGGTGGCCGACAAGTACATCTTTCTGGCCAACAACCGCTTGGTCGAAACCGAGGTGGATACCAGCCTGCCGTTGGAGTACCACGAGGTATTCCCCCGCACTGCTTATCTGCTGATGTTTCACAACTCTGTGGTGCGGGATGCCTTTAATGAGGGCCTGAAAAAAATTAAAAAAAATGGCCAGTACCAACAGCTGATGAAAACCTATTTGAATTAACGGCGAAACAGCACCGGCAGCCGTGCCAGAGCAATGCCAACCATCGCCAGAGGCAGGGCGATAAGGGTTGCTGCCAGCACGTCCTGACTGTGGTGCATCCCCAACAGCATCCGCGAAAAACCCATAGCAATAGCCCAAATCCCAAGCAGACCACACACGCCCCAGTGCCCCGAGGCGATAAAAAACCAAAATCCACTCAGTGCCAACACGGCCGCAAACAGGGTATGACCCGAGGGAAACGATAGGCCAACTTCGTGCTGCCAATGGTCGGCGATGGCGGCGGACAGTGGCGGTAGACTGCTGTTTTGCCCGGCAAAGAGGCGGGAGATTTGTTCCCGGCGCTCGGGTTTGGACTTCTGATAAAAGGGCTCAAGCTCAAGCAGCCCTTGCTCAGCCATCCACTGGGCATTGGGGCGGGGCTCATCGAAGCAGGTTTTCAGATACTCATTCAGCACCAGTCCGCCACCCAGGGATAAAGCCAGTGCCAGCAGCATCCGGGTCGCCTGGGCGCGCGATAAGCGATAAAACCCCAATGCAGCCACAGCTACCGCGGTAAGGGCACCCCAGGGCGCCGTGCCGGTGAAGGTCACCCAGTAGAGGGCATCTGCGCCAACGGTGTCGAGCCTAAGCAGTGGAAACAGCTTGATATCCAAAAGATAAAGCATGGCGGATGGCAGCAATAACAGCAGCCAGAACAGCAGCAGTAACAAGGGGCGCGAGCTCTGGCCAAACCGGGGGACGTGGGTGTGGTGCATCTTAACTCCTTTGATGCGGTGGAAAGCTGAGTGTACCCGGTTGGGACAAATAAAAAAAACCGGCGGCCAAAGGAGATGGGGGCTGCCGGTACCTTCATCGAGGCTCAAGGGACGAAGTGATCAGCCGGGCACGCTTTGGCGGCGGGTGAGGAACATCAGCGTCAGCAGTACCGCCAGCAGCAGGCCGCTGCCCATCAAGAGTGCGTAATCTTCCAGGCGCAAAATGGAGTACAGCAGGCCATACAAACCCAGCAACATCGCCAGCATAATCACACCCCTGCCATGGCTTTGGGTGGCGCTGGCCACATACGCAGGAATGCTGAGCACAGGCACCAAAGCCGCGAGCACATAGGCCATGCCAAAGCCAAGGTGTTCAGACAGCGCCAATAACAGCAGGTAAAACAGTGTCATGGCTGCGCCCACCATCAGGTATTGCAGTGGCGATAAACTCTGCCCCTGACCCAGTTCAAACATCAGCAGCAAGATAAAGGTCAGGGCAACGAACAACAGACCATATTTGATGGCTCGCTCGATTTTGCCGTAGTGGGTGACGGGTTCAAACAGCTGGGTATGGGCCCGGGCTTCCAGCAGGCTCTGCCCCTGTGAAGTGCGCATGATTTGCGGATAGTTACGACTTAAATGACTGATATTCCATGAGGCGTTAAAACCATCGGCGCTGATATTGCGCTCGCTGGGGAGTATGCCGGTAAAGCTGGGATGGGGCCAATCGGCGCTGAGGCTAAACTCGGAGGCCTCGCCAAGGGGCAGAAAGCCGATCCCCTGCGAGCCACGCAGGCGCAGTTTGAAGTCCACGGTAAAGGGAGCGTGTTCCTGACCCAGTTGCAGGGGCCGATGAAAACCTCGATTCAGCGCCTCGATAGCAAGGCCGGTGCCGGACATCAGATCGCCGCCGACCCGTGGACCGTCACCGCTGACCACAAAGCTGTCTACTCCGTCTATCGCCTGATTGGCGGAGAGGCCAAACACCAAACGGGCGCGGGAAAATTCGAATGATTCCAGATTGCTGATGATGGGCAGATTGACATCGAAACTGGCCTGGCCCTCCACCCCGCTTTGGTACACCAGCGAGTGGTAGATGCCACGGTCGCGAAAGTCATGCTTGAGATCGGCCTTCATTTTCAGGTGCTTGGGAAGGATCAGCAATTCATCTTCCACAGTGCTGCGACGCTGGCGACGGCTGCCATCGGCCACGGTTTCTTCAGTCAGCACGGCATAGCGGTAGGGCAGCACCAGCACTGGCCCTGTCAGCAACTGCTCTTCACCCCAGGACTCGCCGATGTCACGCACCACGTCGCGGTACAGACCTTCTCGTTCTGAGGCCAAATCCTGCACCAGGGTGAGTGGCACTATGGCCAGCAAACACAGCATTAGCGTAAGAGCACCTTTTAAAATCAATGACATTCTCGCCAGTAGTGCCGGGTTTTCGGTATTGCCGTACAGGCGCCTGAGCCCGGCGCGGATGGCCATAAAGCCACCAAAGCCAAGGCCGCCGAGCAGCGCCAATGCCATGAGTCCAAAAAACATGTCCGCCATGATTCTTCCTTGCTGAAAATTCGGGATTGAGAGCCTGACTAATTGAAACAGTTTGGCGCTAAAACAGGGGGGCAGACCGCTGATCAATTGTGGCAAAAAGATGGCAATTGCTGACCGGCTGTACAGATTTGCGCCGTTTCTGTTTGGTCTGCGGCTGCCGGGTGAGGTGGCATTTGTGGGCAGACATGGCATGAACTAGGCTCTAAGGAAGGGCGCTGCCTACCCGACAGAGTCTTAATACCGGGATGCCGCAAGGCATATCAAGGAGGATACATATGCACTTTATTGCCAACCAGATGGAGCCTGCGCAGGTTGCCGCGCAGCTAAGTGACCATTTTCAGGGGGAAACCAGCGACGCCCTCTGTATGAAAGCCTGTTACAGCGCATTATTGAGTCCGCAAGCTACCTATATCTTTTTCGCCCGCTACGCGGCATTGAATGGTTATGCCGGGCCTTTGGTGGCGCGCCTTGCCAGCAGTTTGGGGTTAAGCCGCGGGATATTCAAAGATCACAGCGAAAGCAGCGATGTCTCCGACAGAGACATGCTCATCGCCCAGCATGTGTTTGCCGCCACTGTGGATGAGTTTGGCGACAGCAAGCAGCGCGGGCTGACCCACAGAACCCTGGCGCAGGGCACTGTGGAGGCTGCGGCACGCTACGCCTGCCTGACCCGCCATCGCCGAGAGCAATTAAGCCACCTGCCGGTACAATATCAGCCGGTATTGCATGCCTTTATCCGTGAATATCAGGGGGAAGTCGGTAATGCCCGTGCACTTATTCGTGCCCTTGGCTTTCATCTTGCCAGCGAGCAGCGGGCCGACCGCGAATATGCGCTGATAGACGAAGTCTTTTGCCATACCAGCTGGGGTAAGGAGTTCAAGGCCTGGCTTGCCGACAACAAACGTGTTGAGCTGGCGGGGGAGTCGATTCCGGCCTGGTACTGGGTCGCGACCCATGGCCACTATGGTGGCACCGGCGTTGAGTGGGAGCATTTCGATGAAGCTCTGGGCGCCATTCGCCTGGCAAGGTTGTACAGCCCTATTTCGGTGGATGAGTTCGACCATCTGATAGAAGTGGGCTATCAGGCCTTTATCGACCTGATAGACACGGCCTTTGTGGCGTTGGCAGCAGAATGCGATGCCCTGGCTGAGACCGACTCAATGGCTTTTGCCTGATACGTGTGGTTAAACCGTCCTGATAAAATGTTGCCCATATTACGCCCCTTGCCGTTCTGCTGACCTATGCTTAAAAGGTCAGCAAACCCCGGCTCGCCACGCCAAAGGTTGCCGGGGATACGGGAGGTATCTGATGAGCTACTCCGTTCAATTTACCCTGGCCATCCGCAGTCTTGATCAGAAACGGGCGGCGTTTTTATCGAAAAAACTCAGCTTGCCGTTTGTGCCCTTTGTGGGGCTGAGGCTGGTGGAGCCCTCCGGCAACAGCGAACCTGTTGTGTCTGTGGCCTGGTCCGACGAAAGCCAAAGTTTTCATTGTCATATCGACGCTATTCAAGCCCAGATGCCTTCAGGCTGTGAGCTGGATTTGGACTATATGATTGAATCAGCTAGAGACAACGGCTGGGAAGGGGCTGCCAAGATATACCAGTTGGCCGCCTGATATCGCCGCTTTCGGCGCTGTTTTAAATGGACGACACTGACCTCGTCCTGGGTGGGTTTTGCTGTGCTGAAATACGGCTTGGATGTGAACAATGCAGTGTGGCATTAGGCGCCAGCCGTCAGATCAAACAAAAAGCTTAAAAACAAAAAGCCGGGACGAACCCGGCTTTTTAGTGTCTGAATCAAAAGGCTCAATTGCCCAGTTTCTTTTCCAGCTCATCGACTTTGGCTTGCAGCGCTTCCAGCTTTTCGCGGGTACGCAGCAGCACGTGTTGCTGTACTTCAAATTCTTCTCTGGATACCAGATCCAGCTTCATCAGTTGGCTTTGCAGTACCTGCTTGCTGCGATCTTCCATTTCACCGGCAAACTGCTTCAGGCCGGACGGCAGGTTGTCACTGAGCTGCTTGGCGAGCTCCTCGATTTTTTTGGGATTCAGCATCTGTCATTCCGCCTTGGTTTGAATTGGCTCGATTGTACCCCAGCCCACGCACGCTTTACAGTTGCGCCTTAAAGATAACGCTTGAGCAGGAAGAAACGCCCCGGACTGTCGCCAATGGCGGGCACTTCGCCAATGATGTCGAAGCCTTGTTTTTGGTAAAACCCCGGGGCCTGGAACGCCAGGGTATCCACCTGCGCCGCAATACAGCCGCGCTCCCGGGCCGCCGCCTCGGCTTTGGCCATCAGCTCGCGGCCTAACCCACTTTGGCGACAGCTGTCATCGACCCAGAGTACCTCTATCAAAAACTGGCAATAGATGGTGCGCCCGGCAATGCCGCCAAGCAGCTTACCTGTGTCATCTTTGGCACACACCAACAGTGGCTGGGCTTTTTCTGTGCCCAGATGCGCATGGTTAAAGCTGCGCACGCCACTCACCAACTCATCAAAAAGTGGCTGATTTTCTTCGTTAAACAGACTGAATTCCCGGTGCATTGGCTACGTCTCTGGCTATAACAGCCTTTGAGCTTAGGGAAAACGGCGCGCAGTGGCAAGCGGGGCGCTTCCTATCGTTGGGCATAAAAAAACCGGGCACTGGGCCCGGTTTTCGATTTGAAAGTTGAGTCGCGTTAACTCGCGCTGGCCTCTTCAAACTCGGGCAGCGGTTTGTGCTTTTCGCCAAGGAAGCTGTAGATCACCGGCAGTACAAACAGGGTGAACACAGTGCCTATGGCAAGGCCTGCCACAATCACCAGACCAATGTTGAAACGGGCCACCGCGCCGGCGCCGGAGGCAAACAGCAGCGGAATAAGACCTGCAATCATGGCCGCGGTAGTCATCAGAATGGGGCGCAAACGGATTTTGGCCGCCAGGCTGATGGCTTCGATTCGGCCAATCCGGCGGTGCAACTGCTCTTCCTTGGCCACTTCACACATCAGGATACCGTGCTTGGTGATAAGGCCTACCAGGGTAATCAAACCCACCTGGGTGTAGATGTTCATCGACGATAAGCCGAACACATGGGTCCAGCCCAGTGCGATGAGGGCACCGCAGATGGCGAGTGGCACAGACACCAAAATCACCACAGGGTCTTTCAGGCTCTCGAACTGGCTCGCCAACACCAAAAAGATGATGGCAATGGCCAGCAGGAAGGTGCTGTACAGCGCTGAACCTTCGGTCACAAACTGGCGGGCTTCACCGAGGAAGTCGTAGTTGTAACCCTTGGGCAGCTCGTTATCGCCGATGTCTTTCAGGAAGTTAATCGCATCGCCAATGGCCACGCCCGGGGTGGCAACGCCGCCGATGGTGAGCGAGTTCATCTGGTTGAAGTGTGGCAGCGAGCGGGGCTGCGCAACCATCTCGATTTCCACCAGGCTGGAGAGCGGAATTGACTTGCCATCGGCCGCCTTAACGTAATAGTTCGCCAGCGACTCAGGGTTGGCGCGCAGTTTACGCTCTACCTGCGGAATAACCTCGTAAGAACGGCCATCCAGATTGATGCGGTTAACATAGCCGTCGCTCATCATGGTGGAGAGCGTCATGCCGATGTCCTGCATGGTCACCCCATAGGTGCCCGCCAGATCGCGCTTGATATGAATGCGCATGCTGCCTGAGTCAAACTTGAGGTTCATCTCCGAGTAGATGAAATACGGGCTCTTTTGCACTTTTTCGAGCACCTGGGTACCAATCTGGAATAGGCTCTCGAAGCTGCTGGCGGTGGTGATGACAAACTGGATCGGCAAGCCGCCAGAGGCGCCGGGCAGCTCAGGCATCTCGAAGGTGGTGACCGCCATGCCGGGAATGCTTTTTACTTCACCGGCAAAGAACTTCTGCATTTCCTTCTGGCTCTTGTCACGCTCACTCCAGGGCACCAGCGGCGCAATACCGAAGGCCTGGTTGGCATTGGGAATACCGACGAAGGCGAGCGAGGCCGCCGACTCAGGCTGGGCCTTAATCATGTCGGTGACCAGCTTCATATTGCTCTGGATATAGTCAAGGTTCGCGCTAGAAGGCGCCGTGCCCATCATCATCACCACGCCCTTGTCTTCCTTGGGGGCAAGCTCGGCCGGAATAAACTTAAACAGCAGCGGCAGTGAGGCAAACACAATAACCGCAAAGGCCACCACCACGGCGCGTTTTTGCATCACAGCAGAGAGCATACGGGCGTAGCTGTCGGTCAGGCGGGTTAAGGTGGTTTCCACCGCGTGCTCAAACTTACTCGGTGCGCTGTGGGCTTTGAGGATTTTTGAGCACATCATCGGCGACAGGGTCAGTGCCACAATCCCGGAGATAAACACAGCGCCGGCCAGTGTCAGGGCAAACTCTTTAAACAGTGAGCCTGTGATCCCGCCCATCAGTGCGATTGGCGCGTACACCGCCGCCAGGGTGATGGTCATGGAAATCACCGGCACCGCAATTTCGCGGGTACCTATGATGGCAGCGCGAAACGGGCTTTCACCGAGTTTGATATGCCGGTCGACGTTTTCCACCACCACGATGGCATCGTCCACCACCAGACCAATGGCCAGCACCATGGCGAGCAGGGTCATCAGGTTCAAACTGAAGCCGAAGGTCTGCATGATGATGGCCACGCCAATCAGCGACAGCGGAATGGTCACAATCGGAATAAGCACCGCCCGCAGCGAGCCCAAAAACAGGGTGATCACCACGATAACGATAATCGCCGCTTCGCCGATGGTCTTGATAACCTCGTTAATGGATTCATCAATAGCGCGGGATGAGTCGTACAGAATGCGCGCCTTGATGGATGGCGGCAGGCTGCGCTCGATTTCCGGCAGCAGGGTGCGGGCATCGGCGGCCACGGTGAGCGGGTTGGCGGTGGGGGTCACATCCAGACCAATCACCACGGCCTCCTGACCATCGGCCAGGGCGCGGTAAACATCGTGGCTCTTGTCCAGCGACACTTCGGCGATGTCGCCAAGGCGCACAACCTTGCCGTCACCGCTTTTGATCACCAGCCGCTTAAGTTCATCAATGGTGGCCACCTGGGTATCGGCGGTGCCGTTAAACAGGGTGTAAACCCCATTGGCCTGACCCACGGCCGACTGGAAGTTGTTGGCCTGCAGTACCTGCATTACTTCGGTGGCGCTTAAGTTAAAGGCGCCCATGCGGGCCGGGTCGAGCCATATTCTCATGGCGTACTGAATGCCGCCGTACAGGTTCACCTTGGCCACGCCATTGATGGTAAAGAGCTGCGGCTTGACCACCCGCTCCAGATAGTCAGTCAGCTGACTTGAGTTAATCTGGTCGCTTGAAAAGGCGATATAGAGCACTGAAGTTTGCGAGCCGGTGGACATGGTCACGGTCGGGTCTTCAGACTCTTTCGGCAATTGCGAGCGCACCGAGTTCACCTTGGCGAGGATATCCGCCAGAGCGCCATTGGGGTCGGTGTTGAGCTTCATGTAGACGTTGATATTTGACTTGCCGAGGAAACTCTCAGAGGTCATAAAATCCACGTTATCGGCCTGGGCCAGCGCCTGCTCCAGTGGCTGGGTAATAAAGCCCTGAATAAGGTTGGCGTCGGCGCCATAGTAGCTGGTGGCCACGTTGACCACGGTATTGGTCATCTCGGGGTATTCCCGCACCTGCATGCTCTTTAAGGCGTTAAGGCCCAAAAGCAGGATAAGGAAACTTATCGAAATCGCCAGCACCGGCCGCTTGATAAAAATATCGGTAAAGCGCATCCGGATGTCTCCTTAGAGCCTTGGCATGGCGTCAGATTCGGTCAGGGCCTTGTCTTCCACCACCTTCACCTTGCTGTTGTTCGACAGGCGGATTTGACCCGAGGTCACCACCATATCACCGGCCTTAATGGCGCCACTTACCAGCGCATCATTGCCGCTGCGTTCCAGCACATTGACGTTCATCTGATGCACCCGTGACAGGGTTTCACCGTTTTCGGATTTCTGTTCAACCAGATACACAGAGTTGCCATAGAGGGTGAAGTTGATGGCGGTTTGCGGCAGCACAAACTGGTTTTCAAGTGTTGGCAGCAATACGTTCACCCGGGCGAACATGCCGCTGCGCAGCTTGGCGTGGTCGTTCGGAATACGCGCCTGAATTTGGATCAGGCCGCTTTGGTAAAACACCGCAGGTTCAATGGCGGCAATTTCACCTTCGAAGGGCTCGTCGGGGTAGGCATCCACAAACACATGAATTTTCTGGCCTACGGCGATGCGTGGCAGCTGGGTTTGCGGGATGGTGAAGCGAATTTTCATAGTGCTGATGTCTTCCAGACGCACAATTTCGCTGCCCACCTGCAGGTATTCACCCAGGTTGATGTTGCGAATACCCACCAGGCCATCAAAGGGCGCGCGGATTTCGCGGCGGCCAATGGTGGCTTCCAGGCTATCGATATCCGATTTCAGTGCCAGATACTTGGCTTCGGCATTGTCCAGATCCTGCTTTGATACCGACTTTTGCGCATACAGGCGCGACAGGCGCTTGTAGTCGGCTTCGGCAGCAGGCAGTTGCACCAGCTTGGACTGCAGATTGGCTTTTTCAACCTGGGTGTCCAGCGCAACCAAAAGCTGATCTTTGCTGACTTTGGTGCCGTTCTCAAAGGCGATTTGGGTGACAACCCCGGCGGCCTCGTTGGCAATGGTCACGCCCTGATGAGGCTCGACAAAGCCGATGGCGTCAATGGTGGGCTGCCAGCTCTGTGGGCTGACGGTGAGGGCGGTGACCGGAAACTCCGCTTCCGGCATGTTGGCGATGGCATCGGCAATCTTGCCCTTCACAAACAGGTTAAAGCCGATGACGCTCCCCAGAGTCACCAGCGCTATGGTCAACATGACCAGGATCCACTTCTTCATTGCCTTTTGGCTCCGCTTGATGGTGGTAATTACAGTTTGAAAATCAACGTTTGATGGCGCGCCAGCTGAGGTCACAGACCACAGACAACTCGTCCATTGAAAAATTGAGGCCAGTGCGGCGCATGCGGCGGCACAGGCCAACGGCCGGCTCGAAGGCCAGCGCAAACAGCAACTCGTCGTTCAGATCGACAATCAATCCCACGGCCTTGGCCTCATCGAACAGGGTGTGCAGCGGCGCAAAAGTTTCACGCTCGAATTGCCGATGCTCAGTGCTGTTGGCACCCGGCAGGTGGGTGTATTGCTCGAAGTTGAGCCGCTCCAGCGTGCAGGTTTCACCCAGCCTGATAATGTTGAACCACACCTTGCGAAAGCGTTCTTCAATGCTGCCCTGATCGGCATCCTCCAGGATGGACTGGGCGATTTGAGTCAGCACATCGCGGCGCAATTCATCGATGAGTTCATCCTTGTCTGTGAAATAACGGTAGATGGTGCCTGCGGCTACACCGGCATCCTTGGCGAGTTTTTGCATAGACAGATTGTGCAACCCCTCGTTGGCAATGATGTTTTCCGCGGCTCTCAGTATCTGTTCCCGTTTATTGTCCATGGTTTTAATCGACAGTGAATGAACGTTCATTCATTTTATGTTGGCAAAGTTAAATTGGCAAGCGCGGCTGTGGTCGCTCTTTGTAAAAAGGATCTGCTATGATCCCGCTTCTGTGTTCGTTTACCCCAAGAGAAGTTTGCCCCGATGAAGCTCAACCCCGCGCAAGATGAAGCCGTCCACTATGTCTCCGGACCCTGCCTGGTATTGGCCGGGGCGGGCAGTGGCAAGACGCGGGTTATCATCAATAAAATCGCCTATCTGGTGCAAAAGTGTGGCTATCAGGCGCGCAATATTGCCGCGGTGACCTTTACCAACAAGGCGGCGCGGGAGATGAAAGAGCGTGTGGCTCAGTCCATGGGCCGCAAGGAGGCACGGGGTCTGTGGATCTCAACCTTCCACACTCTGGGGCTGGAAATCCTCAAGCGCGAACATAAAACCGTGGGCCTCAAGGCTGGGTTTTCGTTGTTTGACGATCAGGACACGCTGGCACTGCTCAAAGAGCTCACTCTGAACGAGCTCAAAGAAGACAAAGATTTACTTAAGCTGTTGGCGAGTGCCATTTCCAACTGGAAGGGCGCACTGGTTATTCCTGACCATGCCCGCAAAATTGCCAAAGATGAACGTGAGCAGATGTTTGCGCTGCTGTACCAGCGCTATGCCCAGCATATGAAGGCTTACAATGCGCTGGATTTTGACGACCTGATTTTGCTGCCCACCCTGCTGCTCAGGCATAACCCTGAGGTGCGCAGCCGTTGGCAGGCGCGTATTCAGTACCTTTTGGTGGACGAATATCAGGACACCAACGGCAGTCAGTACGAGCTGGTGAAACTGCTGGTGGGCGAGCGCGCCCGCTTTACCGTGGTGGGTGACGATGACCAGTCGATTTACTCCTGGCGCGGCGCCAAGCCGCAAAACCTGGTGCTGCTCGGTAAAGACTTCCCCCAGCTTAAGCTGATTAAACTCGAGCAAAATTACCGCTCCAGCCAACGCATCCTGCGCGCCGCCAACATTCTGATTGCCAACAATCCCCACGTATACGACAAGTCGCTGTTTTCTGAGCTGGCCTACGGCGAGCCGATGCGGGTGCTCACGGCGCTCAATGAAGAGCAGGAGGCTGAGCGGGTGGTTGCCGAGATTATCCGTCACCGCTTTGTGGGCAAAACCAGTTACGGTGATTACGCAATCTTGTACCGCGGCAATCACCAGTCCCGACTGATTGAACGGGCGCTGATGACCAACCGCATTCCGTACAAGCTAAGCGGCGGCACCTCGTTTTTCTCCCGCGCCGAGATTAAAGACATCATGGCCTACCTGCGGCTGGTGGTGAATCCGGACGATGACAACGCCTTTCTGCGTATCGTCAACCTGCCCAAGCGCGGCATAGGTCCTGCCACCCTGGAAAAGCTCGGCAATTTTGCCAACAGCAAACATATCTCCATGTTTGCCGCCATCTTTGAGCCGGAAATTGAGCTGCATCTGGGGGCCAGTGCCCTGAACGCGTTGGAAGAGTTCGGCCGCTTTATTGTGGAAACCGGCGATATTGCCGAGCGCGGCGAAGGGGTGGATGCTATCAAGCAGCTTATTCGTAATATCAATTACGAAGATTTCCTTTATGAAAGCAGCCCCAGCGCCAAGGCCGCAGAAATGCGGATGAAGAACATCTCCGAGCTGTACCGCTGGGTAACGGAAATGCTAAACGGTGACGATTTGGATGAGCCGATGACCCTGCCGGAGGTGGTCAGCCGCCTGACTCTGAGAGACATGATGGAGCGCTCCAGTGAAGATGAAGCTGGCGATCAGGTGCAGCTGATGACGCTGCATGCCTCCAAGGGGCTGGAGTTTCCTTATGTGTTTATGATTGGCATGGAAGAGCGGATTTTGCCGCACCAGAGCAGCATTGATGAAGATAATGTGGAAGAAGAGCGCCGCCTCGCTTACGTGGGGGTGACCCGCGCCCAGCGCGAGCTGTGGTTTACCATGTGCCGCGAGCGGCGCCAGTTTGGTGAAACCATGCGCTGTGAGCCGAGCCGCTTTCTGGATGAGCTGCCTCAGGACGACCTGATTTGGGAGAGCCGCAAGCAGCCCCAGAGCGAACAGCAGCGTCAGGAGACCGGCAAGGCCAATATTGCCAACATCCGGGCCATGTTCAAAAAGTAAGGGTGGCGTAAAAGTCATAACAGGACAAGGACGGCTGGCAAAGCTGAATGCCGTCCTTTTCTCCCGCCGATTTTAAGAAGATTGCAGCTTGAAGCCGAACGGCTTACGCGTATTCCTGCTGCGCAATCACTTCGCAGGCAGTCAGCTGCTGAATAAGCGGCACACCGGCCTGCGCCAGCGCATTGCGGGTACTGAGTGGCTCGCTGCCTGAGGCGATGACCCTGAGCCCCAGTGACATGGCCGCCACCGCAGATGCCGTTAAGAAACGTACCTTTTCTGAACCAGCCTCACCCTGAGTTTCTGCTAGCCGCAGTGCCTGAATTGGCATTAAGGTCAGTGATTTCAATGAGCTGAAGCCATTGCCATAGCCCGAGAGTCCGAAATTCACCTCAAGCTTACCCAGCATATCAAACCCGGCGATATGGCTTTGGCTGTCCTGTATCAGGGCGGCCTCGTCAAAGAACACCCAGATATTGGCCGTGTGCACTCTGACGTCTTTCAGCAGGTTTTTCAGTTTTCTGAGTGCATGCTTGTGTTTTAGATGAGCGCTCGACAGGCACAGATGCAGCTCGGTGCTCGTCAGCCAGCCAGGCAGCGGCTGAGACAACGCCTTCAGCAGGTATATATCCAGCTCCATGCTGAGGTTGGATCGCTCAGCAAGCTCAATAAGTGGCCCAGCATAGAGTTCCCCCTGAGAAGGGTGTTGCCAGGCGAGGGTAATGCGGTGGGCCACAGGCGTGCTGCCATCCATGGTGATCACCGGCAAGGCTCTGAGATACAGGGCATCCTGAGCCAGCGCATCCCTCAGCAGGGCTTCATCCTGGCGCTCTTTGTCGTGGGCTTCACGGCGCTTGGTATCAAACATCACATAACAGCCCTTGCCCCGGGCTTTGGCCTGATACATGGCGCAGTCGGCGTCTCTGAGGATAGACTCGGCGGTATCCTGATAGCTGCGGCCACTGACGGCTACGCCAATACTGGCCCCCGACTGGAACAGGCTGTCGCCGAGCTGGAATGGCTCAGACAGCTGCGTGAGAATACGCTCGGCCACTTCTTCGGCGTCTCTGGGGCTGTTGATATCATCCAGCAGCACAACGAATTCATCACCGCCCAGACGACCCAGGGTGTCGTTTTCCCGGATACAGGAGGCAAGGCGCCGGGCGGTTTCAATCAGGAAGCGGTCGCCTTCCAGGTGACCCAGGGTGTCGTTAATTTGTTTGAAGCGGTCGAGGTCGATAAACAGCAGGGCAAATTGATCGCGGCCGTGGCGGCGCACATGGCGCACAGCCTGGGCTAAACGTTCGGTAAACATGCTGCGGTTGGGCAGACCGGTCAGCGCGTCATGCTTGGCATCGTGGATAAGCTGCTGCTCGACTTCGCGGCGCCGCAGGATTTCCTGCTCCAGTTCACCATTGAGTTCGGCCAGTGCGCGGGTACGCTCAGCGACCTTTTCTTCCAGCTGCTCGTAGCTCTTTTTCAAAAATTCGGCATGTTGTTTGCGCTCGATGGCGGTACCAATGTGCTGGGAGACGAAAGTCAGCAGTTCGAGGTCGCGAATTTGATAGTTCTGACTCATGCTCAGGCTGTAAATGGTCAGCGCACCTTTCACCTCATCGCCAATAAACAGCGGCACCCCAATCCATTGATGCATCTTTTGGGTGTTGTTGAGCTCTGGCGTTTGAGCATATACCTCACCGCGCTCGACCAGGGCCCGAATGGCACTCTGGTCCAGCAGCAGTGGCCTGCGGCGACTGAGCAGATATTCGGTCAGGCCATCGGTCTGCGGCCTGCGTTTGGGGGCTTCGGTACCTAGCTGAGAGACATAAAACGGAAAACTCAGTGCCTGCGCTTCTTTCTCTATCAGGGCGATATAGCAATTACTGGCCGGAATAAGGTGGCTTAAGATGCTGTGCAGCCGGGCGTAAAAGTCGGGATGCTCAAGCCCGGTGGCCGACAGTTCGGCGATTTCAAACAGGGATTTTTGCAAGCGCTCGGCACGGCGGCGCTCGTACACTTCCAGCTTGAGTTTATCGTAGGCCTCGCTGAGTTCGCGGGTGCGCTGTTCGATGGATTGTTCGAGTTGCTCGTGGTGCCTAAGCCGCTCCATCACGCCGGAAATATGGTGGCTGATAAACTCCATCAGCTCAATTTCGGTAAGGCCGTAATTCACCTCGGGGTTATAGGTTTGTACCACCAACACCCCTGTGGTGCGATCCTGATAGCGAATCGGCACCCCCAGCCACTGATGGCTGGCACTGCCGAGGCTGACGATATCGCCGCTGGCTTCCAGCCGTTCAAAGTCGGCCTGGCCACAGAGCGCGGTTTCGCCCTGACGAAACACATAGCCGGTAATGCCGCGCATCAGGATTTGATGCAGGTCCTCATCCGGATACATGAGCGACGGGTGCGGATCCTTTTCATCGGCAAAGAAGGGAATTTCCAGATGCTCGGTGCGATGATTATAGGTGGCGATAAAAAAGTTGTCGGCGGCGATGAGCGATTTGAGGTGGGTGTGCACCCCGGCGTAAAAATCTTCAGGGGAGCTGACTTCGGTGGCGATATGGGTGATCTGCAACAGGGCATCGCGGACCACTTCGGCCCGTTTGTATTTGCCTGCCAGGCGTCGTAATCGATCGACCCGCTTGAGCAGACGGCTAATGTCGTCCCCGGATGGGGGATTGGTTTCATCCGTAAATCCAGAATCCCTTTGCATATCGCTCGCCGTAATTTTTTTGTTATTTGACGGGAAATTGACCCAAGAGAACAGCATACCCTTGAACGGGAACGCCATAAAGTGAATTCTTAGAACGTTTTTTGTGCATAGGGTAGGGGCTTTTTGTCAAAACTTGAGCAAACGAATAAAAAAACCATTTTATGCTCTGGACTCAGGGACAAATACCTCCTACTATATGCGGCGCTGACACGGCAGGGCACCCATAGCTCAGTTGGATAGAGCGCACCCCTCCGGAGGGTGAGGCCGAGGGTTCGAATCCTTCTGGGTGCGCCAGTTGGTTCGACAGTGTCAGCAAAGGAAATTCAGTGGTGACTGTAGCTCAGTTGGTAGAGTCCCGGATTGTGATTCCGGTTGTCGTGGGTTCGAGCCCCATCAGTCACCCCACTTCCTTCAGAAGCTAAAAAACGTCGGTGATTAGCGCAGTCTGGTAGCGCATCTGCTTTGGGAGCAGAGGGTCAGAGGTTCGAATCCTCTATCACCGACCACTTCTGAAAAAGTCCAGTTTGAATGCCACCCGGCATTTTTTTTATTTCTGGCAATCGCATGCTCAAACATGTCGGTGATTAGCGCAGTCTGGTAGCGCATCTGCTTTGGGAGCAGAGGGTCAGAGGTTCGAATCCTCTATCACCGACCACTTTCTTCGCTTTATCCTTCCTTATTTTACTGTCTGCTTTTCAGCGTTTTGACGTCTCTGTTGTTATTCCGCTGTCCGTATTTATGCTTTGGTTTTTATTCGTTGTGGCTGCTTGTGGCTGACTTGATGCATTGAGCTCACTGCAATAAAGATAATGGCCCCGCAGCCTGCAAACCTCGTCAAACCAGCTGGTAGCGTTAAAGCTTACTCAAAGGCCTGCAGACGCCCTTTTAGGGGCTTTGGCGAGAGCCTGTTGAGTGACTTGTGAGTATTGACCTGTGATCCTTGCAGGCATGCCTTACGAGGCGCGCTAATTGCCTTTGCGGCAAAAAGAAAGGGTGCCCAAGGCACCCTTTTGTGTATTTGAAGTCTGGCTTAGTCGACTGCCACCGGCGGGGCGATAAAGCCTTGATACGCGGTAGTCTTCAGTGGAATAAAACGCTCCAGCTGCGGCTTTTCCTGAATACCCGTGACAATCACCTGGATTTCCAAACCGCGGGCCACGTTGACCAGCGCGCGGCACAGCTCGGCGTTGTGCTGGTTTTCGTCATAGTAGGCGAAGGATTGATCCAACTTCACATAACTTGGGCGCAGGGTCTGCAGGTATGACATTGAGCCAAACTGACGGCCAAAGTGGTCGATACCAAACTTGGCACCATTATCGCGGATAATGGCGCACAGGGCTTCACATGCCTCTGGATTGCTGTAGACGCCGGATTCAGGAATGTCGAAGCACAGGCGCTCTGCCAGCGGAGTTGCGCGCAGGAACTGCTGCAGCCACTGGTGGAATTCAGGGTCGGTCAAACTCTGATGGGTCAGGTTGATTGCCAGTGGCTCGAAGTTACGCTCCAGCAGGTGGATATCGTGCACCTTCTGGATAAGACATTTATCCAGCAAGGCGCCCAGCGAAAGCAGTTCGACGTATGGCATAAACTGCCCGGCGTGGGCCAACTTGTCACCAATTTCCAGCTGACAGTAGAGTTCCCGTTGCAGCAAGCCTGCGCCGTCACTGAGTTGGATAGGCTGCCAGCGGAACTTGAACAGCTTGGCGTTGATGGCGCTGGAGAGTTTTTCGCGCCACTGCTCGCGGGTGAACAGCTGCTCTTCGTTGGACTCAAACCAATGGTAGACCTTGCCGGACTTGATGGCGCTTTGCAGTGCGTTGTCCGACTGGGCCAGCATATCTGACACTGTCATGGAGCCGATGCGCTCGGCAATACCAATGGCAAACTGTTCATTGGGCTTACCGCCTGCCTTGGAAATTTCCTGATTCACAGTGCGAATAAGGGTTTGCAGGTATTTGCTGATTTGCTCTTTATCAACATCAAATACCAGGAAGGCAAATTCGAATGCCGCAATGCGGGCCACCACGCCAGGTGCGATTTCACCGAGCTGACTTTGCAGTTTTTCAGACAGCAGCTTGATGGTTTCGTCGCGTACCTGATAGCCGTACTTGGCGTGCACTTCTTCCAGCCAGTCAAACTTGGCCATAAACAGGGCGCCGCTGCCAGGTTCTGACAGCCAGCTGTTAAGGCGGCCCACCAGATATTGACGGTTTGGCAGGTTGGAGACCTGATCTACCAGATTCTTTTTGCGAAGTGCGGTGACTTCTTCATCCAGTGAGCTGAAGATTTGTTTGAGCTGGGCAGACATGCTGTTGAACGCAATTACCACTTCCTTGAGTTCAAGGGTTTTGGGAATGGCCAGTTCAGGCCCAAATTGGCGATTGGCAATGCTCTTGGCGTGCTCGGACACCACATGCAGTGGCTTGAGGATCCAGCCCAGACCAAAGCGGGCGAGGAAAATGGTCACCAAAAACAGGATTGAGAATACTATGATGGTATTGGTGAGGATCCGCCACAGCTCGTGGTAGCCAAAGCCCGGGTGTGCAGTAATTTCAAGCTGTGCCAGTTGCAACCAACCAGAAGTAATGGTGCTTTCTTTTTTGATGGTGCCGAAAATACCAAGGTTGATGAACCACTCGGGCACACCCTTAATTTTGAGCGAGTTATTCCATTCTTGCTGCTTGCCATCCACAAGCCAGGTCAGCTTGACCTGTTGGTAGTAACCGCCTTCAAAAATCACATTAATCAGGGTTTCGGCGGTGGCAATGTCGCCGGTTTCCAACGCAGGTACCAGCAGCAGGCCCAATGAGTTGCTGACGTTATTGAGGTCAGATTCCATTTGGTTGGTCAAAAAGCTCTTGGTCTCTGTGAACTGCACATAGGCCAGGCTGGTTATCACCAACAGAAACAAACCAAACAATAGCGAGTACAGCTGTCGAAACAGTGTCATGCGGTAGTTACTCCAATCTCATCTTGGGTTGTCTGAGCCGTTCAACCCCCAGTCTTCGGGTTAAATCGGACCATTTCTCCAGCCGCGAGGACGACCCCGCAAGCTCACCCCGTCCCTTTTCTTTGTTTAACCACAGTTGTTTACCGTTAAAGCTGTAAACTGGCAGCAGGTCCCGTCGTTGCGTGGCCGGTTTGATGGCCTTGTCCAGGTTGTCCAGTACCAGAGGTACCGAGCCCGGTGTTTCGTAATACGCCAGCACCATGTGGTACTGGTTGACTGAGGTTGCTTTAACCATGGTGATCCTGAGCTTCTCGTCCGGAATACCGAGCTGCAACAGGGTAAAATATTTGGCGATAGAGAAGTCCTCACAATCGCCGCCGGCAACACCGATAAACTCCATGGGCGTGGCCCAGTAGTTCGATTCACCCCATAACCTGATATCGTCAACGAAGGTAAACAGATTAAAGAAGGTATTCACCTTCGCCAACTTTTCTTTTTCGCTCAGTCCCTGAGCCGAGTCCACCACCTGAAACCAGGCATTGGCCCGTTTACCGGCGCGAGCGCCGTATTTATTCTCCAGGGTGGAGACAATCTTGTTACGGTCCAGCTGGGCACTTGACTGCGCGAACAGACAAATCCCCAGCAGGGCCGTTGCCAACACACCATGTCGGCAGACCTTTAATACGCTTTTGGTTATCTCATGTCTGCCTGTCATGGTTTGAGGTCAGTACACTATTTCACTTCTTGATCAACAGTATATATGTTCCACTTCATGTCGGCAGTAGTGTCGTCACCGACAATCTCAGCGATTACACGACGGTTTTTGTCGTGTGCCTCAGGGGAATCGCTTGGGTCAACCGGGTTGTTGTAACCAAAGCCGATAGCCTTGAGACGGCCGGGTTCGATACCGTATTGCTGCACCAGCACTTCGGTGACCGCGTTGGCGCGCCGCTGGGACAGGTCCATGTTGTAGTCGTAACCACCGGTGCGGCTGCAGTGACCTTCAATGGTCACGGCGGTGTTGGG